>JAHABX010000043.1 GCA_018376135.1 Clostridiales bacterium | reverse complement strand
AACTGCTATCTTACTTCCATTAACGCATGCATTGGCGTACGTGAGAGCCGAAGAATTATGGGTAAGAAACTGCTGAATTACAAAGACTGCCTGGAAGGACTTGTACCGGAGGATACCATAGGACTGTGCAGCTATTTCCTGGATATCCATAACGGAAACGGAGATGATACCACAGGAATTAATATTGAAGAGCCTTTTGGGATTCCTTATGGATGCCTGATATCCAAGGATATTCCAAATCTGATGATGGCAGGCAGGGATATCAGCGTGGATCCCATTACCTTTGGAGCAACCAGAATTATGAATGTCTGCATGGCTGTTGGTCAGGCGTCAGGAACTGCAGCCGCTATGGCATTGCAGCAGGAGAAGCTTCCAGAGGAACTGGATGTACAGGAACTGAGAAAAAAGCTGCTTGAGCAGAAAGCAATTCTTGAAGTTTAAAAAGGAGGATATAAAAATGGAATTACCGAAAACAATGAAAGCCCTGGTTGCTTTCAGCAAGGATGAGTATAAGCTGGTGAACGACTTCCCCGTACCGGAGTGCGGAGATGACGATATTATTATCAAGACAGAGGCCTGCGGAATTTGTGCGGGAGATTTGAAATGCATGCATGGCGCAGAGCGCTTTTGGGGGGATGAGAAGAATCCTTCCTGGGTAAAACCGCCCTTCATTCCGGGACATGAATTTCTGGGACGTATTGTAAAAATAGGCAAGAATGTAAAGGAATATGAGGTTGGAGAAAGAATTACGGCGGATCAGATTGTGCCTTGTGGCGAATGTAAATTCTGTAAGTCCGGTCGCTACTGGATGTGTGAACCTCACGCAACCTTTGGATTCCAGAAGGAGAATAACGGTGGCATGGCAGAGTATGTGCGTTATCCGAAGACGGCAGTGATCCACAAGGTTCCTGATGAAATGCCTCTTGAGACAGCTCTGTTGATTGAACCGTTTGCCTGCTCCAAGCACTGTGTGGACAGAGCGCAGATTACAGGCGATGACGTGGTAGTTATTTCCGGTGCAGGTACCTTGGGGCTGGGCATGATTACATATGCAAGAAGAATGAATCCGGAGAAGCTGATTGTTCTGGATATGAAGGATGAACGTCTTGAGAAGGCAAAGGAATTTGGAGCAGATCTGGTATTGAATCCCGGAAAGGATGACGTGGTTGCAAAGGTAAAGGAGCTCACAGGCGGTTATGGATGTGATATTTATATCGAGGCTACCGGTCATCCCTCCAGTGTGGAGCAGGGCTTACAGATGGTGCGGAAGCTGGGACGTTTTGTGGAGTTCAGCGTATTTGGAAGTCCCACAACTGTAGACTGGAGCATTATTGGAGACGGAAAGGAGCTGGATGTTTTGGGCTCACACTTATCTCCCTACTGTTTCCCATACGTCATCGAGCACCTTGCCAATGGTGATTTGAAGGCAGATGGAGTTGTCTCTGCTGTCTACAGTCTGGATGACTGGGAAGAAGCATTTGACAAAGCTACCGGAAAAGATGGAGATTTCAAGGTTGTGCTTAAATTCTAGGCAGCAGAATGGAGGGAAGAATGAAATACGGAATCTATTATGCTTATTGGGAAACAGAATGGGAAGCTGACTATACACGTTACATAGATAAGGTGGCAAAGCTTGGTTTTGATGTTCTGGAAATTGGAGCAAAGCCGCTTCCGGATTACACGGAGGAACAGGTCGCAGAACTGCGTAAATGCGCAAAAGACAGTGGAATTATGTTGACGGCAGGCTATGGTCCATCTTATGACCATAATATGGGTTCCGCTGATCCGGCTGTCCGCGCCAATGCAGTGGAGTGGTTCAAACGTCTCTTTGACGTCATGGGACAGCTGGATATCCATACTATTGGAGGGGCTTTATATTCTTACTGGCCTATTGACTTTACTAAGCCGGTGTATAAAGAGGATGATTGGAAATACAGTGTGGAAGGAGTCCGTATTCTGGCGGATATGGCAAAACCCTATGAAATCAATTTAGGAATGGAGGTTCTCAATCGGTTTGAGAATCATCTCTTGAATACGGCAGAAGAAGGTATCCGCTTTGTGAAAGAGGTTGACAAGGAAAATGTAAAGGTTATGCTGGATACCTTTCATATGAACATTGAAGAGACCAGTATAACGGGGGCAATTCGATCAGCAGGAAGTTTACTTGGTCATTTCCACACAGGAGAATGTAATCGTAGAGTCCCCGGTCAGGGAAGGATGCCCTGGCGTGAAATCGGAGAGGCATTGCGGGACATTCAGTATGATGGACTGGTTGTAATGGAACCCTTCGTTCATCCCGGCGGACAGATTGGAAAGGATATCCATATCTGGCGCAATATGAAATCTAATGTCTCTGAAGAACAGCTGGATATCGACGCACGCAATTCCGTTCTCTTTGAACGGTACATGTTTGAAGGACAGAGATAAATATTGTTTTCGATGAAAACCCCGGAACCATACGGTTTTCCGGGGTTTTCTTATACTTAAAAGAATGTTCTGGCTGTCAGTCCCGTTCGAGTAAAATCAATGCTGATGTTTGATCAGACCAACTGCTTTTGAAAGCTCCATTACAAGGATAGGAATCAGAGCCAGTACCAGACCGGTGAAATAGAGCTTGCCGGAAAGGTGGATCAGACCGAACAGGGTGGACAGTGGTGTAAACAGAACCAGCAGTATCAATGTAACGGAGATCAGGGCTGCCCAATTCAGCTTATGGTTGGTAAATACACCAATCTTAAACAAAGAATGTTCCGAGCGCATATTGAATGCCTGAACGATCTGAGAGAGCGCCAGAACCATAAATGCCAGGGTCTGTCCGCCTTCTTCCAGACCGGTCATGCTCTCGCCCCAATAGTATGCAATCAGAGCCAGAGTGCCGAACATGATGCCCTGCAGGATGATGCGGATACCGAAGCCATGAGCAAACAGACCTTCTTCCCTTGGTTTGGGACTGCGTTCCATAATATCCGCTTCTACCGGTTCCATACCCAGAGCAATGGCAGGAAGACTGTCGGTTACCAGATTGATCCACAGAAGCTGCATAGAGAGCAGAGGGGATTTGTGCCACAGCAGCATAGCAGTGAACACTGTAACTACCTCGCCAATGTTAGTACCCAGCAGGAAACCGACTACTTTTTTGATATTGGCATAGATACCCCGGCCTTCCCGGACAGCATCCACGATAGTAGAGAAGTTATCATCCGTAAGGGTCATGTCTGCAGCACCCTTTGCAACATCAGTACCGGTGATGCCCATGGCACATCCGATATCGGCAGCTTTCAGTGCAGGGGCATCGTTGACGCCGTCTCCGGTCATGGATACTATCTGCCCTTTGCGCTGCCATGCCTTCACGATCCGGATTTTATTTTCCGGGGATACACGGGCATAGACGGAGATATTTTCTACGCAGGCATCCAACTGACTATCGGTCATGGCATCCAGCTCAGGACCAGTGACGGCACGGTCACCGCCAAGCATAATGCCCAGATCTTTGGCGATGGCGGAGGCGGTTACCACATGGTCGCCGGTGATCATAACAGGGCGGATGCCGGCTTTGCGGCAGGTTTCAACTGCTGTCTTTGCCTCAGGGCGGGGCGGATCAATCATACCAACCAGACCCATAAAGGTCAGACCGTTTTCAAGCTCCTCCGAAGTGAGGACAGTCGGTATACATTCAATTTCTTTCCAGCCAACAGCCAATACACGAAGAGCGTGTTTACTCATGTCTTCGTTGACCAATGCCGCCTTCTCTAAATTGCCGGCCACACAACGGGAGGCCATTACATCAAATGCACCTTTGACGATTACAATGTTTTTGCCGTCGATGCGGTTAATGGTACTCATTAGCTTTCGGTCGGAGTCAAAGGGAATTTCACCTAAACGGGGATACTCGTGATTCAGTGCATCCTTGGGCATTCCGTTTCGGTGAGCAGCAAGGATAATGGCTGTTTCCGTAGGATCGCCAATGTGCTGCTCTTCTTTCCCGTGGAATACTACACTGCCGTCACAGCACAGCGTTCCGAAGGTCAGCAGTTTCCTGACTTTGACAGAGTTTTGAGTGGAGATATCTTCTGTTGTTTCGGCTCCGTCCAGATAGGCTTTTACCAGAGTCATGCGGTTCTGTGTCAGAGTGCCGGTCTTGTCAGAGCAAATCACCGATGCTCCGCCCAGGGTTTCCACAGCAGGCAGTCGACGGATGATCGCATTTTTTTTGACCATACGCTGAACACCAATGGACAAAACGATGGTCACGATAGCAGGAAGACCTTCAGGTATAGCGGACACTGCCAGAGAAACAGCAGTCATAAAGATTTCCAGGGCGGGAATACCGTTGGCAATGCCGACTACAAAAATAACAGCACATGCGGTCAGTGCCAGAATACCCAGATATTTGCCAAGCTGTGCCAGCTTTTTTTGCAGCGGTGTCTGACTTTCTGTTTCGTTATCCAGAAGATTGGCGATTTTGCCCATTTCGGTATTCATGCCAGTGGCGGTGACCACGGCTGTGGCAGTACCATAGGTAATGCTGCATCCGGAGAATACCATGTTGCATCTGTCTCCCAGAGGAGCGTTTTCCTCAATGCACATGTCTGCATCCTTTTCAGAAGGAACGGATTCGCCGGTAAGAGCCGATTCTTCACTTTTCAGACTGACGCTGTGGATCAGACGTGCATCGGCGGGGATAAAATCGCCTGCTTCCAAATGAATAATGTCTCCGGGAACGACTTCGGATGCATTGATTACTTTTTCCTCACCGTCTCTGATGACTCTGGCATGAGGGGCCGATAAACCTTTCAGAGCTTCCAGTGCTTTCTCGGCCTTGCTCTCCTGCATAACGCCCATAATAGCGTTAAGAATTACAATCAGTAAAATCAGAATCGGCTCGAAAAATTCCTTCGGTTCGCCTTCAATACAGGCGATCACAAAGGAAATGATTGCTGCTGCAATCAAAATGAGGATCATTACATCCTTAAACTGTTCTGCAAATCTTTGCAGAGAGGTTTTCTTTTTCTGCTCCCGCAGCTTGTTCTCTCCATGCTGCGCCTGCTTTTCCCGTACCTGGCGGTCTGTAAGCCCAGCTGTTACATCAGAATCAAGAGAGCATACAACTTTTAGAGCATCTTCACTATATGCTGTCATTTTAAAATCCTCCTGTCACTTAATTATGCGCATATTATATTACTGTCCCTATAAAAAATCTTGGGGCATAAAAAAGCCTGCGTCCTAATTTTCCTCTTGATGCTCAAGTTGTTACCTTTTGGGACATTAAGTCTTTTTTGTCCAAAAGTATTTGAACTTTGGGGTTTGATAAAATATCATTTCTCTGATACTCTTATACATAAATAAGGGAGTAGGCAGCGTAGCAGTAAGGAGGGAAAGCACCATGGCCGATTCTAATATAACCAAACGTGCACTTGCAGCTGCATTACGAGAATTGATGGAGGAGATTCCCTTTGACAAAATACAGATTGCGCATATCTGTGAGCGGTGTGATATGAGTCGTAAGAGCTTTTACTATCATTTTAGGGATAAATATGATCTGCTTAACTGGATATTTGATACAGAGATTATCGCGTATGTTCAGACTTTCTCAAGTTCGTGCGAATTGGAGCAGCATATAAGCGAACTGCGGAATGTATGCAAATACTTTTATGACAATAGAAATTTCTATCGTAAGGCACTGAAGATCGAAGGTCAAAACTCGTTTTCTGATCACTTTCGGGAATGTATTATACCAATTTTGAGGTACAGAATTTCTTATTATCTGGTTGGTGACAGTGTAGATGACTTTGAGCTTAATTTCTTTACCGATGCGGCTGTTTGCACATTTGAGAGATGGCTGCTGGATAAAAATTGTATTCTTCCTGATGAATTTGTAGATAAACTACTGTATCTTATTCGACGGAGTACAAAAGCTTTAAATGAAAAATTAAACAACGAAGAATAGCACGAAGATCAATATAATGATGTTGGGGTCAAAAGGTATTTTGACCCTGACACGATACCACGGATTGCTTCATTGCTGCGCAATTCCCGCAATCCTGCAAACATTCGGAATTCGTTGATTTACAATGTAAATCAC
>JAHABX010000026.1 GCA_018376135.1 Clostridiales bacterium | reverse complement strand
AAAAAGAAAGCTTCATTTGAAGGAATTTTGCCGTAGATATGCTTTCTCATCTTTGTCATATTTTCATGAAGAATTAGGATTAGCAGTCAAGGAGGAGAAGCTTTGAAGGAGACAAACAACATAACTTCCATGCTGGACGAGCTGTTTGTGAACCATGTATTTGAGATCCGGCGGCGCGAGGGTGCAGGGGATATCTACGATGTTCCATATATGATGAATGATGCGCTGGAATGTTACCTGGTATTTACCGGGGCGGTCATGCAGGGAGAATTCAGAGCGGAAATGGAAGAGGCGACCAGCGGCAGCTTAGTGAATCGGGAGGGAAGTCAGGGGTTAATTATCCGTCAGGGTATAGAGAATACCTGTACCCTGTGGTTCTCGGAGGTTCACAGAGAACTGAATTGTTATCAGTTTCATACCATCGGTCATTTCTGGGAGGAAGGCGCTGAACAGTGGCGCAGGCTTGTCTATATGATCGGTACCATGCAGGATAAGTATCTGTTCCTTGGTGAAGAGGTGTGCAATGAGGAAGAGCTTGCGCTGATCCCGTTGATGGACTTTACTCCCTTTTGTCGTTATTATCCGGCGAAGGTGTGTATTCCGGAGGAATATGTGATGACAGAGGAGGGATGCCGCTGTATGCTGGAGCTTGCCAAAGAGGCAGGAGATTCTACATATGCGTCAGTGATCCGGCTGTATCTGCGTTTCCCCTGTGCGTTTTTGGAACGGAGGCTGCATCGGCTGCTGATGGATGTAGAGAGAGGTCCCTTATATGATCTGATCTGCCAAAGGGCGGTACAGGCATCAGGCAGGTATCCTCAGAGGGATTATGGCGTAGAAAATAACCGCAGAATGCAAGAATGCCGGGCGGAGCTGGAGCGAACATTGTCAGAACAGGGGTACCGTGGAAGCTATCCGGATTTCCAGAAGGGAACGATACAGATTCAGGCAGCGGAGGAGCATCCATTTGTGAGAATGGAGGAGTTTGAAAAGGGATTTCGGATACAGCTTATGGTATCGGAGCAGCCGGAAAAGGTAGTCGGAGTGAACCGGGGCTTTTTTAGAGGAAGAGGGCTGAGAGGAAGGATCTGTACAGTTGATAAGATAAATAAGCTGCTGATTGGACAGTAACATAAAATATCTGATGAAAATAAAAACGAGAAATGCGTTGATAATTTCTTGCGTTGAGGATATAATGAAAATATGAGGAAAATAAAAACGGAAATGACGTGTTAAGGAGGATGAATCCGTGAAAATTCTACGAATTACAGCACAAGGACTTCCGCTGTTCAGACAAGAATTGGATATTTTGTTTTATGCGCAGCAGCGTGTCGGTGAAGAAGATAAAGATATTCTGTTCAGACTTGATGCATCGCAAAATATATATTTGCATTCGGCGAATGCTTTTATTGGTATAAATGCATCGGGAAAGACATCTGTTCTTAAAGTAATTGAACTTGCACTGAATATTATCAGAAATGAACCAATTAACCACACGGATGCCAAGTCGATTCTTGGAGCAACAGAGAAGACGCGGTTTCGGATTTGTTTTTACGATACCAGGGAAAAGATATGCTGTTTAGAAACAGGTATTACATCAAAACGAACAAAATCCGGAGAATATCTGTATTCCATTACGTATGAGAAATTGTGGGAGAAACCTATTTCAATTGTAAAATCTAAAAAGTATCTTACGGATTTTTATAATATGGAACCGGTAGCAGTTCGTAACGAAAATGAAGCGTTTCTTCCGGATGATGTTAGTTTTATTATTGCAAGAAATCGGGAATTAAAGGATACATTGAAAGTAAGCAGTCTTCTTTCTTATACAAATATGAATATATTACCGTTTTCAGAGAGTATACCGCTTGAAGTGATTAGATTTCTTGATCCAACTATTGAAAGATTATGTTTTGAGCGGAATGGAAGAAGAACTTTTATCCGGTTGAAGTTTCAGAGAGAGGAGGATATTCTTCTTAACGATGCAATAGAACTGGAACAGTATCTTTCTTCCGGAACAATCAAAGGAATTGTGATCTTTTCGGAAGTAAAAGATATACTTCGTTCAGGAGGATATCTTTTGGTAGATGAAATAGAGAATCATTTTAACAAAGAAATTGTTACCAGTCTGATTCGTTTTTTTATGGACAGCCGATTGAACAAAAACGGTGGAACACTTATATTTACAACACACTATCCGGAGCTTCTTGATGAGTATGACAGGAATGATGGAATTCATATTGTGCGGAACAGGAATGGGATAACAGTAGAAAATCTCAGTCATATTTTAAAAAGAAACGATATTAAAAAAAGTGATGCCTATCAAAGCGGATTTCTTGAGGGCACCACACCTGCATATGAAGCTTACATTCAACTGAAAAAGGGAATTGCATCAGCCATTCAATAAGGAGGCTGTGATGAAGCTGTCAAAATATAAAGCCTGCATTTGTGAAGGATCAGCAGAAGCAGCTATTCGGGAATATAAGAGAACAGCGAATATTCCCAATGGAGAAGTTACTTTGTTAGATCTCTTGAAATGCTAAAGGAGGATTCATATGAAAAAGAGAATTGATCTGCACGTACATCTGGATGGCTCGTTATCACCTGCCTATATTATCCGGCAGGCGAAAAAGCAGGGACTTACGCTCCCTGCCTGGGACGAGGAAGGACTGAAGGAATATCTGCAGGCACCAAAGGACTGCCGGGATCTGAATGAGTATCTGGAAAGATTCCGTCTGCCCTGTTCCGTGATGCAGACGGAGGATGCACTTACGGATGCGGTGGCAGATCTGTGCGGAAGACTGAAAGCGCAGGGCTTATCCTATGCAGAGATCCGGTTTGCGCCGCAGCAGCATCTGCAGAAGGGATTAACACAGGAACAGGTCGCAGCAGCGGCGGTGAAGGGGCTGATCCAGGATGAGGAGTTCGAGGCGAAGCTGATCCTTTGCTGTATGAGGATGCCGGATAATGAAGCAGTCAATATGGAGACCATAAGAATCACAGCGGAATATCTTGGGAGAGGTGTGGTAGCTGCGGATCTGGCAGGCGCAGAAGCTCTGTTCCCCACTGCGGCATATGAGAAGATATTCGAGGAAGCGTCAAGGCTTGGTGTGCCGTATACCATTCATGCGGGAGAGGCAGCCGGAGCAGAGAGTATCTGGTCGGCGCTGCGGTTGGGCGCAAAGAGGATCGGACATGGAATCCGGTGTATTGAGGACGAGGAGCTGGCTGCTTATCTGAAGGAGCATCAGATTCCGCTGGAGGTGTGCCCCACCAGCAATTTCCAGACCAGGGCAGTGGAGGGAGAATATCCTTTGAAGGAACTGCTGCGAAGAGGATTGTGCGTAACCATAAATACAGATAATATGACAGTGTCCGATACCACGCTGGAAAAGGAGTATCAGGTGGCAGAAGAGGTTCTGGGACTGACGATGGAGGAGCTTTGGGTGCTGGAGGAAAATGCGGCGCGCAGTGTGTTTAAATAAGGCAGGCGGAGGTCTGTAAGGGGGGATGAGCCATGTTCAGTTATGAAATCATACAGTCTTTTAATAATCTGGAGATGCTGATTTATACATATGTTATGGAGCATAAGTCAGAAGTACAGTATATGACCGTCCGGGAGCTTTCAGATGCGGTACATGTGTCTACGTCTACGATTATCAGATTCTGCAAAAAGAGCGGATGTGAGGGATGGGCTGAGTTCCGCGTGCAGTTTAAGCTGTATTTGAAAGAGGAAAAAAATAATAAGGGAAAGATGGCGGCGGATAACAATCTGGATGAACTGACCTATTTTATGCGGATGGTGACATCTACGCAATATGAGCAGGAACTTCAAAAGGCGGAGAACCTTCTTCGGGAAGCAGGACGGATTATCTTTATCGGAATCGGGACCTCGGGGATACTGGGGAAATATGGAGCCAGATATTTTTCAAATATGGGAAAGTACAGTCAGTACATTGAGGATCCCTATTATCCGGTGATTGCTGATATGGAGGATACGGTGGTCATTGTTTTGTCAGAGTCCGGGGAGACACAGGAGATCGTCAATTTCGCAGATCGGCTTCGGGAACACAAATGTCGCCTTCTGACCATTACCAATGGGGCTTCCTGCACACTGGCAAAGATGGCAGACTGCAGTCTTGCCTACTATGTTCCGGAGTATCGGATGAAAGGTGAATACAATGTGACAACACAGGTTCCGGTACTGTATCTGCTGGAGCTTTTGGGACGCAGGAGCTTTCAATAAAAGAATCGTGAATGAACAGGGTGTTTTGTAACACCTTGTTTTTTTGTGGGAACAATATCCTTCCGATATGGACATATGCCTAAGCGCGGTCAGGTACTATCATTTTTGGAAAAGCCATGTATAATGAAAATCAGAAAGTGACCGGCACTCAAAATGAAAATTAAAGGAGAAAAGATATGGCAATTGATTATCAGAAAACTGCGAAGGAGCTGGTAAAAGAGCTGGGTGGAAATGAAAATATTTCCAACGTGACCCATTGTGCAACTAGATTACGGTTCATTTTAAAAGATGAATCGATTGTGGATTCCGAAAAGGTTAAAAGAATCCAGGGTGTGATCACAGTAGTACAGGCGGGAGGACAATATCAGGTCGTTATCGGTAATCATGTAAAAGATGCGTTTGAGCAGGTGCTCCGGCTTGTGAGTATTGATGAGACACAGAGTGGAGCCACAAAGCAGAAGGTGGGGCTGGTTAATAAAATCGTAGATGTGATTTCTGCTATTTTTGCACCGTTTCTGTATACGCTGGCAGCATGCGGTATCCTGCAGGGAATTCTGGGAATATTTGTGGCGATGAATGTAATTGACACTACGGGAGGCACTTATCAGATCCTTAACTTTATTTCATGGACTGCATTTACATTCCTGCCGGTACTGATTGCGGTGACGGCGTCCAAAAAGTTTAATGTAAACACATATGCGGCGATTGTAATTGCATGTGCGCTGGTCTGTCCGGATTATATGAACATGGTAAATGCGGGAGAACCGGTATATTTTCTTGGGATGAGAGTACAGCTGTTAAGCTACACCTCTTCGGTAATTCCGATGATCCTTGCAATCTGGATCGCATCCTATGTACAGAAATTTTTTGATAAGTATCTTCCGATTGTTGTAAGGAACCTGTTTTCACCCATGTTCACGATTGTTATCATGGTTCCTCTGACCCTGCTTGCATTTGGACCTTTTGGCAGTACCGTGGGAAATGCGATTGGCGGTATCTATAATTATCTCTATGGATTGAGCCCGATTGTGGCAGGACTGATCGTAGGAGGTCTGTGGGAGGTTATGGTCATCTTCGGCGTGCATTGGGGAATTACCCCGGTTACGGTTGGAAATTATGCATCGCTCGGATACGATACCTTTACAGGTCTTCAGGCATCGGCAGTATTTTCTCAGGCAGGTGCGGCACTTGGTGTATTCTTTAAGACGAAAAACAAGGATATGAAGGGAGTATCTCTTTCAGCGGCAATTACCGGACTTTTCGGTATTACGGAGCCGGCAATTTACGGCGTAAATCTGCGGCTGAAAAGACCTATGATCTGCGGATGTATTGCGGGTGCTGCAGGCGGTGCCATCGCGGGAGGTTTTCGTGCAGTATCCTGGGGCTATAATATGCCGGGAATTGCAACGCTTCCGGCATATTTCAAAGAAGGATATGCCACACCGTTTATTGGACTTTTGATTTCCGTTGTTGTTTCCTTTGTGCTTGGTATGATTCTGACGATGGCGGCTGGTTTCAAGGAAGATGAAAATGCGTGAACAGGAGGGCCAGATGATGAACAGATTACCGGATGATTTTCTCTGGGGAGGCGCAGTTGCGGCTCATCAGGTAGAAGGCGGCTGGAAGGAAGGCGGAAAGGGTGTCAGTATTGTTGATGTACTTACAGGTGGCGCCCATGGAGTGGATCGTGTAATTACAGATGGAGTGAAGGAAGGATATTATTATCCGAATCATGAGGCTGTTGATTTTTACCATCACTATAAAGAAGACATCAAATTGTTTGCTGAAATGGGATTCAAATGCTTCCGGACCTCCATCGCATGGACCAGGATCTTTCCAAATGGAGATGAAGAGCTGCCCAATGAGGAAGGTTTGCAGTTCTATGATGATCTGTTTGATGAACTCTTAAAATACAATATTCAGCCGGTGGTGACGCTGTCACATTTTGAAATGCCGTATCATCTTGTGAAGAAGTACGGCGGCTGGAAGAACCGGAAGGTCATTGATTTCTTTGTACGGTATGCCGTGACTGTAATGGAGCGATATCAGAATAAAGTAAAATACTGGATGACATTTAATGAGATCAACAATCAGAAAAACTTCAAATATCCGTTGTTTGGCTATACCTGCTCCGGTGTGATCTTTATGAATGAGGAGAATCCGGAGGAGTGTATGTATCAGGTGGTGCATCATGAACTGGTTTCCAGTGCGCTTGTGGTTCAGAAAGGACATGAGATCAACCCGGATTTCCAGATTGGGTGCATGGTTGCCTGTGTGCCGATCTATCCGTATTCCTGTCATCCGGATGACATGATGTATTCGGTGGAGGCAATGCATGACAGGTATCTGTTTGGGGATGTGCATGTACGGGGCGAATATCCGACTTACATCCTGAGAGAATGGGAGAGAAAGAATTTCCGTATTCATATGGAAGAAGAGGATGCCCGGATCCTGAAGGAAGGTACCGTAGATTACGTAGGCTTCAGTTATTACATGACGAATGCGGTAAAAGCAGATGTTGTGTGCGAAGGGAATGGATTGGATGGGTATCCGGGAAGTGTCAGTAATCCTTTTGTGGAGAAAAGCAATTGGGGCTGGCAGATCGATCCTGTAGGACTCCGTTATGCACTGAATCTTCTGTATGAAAGATATCAGAAGCCATTGTTCATTGTGGAAAATGGATTTGGAGCTATTGACAAGGTAGAGCCGGATGGAAGCATTGAGGATGATTATCGAATTGCATATCTTCGAGAACACATTGAAGCAATGAAAAAAGCGGTATTGCTGGACGGTGTGGAGCTGATGGGATATACCCCCTGGGGATGTATTGACTGCGTTTCCTTTACAACGGGCGAAATGAAGAAACGGTATGGCTTTATCTATGTGGATAAGGACAATGAGGGGAATGGCACTTTGAACCGGAGTAAGAAGAAGTCCTTTGAGTGGTATAAAAAAGTAATTGCCACAAATGGGGAAGATCTATTGTAATCCGGGTTTTGATAAAATATTTTGATTTCATATCATAAGATAAGGCAGGGCTATTGTGAATGCGATAGCTCTGTTTTTGTTATTTAAAATAGCCTTTTTCGTATCAGCTGCATATAGGTAATATATAATAATATGGAAATGGAGTCGATTTCATGAAGACAAACAGAGAATGGAATCCCTTTTATATGAACTCTCCCTACACTGCATTCCCTGAAAACAGGGCATTTCCATGGCTGTATCCCTACGGGAACCAGATGAACTACTGGAATCTGTGGGATTCGCCGGAGCGTATGGAGGATGAGATGGATACAAAGCGGTTAAGAGAGCTGTATCCTCTGATGGCGAGGCGGCTGCAGCCCTACGTGGAGGAAGTATGCAATGGGCTTGAGTATCCGGGAAGTATGATGTATGATGAGTATCCGGATCAGTTATCTCTGATGCGAAAGTCCAAAGAGGTATGGGACGGCGCACAGACGGGAGAGAAGTTTGACGATAAGGCGCCGGGCTGGGAGCAGCTGCAGGATCTGATCGGGGTATTGCTTCTGCAGGAGATGATGCGCCGCAGAAAGAAGAACAGGAATTGCTTTCGGTGCTTTCCATAATGACCTGGACGGAACAGTAACAGATATTGACCATGGAAAAAAAGATTGTTACAATAAAAAACAGAAAGTATTCTGGAGAAAAGAATGAAGAGACGAATTATACAATGTGTTACGATCCTGCTGGCATTTCTGGCGGGAGTCGGATTTATGAATTATGCGACCTATATGGGCAATCGGGATATGACCGCGGCGATGGCAGAGGCAACTCTGCCTGTGGTTTATGCAGAGAAGGACGGGCAGATTTACAATGAGATGCATGGCTATGTGACGGAGATGGATGGAAGCTATATGATGGATTCTATTCTGGGGCTGTCCGAGGACCACAGGCTGGGAATTGCGGTTGAGAAATACAATGCGCAGATTGAGAACATTTCTTATGAGGTGCGCAGTCTGGATATGAGCAGGCTCATTGAAAGCGGGGAGAATCTTCCGGCAGAGGATGATGGGAAGTATCTTCATCTGACGCTGGATCTGAAGGATCTTCTGGAGAGAGGAGAGAAATATCTTTTTCTTCTGAAGGTACAGACTGAGGAACATGGTCCGGTCTTTTACTATTCCCAGATCAGTTATCTGGGACAGAACCATGTACAGGAATGCGTGGATTTTGCAAAGGAATTTCATGACATGACCGTGCAGAAGGATACGGAGCATGCCTATTTGAATAAGCTGGAGCCTGACGGTACGATGGATGGCAGAAGCCTGGGCTATGTCAATATCCATTCCCGGTCCGGTCCGGTCGCCTGGGGCGACATGCCGGTTGAGCAAATATCCGAAGAGCTTCTGCGCTTTACAGAGCTGGAGGGAGACATCGTCTCTCTGGTGATGGAATATGATCTGAGAAATACACAGACCGGGGAAGTTTACGAGGTAACCGATTCCTTCCGGATACGTTACTCGGTATCGAATATGTATCTGCTGGCATATGAGCGGACTGCAGACCGTATTTTTTCAGTGGACGGGCAGCTTGTACAGGACGGGAAGATCCCCTTTGGCATCCAGAGCGGTGATATCAATTACCGGAAGAATGAGGATGAAAGCGTGGTCGGCTTTGTCCAGCAGGGACAGCTCTGGTGCTATGATTTTGGACAGAACCGTTTGAGCCGTGTCTATGGCTTTGAGGATGGAGAGGATGCAAGAGGCTTTTACAATGCCCATGATTTCCGGATTTTGACGGTGGAGGATTCCGGCAGCATGGATTTCCTGGTGTACGGATACATGAACCGCGGCAATTATGAGGGCAGAAGCGGTGTCCTGCTCTGCCATTATGATGCGCTTATGAATACGGTAGAGGAGCAGTATTTTCTGCCGAGCGACCGCCCTTATCAGGTGGTCAGGGAGGAGATCGGCGAGCTGGCAGTGGAGAATGAGACCGGAAAGGCGTGGCTTTCTTATCGGGACATGATCCTTCAGATCAATCTGGCAGACTGCTCGGTGAAGATCCTGGCAGAGGGTGTCAGTGAGAAGAATCTTCAGGTGTCCGAGAGCGGGCGGCTTGCTGCGTGGACAGATGAGAACGGGGAAAATATCAGTCTTTTGAATACCGGAAACGGAACCATTGGACAGATTCCGGCAGAAAGCACAGAGGCGCTGCAGGTGCTTGGTTTTATGGAGGAGGATTTCCTCTATGGAACCGCATATCGGGAGGATATCCGAACCGATATGGCAGGACAGCAGATCGTACCGATGTATAAGGTCACCATCCGCGGGACTTCGGGAAATGAGGTGCGGGAGTTTGATTACGCATCCAAGGGAAAATATGTGACGGGTGTTTCTATCGTGGAGAACCGGATCGATCTGTCCTGTATTACCCTGACGGGAGATGGCTCTTATGCGGAGGCACTGCCGGAACCCATTACGTATACCAGTGAGCCGGTTCAGGAGAAGCTGAGCCTGGAGACCGCCAGCGATGAAGTAAAAAGGAATGAATATCATTTTGCCTATGAGGGAAAGATAAAGAAAAGTTCGATGAAGCGTCCGAAGGTAAAGCTGGTTCTGTTTGAAGGAGAACGCATCCTGCAGCTGGAAAATCAGGGAACGGAAAGCTATTACGCATGGAGCTTTCAGGGGACGGCAAAAGGCTTCGATACACTGCCGGAGGCAGTGGTTTATGCCTATGAAGGCATGGGATCAGTCTGGAAAAATGGATATCAGTGTTACTGGGAGCGGGGAAACCGTCTGGTCAGAACGCAGATAACCGGATTTGAAGATCTGGAGACCATGGAGATGAGCGGAAGCGGTATTGCGCAGTGTGTGCAGCTTCTGCTGCGTCAGAAGCAGATCTATATGGATGTGCAGGCGGAGCTGGATGCAGGCACGGAAGTATGGGAGCTCCTGGAGAGAGAACTGGGAGAGAGCGTCTGCCTGATTCCGGGATGCAGCCTGAATATGGCATTGTATTATGTGAGTCAGGGGATGCCGGTCATAGCGGTTGCCAATACGGGCAGCCCGGTGCTGATCGTCGGCTATGATCCGCTGAATATTACCTATTATGAACCGGGGCAGACAGCCCTTAGAAAAGCGGGGATCAAGGACAGTACCGCAATGTTTGAGGCGGCAGGCAATCAGTTTTTTACTTGTCTGCCGGAATAGAAGGAAGGACAGGCAATGGATGAGAGAATCAAAACCCTTGCACACAATCTGGTGAATTACTCCTGCCAGGTGGGTCAGGGAGACAAGGTGTATGTACATTATACAGGAGAGAGTACCAGACCGCTGGCGAAGGAGCTGGTAAAGGCGGTCTATGAGGCGGGCGGACTTCCGTTCGTTCATTATACGGATCCGCAGCTTCAGCGGCTTCAGATCATGGAGTGCACAAAGGAGCAGATGGAGCTGATGGCGCAGGTGGATGCGCTGGAGATGTCCAATATGGACTGTTATATCGGTGTGCGCGGAAGCGACAATGTCTCTGAGCTGTCGGATGTGCCTGCGGAGCGGATGGCAGTATATGAAAAGTATTATGTGACGCCGGTGCATCATGGCATCCGTGTGCCGAAGACCAGATGGGTCGTGCTCCGTTATCCCAACGATGCCATGGCGCAGCTTTCCGGAACAAGCACGGAGACCTTTGAGGATTTTTATTTTCAGGTATGTAATCTGGATTACAGCCGGATGGAGAGAGCCATGCAGCCGTTGATCCGGCTGATGAACCGGACGGATCAGGTTCGTCTGACGGGACCGGGAACGGACCTAAGTTTCTCTATAAAAGGGATTCCTGCGATTCCCTGTGCGGGAAGGATGAATATTCCGGACGGGGAAGTCTATACGGCGCCGGTAAGGGACTCCGTCAATGGAACGCTCTCTTACAATACACCGTCTGTATTTCAGGGATTTACCTATGAGAATATCTGCCTGACCTTTGAAAACGGCAGAATCGTCAGGGCAAAAGCCAATGATACAGAACGGATCAACAAAGTATTTGATATGGATGAGGGAGCCAGATATGTGGGAGAGTTCGCCATCGGCGTAAACCCGTATATTCTGCATCCTATGAAGGACACGCTGTTCGATGAGAAGATCATGGGATCCATTCATTTTACTCCGGGAAACTGCTATGATGAGGCGCCTAATGGAAATTCCTCATCCATCCACTGGGATCTGGTGCTGATCCAGAGACCGGAGTATGGCGGTGGGGAGATCTGGTTCGATGATGTACTGATCCGGAAGGACGGAAGATTTGTGCTGCCGGAGCTGGAATGCCTGAATCCTGAAAACCTGATAGGATAGTAATTGTGCTGCCGCAGAAGAAATGCCTGCGGCGGCATTTTTTAAAGGAATCTTAATAATTTTGCCTCTTTCATCTTAAAAATGAAATGGTATAACTGTAATCAGAAAAGGAGAAACGAATATGAACATACTGGTATGCGATGATGACCGCGAGATCGTAGATGCGATAGAGATCTATTTAAGCCAGGAGGGATATACGGTACTGAAGGCCTATGACGGGCTGGAAGCCATCCGGACGCTGGAGAGCACGGAAGTACATCTGGTTTTATTGGACATTATGATGCCTCACCTGGATGGGATCCGGGCGACCATGAAGATCCGGGAGACAAGCAGTGTGCCGATCATTTTCCTGTCAGCCAAGTCCGAGGATGTGGATAAGATTCTGGGACTGAATATCGGGGCGGATGATTACATCACGAAGCCCTTTAATCCGCTGGAGCTGACGGCAAGGGTGAAATCCCTGCTCCGCCGGTATACGCAGCTGGGGGCGATCGCAGAGTCGAAACCGACCGTATTCCGGATCGGAGGTCTGGTCATGGACGATGAACGCAAGGAAGTGACGGTGGATGGGGAAGCGGTGAAGCTGACGCCCATCGAATACCGGATCCTGCTTCTGCTGGTTCAGAATCCGGGCAGAGTCTTTTCCATCGCCCAGATCTATGAACGGATCTGGAACGAGGAAGCCATCGGCGGCGACAATACCGTAGCTGTACATATTCGCCATATCCGGGAAAAAATCGAGATCAATCCCAAAGACCCGCGGTATCTGAAGGTTGTCTGGGGCGTGGGCTATAAGATTGACAGGGAATAGGAGGCAATATGAAAAAGAGGAAATATACTGCTTTTCTAAGGTGTTTTGCAGTGATCCTGAATCTGCTGGCAGCGGCAGCGCTGACCATTGGTCTTGCGTCAGGTGCACGCAGCGGATACGGAAGAGAGGTCTGGGAGGATGTCCTTCGGGGAAGGGAGTACCTGGAGACCGGGCAATATGCCAGCCAGGCTTCGGAGGCGGTCTACAATGCACTTTCTGTGGCGGCAAAAAGCAGCCGTCTGGAAAAGGGAGGGGCTTATGATCCGGACAAGATCATCCGGGTAAGGGATTATCTGGATTCCAGAACGGTCTATGAGACCATGCCGGAGAGTGAGAAGAGCAATGGAATCTGCTATCGTCTGGGGGATCTGTATCAATGGAGCCTGAAGGGAACAAGCTTTGGTTCCGATGTTCTGTATGAGCCCTATAAGCCATTATTCTATGGAAGTATTCAGGAATACGCCAATGAATGCGATGAGGAGTACAATGTGGTAGTCAGCCAGATCCAGGAAGTCATGAATATGCTTCAGAAGGACGTGGCGGAATATCAGGAGCTGAAGAAAGCATGGTCCTATGAGGCAGTTAATGTGCGTTATGCATTGTGGGATCTGGGAAATGGAAATATAATCACCAATGTACCGGAGCTTCAGCATGAAGGTGCGGTACAGGAAGATTTTGAGGCATATTTTAAAAATCTGGGAAGCTATTACATTTTTGACAGCCGTTCCACCAATGTGGCACAGCAGAATGTGGGAGACTATTATTCCTACAATACCCATTCTCTTTTGAGCGGATGGAATATTCATCTGACCGGAGAGTATCAGGTCTATGTGGGAATCGACACCGGTTTTCCGGTGGCGGACGAGATGGCGGTGTCAGCCCGGGAATATGAGAAGGCCCAGGAGGTGCTGCCGGGTTATATCGGTCCCGTTGTGACCGGCGGTGTGATTCTTCTGATCACGGCACTGTATCTGCTCTGGCGGCTGGCAGAATATACGGGAAGGGCACTGCTTCTGGTAATGGAGCATGCAAATACCGTTGTGCGTCTCTGTCTCTGTTTTGCAGGATATGAGCTGATCGGGGCGGTCCTCCGGCTGATCCTGGGAACCGGACTGATCGGGGATGTGGTGCTTCTGGGCTACAAGCTTGCTGTTCTGGGAATCCTCATCTGGGAAGCGCTTCAGCGTCAGAGACTGCTGGACGGAGTGCTTGCCATGACAAACGGAGAGCAGGATGCGCGGATCTCCACAGAGGGTCTTTTCCAGAATAATATGCAGATGGCAGAAGCGGTGAACAATCTGGGGGACGGACTAAAAAGTGCGCTTCAGGAGCAGATGAAGAGTGAGCGCATGAAAGCGGATCTGATCACCAATGTATCTCATGATCTGAAGACGCCTTTGACTTCTATCATCAATTATGTGGATCTTATGAAGCGGGAGAAGATCGATCATCCGAAGGCGCAGGAATATCTGCGGGTGCTGGATCAGAAATCCCAGAGGCTGAAGCAGCTTACGGAGGATCTGGTGGAGGCTTCCAGAGCCAGCTCAGGCAATGTGACGCTGGACATTCAGAGAATCGACTTCAAGGAGCTTCTGATGCAGACCAGCGGCGAATTTGAAGAGCGCTTTGCAGCCAGAGGGCTGAAGCTGATGTCCGGTTATCCGGATTATCCGCTGTATGTGGAGGCGGACGGCAGGAGACTGTGGAGAATCATTGAAAATCTCTACCGCAATGTGGAAAAGTACGCCATGCCCAATACCAGGGTGTATCTGGATGTGAAATGCGACGGACAGATGGCAGTGCTGTCCATGAAAAATGTCTCCGAGCAGCCGTTGAATATTACGGCGGAGGAGCTGACGGAACGGTTTACAAGAGGGGATGAATCCCGTACCACAGAAGGCAGCGGACTGGGACTTGCCATTGCAAAGGATCTGACCGAGCTGCAGAACGGAACCTTCGATATTTATCTGGACGGGGATCTGTTCAAGGTAACCGTGGCGTTCCCCTGGGCTGCAGGAGGAGAATTGATTTAAGACTTGCTTTTCCGGAGGACGAATCGTATAATTGTATACAATAATAACGATTACACGTTTTTTGGTGGAGGTGTCTATGATTACATTATATAACAGCGGGGCATATGTCTTAAATGGAACTGAGATTATCGCAGATTCCGCCGATGCTTCGTCTATTCTTGCCGGCAGAATGGCGGAAGTCCCTTCCAAAGAGGAAGCGAAGAAGCAGACCATTGCCTATGACATTCTGAAGGACCATAATACATCCGGCAGCATGGAAAAGCTGAAGATCCGTTTTGACAAGCTGACCTCCCATGACATTACGTTCGTGGGGATCATTCAGACTGCCCGTGCGTCGGGACTTGAGAAATTTCCCATGCCCTATGTGCTGACCAACTGCCACAACAGTCTGTGTGCGGTGGGAGGCACCATTAATGAAGATGACCATATGTTTGGACTGACCTGTGCCAAAAAGTACGGCGGTGTCTATGTTCCGCCGCATCAGGCAGTCATTCATCAGTTTGCACGGGAGATGCTTGCGGGCGGAGGCAAGATGATCCTTGGATCGGACAGCCATACCCGTTATGGTGCGCTGGGAACCATGGCGATGGGCGAGGGCGGTCCGGAGCTGGTGAAGCAGCTTCTGAATCAGACTTATGATATTCCCATGCCGGGAGTGGTCGGTGTTTACCTGACCGGAGCGCCTGCAGTGGGAGTGGGACCGCAGGACGTTGCCCTGGCGATCATCAAGGCAGTATTTGCCAACGGCTATGTGAATAATAAGGTAATGGAGTTTATTGGTGACGGTGTGGCAAATCTGAGTGCGGATTTCCGTATCGGCATTGATGTTATGACGACAGAGACCACCTGTCTGTCCTCTATCTGGAAGACGGATGAGAAGATCCGGGAATTTTACGAGATCCATGGAAGAAGCGGGGACTACAAAGAGCTGAATCCGGGAAGCGTGGCATATTATGACGGTATGATCGTAGTGGATCTTTGCAAGGTAAAGCCCATGATCGCCATGCCGTTCCATCCGAGCAATGCATATACCATTGAGGAGCTGAATGCAAATCTTTCTGACATTCTGGCAGACTGCGAAGCACGTGCAAAGGTCAGCCTTGGAGATAAGGTGGACTTCTCTCTGAGAAATAAGATCCGTGACGGCAGGCTGTATGTGGATCAGGGAATCATTGCCGGATGTGCAGGCGGCGGATTTGAAAATATCTGCGCGGCGGCAGATATCCTGGACGGCAGGAGTATTGGTGCGGATGAATTTACATTAAGCGTATATCCGGCATCCATGCCTGTTTATATGGAATTGATCAAAAACGGATCGGCTGCGAAGCTGATGCAGACAGGCGCTGTTATGAAGACTGCATTCTGCGGACCGTGCTTCGGTGCGGGAGACACACCGTCCAATAACGGCTTCAGTATCCGTCACTCTACCAGAAACTTCCCGAATCGTGAGGGCTCCAAGCTCCAGAGCGGACAGATCGCATCGGTTGCACTGATGGATGCCCGTTCCATTGCAGCCACAGCGGCAAATAAGGGATATCTGACAGCGGCGACAGAGCTGGATGTGGAATACCGGAATCCGAAATACTTCTTCGACAAACAGATCTATGAGAATCGTGTATTTGACAGCAAGGGAGTCGCAGATCCGGATGTGGAGATCCACTTTGGACCCAATATCAAGGACTGGCCTGCAATGAGTGCCCTTCCGCAGTACATGGTGCTGAAGGTGGTATCTGAGATCCATGATCCGGTAACGACCACGGACGAGCTGATTCCTTCCGGTGAGACTTCTTCCTATCGTTCCAATCCGCTGGGACTTGCAGAGTTCACCTTATCCAGAAAGGATCCGGAGTATGTGGGTAAGGCAAAGGCGATCCAGGCAGCACAGAAGGCGATCGAAGCAGGAAGCTGTCCGCTGGAGGCTGTGCCGGAGTTAAAGCCGGTATTCCAGACGATCCACACCCTGTATCCGCAGGTGGGAGAGGGAAATGTGGGCGTTGGAAGCACCATCTTCGCTGTGAAGCCGGGTGACGGTTCTGCCCGTGAGCAGGCTGCATCCTGTCAGAAGGTACTGGGCGGCTGGGCGAATATTGCGAACAGCTATGCGACCAAGCGCTACCGTTCCAATCTGATCAACTGGGGTATGCTGCCCTTCCTGATCGATGAGGGAGAGCTGCCGTTCACCAACGGAGACTATATCTTCCTTCCGGATATTGCCGGGGCAGTGCGTGAGAAGGCTTCTGAAGTGAAGGCGTATGTGGTAAAGGACGAGCTGAAGGAGTTCACTCTGAGACTGGGTGAGATGACCGACGAAGAGAGAGAGATTATATTAAAGGGATGCCTGATCAATTATAATCGGGTATAGGATTTTATAAATGAACAGGAGGCTGTACACGGCTGACCGGGATCGAATGGATGCCGGTCAGGGGGTACAGCCTCCTGTTTTTGATACATACGTTTATTCGGGGGGAGTTTCTTCACTTGCCCTGCTCAGGGAGAAGATAAATTCTGTACCGACGCCTTCGGTACTGATTACATTGATATTTTCATCGTGGAGCTGGATGATTTCTTTGACAATGGCAAGACCAAGACCGGTTCCCCGCTTGTCCTTTCCTCTGGACAGGTCGGTCTTATAAAAGCGCTCCCATATTTTTTTCAAACTTTCGCGTGGAATACCGATGCCGGCATCCCGGACGGAAACAAATATTTTCTCAAATTTTGCCGTTGTTTCAATGGTGATGACCGAGTCCTGAGGACTGAATTTGATCGCATTGTCGATCAGATTGTACAATACCTGCTGGATCTTGCCCATATCCGCATAAACATAGGATGACCAGTCACAGAAGAGCAGGTCGATGGAAATGTGTCTGGAGATACAGATCCCCTCAAAGGCTGCCGCAGTGTCCTTGATGACTGCATTGATATCGAAGCTGCTTTTCCGCAGACGATTTTGTTTTGGATCCATGGAATTGAGCGTTAGGAGGTCACTGGTCAGCTTGGTCAGACGCTCCGTTTCCCTGAGTACCGTATGCAGGTATTTTTCCTGCATTTCGTAGGGGATCGTTCCATCCAGGATGGCTTCAATGTATCCTTTGATAGAGGTTAACGGGGAGCGGAAGTCGTGCGAAACATTGGAGATCAGTTTCCGCTGATCTTCGTCACAGTCCTTTAAGGACTGTGCCATAAAGTCCATGGTGTAGGCGAGAAAACCCAGCTCGTCCTCCCGTTTCATGTTTATGGGGACACTGAAATTCCCGACGGCATATTCTCCGGCAGCCTTTCGCAGCCTGCGGAGAGGCAGACCGATCAGCAGCCAGTTGGCGGCGGCATAGACAAGTCCGATAACCATCAGGAGGATCAGAGTGATGTAAAAGGAGAGGAGATATCCTTCCTTTTCCTGTATGAGAACCGACATGGGGGTGTGGATGGCAATATAGCCCCGCACATGGTAGTCGTGGGAGACCGGAAGAAGTACGCTCAGGGTATCTTCCTCAAACATGTGGAAAAAATCTCCCACCATGTAGTATTTTCCTCCGGGCAGCACCGAATTAAAATTCGGAATCGCAGCCGCTTCTTCAGACAGAGCGGAATTGGAGGAATTCGCGATGATCGTTCCTTCTTTGTTGATCAGCCAGATGCTTGCATTCAGATATACGTCCAGAGAAGAGAGATGGGACTGGAGCGTAGGATACATCTGAGGGTCTCTCTGCCCTTCAAAATAATTTTCAACATACTGGTCAGACAGATAGAGTCCTTCCTGATAGAAGGCGTTTGCTTTCTGCTCCACAGTATTCTTCAGCATCAGATGCGAAGTGACTGTGGAAATGCACAGGAAGCTGGACAGGGCAAAGAGCAGATAGGCAAACAGGAACTTGGGGTTCAGGGACAGACGCATTACTTCACCTCAAACTTGTAGCCGATGCCCCAGACGGTTGCCAGACGCCATGCATCATGGTCCTTGATCTTTTCCCGGAGCCGCTTGATGTGCACATCTACAGTCCGGGTATCCCCCAGATATTCATAGCCCCAGATGTGATCCAGAAGCTGTTCCCGGGTGAAGACCTGATTCGGAGAGGAGGCAAGGAAATAAAGAAGTTCCAGCTCCTTGGGCGGCATGTCTACGGTGTGGCCCTGATAAATGACAGAATAATTGGTCTGGTTGATGATCAGGTCCGGATACTGCACCAGACGGGAAGCAGGGGCAGCTTCGGATCTTACCGGCTGGAAACGGCGGAGGACTGCTTTGACCCGCGCAACCAGTTCTTTGGAGTCGAAGGGCTTGATCATATAGTCGTCTGCGCCCAGCTCCAGTCCCAGTACCTTATCGAAAATCTCTCCCTTGGCTGAGAGCATGATAATGGGAGTGTTGGAGCGGGATCTGATCTCCCGGCAGACCTGATAGCCGTCCATACCGGGAAGCATCAGGTCCAGCAGGATCAGATTGGGCTGAAAACTGTCGAATACCTGTAATGCCTGTTCTCCGTCTTCCACGATCTGTACCTCGTAAAATTCCTTGGTCAGGTAAAGGGCGATCAGCTCTGCAATATTTGCATCGTCATCGACGATTAATATTTTCTGCTTGGATGGCATAGATATCTCCTTTGTCTATTTGAATTCTGCAATGGTAACTCCCGCTTCGCCTTCGCCAAAAGCGCCGAGGCGGTAGGATTTCACATATTTGCAGCGTTTTAAGTGCTGATGTACGGCATTGCGGAGTGCGCCGGTACCTTTGCCGTGTACAATACGCACGCTGGGTACATGAGCGAGGTAAGCATCGTCCAGATATTTATCCAGATTTCCGATGGCTTCATCCACGGTCATGCCGATCAGATTGATCTCCGTGCTCACAGAAGCGGATTTGGACATCTTGATCCTGCCGCTGCCGGAGGAGGAGACGGATTTTTGAAGCTGTTCTGCTTCTCCCAGAAATTCCAGGTCATTGATATTTACCTGAGAGCGAAGGATACCCATCTGTACGAACAGATCTCCCCTGGCATTGGGAAGGGTACTCACGGTTCCTTCCAGATTCAGGCTTAAAACACGTACCTTGTCCCCGATATGCAGAGAAGCGGCTTTGACCTTTTTCTTTGGCTTGGGTGCCTGGGGCTGGATACCGGTCTGGGTATTCTTGATCTTCTCCCGGAGGCGAGCCCGTTCTGCTTCCATCTCTTTGGCAGAGATATTGGTCTTGCCGAATTTGTGGAAGTTCTTCATGGTCTCGTCCGCATATTCCTTGGCTTCACGAAGAATGGCATTTGCCTTTTCGTTGGCATCCTTCAGGATCTTATCCCGGCGTTCGTCTATGCGGTCCTGCTTCTTCTGGAGGGCATTGCGGAGCGTGCGGATCTCCTCCTTGTAGCGTTTGATCTCCTCCTGCTCCTTTTCCAGCGTGACACGGCTGTGCTCCAGTCCGGCGATCACGTCCTCAAAGCTTTCATCCTGGGCATTGATCTGCTTTCTTGCGTCCTCAATCAGGAAATCCGGAAGTCCCAGCTTGGAGGAAATGGCAAATGCGTTGCTTTTGCCCGGAATACCGATCAGCAGACGGTAGGTGGGACGCAGAGATTCCACATCAAATTCACAGCAGGCATTTTCCACGCCTTCGGTAGAGAGGGCATAGATCTTCAGCTCGCTGTAATGGGTGGTCGCCATGGTGCGGATACCCTGACGGTGCAGATGATCCAGAATCGAGATGGCAAGAGCGGCTCCCTCCGTGGGGTCTGTTCCGGCACCAAGCTCATCGAACAGGACCAGGGAATTGAGAGTTGCCTCCTGGAGAATGGATACAATATTGCTCATATGAGATGAGAATGTACTCAGACTCTGCTCGATGCTCTGTTCGTCGCCGATATCAGCAAACACCTGGTCAAAAACGGCGAGCTCGGAACGGTCAAAGGCAGGAATGTGAAGCCCTGCCTGTCCCATAAGCGTAAAAAGTCCCACGGTCTTCAGGGAAACGGTCTTGCCTCCCGTATTGGGTCCGGTGACAATGAGCAGATTGAAGTCCTTGCCCAGCCAGATATGGATCGGAACTACCTTATGAGGATCCAGAAGCGGATGACGTCCGTCCTTGATATGGATACGGCCTTCCGTATTGAAAAGCGGCCGGGTCGCTTTCATATCCTTTGCAAGCATGGCTTTGGCAAAGATAAAATCCAGACGCACAAGAAGCCGGTAGTTATCATCGATCAGTTCTCTGTATCCGGCGGCAGTCTCACTCAATACAGCCAGGATCCTTTCAATCTCCTGCTGTTCCTTCAGCAGAAGCTCCTTAAAATCATTGTTCAGTTTGACCACTGCCATAGGCTCGATAAACAGTGTGGAGCCGGTGGAGCTCTGGTCATGGATCATGCCGGGAACCTGTCCTCTGTATTCAGCTTTGACCGGAAGGCAGTAGCGGCCGTCGCGCATGGTGATGACGGCATCCTGCAGATAGGTGCGGACCGAACCGTTGACCATGGAGTTCAGTGTACTGTGTACCTTGTCATTCATATGACGCATGGAGCGCCGGATCTGGGACAGGGTACTGCTGGCATCATCTGCCATCTCCTCTTCTGACAGGATACAGCGGCGGATCTCATTGGCAAGAGACGTAAGGGGTTCGAGAAGATCAAAGGATTCATCCAGGGAGTCCTTTTCCTCTTCGTCAGAATCTCTCTGCCCGTATTGCTTTACCTTTCCGGCGGTCTCCAGCAGAGACATAATATGCAGAAGCTCGCCCATGCCGAGAACTCCGCCGATCTCCAGGCGTTTCATGGAGCCGCGGATATCCCGGATACCGCCAAAGGACAGGCTTCCCTTCCGATAAATACGGCGCAGTGCATCTGCTGTTTCCTGCTGTGCCAGTTCGATCTCATTCAGGGAACCGGAGGGCAGCAGGTGTTCGCAAAGGTCCTTTGCACCTGCAGAAGCGGCGTGACTGGTCAATATATGAATGATTTTGTCAAATTCTAATTTTTTTAATACTTTCTGATTCATAAAATCCTCCTGTTACCACACTCATTTTACCATGACCATAAGCGGTCATGGCGCCTCAGGCGGATACGCCGGATTTTCTGCGGTTCCGCAGAAATCCCATGCGCGGGTAAAATGTCTATTGACATTTTACCTTATTTATTACGGAATGAAAAGCAGAACTTATGGACACTTAACATAAAAGATAGTATACTGTACCTAGAACGGCCTCAGGGGCTGTTATCCACCTTTATCACGTAAAAGCATCTTTCTTCCTGACACAGGAGGCTGTTATGGCAGACGGAAAAGAAAACAGAAATTCAGAATTTTCATTTATACAGGAGACCGTGAAGCAGAAGCCGCTTTATCAGAACCGGCTTATACAGAAGATTGCCTGGTCTGCAGCCTGCGGTGCACTGTTTGGTCTGACGGCACTGCTTATCTGGGTAATCTTTGTGCCAAAGCTGGACAGGCAGGAGGAACAGGTACGTCCGATCACGATTCCCGAAGAGACGGAAGCCGTCACGGAGCCGGAGGAAACGGAGGAGTCCACAGTCTATATCACGGAGACGGTCAGCATGCAGCTGGAGGATTATAAAAATATGTATCATCAGCTTATGCAGATCGGCAATCAGGTAGAGAAGAGCCTGGTCAGCGTCTCTGCAACTACGGTGGATACAGACTGGTTTGATGAGACCTTTACAAGCCAGAGTTCCGTATCCGGTGTGGCAGTAGGGGATAATGGAGTGGAGATCCTGATCCTGACCAATTATGGAGACGTCAGGAACAGTGAGAAGCTGACGGTAACCTTTCATGACCATACAACTGCCCCGGCAGTTCTGAAGCGGTATGACAGGACGACAGGGCTTGCGGTGATCAGTGTGAATACCAGTGAAGTGACAGAGGAGACGAAGGAGATTCTTCAGTATGCGGATTTTGGTTCCTCCAAGACAGTGAGGAACGGAGAGCCGGTGATCGCAGTGGGAAATCCCATTGGCAATGCGGACTCGATCCTGTTCGGAAATCTGACCTCCGTATCCCAGATGACAGGAGTTTATGACGGAGAGTATAATGTCCTGACCACGGATATGAGCAGAACCAGCTCCGGCAGCGGTGTTCTTGTGAACTGGAGCGGCAAGATCATCGGATGGATCCAGGATCAGTATGAAGTGAGCAGCCAGAAGGATACGATTCAGGCATATGGGATCTCTGATCTGAAAAATGTAATCGAGCATTTATCCAATAATCAGGATATTGTCTATATGGGTATTATGGGAGTGGACGTGACAACGGCTGTATCCGAGGCAGAGGGACTTCCGATCGGAGTCTATGTGTCTGAGGTGGCATTGGATTCTCCGGCGATCGAAGCGGGTATTCAGCCGGGAGATGTGATTACGTCCATGAGCGGACAGCCGATCACGAATCTGAAGGATGTGATGGCGATTCTGCTGAAGTGCTCCAATGGGCAGAGCATTCAGGTCACCTGTCAGAGATCGGACATGTCCGGTTATCAGGAGCTGGAAGTGTTGGTGGAGCTGAAAATATTAGAATAGAGGGAGAATAAGAGGAGTTATGAAATACATTGAAGCTTTCAGGGAGGGCGAGCGCGTTTCCGGCATTTATCTGTGCAAATCCCGCCAGTCAGCGCTGACAAAAGCAGGAAAGGCATACGAGAATGTGATCCTGCAGGATAAGACGGGGACGGCGGATGCAAAGATCTGGGATCCGAATTCACAGGGGATCGGCAGCTTTGACAGTCTGGATTATGTGGATATCGTTGCGGATGTGACCAGTTTTCAGGGACAGATCCAGCTGAATGTGAAGCGTGTGCGCAAGGCACAGGAGGGAGAATATAATCCTTCGGACTATCTTCCGGTAAGCAGCAAGGATATAGAGACTATGTATCGGGAGCTGGTGAGCTTCGTTGGAAAAATGGAGAATCCATATCTTGCAAAGCTTCTGAAGAACATTTTTGTGGATGACCAGGAATTTGTGAAAGCGTTCAAGTTCAGCAGTGCTGCAAAGAGCGTGCATCACGGATTTGTCGGCGGGCTTCTGGAGCATACATTAAGTGTCACAAAGCTCTGTGATTACTATGTACATACATATCCGATGCTGAACGCAGATCTTCTGTATGCGGCGGCAATGTGCCATGATATCGGAAAGGTATATGAGCTGTCTGCATTTCCGGAGAATGATTATACAGATGAGGGACAGCTTCTGGGACACATTATGATCGGTGCAGAGCTGGTGGGTGAACGGATCCGTCAGATTCCCGGGTTCCCGGCAAAGCTTGGCAATGAGCTGAAGCACTGTATCCTTGCCCATCATGGAGAACTGGAATATGGCTCTCCGAAGAAGCCGGCGCTTCTGGAAGCGGTGGCGCTGAATTTTGCTGATAACACAGATGCTCATATGGAGACCATGATTGAGACACTGCAGGCAGCAGGAGACAATAATGGGTGGCTTGGATATAATCGTCTGATGGAGTCAAATATCCGTAAGACGGGGAAGTAAGCGTACTATAAATTCTTATTAGGCACAGAATGAAAAATCAGGGAGAATTCTATAATGAAAAGGAATTCTCCCTGATTTTTTGTGCTTATTTACCGATATGTCTGGAAAAATCCGACATCTGTCTGAATACTGCCGCCCGTGATACTTGCCTGCCGAATGATGATCGTTCCGCCCTCATCATTATGATAGACGACATGGTCGTTGTTTCTGGCTTGAAGCTGCCAGCGCTGATAGCCATCATACATAATATTCGGAAGTGCATTAAGATCATCCGTTTCACCTTGCATGCCGTCCGAGCCTGAGCCTGCTCTTGAACTTCCGCCGCTTAGAGAATGGAACCAGGTGTAAGCGATGACCAGTCCGATGATAAGTGCGATCAGGTAGATAATCTTATCCAAAATCCAGCTCACTGCGCCAAAGAAGAGTAATCCCGCCAGCCAGATGACACCATGGATTCCGAAAGCAATTCCAAGACTTTTCCGGTCTGCGTATCTGCCGCCCTGGCACCGATAGGTTTTCCAAAGTCCCAAAGCGGTCAGGATAACTGCAACGACTGTGAGAAATGTCACAGCTCCTCCTTCCGGAGTAATGATATTGATGTACCATTGACGGAGGAACATTCCAATAAAAGTCAGAATATAAGGCATCATTTTTATTTTCCTCCTTTAACGCAGAAATCCGAACAGACCCTTTTTCTTTTTCTCCGGTTCCTTTGATGGAGCTGGCGCCGGGGCACCGCTTTGCAATGCATTCAGATATTCCATGAACCGTTTACAGGATTCCATCGCCGGAGCCTGTCCCGGCATATAGTCCTCGGAAAGATCCGGGTATTCTCCTGAACGCAGACGGTTGTCCGCTATTTTTCCGAATTTTTTCTCCATTTTCTGATACAGCTCCTGAACGTCCGAAAAATCTTCCGGATAGGATTCTTTTTGAGCTGCGTTTAAGCTGCCGTACAGTTCCTGCGCTCTGTCCATGTGCCATTTGGCATTGACAAACTGCGGCTGCTGTTTTTTCTCACTGCAGGCATACAGACACATAGATGCGCGGAAGTATTCTGCCATAACGGTGTAGCCTGCCTGTTCCATCTGCCCATATACCTTTGCTGCATTGACTTTCCAGTACCGTTGTTCCCGGATATCTCCTTTTCCGGATACAATTTTCAGCCCCATATTCAGATAATTTTGAGATTCCGGATCAGCAGTATTAACCTTTTTAACCTCTCCTGTCAAACTGAGAAAATACATCATGTCTGCTGCGCGTCCGTATCCCTGCCAGTCTGAATCGTCCAATTCCTTCGGATATTTTTGTACCATCTGATCATAAATTGCCATACACCGAATATAAAGTGTTACGGCATAATTGTTATTGTCGGCATATGTTTTTGCATTCAGTGTACCGGCTGCCTCATTGCGATGCAGATCTGCCAGAATCTTACAGCTTCCAGCGAGATTAATGTTTCCCTGTACATTTCCCATTCCGGCTGCTTTCTCGAAGCAGGATGCCGCATCCGGTTCATTTCCGTCTGCCCGCAAATACTGCCCGTACATAAGCCATCCTTCCGAGTCATCCGGCACACGGCGTACGTATTTCTCAATTCTCTTCAGTGCCTCTTTCTTGTCCTCCCGCACACATTCTCCCATGAAATAGAAGTAGCTCAGATGCAGACCGGCAGCATCCTTGTCCAGTTTTTCCAGTTCCAGTGTTTTTGCGTAGGCTTCTTTGTTTTTGTCGGCAGCCAGCAGATCGTCAATCTCTTTTGACCGTCTTTTCCTTTCGTCTTCATCCATCTTTGGTTTTCCGAAAAACATACTTTTTTCCTCCCTCACATTTAGGTTTCACAACAAAAATCGCATTAGTAGTTTGAATAATTATACCTCTATTAATGTGTTTTAGTCAACACTACCATTACTTAAACTAATGCCAGGAGGTGGGGTAGATGCAGGAAAAAAAGCAAATTAATATAGAAATTGGTGGACGGATAAAAAGAGAGCGTGAAAAAGCAGGACTGACACAGGAACGTTTTTCAGAATTGATTGGTCTCGGACCTAAAAGTGTATCTGCATTTGAACGGGGAACAGTTGGGATTTCGTTTACCACGCTTAAAAAAATATGTCAGGTATTATCTATTTCCAGTGATAAAATTTTATTTGGACAGACGGAAGAAAGTGGGAATGATTTGTCCGAACTGATCAGTCGTCTGGAACGTCTTTCTCCCAAAGAATACGTGATTACAAGAGATGTTATTTTTAAGCTATTGGAAGCGTTTTCTTTACAGGAATCGTGTGAAGATGAGGATATCTTGTAAAAAAGTAACTGGGCTGTTGCAAAAGCAGATTTTGCAACAGCCTCGTTTTAATGAACGGTAATAATGATCGGTTCTTCGGCAGTCCAAAGGCGGGTATAGGATGGACAGAGCCAGACTTCACTGTAAGGATAATCCTGCAGAGGGAAGGTTTCGGTAAAATATTCCGAGATCTCCGTTCCGTCGTCTTCGTACAGATCCGTGACACTCCAGGAGCTGCGGTTGTATTCCTTTCCGGCAGAGTCATAGTAGATACTGGTGAACAGCTGATGGCTGTGATGAGGTTTCCGTCGAAGGGCTTTGAAATGTAACAGCCAGTTTTCACCCTTCTGCTGGATTTGATCCAGTTCTACTCCTTCAGGAAGATGGTCGGCCTCTCCGGTTTGGAGATTCAGGTGAATGTATTCCCGGTCCTTATCCAGCCATTCAGCCTCGGTAATTACCAGCTTCAGGTGTCTGGCATCATAGAAATACGTACTGTCTGCCCGGTAGGAACACATCATAGGGGAGTCTTGGGAACCAGTGGCAGATATACCGTTGGAGATTGGTTCGAATTTCATGTCCCAGTCTGTTTCGATATAAAAATTCAGACTTTTCAGCCATGCGGAATTATCAGGGTGGTCGACAACATTTATCCTCAAGTGCGTAGGATAGATTTCCAGATCTGTAAAGGTAATATTCTGCCCGTCCAGACTGACCGTGTGGTTAAGATCCATGCGTTTGCCGGTCGCTGTGAATGCAGGATCAAACTTCAGCAGAAAATCAAAGTGTGCAATATAAGCAGGAGCTGCCTCTGGAGTATCATCCCATAGAGCAGCTTCTGTGGGGGCTGCAGGGACAATCTCTTCCTTCTGCCAGGCGCCCAGATCCCTGATGTCAAGCTGAAGGCGCAGGCTGTCAGGCACATTTTCGTCATCGAAGTCGATGGTGATACTTCTGAGTTCTCCATTCGGTATATCTGTCTCGTTGAGGTAATAGGCACAGGGGGGAGGAGCGTCTCCTTCCGGTGAAAGGATGGTCGCGTCTTCATGCAGATATTCATATATATCGGAATCCAGACGGTAAAAAACATTGACCTGCTTCTGATCAACAATCAGATATTCTATGGAAGCAGTGACATCACGGTCTGTCTGCCGGAGATAAAGCGGCTGAGCATATTGGTGGTCTACAGCTGCAGTCAGAGAAGGAGAAAAGGTCACTGCCTCTGCCAGCTCCCGCAGAAAAGGAACCTTTGAGCAGGCATATGCCACCGGCGTGCAGAAGTTGACAAGCAGTACAAAGCAGGCGAATACAGCGGCACATCCGGTGATTGAGCGCAGGATTCGTCTGCGGTGTTTTTGGCGTGTCTGAGCACGGTCGAGGGTCTGTTCCAGTCCGGGTACAGGAGTATCAAGCTCCTGCAGGAGCTTTTCATATTCTTCCATACGGTTCATTCTGATTCCTCCTCTCCAAGTTCCAGCCTGAGTAATTGAAGTGCCCTTCGCTGGCGAGTGGCTGCCGTTCCTTTTGGGATCTGCAGAGTCTCAGCGGTTTCTGCCAGAGGCTGGAACCATTTCTGTCGTCTTCGCTCGTTGTGGCATTCATTGATCAGGATACGGGTAATCCAGGTGTCAAAATATTCCGGCTGGCGGAGCTTTCCATAATTTTTCAGCGCTTTGTAGACCGTTTCATCCACGGCATCACAGGCAGGAGTTTCACTGCCAAGATAGAGAAGTGCCGTCTTATAAAGTCTCATGCGGATCTGCTCGATCCTCTGGGCAAATTTTGTATTTATCATACCATGGCTGCCTCCGGATATGCTATAATGAACGCAAAACAGAATTTTATTTCGGGAGCGCAATATGAAAAAAGATGATTTGGTAACATTAAAAATAGAAGATATGGGTGTGGACGGAGAAGGCATCGGCAAGCTGGATGGTTTTACTCTGTTTGTAAAGGATGCGGTCATCGGGGATACGGTGGAAGCGAAGATTATGAAAATGAAGAAAAACTACGGGTATGCCCGTCTTATGAAGGTGCTGGAACCATCTGCGCGGCGGATTGAGCCCCGATGTGCCTATGCTCGTCAGTGCGGCGGCTGCCAGCTGCAGGCAATGGATTATGAAGCCCAGCTCGAATTTAAAGTAAAGAAGGTATGGAATAACCTGATTCGCATTGGAGGCTTTTCTGATCTTTCAAAGCCGGAGATCATTGGAATGGAGGATCCGTGGAGATACCGCAATAAGGCGCAGTTTCCCTTTGGAACGGACAAGGATGGCAATGCGGTGACCGGATTCTATGCGGCACGGACTCACAATATCATTCCCTGCACGGAGTGCTGGCTGGGAGTGGAAGAGAATCAGTATATTCTGGAGAAGATACTGGCGCATATGGAAAAATATCAGATTCCTTCCTATGATGAGAAGACAGGAAAGGGTGTTCTTCGGCATGTATTGATTCGTAAGGGATTTACGACCGGGGAGATTATGGTCTGTTTGATCCTGAATGGCAGGAAGATACAGAGGATCGAGGAACTGTCGGCTTCACTCCGGGAGATTCCGGGAATGACCAGTATTACGATCAATGTAAATACCAGAAATACGAATGTGATCATGGGGACGGAGATGATCTCTGTCTGGGGCAGGGATTACATTACAGATTATATTGGAAATGTCAAATATCAGATTTCCCCGTTGTCCTTCTACCAGGTAAATCCGGTACAGACAAAGAAGCTTTATGAGACTGCGCTGGAATATGCGGATCTGAAGGGAAATGAGACGGTTTGGGATCTGTATTGCGGGATCGGAACGATTTCCCTGTTCCTGGCTCAGAAGGCAGGTAAGGTCTATGGGGTGGAAATTGTACCGGAGGCGATTGCTGACGCCAAGCGCAATGCAGCTCTGAACGGGTATGAAAATACGGAGTTTTTTGTCGGCAAAGCGGAAGAGGTACTTCCGGAGAAATATGAAAAAGAGGGTATCTATGCAGATGTGATCGTGGTGGATCCGCCAAGGAAGGGATGCGACGAGGCTGCCCTTGAAACCATGGTGAAGATGCAGCCGGAACGGATCGTATATGTGAGCTGTGATTCCGCAACGCTGGCGAGAGATCTGAAGTGGCTGTGCGGGCACGGGTATCAGGTGGAGAAGGTGAAGGCATGCGACATGTTTCCGGGGACGGTGCATGTCGAAGTCGCATGTTGTCTACATCGGGTGAATTCGTAGAAGTCCTTAGTTTTAGGCACTTTGCGAGGTATATGAGTTTTGCACCGACAGGCAATCAGGGACGAAAAAAGCAGATTATGGACGGTATCGAGGTGTCGGTAGTTCTGCACGTGGTATGAGTGGACATATGAATCTTGATGTAATATTTCTAACTGAATATTTGAGATAAGAGCCGAAAGGACGCTTGTTTTCAGGATTTTTCTGAAAGGTAAGCGTCCTTTTCTTATATTCAGAATCAGGAGGAAAAGTGAAATGACAAAAAAGAAAGTGATGTGTTCATCAGTAAGTGTCGATTCGGGTGCAGGTATTGGAATGGTGAAAATCGAAGAATTACATGATTTTAAAGGACATCCGTTTAAGGTGGAACGAAATCAGGAACTTTTATAACGTAAAAGGGCTTGCAACCCTCAGCAGGGACGGCATTGATTCGGTGAGATCGGCATTAAAGGAGCTGGAACATCAGGGATATGTAGAGAGACACAGGCTGCGTGATGAAAACGGATGCTATACGGATACCGAATATATTGTCCGTGAAGTGCCGCTTGGATCAATGCAGGAGTAGGGACACAAACCATTTGTAGACCTGCCTTCAAATAATTGGAAGCCCGGACAGCAAAAATGTTGCATTCCAGAAGTCCCATTTATGCACGTCTGGAATTCCAATATGGGAACTTCAGCAGTCAGGATAAGCCAACGACGGAAAATCCAGTATTGGTGAATCCGACACTATAAAGTATTTATGGGATGAAATACTAAGCAATCAATTATTTATCTATAAAATATCTTATCGTATCAATCACTTATTTTTGAGTGAGACTGATGAGAATAAGACGGATGTGATGGATAAGATGGAACCGGCTCTTTAGAAAAATTGAACTCGGTCAAATCTGACCGGGTTGGATTTGTAACTAAAAAATAATCACAAACAGAAAGATGAGGAACACTATATGAAGATGATGAGAAGAAATGGAACAGCAAATGAAAGCGTTATGGTTATCGGGATTGACCATGGTTATGGGAATATCAAGACCGCAAATACCTGTTTCCGGACAGGTGTGACCAGATACGAAAAGGAACCAACCTTCCAGAACAACCTTCTGATCTATGATGGGATTTACTATCAGATCGGAGCGGAACACAAGGAGTTTCTGGCGGAGAAGATGATGGATGATGATTATTACATCCTGACACTTGCTGCCATTGCCCGAGAACTGCATATTGCCGGGATTTACCGGGCAAAGGTACATTTGGCGGCTGGACTTCCGCTGACATGGGTAGGTGAGCAGAAAGAGGCATTCAGAGCGTATCTTTTGCAGCATGAGGGGGTAGATTTTACATTCCGAGGCAAACAGTTTCATGTAGAATTTGCGGGAGCAGATATCTTTCCGCAGGGGTTTGCTGCGGTGGCAGAGAAACTCCGGGATTTTAAAGGTGTCAATATGCTTGCGGATATCGGGAATGGAACCATGAACATCATGTATATCAATGACTGCCGCCCGGTGGAAAAGAAATGCTATACCGAGAAATACGGCACAAATCAGTGTATTCTGGCGGTCAGGGAAAGTATGCTGAAGCAGCTTGGTACAGTGGCAGATGATCTGGTGATTGAGCAGGTAATCCGGCACGGAACAGCGGATATTGGAGAAAGGTATCTGCATGTGATTCAGGAAGCTGCCAGGAAATATACCACAGAGATTTTCCGAAAACTCCGGGAGCATGAGTATAATCCGGAACTGATGCGGCTGTATGTAGTTGGCGGGGGTGGCTGTATGCTTGATAACTTCGGACAGTATGAGAAGGAAAGAGTGACAGTGATTAATGATATCTGTGCCACAGCAAAAGGCTATGAGATGTTGGCAGCCAGAAAACTGCGTAAGAATGGAGGGATGTCATGAGAAAGGAACGAAAAATTATCAATACCAATATCCGGCTGAACTTGTTAGAGGAATCAGATCGGAAAGCGTGGGAACACTTGCAAAACATGGATAGGAAAGAATACAAATCCTACAGCAGAGCCGTAGTCGCAGCACTCAACGATTATTTTGACCGGAAGGAGAAACTGGAGGAGGATCCTTATCTGGAAACAAGGGAAAAGGAAGATGCCTTTCTGGGCAGTCTGCTTTCCAAATTTGACAAACGGCTGGAAAATGCAGTGCCGCTTATGATTGCAGAGCATATGTTCCAGCTCTTGCAGCATATGCCAAGAGGAGTGGGTTCAGAAAATACCGGGAAGTGGGATTATGAAAAAGAAAACCATAACCTTCAGGCTAATCAGGCCCAGGAGATGCAGAAACAGCAGGAGATTGAAGAAGCGGAAGACGCAGCGTTGGATTTTGCCGACAGCTTCTAAGTCTGCCAGAAATATGCATCAAATGGCATGATAGAAAGAAAATGACAGTAAAAGTAAAGGTAACAGCAGTGTGCAGAACCGGGACAGGAGCGGTCAAAGACATTGCTGTTATTTTTTTGCAGATTAGCAGTAAGCGGAGGAAACTGCAGGAAAAAAGAAAATTAGCAGCAGTGCAGGAAGTATAAAGCAGCATTGCTCCTGATCCTGTCATCCGATACCGGTATTCTCTTTCATGTGGAGAAGCCGCTTTCGCATTACCGGCAAAGCCGCAATGCCAAAAACCACTATCATCCCGGGCGAGGGTACCATGGATTTTCCGAAGCGTGACCGGCAGGAAAAGAACTGCTCCCACGGAGCACTTTCATTCACGCCGGACACACATCTCCAAATCCCCTGGACGTTGTGGCGGATGATAGGCAAGTTTCGCAAAGTGGCAAGCCACATTGCACCAGACACACCTGCGGTGGTCTTAAACTTGCCAGGGTCTGCGCCCCTTGGAACCCGCTAATCGTCCGGATACGGACATGTTTAAAAGCAAAAAAGAAAGGACAAAAGCCTATGAGAAAACGAAACCACGCAGTTACCATCCGGCTGAATGATGTCGAATACGGACTGCTCCAAAAGAAAGTGGCAGAATCCGGCCAGACACAGCAGGCAGTGTTGATTGCCGCTATTCAGGAAACAAAGCTGGTACCGGCCGAAGGAATCGAAGAACTGAAGTTCATGAACCGTCATCTGGCAGAACTGATTCGTCAGATACGGGGCATGGCAACCAATCTGAATCAGTTGGCACATCAGGCAAATGCCTCCGGAAGAATTCTGGAATTATATGAGTTGGAACAGATGCACACGGAAATAAACAACCAGAGAAAGGAGAGTGAAAGTCTATAGCAATCAATAAGACAGTCAATAAGTCAACAAAGACCCACGGGGCAATGAGAAACTGTCTGGAATATGTCCTGAGAACAGATAAGACAAATATAACCTGATCCAAAACGAAAAGGCAAAAAGCTATCTCACGGAATGTGCCATCGCATTTATTAAGGCGATCAAAGGGTGTTTTAGCAAAGAAGAATTTATCAGGCGAATGGAAAAATCCGGATGGAAGGTGAACTGGAGTGACAGGCGCAAGCACATCACTTTCCAGAATGAGCAGGGACAAAAGGTGCGGGACAGCAACCTCTCCAAAACCTTCCGTCTGGACATCAGTAAGGAGGCAATCTTAAATGAATGTAATCGAGAAAGCAAACGAAGAACAGAAGAACAATATGCAGGAGCAGCAGCCGAAGATACCACAATCGCTGCAGGTGCATACGACAGCAGCCGAAGAGTATCTGAGAAAACAATTGGAGATGAGCTTCTTGAACAGGCAAGAACTGCGAACCGAGCTACAGAAAGTCTTGTTAGGGAATCAGAAACTGACCGAAGAAAATCAAAATCTGAGACAAGAATTATCCGAGGTGCAGAGAATCAATCGATTGCTGACGAGCAACAACGACGCCTTGCGCAGCAACAACGGTTTGATGCAGAGAAAAGAGCAAGAGAGCCTAATCACAGAAGTAAAAGACGTTCGGGCCCGGAACTGTAAATTGGAGCAGCTGGTAGACATGTCCTGCGTGGAAGCGGTGAGAGCGGCAGAAGAAAAAAGCAAAAATGCCATCCAAAGGGCAAAAGGGAGGGAGCGTGATGCAGAGCAGAAGGTACGGAAGATACAGAAAAATGCCGACAAAAAAATCCAGAGCATGACTGCCAAAACCAGAGAGATTCAGGAAAAAGCACAAACCCGGGAAATGATATGGGCAGTTGGTATGATTGTGACGCTGTCGCTTGGAATGGTGAAAAACCACTCCCTGCTTATGGACTTGGAGGAGGCAGATTAGCCATAGGATATGAATGTTCAAAACACGGAATATGGGGTGAAATATACAAATCAGGAATCGACAAAATGGATAAATTGCTGAAAATTATTTTGCCTATGAAAAACGCTTACGAATAATTTGCTAAAATGATAAAATATGACCATAAATTCTCGTATCGTAGGAATGCGAAGAACAGGAGAACTGCGTATGAAAGAATATGAAGTGATGAAAGAAATTATCAATGCGTGCGGCGGAAGCCGAGGAGCAGACAGGAGTATTGAAGAGATTGAAGTGAATTCCCTGCAGGAGTATATTCAAAAAAAACATCCGACGGATTATCAGAATGCGAAATCTGAACATCTTGAAAATGGAGATGTCATCATTACCCTGCAGGGAACAGATATTACTTACCGGTATGTTTTTACAGAAATATAAAGAACTCTTACTTTTGAAATCGACACAAATTGACAGCGGTGTTGTTCAATTTAATAAAGCCTGCCCGTATAATTAAGGTACAAAATAACTATACGGAGGTATTTGGAATGAACACAGATAAGATTTACGCAGAGGCAATCGCAAATGAATATGCACCGAAGAAAACGTCCAAGGTCATAGCACTCAAAAAACTTGATAGAAAGGCAAAACTTCCGGCGGAAGTTTTTGCTTATTTTCTAGGCATAGCAGCATCATTGATATTAGGTGCAGGAATGTGTCTGTCTATGAAAGTAATCGGCAATGGAAGTACGTTTTCATTTGTGATAGGTATTATTATCGGAATGATCGGTCTTGCAGGGGTAGGTATTAACTATCCGATTTACAGAAAAATAAGAGAAAATGGCAAACAGAAGTACGCATCAGATATTATGATGCTGGCAAATGAAATCAGCACAGAAGAGTAACGGAAGGGCGGTATTATGAATAAATCAGAAAGTAAATATTATAATACCGCCGTGTTAATGGATCAGGCTTTACTTGCTTTACTTGAAAAGAAAGATTATGATTTTATAACCGTCAAAGAGATTTGTGAAAAAGCAGGAGTCAATCGCTCAACCTTTTATCTTCATTATGAGAGCATAGGAGATTTGCTGGAAGAGAGTCTTACTTATGTAATGGAACATATGAGAAGCTATTTTGATGCGGACAAGAGGATCACGAAGGAGCGAATTGAAACCTGTTCTCTGGAGGAACTGGTTCTGGTTACAGAGGAGTATCTTGTTCCTTATCTGGAATTTGTAAAAGAAAACCAGAAGATTTTCAGAACTGCAATTTCACAGCCTTCTGCGTTAAAGGTAAATGATATATTTGTAAAAATGAGTGCAGAAGTATTTGCACCAATTATGAGGCGTTTTGGTTTTACAGAAACAGAAGGGAAATACCGTTTGGCATTTTACGTAAATGGTATATTTTCGGTGGTTTCAGAATGGGTAAAGTCAGGATGCAGGGAAGATACGCAGTACATATTTGAGGTTATGGCAAAATGCATGAAACGATAGGAGGAGCGGAATTTGAAAGCGGCATTATATCAAGGTGTACATAAGATAGAAGTTGCTGAACTGCCAAATTATGAATGTGGTGATGACGCAATTATTTTAGAAAATATATATTCCAGTATTTGCGGAACCGATGTGGCAGTTTACAATCACGGACTGGGATTGGGACATCGCATAACAGTTGGCGGAGAATTTGGACACGAAACAGTTTGTAGAGTATCGGAAGTCGGAAAAAATGTGAAAGATGTAAAAGTCGGTGACAGGGTATATCCTTATCCGATTCTTGTTACCGGAGATAGAAAAAGAGCCGGAACAATCGGTGCTTTTTCTGAATATATTTACTGTCCGAATCCGGTGTGGGAAGAATCCATATATCATGTGGATGATAAGATCTCCGATAAGGTGGCGGCACTTATTGAACCTTTTACAGTGGGATGCAGGGCTGCCAGAAGGGGAAATCCGCAGGCTGGTGAAAAAGCCGTTGTGTTTGGTGCCGGAACGATAGGAATTGCTGCAGCAATTTCACTTAAGTATTTTGGCTGCAGTCAGGTCGTTATTTGCGATTATTCTGATTTTAGATTGGATATTTGTAAACAGATTGGATTTGAAGTTTATAATAATAAGGATGATGTAGCATTAGAAGGCTTAACCGGAATTCTGGGAAGTTGCATGGGTGTAAATGGAGATGCTATTGATTGTGATATATGGATTGATGCGGCAGGTGCTGACACTGTGCTGGAAGCATATGAGCAATCGGGAAAATACAACAGCCGAATGGTGCTTGTAGCGGTTGGAACGAGCCGAAGAGAGGTTGATATCCTGGGACTTACCTTTGGTCAGAAATCCATAACCGGAAGTGGCGGATATACGCAACAGGACGTAAAAGACGTCATGGAGATTATGAAGTCCGGGAAGTGGGATATTGAGAAATTGATTACAGATGAATATAAATTAGATGATTTGTCACGAGCTATTGAACGAGCATCGGATGTAGAACATGCATTGAATGTTGTTATTGGATTTGACTAAGGTAAAAATAGACAAAATATAGAACTGTAAATGTAATAATTATCAACAAATCGTATATCGGAAAGCAAAAAAAGACTTACAAAAAAATTTTTGTATTGATATAATAAAACATGAAAGAAGTGATTTTTTTCAGGGATTATCTCGAAGTGAGATGATCCCTGAACCTTTTGGAGGTGGCGATTTGTACCAGGTGGGAGATTGTGTTGTGAAAGAAAACACAGGACTTTGTCGAATTACAGATATTGTGCATCTTGATGGAATGGATGTTGACAGGAATAAAAAATATTACCTGTTGGTGCCACATTCGGATGACAAGATGAAAATCTATGTTCCTGTTGATTCCATAGCGAGTAATTTAAGAAAAGCGATTGAATGTAACGAGGCTTGGAGCGTGATAGAAAATATAACAAAAATAGATGCAGTTCATATTGAAAACGAAAAACAGAGAGAGCAAAAATACAAAGAGGCAATCAAAAGCTGTGATCCGGAGCAATGGATCAGTATTATAAAAACCATGTATTTCAGAAAGCAAAAAAGAAATATTCAGGGGAAGAAAAATACAGCAATGGATGAGCGGTATTTTAAACTGGCAGAAAAATATTTGTATTCTGAACTTGCGTATGCAATCGGAAAGGATGAAAGTGAGATGTGTCAGCTGATTGCGGATACGATTAAGAAAAAAGATATGAAGGCAGAAAAATCTGCGTTGATATAATAAAAGAAAGAGGTAGAAAAATGAAACGAATTAAGGCAGCATGCATCACACAGACATTGCATTTTATGTTAAAGGAAGATTGCGGGCATGATTATGCGGTTCGGTGTGTAAATGAAGAGGTAGAGAAGTACAAAAGTGATTTAGAGAAGAAAAACACGAAGTACAAAATTCTGAAAGAAGAAGTGCAGGAAGACGGCTCGGTTATGCTTGAAATTATTAAGCAATATAATAGCTCTGCTGTGGGAAATTATTTAGATTAAAGTTTTACTTACATCAAGAAAGAATCTATGATAAAATATGGTGAAAACAGAAAACCGTGTAATCGGTAGATGCAAATCCAGCACAATTGATGCGTGTAATCTAATGTAGCGTTGCTATGAAGATTACACGCTTTTCTTATGTCATCAAAAAATAGGAGGAATCTATGAACAGAGTTATTACAATTAGCAGACAGTTTGGGAGCGGAGGACGTACAATCGGAAAGGAGCTGGCAGAAAAACTGGGAATCCCTTGTTATGACCGGGAATTAATTGAAAAAATAGCGGAAGAAACCGGCTATGCCAATGATTACATTCAGCAAGAGTCAGAATATGCTCCGGGTACTGGTGGATTTGCATATTCTTTTCTTGGAAGAGGGACAGACGGATTAGCAAATGCAGACAGAATTTGGTTTGCACAAAGAAAGGTTATTTTGGAACTTGCTTCAAAAGGTTCCTGTGTGATAGTGGGAAGGTGTGCAGATTATTTGCTGAAGGACAGGACGGAGTGTCTGAATGTCTTTGTCTACGCATCGAAGGAGTATCGAGCAGAGCGAATTGTCCGATTATACGGAGAAAGTTCAATTGTCCCGGAACGTAGATTGGCAGAAAAGGATAAAAAACGTAAATTGAATTACAAGTATTTCACGGAGCAGGAATGGGGAAAGACAGAAAATTATCATTTATGTATTGATAGCGGTTACTGGGGCATTCAAGGCGCTGTAAACATGATAATGACTGCATTAAAAGAAAAGGATGGAAAAGAAGTTGAATAGTAGAGAAATAAGAGAAAAAACATCTGCTTCAGAAAATCGAATGGGTACAGCACCGGTTGGAAAATTGATGCTGTCAATGGGGTTGCCAATGATTGTTTCCATGATGCTTCAGGCGGTATATAATATTGTGGATAGTGCATTTGTGTCAAATATACCAGAAGAGGGAGAAGCTGCATTGAATGCACTGACGCTGGCATTTCCGGTGCAAATGTTAATGGTAGCAATTGCAATTGGTACAGGAGTTGGAGCCAATGCGTTGGTTGCGAAATGTCTGGGACAGGGAGAGAACGAAAAGGCAAGTAAAACAGCGGGAAATGCAATTTTTCTGGCAACAATCATTTACCTGCTGTTTGCTGTTTTTGGACTGTTTGGTGTGGAGAACTATATTGCATCCCAGTCCGGTAACAAGCTGATTGCCGATATGGCAATAGAATATCTTCAAATATGCTGTGTACTGTCTTTTGGAATTGTGTATTTTTCTATTTTTGAAAAGCTGTTGCAGGCAACCGGAAAATCAATGTATTCAACGATTGCGCAAATATCCGGTGCTGTGGTAAATATAGTACTGGATCCTATTTTGATTTATGGATTATTTGGGATTCCTCAGATGGGAGTTCGTGGAGCTGCGTGGGCTACTGTTATAGGGCAATGCGTTTCTTTGTTCATCGCAGTGCTGTTTCATTTTAAGGTGAACAGAGAAATAAAGAACGGATGGAGTTATATGAAGCCGTCGGCGGCAGTTGTGAAGGGAATCTATGCGATTGGTCTGCCGGCAGTGATAGCGCAGGCACTGATGTCTCTAATGACATATCTTCTGAATATAATCTTTGTCCAGGTGGGAGAGAATGTTGTGACAGCCTATGGATTGTACTATAAGATTCAGCAGTTCCTTTTATTTGCAGCATTTGGTCTTAGAGATGCAATCACACCTATTATTTCCTTCAACCATGGAAAAGGAAGCAGAATACGTGTGCAGGAAGGGATTAAATTTGGTATGATGTACACGCTGGCAATCATGTTGGCAGGATTTATTGTGCTTGAGATTATTGCAGTTCCGCTTGCAGGAGTGTTTGGTTTGACTGGAGAAACAGCCGGGCTTTGCGTTGCTGCGATTCGGATCATATCCTTCTGTTATATGTTCGCAGGAGCCAATATTGCATTTCAGGGAATATTTCAGGCTTTGGATAGTGGAATTGAGTCACTGATTCTTTCTGTGTGCAGGCAATTCCTATTTGTCATCCCTGTAGCGTGGGGGCTTAGCAAACTGGTTTTGAATGGGGGGTTAAGTACGGAGCTGATTTGGATTACTTTTCCTGTTGCAGAAGGACTTACAGTGCTGGTAGCAATGATATTTATGAGAAGGATTTATTGCCGAAAGATACAGGCATGAAGAATAATATAAGATTTTTAAAATGGCGCACAGCAATCAGCTGTTACGCCATTTTTTTGATGGTTCATGTTTTCCGCAGTCATCGCAAGTCTGCGGCCAGTTGATCTTCCATTCAAAGTATTCGTCTTTAGTAATCTGACCGGATTTCAGCTCTGTTTTCCGGATTACCCATTCTTTCATAAAATCATTCACAAGCCCGTAATTGAACCATAATCCCACAGGCGGGTGTGCAGGCCAGCTGTCGTTGTCATGATAGCGAACGGCGGTATCCTTGCTGGAATTGCACTTTTCGCCGGGATAGGTTTCCAGTTGGAACAGGTTGATCGCAGACGGATTAAATTCATCTAGCCAAAACAGTAATTCCATAATCTCGGAAGCATCCATTGTTGTGGCGTCGTAGAGTGTCCACGGATTCACATCTAAAATCTTAGCCATTTCTGTCACTAAATCTCTCTTTGGAACCCGGTAGTTGGTTTCGTATTGGGCAAGACGGTTTGCACCCTTTTCTCCCCAGCCTAGGGCTTCTCCCAATTCTTTTTGTGTCATGTTCCGGAATGTCCGGATTTTTTTAATTTTATCTCCAATGGTCATAGCTTATTCACCACTTTCTTCTTGATAAATATATTTTACTGATAAAATCACTGTTTGTAAACAGGAAGTTTCGCAAAAAGGCGAATTAAATGATTGGCATTCGCAGAAATGCGCATTATAATAATGTCATAATTGAAATTCGCAAAAAAGCGAATTATGCACATTGAAAATTAAATGAGCTGCATTTTCTGCTAACAAAGATGCCATGACTCCATAGACTTTTCTTAGGATGAGCGTCAAAGATACTCCGGCAACGGTAGGTAAGTCTCGAGAAGGAGCTGCCTGCATCCGAAAGGTAGAGGTCAGATTGAATGCTGACGGCAGAGAATACGAATGGAAGCCAAAAGAAGTATCAGAATTATTTTATAGAAAGAGGTGATGCTAAAAAATAGGAAAGAAAGGGGGAGTTTCTAATGAGAAGGGAATTAGAGTATGCAAAGAAAATGGTATTACTTGCGAAGTTATTCCGGTCTGAACTTATTTCTGAAAAGGAATACGAAAAAACCAGACGGAAGCTGATGGACAGTTATTTGATTGCCGGAGAACGCAGTGATGATCCGGCAAAAGCAATCGCATAGAATTTGAGAAAGATGAGGAAAGATCAATGGACAATGATGAATTGCAACAGTCGTTCATATTTGAAAATTTGATTAAAATGATAATACAAACAAAGGAGCCGGCCGCATATGTGAAAAGACAAATGTGGCTGGTCAGAGAAATGGAGGAAGTATATGAACATGAAACAGGTTCAGATTTTGGAGGTAACAAAAACAGGCACCAACAATGTTGGAAGACGGAGTACAGGGATACAGGTTGAGCGTATCCGTGTTGCAGCATATTGCAGGGTTTCCACAGATGGGGATGAACAGCTTGGCAGCTTTGCGTCCCAGAAAGCCTATTATGAAGAAAAAATCCGTCAAAACAGAGAGTGGGTATCGGCAGGTATTTTTGCTGATGAAGCAATTACCGGAACAAAGGTGGACAAGCGGGAAGGATTTCAGGACATGATCCGGGAGTGTCAGAAGGGAAAGGTAGATATGATACTCACAAAATCCATTTCCCGTTTTTCCAGAAATACGCAGGATACGCTGAAATATGTGCGTATGCTACGTGATCGGAATATCGCAGTGGTATTTGAAAAAGAAGGAATCAATACGTTGGATATGAATGGAGAAATGCTCCTTACCATACTCAGTTCACTTTCACAGGGAGAGGTAGAATCTCTTTCTGAAAATGTGAAGTTGGGATTAAAGATGAAAATGAAGCGTGGCGAGATGGTGGGATTTAATGGATGCTTTGGGTATGATTATCATCGGGATACAAAATCGATTACTGTAAATGAACAGGAGGCGGAAACTGTACGTTTCATTTATGATATGTACCTGCAGGGCTACGGAACTTCCACGATTGCAAAAAGACTGGAAGAACTGGGTATCAAAAATAAGCGATGATACGGAATTAAAACGTGTCAAACAGATTGAAAAGGATATCAGCAGCATAGAAAGTAAAAAAAGCAGGTTAACAGATCTGCTGATGGATGGTAAAATAGAACAGGAAGATTATGAAGAAAAGAAACTTGGTTTTCAGAGAAAGCTTCATAAATTGGAGGAAGAGAAGGCATATCTGGAAGAAAATATCGGACAGCAGAAGAATATAAGCAAGCGTATGTCGCAGCTTCGCAAGGCACTGGAGCAGGAGGATGCTCTTGATGAATTTGACCGTATTGTGTTTGAAAGTATCGTAGAGAAGGTAATTGTCGGTGGATACGATAAAGACGGCAACCCGACACCTTATAAACTTACCTTCGTTCTGAAATGTAATCAGGACTTGAAGGTGAACGATGCAAAAGCAGATTATAAGGCAAATCAGAAGGGAAAGAAGGTGTCATAATGGAGCAGGCAAATAAGGATATTTTGGATAGAAATGCATCAGAAAAAATGTGTTCATCAGTCGGTAACGAGGCTGGGGAAATATGTTCCTCAGCGGATGCCGACACATACAGAAGTCGTGATACAGATGACGTATTGTGGTAACAAGAAAAATAAGATGAAATAATCACGAGATATAGTGGTTTTGAGCGGAAAGATGAGCAAAAATTGAGAGTAACAAGTTCTAAGAATATTTTTTTGATAGATGCATAAAATATTCCCAACTTTATTCCCAATGTGTTATTATATCAATGTTGGGAATAAAACTTGGGAAAAGGATGATAATTTATGAATATCGAAAAATTAGTTTTAGACTTATGTGCATATGACGAGGAGCAGGAATGGTTTGAGTTTAAAGAAAATTGGTTTCAGCCAGAAGTGCTTGGCGAATATGTATCAGCCTTGTCAAATGCAGCAGCATTTCATTATAAGCCGCAGGCATATTTTGTGTGGGGAGTTAATGATGAAACCCATGAAATTGTTGGTACAACATTTAATCAGTATTGTGACCATAACAAAGAACCATATCAAAATTTTTTGGCAAGAAATCTGTCTCCGAGCCTTAATTTTTCGTATGAGGAAACAACCATAAATGATAAGAGAGTTGTTGTTTTAGTGATTCCTGCCGCAGAAGAAATCCCAACATCCTTTAAAGAAAAGCGATACATTCGCATTGGTTCTTCTAAAGCAAATTTGAGAGATTATCCCAAAAGGGAAATCCAGCTGTTCAAAATTCTGGATGGAAGAATAGAGACGATTGAAACATTAGCAGCAAAATATCAGGAACTGACATTTTCTAAATTATTTGGATATTATGGTTCAAAAGGGATTGTACTAAATGAGAAAACCTTTGAAAAAAATCTCGGATTAAGAAATAAGGATGGGGAATATAACCTGCTGGCACAGTTGCTTTCGGATAATTCGCATTTTCCATTAAGAGTGTCAATTTTTGAAGGAGAAACCAAGGGCTCCAATTTATTTTCTGTAAGAGAGTTTGGAAATAATTGTCTGCTCTATACTTTGGATGAAGTCTTAAGATATGCGGATGTATTGAATTTGATTCAGACAGATGAGAGTGAGCGTGTAGTGGAGCGTCTGGAAACCCCGCTGTTTGATAACAAAGCCTTTAGAGAAGCAATTATAAATGCTATTTTGCATAATCTATGGATCAGCGGCAATGAACCAATGATTTCGGTATTCTCAGATAGGATAGAAATTTTGTCAAGAGGAACCCTGGCACCGGCGCAGACGATGGAAGGCTTTTTCTTAGGGGAATCAATTCCTGTTAATGAAAAGTTATCGGAAATCTTTCTGCAGCTGCATATTAGTGAAAAATCAGGTCGCGGTGTGCCAAAGATTATTGAAACATACGGAAAGGAAGCATTTACTTTTAGAGAAAATTCGATTGTTGTTACAATCCCGCTTCAGCGAATAAAAAAAGTTGGTAATAAGGTTGGGAAAAAAGTTGGGGATAGAAAAGCATTAAATGTAAGAAGACAAAGAATTATAACAGAGATGCGGGATAATCCGAACATTACCATCAATGAATTGCATCAAATACTGATGATTAGTGAAACAGCCGTGGAAAATAATCTCACATTCTTGAAGGAAAATGGATATATAGAAAGAGTGGGTTCTAAAAAGACGGGTTATTGGCAGGTGCTTGAGTAAAGGATTGAAAAAGACGTAAAATATGGACTTGTTATAGATGAGAAAGCAGTAAGATTATATAGGCAGGAATAATAACCGTTCCACCAAGGCTAAATTCCGCCTTTCAGGCATCCGAATCACAGCCTCAACACATGTGGAGACTGTCTGCTTGCTGGAGCGGAAAGCCTGATTTGAGAACAAGAGGTAGATTGGTGGATAGAAATGTAAACGTTATAACAGAACTTGATGGTAAGAAAATTGTACTGATTAATGATATTCGGTTTAAAGTAAAAAAGAGAGAAGACTGGAAAGATGTAGAAGAATACTTGGAAGAATAAGTAGAGGAATTTTCTGAAAACATAAAGAAAAAACATATAAAGGATGCAAAATATGGGTGGTACCGATATGATGTCCGTTTTGCATTACCAGTATATGATTTGTTGGCAATAAAAAAAGAAACGAGCAGCCCGCTTGAGTCATAAGACTGTACGGTGAGAACCCATTTCCTGTATTATATTATCAATATTTTTATATTGTTTCCATGTTTTTTGAGCAGCTGACCTTGAGGTTTTGCAGGATATATGTTATGTTGTGGTATAAAAGATATATAGTTCGTCGATGAGAGGAGATATCAGGTATGCCATTAAAAGAATCCGGGGAGATGTATCTCGAAACCATCTATATTTTATCGAAAACCTTATTAAATGTGCGTTCTTTGGATATTGCGGAATATATGGGATATTCCAAACCAAGTATTAGCCGGGCAGTAGGACTTTTGAAAAAAGCAGATTATATTGTGATAGATCAGTATGGTTATATTACACTCACAGAAACAGGAAAAGAGATAGCAGAAAAAATTTATGACCGTCATACGACCCTGACGCAAATGCTGGTGCGTCTCGGAGTGGATGAAAAGACGGCGGCAGAAGATGCCTGTAAGATGGAACATGCGATCAGTGACAGATCTTTTGCGGCTATTAAAAGGCACCTGAATAAACAGCAGGTCTAAGGGAAAATGAGGGAAAAGAGAATTTCAATTGACAAACCTCTCTGGGTATGCTATATTCTCTATCAAGCAAATGAAAGGGAGTAGCTGAACGCCCATGCGGGTGGTTTTGAGACCGTCAATCGATGCCGGAAGGCATCCGTATCAAATGAGATAGCAAGACTTTTATTGTGGCAGATGTCATAATAGGAGTCTTTTTTTGTTATAGAAAAGTATATTTTATATGACATAAATATGCCGCAAAGGTCTGCTGCAGAAAGGAAGGACAACAGGATGAATCAAGAGGTAATGAAACAGGAAATAGGGGAAGCGCTGGCAGCCGGAGAACGGGCATTAGGGAGTCTTTATACAGCGCAGAACAGATTGGACAGTGCAGGAAACTGGGGGATTTTTGATATGCTTGGAGGCGGCTTTTTTACGGATATGCTCAAGCATTCCCGGATGAATGACGCGGCAGCGTTGATGGAAAAAGCGAAATATGATCTTCAGATATTTCAAAGAGAGTTAAGAGATGTACAGATGCATCTGGAACTGAAGCTGGAGCTTGGCGGATTTCTTTCTTTTGCGGATTTCTTTTTTGACGGTCTGGTGGCGGATTATCTGGTACAGTCCAGAATCTCCGATGCCAGGGAACAGGTAAGGGACGCCATATCCAGGGTGGAATATCTTCTGGATGAGTTAAAGAGGCAGAGAATATAGGACAGAGCAGAAAGGAGAGCGAATATATGGGCTGCTTAGGAAATGCATTATGGTTTTTGTGCGGAGGTATGGTCAGCGGACTGAGCTGGTGTCTGGCAGGCTGCCTCTGGTGTGTGACAGTTGTGGGAATTCCGGTGGGACTGCAGTGCTTTAAGCTTGCAGGACTTAGCTTCTTTCCCTTCGGGAAGGAGGTACGGTACGGAGGCGGAGCGGGATCCTTCCTGCTGAATGTAATATGGCTGATCGCATCCGGTCTGCCCCTTGCCATGGAACATGTGGCTCTGGGAGCCATATTATGTGTGACGATCGTGGGGATCCCCTTCGGTCTGCAGCAGTTTAAGCTTGCGAAGCTGGCGCTGATGCCCTTTGGTGCAGAGGTTGCATGACGGGGCTGATGTTTTTTGATTCCTCCTTTTGCTTTTCGTATTGCCCGTATTAAAATACTTAAGTATAATGATGAAAAATAAGGGTAATGATATCCTTGAACTTAAATAAGGAAGTAATTCTAAGATCCTGTTATCACAGACAAAAGGAGGGCTCATATGGGGCATAGGATAACGGAAAAAAGGATAGAAGGATTTGGCAGATACCTGGAAGAAAATGAGAAGGCGGCATCCACCGTGTCAAGTTATATAAAGGAGGTGCAGGCCTTTGCCGAGTTTTTGGAGGGAAGGACGTTGGAGAAAACACTGCTTTTGGAGTACCGGAGCAGGCTTCCCCAGCGGTGCCGGGCAAGTACGGTGAACCGCAAGCTGTCAGCGATCCACTCTTACCTGAAATATGCGGATTGTACGGAGTGCAGGGTCAAATTCCTGAAGGTACAGAGAAAAGCTTTTCTGGAAGAAAACCGTGAGCTCACACCGGAGGAATATTCCAGGCTTTTGGAAACAGCCAAAAGAAACGGAAACTGGAGGCTGTACTACGTGATGATGACCATATGCAGTACCGGCATAAGGATCGGGGAACTGAAATATATCACTGCGGAGGCAGTAAGGAGAGGGAGAGCGGAGATTGCCTTAAAGGGAAAGGTGAGGCTGATCCTGATACCAAAGGAGCTTCAGCTGAGGCTGGAGGAATACATGAGAAGGGAGCAGATTGGGACGGGACCGGTCTTTTGCAGCCGGTACGGAAATCCGCTGGACCGGAGCAACGTGTGCAGGGAGATGAAGAGCCTCTGTGAAGCGGTCGGAATCAGCACGCAGAAAGTATTTCCCCACAATCTGAGGCATCTGTTTGCAAGGAGCTTTTATCAGGTGGAAAAGGATCTGGCGCATCTGGCAGACGTGATGGGGCACTCTTCCATAGAGACCACCCGTATCTATGTGACCGCCAGCGCAAGAGACTACGAATGTACGCTGAACAGGATGCATCTTATCCTGTGAGATAAAATACCTCAGAATATAGATTCCGTGGTAAA
>JAHABX010000042.1 GCA_018376135.1 Clostridiales bacterium | reverse complement strand
CGGAACCTCCTCTGAACCAATTGCCATCCGTTTCCAGATCTCTGATCCTTTCGGTTCTATGGAAGATACCTGATTGATGATCGTCGCTATGGGCTTTTCTTCCAGAGTTCCAGTCAAAGCTCCGTCAAGAGGCGGTTCCTTCTGGGATATCTCCAGCCAGACGCCATCTTTATACTCGTAGACTCTGTGCTGGTCTCCTGCCGATTCCGTCAGTTCATAGGATACGATATCCTGCAATTGGTCTTTGGGAATTATGACCATCTTCCATGGCTCCAGCCGCACTCCACTCGAATAATACCAGTAAACCTTTATTTCTTTACCTGTTAGCTGGTCGATTGCGGTTACATATTTGGACTTATCTGGATAATTAACGACGCTGCCATCCGCTTTTGTAAGCTTCAGCGTCAGCTCCACCGCTGCCTCATCTCGCAGTGCTGCTCCTTCTGGGTCATCAGGATTCCTCATCTTCTCCACATACGCATTCGCCGTATCATCCAGTCCCACATACTCCTTGCTCAAATACAGGCTATTAGAATCTCCATTAATAAAAGTCACAGAGCTTCCTTCGCTGTCCAGTTCTCCGCTGTGTGAACCATTATCTATCGGATAAATCTGGGGATACGTTGGATTCTCTTCCTGTATTTCCTTTACCTCGAATTTCGTACCCTCTTTGCCCACATCCTTAAAAGTTGCGGTCTGGCTGCCTTTTAAGAAAAACGTTCCGTTTTCGTCAGTCGTATCTTTACCTATCTCTGTTCCATTTTCAGTCAGAGTATACTCCTTACCTGCATATGGCTTACCCTCCACCGTTATAGTCATTTCAAATTTCACATCCGGCACTTTACCGTCAGTAATTCCAGTCACCAGCTTTGTCACGGACAGGGGGCGCAGCAGATAATCATTTATGATCTCCGCTGTCTGGCTGCTGCTGTAGATGGGCATGGTCACATCCGTGATTCCTCCATTGACCGGTTTGTAATGCTCTCCAGACGCTGTTTCCGTTATTCTATACTCCTTGCCAGCTTCCAGCTTTTTGATCTTTACGATCCTTCCTGCACAGGCACAGGTGAATTCTCCGTTACTCTCTAACTGTCCTTTTACATCGCTTTCTGTTCCATCCTCATTCAGCAGTACCCATTCGTTTCCATCCAAAGGAATATAAGATGGTTTTCCCGGCTTTTCTGGATTTTCTACCGCTTTTTCAACTTTGAAAGTAAATGGCTGCGTACAATCCTCCGGATCCTGATGGGTCAGTGTCTTGGTCAGAAGCAGATCCTTCCATTTGTAGATATTTCGGATGGACGCAGACGCTCCCAGAGCCGGAACCTGTCCTTCTACGGTGTCCTTATTACAGATCCAATCTTTTCCCGTTTCAGTTTCTGTAAGCTTATAAAAAGTCCCTGCTTCTCCCGGGAACAGGGCAATGATCTGCCCTTCCTGGATCTTGAATTTTCCTTCAGCATCTGTTTGTCCAATTCCATTTGTTCCATGTGAAGTATCTTTTTTCGGGATTCCGCCATCTGTACGCACACTGTCCACATACCAGAACTCTGAATCGGCAAGAAGAGACCACTCGTTCTCCCCAGCTTTCTTTACGTGAATCTGGAAGGTAAAGCTGTCGTTCGATACATCCACTCCTTCCGGTACACCCTCCAGCTTTTTCTGTACATAGAGCACCGGTCGGTAGGTATTGGTAAAGGTAAGCGTATGCGTCTTTATTCCGTCTTCTGCATTCTCACTATCCTTTATGTCTTTTGTTACTTCCCAGAATGGATTTTCGCTCTCCTCCACCTGGATGCGGTCTGCATCCGGAAGATTCTCAAAGACTGCCTTTTCATCTGCGTGGAGGTAGAGCCGTCCACTGTTGTCTGTGGCATACAGGCGGTCGTCCTGAAGCTCCCATCCACCGTCTTCCGTCTTCTTGTAGAACTTATATTCCTGATTCGAGAAAAGACGTTTCGTCTGATTTTCTTCCGAACCTTCCATTTCCCAGAGACGGAACTCGAACTTCGTATCCTTCGCTGCAGCCGGCGGTTCCTGCCCGAATACTTTGATAATCTCCAGCTTCTCATTCTTGCTGAGACCGACCCGAACGGAATTACCCTCTACTGTCTTCTTTGTGCCATCTGATGTATTAACCGAATAAAAGGATGGGTTGTTATAAGCATAGTCCACTCCCGGGGTTATATTCTCCGGAGCAGTCATGTGGATCTGGAAGGTCACTGATTTCATTTCTTCCAGTTCAAAGTCGCTGTCATCCGTCTTTTTACTCAGGTCTACAGCAACCGCCTGTACCTCCTGTTTCCAGTCAGGTCCAAACTCCTCCTTAAATCGGGATTCCGTATACCACTCTTCTTCTTTAAGTACCTGCTCTGGCGGCTCTGCACCACTCTCACGCACCTCTGGTACATGCGCCTCTCTTTTATTGCTGTAATATATCACTGGTTTGATCCCCAGCTCTTCCAAACCGGTGGTCACGACTCCTTTGAAGGTTCCATGCCAGCTTCCATTGTCAAACGGACGCCAGATATCCTTTTTATCTGCATCCGCTCTGTCCTTTGCCGCATTCTCCAGCCGGTCGTATACTACGATATTCTTCAGCGTACCGCCATTTGCATTGCTTACTGTGATATCATAGGTATAGCCTTTGTCCGGCTCCACTACCGCACTTTTTCCATAGATACCAAAACGGTCTGCGTCTGCACGCACCAGTTTCTCAATCTTGGATTCACTGGCAAGGGCAATGTCTTCTTCTGCTACTGCCTTTGCATACAGGACATTTTCAATCCCTGTCACATTATCCTTGTTCAGGTCACCACCCTGAAAGGGCGCATATTCATCGGTTAATGGGACACCATCTGCATCCGTTCCATCATCCTTACATACTTCCCCCGGCTCACCCAGCAGTGGATTCTTATCTCCTGTCTCCGGCATAAAGGCACAGATGTTTTCACCTTTGCCTACCACATCCAGGTCCTTCCAGTCATAATATGCCCGGAAGTTCACACCCCAGCCTTCCATCCACATCTCATCTGTGTAGACGGCAGGATCTGCTCCCTGGTATTCGACATGGAATGCCACCATGGTCCGCCCGGTATTCTCCCAGTTGGGTGTGATATCCTTTTCAGAATCCACCGTAACGGTTACCTGGCTCTTATCCCAGCTTCCGGGTCGATTTATGTAGTTATCGCTATACAGATTTGTGATCCGCCCCGCAACGATCTCTCTCGACGGATCCAGATGAACTCCATAGGGTAAAAGATCATAGAACACAACCTTATTTCTGCCCGGTGACGTGATTTTTCCCGTCAAATAGTTCACGCCCTCCTGACTGTATATCCGGTATCCGTCATATGCCGTCAGGCTGTAATTCAAAAGTACGCGGCTGTTATTGGGATCATTGCTGACCTCTACCGCCTTGTGAGAAGCAGCATGCTTCTCCAGTCCGGTCAGCCTTTTGGATTCACTGTCCCGCTGAAGGAGCAGTCCTCCGCCATTGTCCTCCGGGGCATCACTTTTATACAGCTCTTTTGTTGCCTCTTCCAGCCCGGGCTCCTGATAATTAGGTCCTCCAGCCGTCTTATCATGATGGTAATCCAGAAATACGTCATTTTCATAGGAAGCACCGATAACGCCGGATATATCCTCCAGTGTTGCACCATTGACTTGATTGTTCTTATAATCAATCATAAGCGCCTTCATTGCCGGGGAGGTATGTCTCAGGCGTACCTTCACATCGATTCTGCAGGCAGTATCGTAATTGGTGGTCTCATGCACCACCTTTACTCTCCACGGCTTATCTGCAAGCTGGTCCGGAGTCAGGGTACAGCTTAATATTCCTGAGTCATTCCATTTAACGTTCTCAACCTCAGTCCACTCTGTTTTTCCTTCATACATGACGTAGACCACCATATTCTGACTGATATGCTCCGGATCCGGCTGTTCCGGATCTGCATACCTGTCTTCCCAGACATCATAGCCCCGGTCGGTCTGTGTAATGGTTACTCCTGTAAAGTAATAATCTTCAGAAGTAAGCATAGTCCCTTCTGAGGGAGACTTGTTCTCCGGATACAGGTACATAAAGTCATCTACGGTCGTAAGCGTATACTTTCTGCCTTCCTGATAACTCCCCAGCTCTCCCTTTGCGCTGTCTGTAACATGGGTAAGCTCATAGCCTCTGAAATATGCTTCTGTAGAAAATGGGAAATCCCCCATATCTTCATTTACTTCCTGTGCCTGCTTATATACCTCCAGCCAGCCGTTATATGTGGCATAATTTTCCTTCTCTATACCGATGGTATTTCCGCTATAGATCCAATCATAATCCGCATAGCTCCACTGCGCTTCTGCCGACTTTTCCTGCACAGGGTCTATCTCATCAAAAGGTTCCAGCCGAATATCCACGGTATTTTCCAATACCGTCTGGTTCGGTATTACCTCATCTGCCGGATATGCCGTCACGATATAAAAACGGCTTCCCCATTCCGCTTCCTTGCAGCCATTCTTTACTTGCGTAAAGTCATATTTATCAATCGTATATCCGTTCTCAGGTGGTGCATAGTATCCGGGAGAACTGACTCCCCGATAACCTACAATCGATATCCCTGAAGCGCTGCCATCAATAGACGGTTTGTCCTTAACCCATAGATTCCATGGCTGGTTACCTCTTCCTTTTACCTTCACATCCCAGACCACGTACCGATATTTTTGAAAATTTTCCCCTTTATATCTATTTGGAAGCTCACCGCTGATATATCTCTCCACCTGCTCCTCTGTATACAATCCAGGAGAATAGCTTTTTCCCCCTTCGTAGTGTGGAGTCTTGGATACACTGAGCAACTCCACCTGGGAATTGATGTGCCCGGTCAGAGGCTGCGTCGTTTTCTCCTCCGGCTGCAGCTCTTCTCCTTCCGACAGAGTCGGTGTTACCGTTATCTTCGGCACCAGCTCCCATTTGCTATCATCCACGATCTCCATGATCTCCAGATTCTTATAGAGCACCTGCCATGCCGCATTGCTTCCGGAAGCGATATCCTTGTAATTATAGAACACCAGCTCTTTTGTATCTTCATCTACATAATAGTTGAAGGGCGTACTCCGGCTGGGGATTGGATCTTCATCCGGTCCTGCACAAGGTACGGCAATATCCGACGGACGGATCTCTCTGCCGTCACGATATTTCAAAAGTGCCGCTGGGATACGAATCTCAACCTCCCCTTTTTTCAGGTCCTTACTGTTATGGAACTCCATCTGATACTTCAGGTTGAAATCATCGGTCTTCTCCACATGATATTTATCATCCTGATTCACATAATAGGCGTCAAAGCTCCAGTGCTGTCCTTCTGCTGACATGGGCATGATGGAATCAGAACTGAGGGCATACGGGCTGATACTTGTAAATTCCCATGCAGTACCCACTTCCAGTTCATCAAGCTCCTCCAGCTCCTCAAAAGTCATAACTCCTTCCAGATCCGGGATCTCTGTTTCTTCCTCCGGTTCCTCGGTTTCTTCCGGAACTTCGGCTTCCGGAATCTCTTCGACCTCCGGCGCTTCCGGATCTGAAACTACATCTGTGATGGGATCCTTTTCCGGGAGTTCACCGGGAGCTTCTCCGGGGATCTCTGTGCCCGGGGTCTCGCCTGACTCTTCGCCCGGAGTTCCGTCTGGTACTTCTGTACCTGAGGTATCTCCTTCCGGCTTGTCGATTGGGACTTCGGTCTCCGGGGTCTCTTCCAGGGTTCCTTCCGGCTTGTCGGTCGGGACTTCTGTCTCCGGGGTCTCTTCCGGAGTTCCGTCCGGTTTGTCGGTCGGGACTTCGGTCTCCGGGGTTCCTTCCGGAGTTCCTTCCGGCTTGTCGGTCGGGACTTCGGTCTCCGGAGTCTCTTCCGGAGTTCCTTCTGGTGTCTCGGTTCCCGTCCCGGTCTGAGGTTCTTCCTCAGGGGTTCCGGTCTGAGGGCTTCCCTCAGGGGTTTCTGCCTGAGGAGTCTCCACCGGTTCTGTCTCCGGCACGATCTCCGGCTCTTCCTGCTGCTGCGTCTGCGGTACTGTCTGTATGCTCTCTGCCAGGACCGACAGGTCCGAAGAGGTGGTCAGCATGACAGCCGTCAGCATCACCGCGCAGTATCTCTTCCACTTTTTACTTATTCTCATGCT
>JAHABX010000025.1 GCA_018376135.1 Clostridiales bacterium | reverse complement strand
GTTTTTCAGCAGCAGGAGCAGGGAGGATTTTGAGCGTATGGCGAAGACGAACGAGTATTTTGAAGAAGCGTATGATACGCTGGTAAAACTCAGTGCAGATGAGCAGAAAAAGCTGGAGTATTTTCTTCGGGAGAAGGCGCTGAAGGACTATAATTCCCAGATGTCCTATGAAAGAAATCAGGGCATTCAAAGAGGTATAGAATGGAACCGCAATCAGTACAATCAGCTGATCTTGAAGCTTGCAGAGGACGGAAGGAGTCATCTTCTGGTGGAGGCGGCAGCCGATCCGGAGTTAATGCAGAAGCTGTTTGAGGAATACCATCTTCAGCAGCCTGATGAATTGTAGATTACAGAATAAAAGCATCGGGTCATAAAAAACCTGTGGAAAAGAAGGAAGGACTGCCCATTTGGGTAGTGTGCTTCCTTCTTTTTTGTGGGAAAATTTATCTTAGAATAGAATCTTTTTGTCCGGGGTGAGAGACATGGCAGCAGAACGCAGTATGGAGATGGAAGAGAAGAGGCTTGCGCATTACCGGGAGACCATGGATCGTCTCACGGCGGCGAGTCATGTGCAGGTGGAATATTTTGCAAAGCATACAAAAATCGAGGGCTACTATGAGAGCCAGATGAGCGGAAATCTGTTTAACTGCGACCGTCTGATGAAGCAGGACAATATGTTCGGTACGATTCAGCTGGGCTATAATCCGAATCGTGAGCGTGTGTTCCTTTTTGCCAATATGAAGACCTCCCGGTATGACACGGTGGCAAGCCGTTATCAGAAGGAGATGAAGGAATATCAGAAAAAATCTCTTCTGAAGGGAGATAACGAGAACCGGGCATACATCTCCAAAAGGTGGGAGAATGCCTCCGTGCTGATCGAGAAGAAGGAGAACAAGCCCTGGACTCAGAGGTCGATCAAAACCTATCTGAACCGCGCCAATATGGAAGCGGTACAAAAGACTCTGCCCTTCTTCTCCAGAGAGGAGGAGGTGGAGGACAGAAGAGAACTCAGGAGCAGACAGAAGGAGATCGAGGAAAGCATCCGCAGCATCCGGCAGGAGGGACCGAAAGGAGAGACCTCAGAAGAGCTGGAAGGAGCGCGCAGGGAACAGGAGGAAAATATCCGGCAGCTCCGGAAGGAAGCGGTGCACAATCTGACCCGCCAGAACCTTCTGCAGGTGATCCTGACAAGAAAGGATATGGCTGCAAAGCTGTTCCTCCGGAGACTGAACTATGCCTATGATTATCAGAAGAAGGATATAGAGAATTATTACAGAGAAAAGAAAAAGACGCTGGCGGAGACTGCGGTGAATGAGGCGGAGCCGGAAGACAACAGACCGGAGGATGAGGACAGATGAGAGAGACAGTGACAGAAATCTATCGAAGCGAGCAGGAATATTATGGAGAACTGAGACAGAGTGTGCGGCGGCTTTTAAAGAGTTACAGCCTTTCCCTGAACCAGATAACGGAAAATGGACTGGTGCGGGGAATAGGCGGAAGTATCGCCTATCGAGAGGATCTGGAAGCTCTGTTTCAGGGCAGGGCGCAGGATACCGATTTTTCGGCGGCACAGCAAAGCTTTCAGAAGGAGCTTTCCCTGATTCGGGAAAAGGGGAAGCGCTCTACCAGAAGTGGTGTGGTGATCGCTATGGAATACTTGTTCCATGCATTAGGGCTTGGAGATTTTGAGGCATATATGGTGATCCTTGCCTGGATGGGAGAGCTGGATCATGATCTGGGGGTACTGTTTTCTTTTTTGAATCAGAGAAATGGCATTCGAGTTCCGACGATGCAGCTCTGCATCCGATCTTATGCGGCTTCTGAGCAGGAACAGCTTCTGTTGGAGCAGCAATGCATATCCCGCTGGGAGATACTTTCGTTTTTGTTTGCGGGCATGTATGAGGAATGCCGCAGACTGAATGAAAGCTGTGCAGAAGGATTTCTGGAGATGGGACTGAAGCTGGATTATCGAATCGTGTCCTATCTGCATGATTATGCGGTGAGAGATACAGCGCTTCGGGATGTGCTGCAATATGAAGATGGAGAAGAGAGAGCGCTCCTGATTCATAATGATATCGCAGAAGGAATCTGGAGACTGTATAAAAAAATGCCTCATCCGGGTGCTGTTTTTCTGTATGGAGAATATGGTGCGGGAAAAAAGCATCAGATTATGAACCTGTGCAGGAAAAACGGACAGCTTCTGCTTTTGGTGGATGCAGAGCGCCTGCCAGGGGAGGAAAGAGATTTTCAGAAAATTTTATTCAGGATTGCAAGAGAAGCATTGCTGCAGGGGAATGCAGCCATTTGTTTTCATAATATTGCAGGGGAATCAGAGAATGATACCATAAGTCAGGAACTTGCAGAGCGAATCCTATGGGGCATGCGTTTCTGGCAGGGGGACATTTTTATGACTTCCTGTTTTCGATGGAATGGAAAGATCCAGACCTATGGAAGAAGTGTCCAGAAGGCGGCGATTCCGGAGACCACCACAGAAGAGCGCATTGTACTGTGGAATGCTTTTCTGAAGGAGGATGGGATACCGGACGGAATGGATATAGATTTCCTGTCAGACAAATATATTTTGTCCGCAGGATGTATTAAAAGCAGTGTGGAAAATTATAAAAGCCGGATTATGATGGCAGACCGAAATCCGGAAAAGGAATGGCTCCTGCAGGCATGCAGAGAGCAGCTGGATCATAGGCTTGGCAATGATGCGGTACATATTGCGGCAAAATACAGATGGGATGATCTGGTACTTCCGCAGGCACAGAAAAAGCTGCTCCGGGATGCATGCAATCAGGTTGTGCTTCATCATCAGGTTTATCACAAGTGGGGCTTTGAGGAAAAGCTGGCATATGGAAAAGGAGTATCCATGATCTTCTACGGACCGCCGGGAACAGGCAAGACTATGGGGGCACAGGTCATTGCAAATGAGCTGGATCTGGAGCTCTATAAGGTAGATATGGCAGGGGTTATGTCCAAGTATGTGGGAGAATCGGAGAAAAAGCTGGGCAATATCTTTGAACAGGCAAAAAGGAGTCAGAGCATTCTCTTTTTCGATGAGGCGGACGTTCTGTTCGGCAAACGGACTGATCAGAAGGATTCCAATGACAAATATGCCAATGCCAGCACCGCATATCTGCTTCAGAAGATTGAGGAATATGAAGGGATTATCATACTGGCAACAAATCTTCTTCAGAATTTTGATAATGCATTTTTGAGAAGATTCAAATTTATTATAGAATTTCCGTTTACAGACCAGCTGCGCAGACTGGAGATCTGGCAGAAGGTATTTCCTGCAGGAATGCCCAAGGAGGAGCTGGATTATGAGTTTCTCTCAGCGGAGTTCAAGTTCTCCGGAAGCCAGATCAAAAATGTGGCGGTGGCAGCAGCTTTCCTTGCAGCAGGGGAACAGCAGGCAGTAAACATGAAGCATGTGTTGACCGCGGTGAAGCGGGAGTCGGCAAAGACGGGGAAAAATCTGATCGCAGGTGATTTTGGTCCCTATTACTATCTGATGGAGGAGGCATAGCAGTATGGGTGGTTTCGGGTCTAAGATAAAAGGTTTTTTTGGTATTGATAAAAAGAAAGAAAAGCAGGCAGATGCCAGCGCAGCGCAGGACCTGACACAGGCGCAGGAGGAGCAGCAGCGGAAGGCAGATGAACAGCGGCTTCGGAATATTACGGAAGGTTTACGCAGTACAGTTGATACCGTAGCCGGGTATGGGAAGTCTGAAGACCGGGTGAAGCTGGATCAGATGGAAAGACTGTACATGCAGTTTACTTCGGAGGCGAACAGTCTGAGGGTGGACGACAAGGAAGATTTTGATTCTGCCTGTACGCTGTTTGGCGAGGAGATCATGAAAGCCCGGGAACGTGTGGATGCGGCAGAGCTTGCGGACATAAAGGAGGAATACGGCAAGATCTCTGTTGAAATGCGGGGATTAGGCATGAAACAGAGTGAAGGAGGCAGACACAAGAAGATGGCGGATGCGGCAGCCCGTCTGGATCAGCTGGATGCCCGCAGAAAAGAACTGGGTAAGGGCGATGATGCTGAGCTGAATAAGTTGTCCAGAACTGCAAGAGACAGGATCGGGACAGCATCCGGCAGAGTAGAAGACCGGGAAAATGCCATGGTGAATAGTTTTATGGTCAATTCCAAGGCAGAGATTCTTAAGATGGGAAAAGCCGAGGATGAGCAACGTCTGAACATGCTGGAAGAGATACTCAACAATATGAGTAAAAGCAAAGATTTTAATAAGTCAGAAAGAGACAGAACGGCTGAATACCGAAAACTGATCAAAGACGCAAGAGGACGGATCCAGGCAGATAAGGACGGAAGAGAACGGAATAAGATTTTAAATGCATTAAGGGATCTGAAAAGAAAATTTGATCATGTCACTACAATAGATCATCAGCTTTATTTGGATATGGCTCTTGGAGCATGGTTGGTGGAAGAGGGAAATGCATGCAAGTTAGGCGCAAACATGACCAGTGAAGTGGAGCAGGCTCTTAAAGACACGAGAGTGGCGAGAGATAGTGCTGTCAAACGTATGGAGGAAGAAAAGGTAAGGATTCGCAAGGAGAAAAAAGTAAATGAATGGAAGGAAATTATTTTAAAGCAGAAAGGAACTCCTTTGGAGACCTTGATTGCAAAGACCGTGGGTATGAATCTAAATGCGGAGATTCCAGAAGGACATAAAGAGGATGCGGCTTTAATAGGAAGTGAAGCGGAAAAAAAGACGAAATGGGGATCTGCAAAAGAAAACATGGGAAAGCTGAGAGAGAGGACAGAGAGTTATTTTAAATCAGAGCTATGGGAAGATTTTGCAGAAGAATTCCGTTCTAAAGCAGATAGTACTGCAAATATATTTTCAAATGTTACTGGTGCCATAGCAGACGCAGGAGATTATGCAGATGCAAAAAAGCTATCGGGAGATTTTGCACTGGGCGGTAAACAGGCTTTTAAAGGGTCAGGAGGGAAATTTTCTGATAAAGATGCAAACTCTGTGATTGGATCAGTCGCAAGTGTGCTGTCTGCGGGACTTCATTTGATTTCTCTGGTAAAAAGTTCTGTTCAAATGTTTAAAGAGGAACATACAGGAGATGCAGATCCGAAAGTGGACGGACAAGAACGCTGGAATAAAGCAAGAGATATGCTGCATCAGATCGTGGATATATTCGGAGACGCTCTTGGTCTTGCAGATGGTTTTATCAGTGTCATCCCATTGCTGAAACCCACACTTGCTATTATAAAGGATGGCTTGAGTATGGTGGTGGATTTTGCAGATCTGTTTACAAATTCTACGCACATTGAACAAATGAGACGGCAAAGAAATAGAATCTATGAGAGGATACAGAAGAAAAAGGAAAAATACAGCAGTGGAGCAAAGAAGGATACAGCTGCTGCAGAAGCATATGATGTGAAGAAACAGTGGTTTCAGTTTAGGTCTGATGTAGTCGATGATAAAAGAAAAGATATGATGAAGACGGTTGCACTGGCAAATCAAGGTCAACCAGATGAAATACGAATTGTACAAGGTGCGGACCTTCGTTCCAGAAATGATTCCCGTTATCGGGAGGCGCAGTATGGGCTCGGACAGCGTATTGTTCAGATGAAGGCGTCCGGAGCTGATAAGTCCAAAATCAGACAGATGGAAGCTTTGGAGATGATGGAGCAATACCGGGAGACAGACAAGGCACATAAGAAGATGGTCAAAGCACTGCTTCACAACTTGGAATCTATCATAAAAGGCGGAGTTGCAATTACCAGCAGCGGACTGAAGATTGTGGGTCAACTGGCATCACTGACCGGAGTAGGGGCTGTAGCAGGTGGCGCAGCATATGGAAGCGCAGTTGCACTTGATGTGGCATCGGCAGGATACGAGCTTACAAGGAATGCGGTATCGTCGGCATATGGAGGAATTCGTAAACTGGTGGGAACAGAGGCAAATAAGGAGACGACCCGTACGGATATGGCTTTATCGATGATGTATAAGATGCAGGAGATTACAGAATCCAGTGTATGGGAAAATCGAAAATTCAAAGAAAGTGCAGGTTTGGATCTTGCACAGCCCAAAGACGTCATACGCGAAGGAAGAAATGTGGAACATCTGCGCAGTATATTAAGAGACGGTTTGGATGCAAGGGTTTCTTCGTTGATTGCAAGTCAAAACGCAGGAGAATTAAAAGAGAAAATTGCGGCTTCTTTTGGACAGGATTAGAGGAGATTATGTATGAGATATAGTGAAAAAGAAAAAAGAAAAGAACTGGAAGTGATTTCGGAGTTTTTAGACAGTGTGGAGATTGCATCGGAAATCGTTCCCAAGGGAAAACTTTTTTCAGATGTTAGTTTGTTGGTTTGTTTGCCTTCTATAGAAGAGCTTCCGGATGAAATAGAAACTGCCAGTATGGAACAGGTGCATTTGGCATCATTATGTTTTGGAGATCTGGACGAGGAGGATCAAAGAATCAGCAAGTATCTCTCATTCTATTCGCAGATACATACGGAGATGAAGACATTAGATGAGGAGACTGTATTGAGACTGGTCAATCAGATGAACCAGCGCGTTCGTTTCGGGCATTACTTCTATGGAGAAGTGGAAGGAAGTGAAGAAAAGCTGGTGCAATATCGGGCAACACTGGTATGTGCAGCAGAGGACCAGATGGACGAGAGTGTGGTGGCAAATATGATTCTGGAGATGGGAGTCGGCTACGACATGATGAAGGAGGCACTCAAAGAAGCCGCAGAGGGGAAACAGTAACACAGACAGTCGGAGGACAGAGATGGACTACACAGAAGTATTAAACCGCAGATTAAAAAAAGCCGGAAGGGATTATGTACACAGCCAGTCTGCCGCCAGGGCAGAGCGGCTGGCGGCATGTCTGGAAGAGACTTTGAGGGAGGCAGCTAATACAGAGACCTTCCTGCCCTTTGCTGAGGCGGCAGAGCTTCTCGGCATCAGCCGGGTGGAGCAGATGCTTCTGTGTGCTCTTTGGGGTATGGAAGCGGCAGGGCAGGAGGGAATCCGCACTGTTGATTTCCTGCGTCTGTACGGGGAGCTGTCCGAAGAGGAACCGGAGGATATGGACCGGCTTCCGATATGGTTTCTGCGGACAGAGGAGACCGTGGTGGCAAGTCCGGTGCTGACCGGCTGGCTGGAACGCCGGATGCCGGAGCTGCCGGAAGGGCTGGAGCTTGTGCTGCCCCCTGTACAGAAAGCTTATGGTCTTGATGAGCTTCTTGCGGAGGCGGGAGAGATTTTTGCGCTGGCAGAGAATCGGGATGAGCCTCTGATCCTCTGCATAGAAGGAGAACCGGGAAGCGGACGGCAGTTCTGTGTGGAACAGATCTGTGCAGCGCAGAAGATGGCGCTCCTTCTGATGGATGGAGAAACCTTCCGGGGGACAAAGCGGGAGCTGAATACCTGTGCGCTCTGTACGGAGCTGTACGGGGCATTTCTCTGTGTGCGGCTGGGAGAATCGCGGAGAGAAGAGCTTCTGAGAAGGCTGGGATACAGCTATCATTTTTACGGACTGATCAAGGATCAGGACCGGGTGCTTACCGAGCGATCCATGACGGCATTGCTGGTCAGACGGATTCCCAGACCGGACCGGAGACTGAAGCTTCGGATGGCAGAGGATGTGCTGGGAAGCCTTACAGAAAAGCTTCCGCCGCAGATACAGCTTCAGCAGCTGACCGGACGGCAGCTTCCTGTGGGAACCTATCTTTGTTATCTGTCAGATATCAAAGCAGAGCTTCAGGCAGAGCGTCCCCAGGCATCCGGTCTGCTCCGGAATCCGGGTTCCACCCAGCTGAATCTTCTCGCAGCCACCAGAACATTTGAGGAACTGAAGCTTCCGGCTGCCCAGTATGAGCAGCTTCGGCAGATCTGCCGGATGATCGCAGCCCGGGAGGATGTCATGGAGCAGTGGGGATTTTCCGAAAAATTCTCCTACGGAAACGGGATCTCCATCTTGTTCTATGGCGCGCCGGGAACAGGCAAGACCATGGCGGCGCAGGTGCTGGCAAATGCGCTGGGAATGCCCCTTTACCGGGTGGATCTGTCCCAGCTCATCAGCAAATACATAGGGGAGACTCAGAAAAATATCGGCAGGATCTTTGACGAAGCCGATAAATGTGACTGCATCCTTTTATTTGATGAGGCGGATGCAATCTTTACAAAACGAAGCGATGTATCCGATGCACAGGACCGGTACTCCAACGCGGAGACGGCATACCTTCTGCAGCGGATCGAACAGTATGCGGGCGTCTCGATTCTGGCAACAAATCTGCTGCAGAATTTTGACGATGCATTCCGGAGAAGAATCTCCTATATGGTACATTTCCCCATGCCTGATGCAGGGCTTCGCCGGGAAATGTGGGAGAGTATTTTCCCGGCACGTACGCCGGTATCCCCGGAGGTGGATCCGCTGATGCTGGCGCAGGCATTTGAGCTGTCCGGCGCATCCATCAAGAACGCGGCTCTTCACGGGGCGCTGATGGCAGGAGCCGAGGGCAGTCAGGTGCGGATGGCGCATATTTTAAGCGGGATCCGCAATGAATACGGCAAACAGGGCAAATCCTTCAGTCCTTCCCAGAAGGAGCTGTTGGATGCTTTTCAATAGAACAGCTGCAACACAGATAAGAGAGATAAAACGGAGGCGGATGCTGATGAAGGTCAGGGAGCGAATCAGAAAATCATGGAAAAGGAAAGGCTGGAAATACAGTGCGGCAGGCTTTTTGTGCCTGACGGCGGCGGTGTGCGTCTTCGCCCTCGGTGTGGGAAGCAGGGCAGAGGCGGCGTCACTTCAGGATTTGGAACAAGATTCAGAAGGCAGGTATCAGATCACATCAGCAGACGAGTTTGAACTGCTTAGAAATACGAATCAGACTGGAAACTTCGTATTAACTCAGGATATTACTCTGGCAAAAATTATCACTGGAGCTCAGGCAGATTTTAGCGGAACTTTCGATGGAAACGGTCATGTGATTACGATTGAATCTGTAGAGATTGAAAGTACAGCATCGGAGCTGAAAGTTGGAGATAAGGGTACCAGTGTCAGTGAGGGTATCCTTTTCGGTACGATCAGCGGTACGGTACAGAACCTGATCGTGGACATAAAAGGGGATGCAGCATATAAGAGAACCTCCAATGCGGGAGTGAGTGCCGGGAAGGAGACCATTGTTGAACAGGAATCCGGAGAGGCAGATTATAAGGATGGCATATTCAGTGAAATTAATCCGGGAGAGGATGATGCATATGCGGCAATTGATGACTATGAAACGGTATATCTGAATGGGAATGGTGAAGAAGTTTCGGAAGAAACTTCAGGTGCCAGTGCATATAAAAAGACTGAAAAAACAAAAAAAGAAAAAACGGTTAAAGAATATGAGGCAAATGATGCAGGCGAAGATAGTTTTGGCATTGTCTGCGGAAGCCTGACAGGGACCGGAAGACTTCAACAGGTGCTGGTCAATGGACAGGTGCTTTCTGTTTCGCAGGCTGTTGCAGAGACAGCCATCATGGATACCGAGACAAGTACACCATTTTATCATTATTATAAAATTGGTGAGACAGAAGATGAAGAAAATAAAGTGAACGCCGGAACGGTGGAGTTTAAAGGACCGGACATCTATTCTTCCGATAAGGTGACTTCTGATGAAGCAGCTAATGAGGCAGTGGGTAAGCTGTTTGAACTGCAGGTATCTGCTCAGAGTCTGGTACTTGTAGATGATGAGATCGTTTATACAATTCAGATCAAGCCTGTGACACAGGTATCCTTAAAGCCGGTGACAATCACTGCCGATGCGGAAGGAACCTGGAGTGGAGGCGAAGAATCCGCTGATGGAAAGAGTGTAACTCTGGACAGCTTTGAGAATAGTGTGACTTTTACTGCACAGGCTGCAAACGTTGGAGATCAGAAAGCAGTCTTTACGGCTGTTACTTCAGATCAGACAGGGCAGAGTGTTCAGGCACAGGCAGAAGCTGCCGTAACTGTTTTGGACAAAGAATCGAATAGTGACTCCGTATCCAATGCTGCAGTGGCAGAAGATGTATTGAAGCTGAGTGTCAGTTATCCAAAGACCGTGAAGCTGGAAAATGGGACAGCATCCTGGAAGTATACTGCGACAGTTCAGAATAAAAGTGGTGTACTGATGAAGAATGTAGAAATCACTTATCCAAGCAATGTAACACCAGTTGGTGCTGGAGCTTCTGCAGGAATCCGTATTGATGCAGCAAACAGGACGGTTACCATTCCTGAGTTGGCTAATGAAGCAGAGACAACAATCGAGTTTATAGGAAAGAGTTCAGCAGCAGAGACCATATCAGCCGATTTTTCAGCCAGTGCAACGTTAGGCGAACCGGAGCAGAGGGTGGAGACAGAACTGGCATCCACTTCTGTTCTTGTGTGGGAAGAGACGGTCCAAGAGCAGAGTGTCAGTGACGAAACAGCGACTCTGAAGCTTCGGGTATCCGCACCGGAGAATGTGGGATCAAACGGGACAGGCGGGACTATTACATACAAGGTTACAGTGACACCTATGAAAGGAAAGACACCTAAAAATGTAAAGATAACGGCAGCATCTTCAGTAGGTTCCTCAGGTACGGGAAAGTGGACAAGTGATGATATCACAGAGCCAGTAGTTGGAGATGCATTTACAATAGACACCTTGCGTGAGGCAAAAACACTGACCTATACCTGTTCTGGTGTGACCGCTGGAAATCCATTCTCAAAAACATTCTCAGCGGTGAGTGATGGGACGCAAGATAATAAGCAGGCGAAAGCCGTGGTATCGACTCGGGTGCATGATACCTCTGAGGTGACAGTGTCAAGTGAAGGTGCAGATAAAACTTTGAGCTTGTCAGTAACTTACCCGCAAAGCTGTTCCTCTGAAGATCAAAGGCACTACCGTGTGACCATAACAAATAATGGAGACACAGCGATCAACGGAGTGACGCTTACTTATCCGGAAGGGTTGACGCCCGTATTAAGTGGAGACAGTGGTTGGACAGATAACACTCAGCCAGGAAAATTAACGTATAATAGCAATATTGCAGCAGGAGCCACATCAGGGGAAATTCGATTTAATGTAGAGTCATCCGTAACAGGTTCATTTTCTGTAACGGCAACAGATGTAACAGACGCTGCCACTGTATCATTGCCGTCAATCGTGGTGTGGGATCCGACAGCACAAGCAACGCCCCAATATTACACAGGAGAGAATCAATTAACCTCTGCTTATGCAGTAGACGGTCAGGAGGGATCCATCAAAGTAACGGCTTCTGTGGAACTGGTAATTAGCGACGAAGGAAAAGTCCAGATTCAGTATCGCATGGAGGTTCTAAATCAGAGCAGCAGTTCTATAAAGAAGGTGACAATTACTCCATCGGTTCATGAAAAGGGGAATTGGACGCCGACGAATGAGTCGATTATTCAAAAACCTAATAACGGTGCAGTAAAAATTGAATCAATAAATGCAGGAGATAAAGTTAACCTGAGCTATATCTGTGAACCTGAGTCCGCTGCTACAGGAGAATATGATGCTGATGAGGAATTTACTGTAACGAAGTCAGGAGAAGCAGGCAATCCGCTGAAAATTTCGTTTGCAAATACAAAGGTCTACGATACAAGCAATACAAAGGTCTCCGCCTCCAATCCGGGAACAGCTGCAGATCAGCTGACCCTGACCTCCAGTGTGGCGAAGAACCATATTGTATCTGCAGGAAATGGAGAGCTTCCGTATACAGTGACTGTCGAAGCACCGGCTGGTAGTGAGGTGGGATTGACGGCAGTTCCTTCGAGTTCTTCAGGGATTACAGGAACCTGGAGCGATGAAGATTTGACTGTGGATCCAAATGATTCGAGCAAAGCAACGATAACAGGCACAGGAGAAGCGAAGACCTATACCTATACCTGCACCATTCCGGAGAATCATACGGGAGATATAGGCGTTAGCTTTTCAGCAGTGGCGGAGAATCAGTCACTGGCTGTAAAGACAGAGGAGATTTCCTCAAAGATTTCACAGGGTAGTCCAATAGGGGAAAGTAAGGAAAACCAAAAGATCCCTGAAGAAATCTTGAAACTGCAGGCTTCCGCAGCCAGTATATTAAGTAAAACTGCAGACACTGTAGATACTGTAGACGTTGTCTATGAACTGAAGATCACAAAGCCGGAAGGAGAAGAGATTACGGTTTCGGCAATGAATGAATCTGGAAATCCATTGTCAGGTCGTTGGGGAATGACAGAAGCTGAGGCAGCAGGTGAAGCAAGCTCTTATAAAGTAACCAATGAGGCAGCAGAAAGCACGATCTACTTTATACGTTCTGTAGATGCTTCTTCTCTTACAAACGGAGAGAAAATGTCTGTAAGTGCGAGCTTTCAGGCGGAACTGAAGGATGCTGAGTATACCGCGCGCACCGGAAAGACTGCTGCTGTAACGACTTGGATCTATGCACATGATCCGGATATTGCGGTTGCAGGAAGCGAGGATGATAACGATATGCTGTCCGCGTCCTTGAAGGTGGACAGTCGATATGTAATTCAGGGCAGCGCAGTTGCTTACACGCTGGAGCTTGCAAACAGTTCCGAATATCCGCTGCACGTGACCTCTGATTTGACCGGATGGACATATGAAGACAAAGAAATTACAGCGGCAGGCTCTGGTATTCGAATTGAACCTGGCGAAAAGGCAGAGCTGACGAAAACAGTAACGATAAGTTCTGCAGATGATAAGAGTGTTTCTGCAGATGTTGCTGCGAATCGGTTTTTGACAACCTATGAGTATGAAAAGGAAAGATCAAAAACAGGTTCGTCATCCTCTGTAGATACAGCGGGAGAGATACATTATGCAGGCAATACGCTGTACGCAGGCGGACTGGTCGGACAGAATCAGGGAAGCATCGAACAGTGTTCACAAAATATAAATGTGAAGGGAACTGCATTTGCAGAGTCGGAAAATGCGATCCTGACCTTTGGAGGAGAAGAAAATGCACTGTCCATGGCAGTGGGAGGCGCAGTCGGATATAGCAGTGAGGATATAGCAGATCTCTATATAAAGGGAACGGTGTCCGCAGAGGGCAGCGCAGAGGCAAAAGACGGCTATGCGGCAGGAACTGGCACGGGAAAACTGCAAACATCCATTATTACAAAGGCGTCCGATGTTCTGGAACTTGGCATGACTGCTGAGAGTGTGAAGATGGGAGCCGATGCAGTACCGGAGGATGACTGGGGAAATTGGAAAAAATTTGAATATGCAGAAGACAGCGGCAGCATGAGGGATTCTTTTGACCTTGGATGGCTTGTCAAAGATGGAGAGAATGTATTTCGCTACAACATACAAGACAAATCAGTGAAGGTAGAAGTAGAATCGCCGCTTACGGGTAAGTCCTTTACTTCCTGTCGTTCTGTCTATCAGGCAAGAAAGCAGCTGGCAGATGCAGAAGCACAGAGATATTTTAGTGACACAAAGTTACTGGAGCTGGGAGACAGCGGATATTACAGAAATCTTCATACCTATGTAAGTGATGGATTTTATCACTATGTGCAGGATTATGGAGAAAACTCTCCGATGATGTACCCATACAACAGTAATAAAAAACAGGAGTTCACTGCGGGCAGCCCATGGAAAATACTGCGTGATGAGACCAGTCTGACGGATCAGATTGTGATGACTCTTCATAGTGAGGTTGTCGGCACGGATATAGAAATCTACTATAACAATGGGGAAGAAAAGGCTGTAATTGAAGATTTTGATGTGTTTTTCCCCTTTGACGAGAGTGAAGTGCAGATAACCGCTGTACCTGTCTGGAATGGCAAAATATATGAAGAGATCATATCAGAGAGCTTCGATGAGTCAGACCGTGAACCTCTTCCTGATCCGGAAGCTGAGGTGACGGGATATTATACCGCCAATGGAGGTGCGAAGTCTGAGAAATTTGCTCCGGGAATGGTTTATCAGGCAGGAAGCGTTCTGAATCTGACTTCGGTGCTGGATGGCTGCAGCTATGAGATTGGATTTTCACCAAATGCACCGGTTTCGGATCTGTGGGATGGAGCTGTGTGGAGTAAAGATGCAGATGCTTATCCTGTATGGACAACAGATGCAGACAAGATCAATGCCGACTGGACTGCATATATAGATGCGGTCAGTATTCCGGAAGAGCTCAGAGGAGAACAGTATCTGTATGTGAAGATAGCAAAGGAAAATTATCCGGATACCGTTTATTGCCTTGGGAATTTTACAGCGGATGCGGAGGCGTCCGGAAGTCCGCAGATGTACTATGATTATGATGAGAGTACAAAGACCGGTACAAAGGTACCGGAAGGAAGCCGTATTGCGGAGGGAGATATGCTGGTATTTGAGATAAGTCCTTCCGCCCGGCTGACGGATCTGGAATATGTACTGTCCGGTACGGCATTGTCCGGTACGGCACTGTATGGGGCAGAATGGAAGACCTATGAGGGACCGGTAAAGCTGGAGCGTCCGTCCCCAGGACTTGCATGCTATCTTTATACAAGGATGAAGGATGAAAGTGAGGGAGAGGTTTCCTATGGTCCCGTCTCATCTTATGAATATACCTTTGCAGGTGATAATACCGGAATTCAGATATCCCCAAGAACTGTGCCTGCGGAGACGGAGCAGGAGAAGGGTACTGCGATTCCATCCGGAACTTCTGTTTATCTGGACAGCATGGATGAGGGTGTGAAGATTTTATATCTGGTCAATCGCACCCTGTCAGATGGTATTCAGTTAGAACGTGTGAGCGGCTCGGCAGCCGGTCTTACGGAAGACGGAAAGCATTTTAAAGCAGGAGAACGATGGTACAGGACCAGTCAGGAAGGTGTTCAGATATTTGAAGAGCAGCTGATCTTATACAATGATCAGAGCACGACGGAGGTGCAGTATGTTCATGCAGCTGTTCTGGGAACCGATTTTGAACCGGGAGAATCGTTAAACTATGTATATCAGGTGGAGCCAACGGAACAGACTTCTGCGCCGGAGGCAACACTGGCAACCCAGAACTTTCCGAATGGTGCGGATACAGCTGTGGCGGAAGTAGAGAAGGATACCTATCTGTCCTTTACTTCCCTGACTCCGGGAGCAGAGCTGTACTATGTGCTCGGAAATGGTACCGTGGCGGATCATGAGGATACAGAAACAGGCACCAAAAAATATGATGCGTCCACCGGAATTCAGGTGGAAGGAGATTATGGAAGTCAGTTTACTGTCAGCATCAAGGCAGTGAAATGGAATGAGGATGGTACGAAAAAGGAGCTGAAGGACAGTGAGACGATCCGATTTGTATATCTGATCTCAGATCAGCAGAATGCACTTGCACCAACCTCAACTCCTGCAACATCAGCGGATGCGCCGTCCGTGGTACTGCCGGGGGAAAAGATCCTGTTGTCGACGGCAACAAGAGGAGCGTCCATCTTCTATACTACGGATGGGACGGAACCCAGAGTAGAAGAGCTGGAGGATGGGACCTGGCAGGCAGCAGATACCGGAACCAAATTATATGATGCCGGGGTTGGAATTTCCATGCCGTCAGAAGGAAGCGGGTACTTTACCGTTGGAGCAGTAGCCGTGAAGCCGGAACTGGGGAAGAGTCCTGTGGCGACGTTCATATATGCATTCCCGTCCACGGTACAGAGTCCGTATACGAATATTCCGTCCGGATCGGTGGATATGGGTACAGAGATCCTTTTGAAGAACCGGACAGAGGGAGCTTCCATCTATTATACAGTTGCGGTTGATGGAAAGACACCGGAGGATCCGACAATCTCCAGCGCAGTCTTTGATGAAGCACAGCCGATTATTGTGAATGGAGAGACCAGTGTCAAGGCAATGGCAGTGAAGGATGGGGTCAAAAGTGAGATCGTAAGCTTTAAGTTCAATACTATGGACCAGCTTGCGGCACCGGAGGCATCCATCAGTAGCGGAGCAATGGTATCCAGAGGAACAAAACTGACCCTGAACGCTGCGGAGGGAGCAAGCATCTATTATACGATGGATGGCAGTGATCCTTCGGAGGCTGGCAACGCTGCAGCGATCGCGGGAAAAGAGCTGACTCTGGACGGAGAACCGGGCGGACAGGTGACCGTCAAGGCTTATGCCCGTATGGATGGAAAGTCAGCCAGTGAAGTGGTGACCTTTACCTATCAGATCAGCAGAAATGCAACAGGTGTGACGGCAGATGTGAAAAGCGGTTCTCTGGTATCGAATGGATCGAAGGTCAATCTGATGACGGATGTGACCGATGCTGAGATTTACTATACCACAGACGGCAGTGATCCTACCGATGATGGAATCAAGGGAACGGTAGTGACGATAAACGGGGTTTCAGGCAGTACCTTTACCATTAAAGCAGTTGCGGTCGTAGATGGAAATGATGGTATGATTGCTACTTTTACTTATAAGATCAAGGAAAAGCCGACTGCGCCAACCGCATCTCCGTCAGGAGGTGTTCTGACGATCGCCACAAGAGTAGAGCTGAGTTCTTCAGCAGATAAGATCTATTATACGACGGATGGAACGACACCAACGGAGAGTTCCAGCCTCTATAAAGAACCGATCCTGATCAATAGAACGACCCAGCTTCAGGCAATTGCAGTGTCAGAAGACGGTGAGGTCAGTGATGTGGCATCCTTCCAGTATACAGCGGCACAGAAAGCAGATACGCCGACTGCGTCCCATGAGGATGATACGGTGCTGGAGCCGGGAACAATTGTGGCACTGAGCACGGATACCATGGAGGCAGCAATCTACTATTCGACAGACGGAACCGATCCTACTCTGGACAATCTGGAAGACATGCTGGAGTATACCGAAGAAGGGATCACCGTAAACCGGACGGTTACCATTAAGGCAGTATCCTACCGGGAGGATATGCAGCTGTCCTCTGTGGGAACCTTTAACTATATCGTAGAAAAGATCCCTGCGGTAGAAAAGAAAGCAGCGGAAGAAGAGAAGCTGGCAGCGGAGGGTCTCCATGAGACAGACGCTTCCGGACTGGAGAGAGAGGAGAATCCGGACGGAACTGCATATCAGAGCCGGGTGCTGAGAGAAAAGGAGAATAATACCGTAGTATCCTCTGCATGGAGTGCGATTCCCAACGATGCTGTTCTTGTGGCAGAGAAGACAGATCACACATCTGCCGCACTGGATAATGTCAAACAGGTGTTTGGAGAGGACTATGAAATTTTAAGTACCTATGACATCTATCTGATGCAGGGAGGAACGATGGTACAGCCGGAAGGAGAGGTTGAGCTTGGGATTCCGATTCCGGAGGAATATCTGGATGCGGCAGTGACCATTGTCTATATTGACTCGGATAATAAGATCACGAAGCAGGAAACCCGAAGGAAGGATGGTATGGCATATGCTATGGTCAGCCATTTCAGCCGCTATGCGTTAGTGGGACTGGAGGATGAATCCGGAGAACAGAACGCGATTGATTATCTGCTGATACTGGAATGCGCTGCGGGACTGGCAGCTTTCCTGGGAATTATCTATGCAGTCCGTCAGAAATGGAAAAGATTTCGTCGGGATTCTTAAAGACTACCCGAACGAGTAATGAACCGTTTCTGAAATTATGCTAACATACCGATAAAGAGGAGTGTGCTCATGAAGGATCAGAACCGTTTTTTGAAGAAATTTCATAAAGTAAGAAAGCAAAGACGGACTTTCAGGGGCATGCTCTGCCTGTTTCTGGCAGTGTTGATGCTCTGCATGATTCCGGAAGGAACAGCGCTGGAGGCAGAGGCGGCTGGATCGATTGGATTTAATAAGGATGATCCTGTCTGGTCTACTTCATCAGGTGATCAAATAACACGTATTGATGGTTTCTCTGTCAGCCAGAGCCTGACTGCCAATAAGGTGTCGATAAAGACGAATGGAACGACACAGCAGATATCCCTGAATGTTGTGACTGATGAGAATGGAATTCAGACGATGCCGGTGGATATTTCCTATCTGAGCAATGCAGCGTTCTCAGTTGATAAGATCGATGCATACACAAGCTACACCAGAGGAACTCCATATCTGAAAGAAAAGAATGCAGAGGATACCGAGGCACAAGAGGCATCATATGATCTTCTGCAGTGCAGCAGTGGTCAGGCGGTGACCTACTATAAGGTAGTAACAAACCCGGATGCCAAATATAGCTTTACAGACTTTGAGACGAAGGTCAGAGATAATTATAAGAAGGAAGCAGAAGCAGAAGTGCCGAATCGAACAGTAATGATTTCGGAAAATATGCTTATGAGCACAGGGTGGGACCGCAGGCGGACTGCCTATGATACGGCGATCAAAAAATATATGGAAGAGGCTGGCGGGGCAGTATATACAGCGGGAACGGGCATTCCGCTTCTGGCTGAAGATCAGCAGGTTGTCCGGATCGATATGCTGACCTGCACGGGAAGTGACTTATATTTCTCAATAAGCAATGACAACGGTCTGTATAAACACATGGATTTTGATATATCTGTCTATCAGCAGTACAGCTATACTTTTAAGGGTCCCAGTATGGTGCTGGAGCCGCCCAAGGCAGAGCTGGAGAGCGGGAAGACCGCGGGAACGGATGCTGTTTCTGCAGATGATACGGTGACAGCGCTTCAGATGGTGAATACTGCATATGAAGGAGACACGGAGAAGGAGATATATGAGAAGGGATATCAGGCGGGGCAACTGCAATATTGTCTGAGCTCCAGAAGGATTACAGATCCGGCGGATGGGGATTGGAAGGACTGGACACAGGAAATACCTGTCTCACTGGAGGATGAGAATAAAAAGTATCTGTATACCCGCATTGTCGCAGGAGAAGGACTAATAGAGGGATATACTTTTCAAGACAGTGAGACCAGAGAGTACAGTCTTACTTATATTACAGAGGAATTAAAAGCAATCAGTTCCCGAGGAGAGACCGGTATGGTTCTGGAGGGGTCCCGTTCTGAAGATAAAGTAACATTAAAATCTGAAGATGAAGGAGCATTGATCTTTTATACTTTGAATGAAGAGCTGCCTGAGTCCTGTTTTATGAAAGCAGATGCAGCGCTTAAAGAGGTGCTGGATCAGCAGGGCAGAAATCATGTTTACTATGACGGAGGACAGTATGTTCAGGGAAATGGTCTCTGGTACCGGGTTGCCGACGGACTCCGTCTGTATGACGAAAGCCGGGGGATTACGGCAGGATATCAGGAACAGAACCCAAACTGTATGGAGATTCGTGCAGTCGCCTTTTTAGATGGCAAAAAGCCGGATTCGTCTGTGGATACCTTCCGATATCTGAAGCTGGAGGCTCCGACCATAAGGCTGGAAAGCGGAAAGAGTGTCTCCGAAGGGGGAGTTATCAATATTTCTCAGGAAGACAGCATCAGCAGTATAGAGAAGGGCAGTAACCCGTATACATCCGGAGATGCAGATTACGAAGCCTATCAGACGGCAAGCATAAATGGAGCGCTGGAGTATTATCTGAGTGATACGGCAGTGACAGACTGGCAGGATATCGTTTGGGCTAAATGGGATGAGAATTCATTTTCAGCGAAGCTGTTTTTATATGTCCGTATGGTTCCGGATGATTCTTCCGATTCCTGTATGGGAAGTGATATTCGGTTATATAACCTGAAATATATTGAGGATCCTTATGCTCCGAACCGCATTACGGTGCAGGCATCGGCGGGGACGGCAGTGACGGAAGACAGTTCTGCATATGGAGATCAGATCCGTCTTGAGACAGATGATGCGGACGCGAGAATATTCTATACAATGAATGAGGAGATGCCGGAGCAGGTATTTCAGCGGGTGAATGACCCGGCAATTACTGAGGTTCTGAATACGCAGTGTCCGGGAGATCAGGCGGCAGACAGTGTATACAATGAGATACAGTACATACGTGTGAATGGTCTGTGGTATCAATGTGCGGATTCTGTAAAGCTGTATACAGGTCCGTTTACGGTCGGGTATCAGGAAGGAAACAGTGTGGAAATTCAGGTGCTGGCGCTGGCGGATGGTTATGCAGTGAGCTCCTCTGTTGTTTCTCATAAGCTGAACAAGCTGGAAGCTCCAACCGTAACTCTGGAGAGCGGAAGTGCGATTACAGATCTCCTTTCTTCCGATGATTGTGTAATCCATCTGAATAATCCGTACGGAGAGACAGCCCCGAATTATGCAGGGTACGGAACCGGCACCTGGCAGTATTATCTGAGTGACCGGAAGATGGAGCGTATTCCGAATGGTTCATGGATCAACTGGACCGGAGGAGACCCACTTTCTCTGAACCGGAAGACCTACCTGTACACACGTTTTGTTACAGGTGAGGAAGGATATGTAGGAAGTGCCCCATGTGAATACCCATTGAATTACCTCACAGCAGAGCCGGGTGTCATTGACGCTACGGCATATGTGGGAGATGAGGTGATAGAAGGCGGTGTAGATTACGGAGACAAGATCGAGCTGATCGAGCTGACCGCCTCGGAAGAGAAAGCAATGATCTTCTACACCATAGACGGAAGCAAGCCGTCCTTCAAGAAGGTTGCTTCCGGGGACAGAGAAAGGCTGGATGAGGCATATGGCAAATCGGAAGCCGGAAGTATCCTGCTGAATGAAAACGGCACGGATGTACGTTATATGAAGGTCAATAACCTCTGGTATCAGTGCGGAGCCTCCACGTTTCTCTACGAAGACAAGATCGTGGTAGATGAAGAGATTTATGAGGATAACTATCTGACGGTCAATGCTCAGGCGATTCTGGATGACTGCATCATCAGTGCACCGGACCGGTTTACTTACTCCTTCTCTTTGAGAAATCAGGTAATAGCGCCTGCGGCTTCTCCGGAAAACGGCGCAGAAGTGGAGATGGGATCTCTTGTGAACCTGCTCTGTGAGACGCCGAACAGCCGGATCTTCTATACCCTGAACGGCAGCGCGCCGGTTGTAACTATCCGGGGAGCGGAGCTGGTTCTCGGAGAGAATACATACGAGTATACGGGGACACCGATCACGATCACAGATGCATTTGCAGAATATGGAAGCAGTGTGACGATTACCGCTCAGGCAGGATGCTACGGAATATTTAACGGACTTTTGTCCAGAACCATGAAGGACAGTCCACTCGCAAGATTTACCTATAAGGTAGGAGCGCAGACGGTAGTGAGTACGGTTACTTCCGTACCGGCAACCAGTGCGGACATCCGGGCAGAGGTAGAGATCGGCTCTCTGATCCATCTGTACTCAGGTACGGAGGGTGCCTCGATCTTCTACACCCTGGACGGTACGGAACCGGTCTTCGACGAGGAGACGCTGGAGCCGAAAAACGACAGTACCAGAAAGTACAATCCGTCCTCAGGCATTCAGGTGCCGGAGATCACGGAATCTTCCCTTCTGACCATTACGGCAGTAGCCTACAAGGACGGACTGGCGGCAAGTGATGTGGCAAGACTGATCTTCCAGTATCCGTCAGCAGTATCCGCGCCCTATGCATCTCCGTCCGCTGGCTCGGTGACAGAGGGAACTCTGGTAACGCTGAAGTCAGCCACAGAGGGAGCGGTCATCTATTACGAGATCGCCTACGGAGATGAGACGCCGAAGACTCCGACGGAGGACAGCAATGTATTTGACCCGTCTAATCCGTTTGCAATTAACAAGAAAACGACCATCAGGGCATATGCGGTGAAGAACGGCATGGACAGCCCGGTATCTACCTTTACTTATCAGGTGGCAGATAAGCTGTCAACGCCGGAACCGACCATTGCATCCGGTTCCGTAGTGGCGGCAGGAACGGTGGTCGGTCTGGAGGCAGACGAGGGAGCTACCATCTATTATACGGTGGATGGCAGTGACCCGAAGAAGGCGGACAATAAAAATGTGCTGGTAGGTGAGAGCGTCATCATCAACGGAGACGTGGGAGCGGTCATTACGATCCGCACCTATGCGGCGCGTAATGGATACAGCGACAGTGAGCTTGGCTATTACAGCTACAGCATCAGTGCTTATGAAGGCGGTATTTTCGCCGATCTGGAGAGTGGCAGCACCGTGAAGAACGGTGAGACCATTCATCTGAATACGGATGTATCCGATGCGGATATTTATTATACGACAGATGGTTCCACACCGACCACGGACAGCGCCCAGGGCAGCACGGTGACGATCAGCGGTGCGCCGGGCGAAAATGTGATCGTCAAGGCAATTGCCATTGCAGAGGGAACGGATACGGCAATTTCATCCGCAACCTTTACCTATACCATTATGGATAAGCTGGCAGGACCGTCTGCATCGGTTCCGGACGGCGCGGTATTTACGGAAGAGGGGACAGTTACCCTGACCTCTGAATCCGGCAAGATCTATTATACGACCAATGGAGAGGATCCTTCTACGGCAAGCAATCTGTACAAGAGAGCCATCGTGGTAGACAGATCCATGACGATCAAGGCGGTAGCGGTGGATGAGGACTATGAGCAGAGTGAGATCAGCACCTTTACCTACGGCTTTGCGGATCAGGTGGCAGCGCCTCAGGCGAATTTTGCAAGCGGTGAGCTGGAGATGGGAACGACCATTACCTTCACCTGCGAGACAGAGGGTGCGTCCATCTATTACCGTACGGACGGAACGGATCCGGACCCGGATGACAAGAGTGAGATCGAGCTTTATACAGGACCGATCCTGATCGAAAAGGCGGTGAATTTCAAGGTGATCGCCGTGAAGGAGCATATGCAGGACAGTAAGGTCGTATCGGTCGGTTATACGGTGCGGGAACCGGCAGTGGCAGAGGAAGCAGTGGAAGAGGAGAGCCAGACTGAGATTGCGCTTGGAGGGCGTCTTCAGAGCAGGCGGAGCTTTTCCGGCGCGGAGACCGGTCCCAGCTTTACGGATATCGTACTGCGTAATGCCACCTATCAGGTTGTGGTATCCGGAGAGGAGGGATCCCTTCCGGATAATGTACAGCTCAAGGTGGAACCCACACAGGTGACGGAAGCATCCCAGCGTATGGTGAAGCAGATGCTGAGCGATACCTACGGAGTGGTGGCAAGTTACGAGGTGAATCTTCTGGTAAATGATGAAGAAGTGGAGCCGGAAGGCGAGATCGAGATCGGACTTCCGATCCCGGCGGATTATGCGAACTCTATCATCCACATCGTCCATCTGGAGGAGGATGGATCCATAGAGATCCATGATGCCAGACGGTCAGGCGGGATTGCATATGCGAAGGTGGATAAGCTTCATACCTATTCCATTGCGGCACCCGTAGAGTACGAGGAGGAAGAGGGAAGCCTTCCGTGGCTTCTGATCTTATATATAACTGCAGTATCGTCTGTCGGACTTTTGGTATTGTTCCTGTACAGATCACGAAAAAAGAAGAAAGAGGGCGGAGACTGGTATGCTTAACCGGAAATATTACGCATTCGAGCGAAACAATTACTATTATGGAAAGCTTCTGACATCCAGGGATTTTCAGGGTGAGCAGGGCTATATGAATGACAAGCGCAGGCTGATCAACCGTACCCTTCACGGCTTCGGGATCGTCTACGGAATGGATGTGGTGGCTGCAGATGATTCTTCCATCATCCTACAGTCCGGCATGGCGCTGGACGCCAGCGGACGGGAGATCGTTGTCCCCAGGACGCAGGTGATCAAGCTCTCCACCATTGAGGGATACCGGGATGTAAAGACCGGCACGGTCTGCCTGGGAATTGCCTACGAGGAAGAGCAGACGGATCCTGTCTATGCAGTTATGGAGGCGGACAGCGACGGAAAGAAATATAACCGTCTGAGAGAAGGCTACCGTCTGTTCCTGCAGGACAGCAGGGACTGTGTGCGGGAGGAGAAGAGAGCGGACCGGTATATTGCCGCAAAGGTACTGTATGAGGATGAGGATATCTGCATCACCCAGTATCTTCCCACCTTCATTGTTCCGAATATGCTTCTGAAGGGAAGGATCGAGATCCGCAAGCGCAGTCATATGCCGTGCATCTGTTCCTTTTCCTGTCAGGTATCCTCCGAGGGTATGGTGGCAGAGCGCACAGAAGTAAGAGCAGATAATATCAGCCAGGAATACGGAGAGGTGCTTGTTCTGGAGGCGTCCTTCCGCCCCGAGGATTATATCTTCGGCAATGAGGATGTGGCGGTCCACCTGAAGAATCTGGAGATCCGCAAGTCCGGTGTGAAGGAAGAGGCACAGGATGCAGTGATGATGGTCACTCCGGTATTCGGTACGGTTCTGGACTATGTGAATAAGAACAGCTATACGGGTACGCTGGATGTGGATCTGGACAGAAAATATGATGAGAAGCTTTTGATCGCGCAGATCCATCTGATCCGTTCCGATAACCATACACTGATCGATCATGTGGAGCGGTCTCCTTATGATCAGTATGTATGCAGTACGGAGCAGCTGATGCTGCTGGAGCGTCTGCATGAATATATCAGCCCTGTCCAGGGCGTGGGAGCGGCAGAACAGATCCGGACGGTTAGCAGTCAGAGTCAGGGAACCAGAAGCGCAGAGCGCGGTACCCGCACCAATTCCAGCGGTGTATTTGAGATGTCCCTTGGCAGCGGCGGTGAGAGCGGAAGAGTTTATTTTTCCGATGAGATCATGCACGGACTGGGCAATGGTCCGGTCTATGTGGAGATCGGTATCGAATATATCAGCCGGGATCCGGCGACCAGAAGCGACAGAGAATCCATTATTCTCGGCGACGGCAGTATCTTTGCCGCAGACAGTACGGTGACAGATGAGAAGGTCTTTCAGCTTGATCAGGCAGTGAAGATCCTTCCGGACCGCGGAACCTTTATTGTGGGTGTCCGTCCGAAGGTCAAGATGGGCAAGATCGGTCTTCGTATCCGCTGGTATGCATTTAAGCCGGAGGATCTGGAGCAGAGAGTGTACAGTCTGAAGGAGCAGAAGGGCTGTATCATGATCCAGCCGGATACCATTGTTCTTCCTCCGAAGGGAAGCATCCATATCAACCCGGTATTTATTAATATGCCGGAGGAGGCGCTCTCCTATACGCTGCTTGATCCGGAGGGCGGCAAGATCGATAACAGCGGTATGTACACGGCGCCGGCACAGGAAGGTGTCTATGAGATCAAGGCAGAGTCCCTGAGTGATCCCGAGATCTTCACACATGCGTTTATTATCGTATCGCAGAAGAAGACGGAAGAATCGTAACAAATAACGATGGAGCAGGTGAAGCTGATGTTTCCAGCATTGAATATGGAACTGGAGATCGTCCGGACTGTACTGCAGAATGATGTCAATGATGTCTATGTATGCACAGACCTTTTGAAGAACACGGGTGTATTTTATACGATGATCAGCATCCGTGATACAGGGTACCGGAAGATCGTTACTGAAAAACTGAATACGGAGAGACTGTTTTTCTCCAACAGGGACTTCATCGGCTCCTTTATCTATGAGAACCGCCTGAATCTGGTATTCCGCTATTACCATGAGAACCTGTTGTCCCTTCTTGGGGGTGTTTACCTGTCGGAGTTTTCAGACTGCAGGCGGGCAGCTCTGAATCTGATCACCGCATGTGCAGAGTGCGGCGCAGGTTCCGGTGTGGGGATGCTCCTTTTGGATGAGAGGAATATCAACCTGACCAAGGACGGAGATGTGCAGTTCAATTATTTCCTGGATTTTTCCCGGATCGAGCAGGATGTGGACGAGAAGAGTTATATGGACGCGGTGGCAAAGACCGTGTTCGGGATCCTGGAGCTGAACTACAAGGGGAGATATGATTCTCCGGAGCAGTATCCGGACGCACTCCGGCTGTTCTGGCTGAAGATGAGGACTACGGGATTTTCGTCCATGGGACATATGATCTCCACGATCCGTACCATGCCGGATAAGCCGGTAGAGATGAGAGGGATCCTCTGGTGGTTCCGGAGCCGGTTTCGCCGGGTGAAGAATTTCCTGTTCAGGAATTCCATGACGGCGTTCCTGACGATTCTGGTCACAGTGACGCTGATCTATGCGGCGGTGCAGATCCACAGCCGCTGGAGGATACGTAAGGCTTATGAGAACAATGTGAGCTATTATGGTATTGAATATATCGGCAGTGTTTATCTGGGCGATGAAGAATAATCAGAGGAGAAAGACGGGGATGGATACCTATGAATAAAGTATTGAGAAGATTATTGCTGCTGTTTCTGATCGCAGCAGGGATCGTGGCAGGCTACCAGAGCCTGCAGAGGAGTACGGTTCCGTTGGATTCTCTTCTGGATATCAGCACAAGGGCGGACGGCAGCAGTATCGTAAGCTGGTATGAGGGCTCTGACACGGTGATCGGAAGGATCGGGCAGTACGGTAAGGTGGAGCAGTCCGTTCAGTTCAGTACCCGGGAGAAGGAGCATATGTATAATGTGAAGGACATGGCTTCCAGCGGAGATTATGTTTATGTTCTGCGCAACCGGGTGGACCGTTATGACGGAACCCTGCTGGGACAGGAGCTGATGGTCCTGAACTTTAAGGGAATTTTCGCCAGGACACAGAAGGTCTTTGATCTGTCAGGCGAAGAGGACTATCGTTATGGATGGCTGAATGCCTCCGGAGATACGGTGACCCTGATCGGGACGGATCCTTATGAGACCACTGCTGTCCGGAGAAATTATGAGTTCGGTTCGGTACTCAGTGATACCTTATCTCTGAAGAATACCAGGACCTATCCGCTGAAGAGCGGAGAAGGCATCTATCAGGCGATCGGCAACAGTACCGATCTGGTCTATATCTCAGATTCCGGCAAGATCTTCTGTGCCGATGAAGAGAAGGTACAGGAGGTCTACCCGGCACGTACGCTGGAGGTTCTGATGTATCCGTCCTGGATCGCATATGCGGAGAGCGGCTACATCTATCTGGGAGAGCAGGAGTCGGGAGATATTCTCCGGCTGGATCTTGCTACCGGAGAAGAGGAACGGGTTCTGGACGGCAACAGTCCATTCGGAGGCTCCAGTATCTACACGCCGGGAGATGTGGCGGCAATGTCCATGTCCAGCCTGAACAGCTTTACCGCGCTGGTGGAGAATCATGCAGAGGATTCCTTTGCACTGCTGACCGCAAAGGACGGCGTGGGTTATACGGTGGATAAGCTGACCTACGGAAGCCTTACCATACTGAAGTTTTTTGTGCTCAGATGGCTTTTCTACATGGCAGTGGTTCTGGTGGTGTTCCTTCTGCTGGTGGTATTTATCTCCAGTATCCGGGGCGGACACACGATCATGGAGCGTCTGGTCAGTGCGACGATCCCTCTGATGGTGGTGACTATGGCACTGTTCGGAGTGATTTCCTATCAGTATTATAAGGACGCTATCCATGAGAACTTTGTAAAGCAGGCAGTGGATGAGGGAAATATGCTGGCGGCGCTGTTCGGAGCAGATTCCTTCAATGAGATTGAATATCCCTACGATTATACAGGGGAGGCATATACATATTTAAGTCAGCAGATGGCAACCAGAGACCTCTATACCAGAGCAGTCTACTACGAGAAGGGTGATCTTTACGTGGTGGTGGATGCCAACAGCCCGTGTTTTTACCCCATGGACATTCTGATGAACCGGTCGGCGGGCGAGCTGTACCGGAAGGCAGCGCTGACCGGACAGTCAGTCACAGGAACGATCCAGGATCAGCTGGGAGAGCGTCTGGTATGTGTAACGCCCATTGGAGGACTGGCAGGAGAACTGGTCTATCTTCTGGAGACCGGTATCTACACCTCCAATATCGCAGCCTATACTTCTACCTATATTAAGGATTTTGCAATTGTCAGTGCTGCGTTCCTGATCATTGTCATGGTGGTGCTGATGGTTCTGTTCTATCAGATCCTGGCGCCGCTGGGAGAGATCAAGCGAGAGATGCAGCTTTTTGCAGACGGAGACAGAAGTATCCGTATCCGCAGCACCTCGGAGGATGAGCTGACGGGAATCGCACATGTATTCAATAAGATGGCAGATGACATTGATGTGCAGATTCTGAACCTGGAGCGTATGAGCGCCACCTATTACCGGTTCGTGCCGCCCAGCATCATCGGGCTTCTGGGAACCGACAATCTTGCATCCCTTACCCTGGGAAGCAATGTGCAGGGCAGCTTTGCCGTACTGAATATTCGTCTGTACTCGGAGGAAACGCTGCCCCTTGACAAGACGGAGGCGCTGACGAACCGTTTCTTCAATACGGTGAACCGGTTCACACAGCAGAACGGAGTCATTGCCATTGTGGATGACGCGAATCTGCAGAGTATCATGCTGATCTGTCAGAACGGAGCGGATTCTGCTATCGTAACTGCGCTGACGATTCTGGCGCGGATCGATGCGGATAATAAGCTTTACGGAGAAGAGGAACAGCTGGATGTGGTATTCGTTATGGATCAGACGGATGTATATTTCGGTATCTGCGGAGATGAGGAGCGTTATATCCCGGTGGTTCTCGCACCGGAATTTGAGAAGCTTTTGTCCAGCGGAAAGCTGCTTCGGAATATGGGAAGCAGACTTCTGGTCACCTCAACGGCTTACCGGAACATTGTGAACAGCACATCCTATGCCCACCGTTATATCGGGTATCTTCAGATTGATGAGCTGGATGTGGGGCTCTATGATGTATACGACGACAGAAGCGTAGAGCAGATCCGTCTGATGAAGCAGACGCAGCACGCGTTCGACAAAGCGATGGAGCTTTACGAAAAGGGCTATTACTACGAAGCGAAGAATCTGTATGCCATGGTACTTCGGGAGAATCAGCAGGACATGGCTGCAAAGTATTATATATTCCGATGCGAAGCTTTGCAGGACAGAAAATAAGTAACCGGTTGGAGGAAACAGCGTAATGGAAAGTCTCTTTGCGTTCATAAAAAGAATATTTTCAGGGATTCAGGGCTCTTACGCTTTTAACCTCTTTGGCAAGGCATTTATAAGACTGCGGACAGCAGTCATGAACCCGTTTAGGCGGGTAATGCGCCGGGTTCAGCAGCTCTTCAATGTGAACCTGATCTCTGCAAAACTGGTGACTCCGATCAACGCCAAGGTCCGCAAGATCATGTCCGGCGAGGCAAAGTCACCGGAGGATTATTTTACCGTAGGGCGGTTTTGGATATCCAAGGCACTGGTGTACATCCTGATCCTTGGAGCCTGTGCGGCAGTGTTCATCTATTTTAACTGGATCGCGCCGCCCGTTTCGGATACGACCACAGCGGAGAGCCGGATTACGTCAATCTATTATGATTACGATGATATGGCGCTGGGGGAATACACCGGAAAGGCAAATATCCGGGCGGCGAACGGGGAAGTGGTCTATACGGGAGACATTGTAGCAGGTGTCTGTACCGGAGCCGGTACGCTGTGGAGCCAGAGCGGAACCATGGTCTATAGCGGGGCATTTGTCAACAACCACTACGAGGGCAACGGTACTCTTTATTACCCCACCGGCAAGCCTCAGTATACGGGAGAGTTTGTTGAAAATAATTTTTCCGGCAGAGGAGTGCTCTATTACCCGGACGGAAGCGTGCAGTATGAAGGTGAATTTGAAAACGGCGCATTCAACGGAGAGGGAGTTCTGTACAGTGAAAAGGGAATTCTGATCTATGAGGGAGAGTTCCAGAGCGGCGCTTACCATGGAGCCGGGATCAGCTACTTTAACAGCGGCATTAAAAAGTATGAGGGTGAGTTCTATATGGGACGCGCCCAAGGGGCAGGGATCCTGTATTCCTCTGCGGGAAAGGCACTCTTTGAGGGGCAGTTTGCAAGGGATGATATTCATTACGAAGCGCTGCTCGGCTGTACCATGGCAGATGTGATGACCATGTTCAAGGAAGCTCCGGTCGTATATTTCAGCGACGGAGGCACCAGCCTTTTGTTCGAGCGGGCGCAGATCATCCTGAAGACGGACTGTCTGGTGGAGCTTCGGATGGGAGAGCAGAACACGTCCGAGGGCGAGGTCTGGTATCTGCCGGATGAGGATGGAGAGACTCTGACTGAGACCGAAGAGAGCAGGCTTTCGGAGGAAGAAGAGACGGAAGAAACGGAAGAGGGCAGTGAAGAGGAGGATAAGACCTCTGAGGAAGATGCAGATCTTGCATCTCTTCCGATCAAAAATATATTCCATATCTATTATTATCTGTCATCGGATGAATGGCAGACAGCGGATAAGCTGGACATGAGCGCGGTGAATATCACAGGTGTATCCACTTACCGCTCCGGACTGGATGTGGATTTCCTGGAAGGAGAGGATATGACGCCGGAAAACGGTGCGGCGTCCCTTCAGGAATGTGTGGCAATCGAGAGAGTGCGTCTGAACCAGCCGACAGCCTTCAGTTCCATAGGATATGAGCTGTCCACGCTGAACCGCAGCTACATTGAGGTCAGCGGCATCAATCTGGCGGATGCGATCTACGAAGAGGTATACGAGGTCGATGGTGTCAGATACCGTCTGTGCTATGAGATGGACGACCCGAATACACTGATGTTTGTAACTGTTGAAAATTAACCAGGGAGGAGGTAGAGGATAAATGGCAGATTTTTCAATCATCTCGGATGTGAGTAATGAGGTGCTGAAGCTTTTGCGTGAGAATATATGCCCGGAGCTGATACAGTCGCCGGAGTCCATCGCACTGGCTTCTCCCACAGATAAGAATGCGGATTTTCAGCTTGGTCTGTACCTGTATGATATTCAGGAACTCAGAGAGTACCAGCAGATCGATATGATCCGACTTCGGGGCAATCAGGCACAGTATCCGCCAAAGCCGCTGAATCTGTTCTTCGCACTTTATATCAATACCAAATCCCAATTGATGTCCAGTGCGGAAAATGAGCAGAGGATTCTTGGCAGGGTGATTCAGGTACTGATGGATCATGCGATCCTGTATGAGACAGCCAGTGAAGAGGAAGGGAGTGCATCCATTACATTGCTTCCGCTGAGCTTTGAAGAGAAAACGAAGATCTGGTCTGTGCTGTCGATCCCGTATCAGCTTGGAATCTATTTCAGCGTGGCTCCGGTGCTTCTCTCTTCGAGAAGGATCCGCAGCTTCAAGCGTGTGGTTGCTGCTGAATTTGATGCAGTTCAGCGCAATGTCCGCTGATCGGAGGTAGGCTATGATCAGAATGAAAATTGCATTTGTACTGCGGCTTACGGACGATTTCTCAGGACAGTGTATCCGGAAGAAAAAATTCCTGTTTTCCATTGGAGACCGCGTGGTGCATCCGGTGGAGAAGGAAGAGGGGCTTTACATTTTTCTGGAGCCTCAGGAGCCGGAGACGAGAGTGTGGATCGAAGGAACGGATTATTATCCGTGCAGTGTCCTGATACAGAAAAAGCTTCTGGATCCGGAGGAGCCGGTGGCGGATATCCGCCTGTACGGACGTCCGGGAAAGAGCTTCCCATATACCTGCGGTCTCCTGACCGGAGCCGTGGAGAAGTCAGAAAAGGGATTTCCGGTGGAGGTGTATGCAAAGCGGACAAAGCCCACAGGACTTACCTTTAAGGAGTACCGGGCTGTGGAAGGAGCCCACTGGCTGTTCTTCCAGGGCTTTACCAAAGAAAATCTGCTGGGCAGACCCTATGTGCTTGGCAAAGGGAAGGATGCATCCGTATTTGTCCTGACGGAGAAGCGGGGCATCAATGAGTACCGGGCGGAGCCGGAGGGAAAGCCGCCGGACAGGATCCGGTCAGGCACACCGCTGGAGCGGATCTACCGCTCCGTAACAGACACGGCAGGAGCCTATGCCATTCCCGTGGAAAGCGGGGAGGAATCACTTATTACGGAAGTAATGATACTTCAATATAGAACACCAACATAGAGGAGAGGAGGTTGAATGTGTCTATCATCGTAACGTCGGGAGCACAGCTTATGTGCAGCTTTGGAATGGCGCCGTCTGTACTGAACGTTCTCCCGGCAGCCAGGATCCTGTGCAGCAATATGCCGCCGGCCTGTATCACGGACAATGTTCCGATGATGAACATCATGCCATTCGGAATGTGCACTTCCATGGCAAATCCACAGGTGGCAGCCGCGACAGCCGCTGCATTGGGGGTACTGACTCCCATGCCGTGTATTCCGGTTATTGCAGCACCATGGGCACCGGGTTCCCCTACCGTGTTGGTGGGAGGCAAACCCGCAGTGAATAACACATGTAAATGCATGTGTAACTGGGCAGGGGTCATACAGGTGTTAAACCCCGGTCCTGCCACGACAACTATGGTTCCATAGAGTTGTGGACAATAAACCAATAAAATGAAAAACCGAAAGGAGGATGGGTGAGAAGCATAAGCTTCAAAACCAAAAAAAGACATGGCAGAATATTTATCCCCAGGAGTATATGTAGAGGAATTTGAATCCGGTATGAGACCAATGGAGGGTGTCAGCACCAGTACCGCAGGCTTTGTTGGTATGGCAGAAAAAGGTAAAGTAATGGGAACACCGGAGTTTGTGACCAGCTTTGCAGATTTCAACAGAAAATTCGGAGGATATCTTCCGGAGAGCACCTATGGTGAGTACCGTTATCTGGCTTATGCAGTAGAGCAGTTCTTTGCAAACGGCGGTTCCCGCTGTTATGTAATGCGTACGGTTGCTGCCGACGCAGCACCGGCGGCTGTATCCGCAAACGGAATCAGCATCGCAGCAAAGAATCCGGGAAAATGGGGCAACGAGATCAAGGTTACCGCAGTAGCAGCAAACAAGGGTAAAACCGCTGTTCTGGAAGTGACCGGAGATGACGCTTCCGGTAAGGTATATACCGTGGCAAACGGCTCTGCTTTCTCAGAAGGCGATACCATCGTGATCCGCAACAACGGCAAGGTAGTTGGCTACAACAAGATCGCTATGGCTCAGGGCAATACCATTACCCTGGCAGCTCCGGTAAAGGAGGATCTGGTAGACAAGAATCCGGTTCCGAAGAAGCTTCTGTCTGTATGCGAGATGAATGTGGAAGTGGCGTACAAAGACAATGTAGAGATCTACGAGGGAGTTTCCCTGAACATCAATTCTGCTTCTTATATCACCAAGATCATGGCAAAATCCGATCTGGTAGATGTGGCTGCAGGCGAGCCGAAGGATGCAGTGAATCCGTTATCCATCTTCACGGCAGCTCCGGACCCGGAGAAGGCAGTTGTCTTCCTGGCAGGCGGATCTGACGGCGGTAAGAAGGGCGTCACCGATGACATTTTCATGGGCGTGGACGGAGGTCCCGGCAAGAGGACCGGTCTGGCTGCATTCAAGGAGATCAACAATGTAAGCCTCATGGCGATCCCAGGCGTTACAAGCCCGGCTGTACAGCTTGCTCTTGTTACTCACTGCACCAATACCGGCGCATGCTTCGCAGTTCTGGATGTTCCGCAGGAGCTGACCAAGCCGCAGGATGTACTGGCTCACAGAGAGAAGATCGATTCCGATTATGCTGCAATGTATCATCCGTGGATCCAGATCTATGATGTGCTGAACAAGAAACCTGCTTACATTCCGCCATCAGGCGCTGTATGCGGTATCTATGCAAGAAGCGATATTGAGCGCGGCGTACATAAAGCGCCTGCAAATGAAGTCGTTTACAACTGCATCGGACTTTCCTGTCTGTACAACAAGGCAGAACAGGATGTGCTGAATCCGGCAGGCGTGAACCTGATCCGTGCACTTCCGGGACAGGGTATCCGTGTATGGGGCGCAAGAACCTGCTCCAGCAACAGCCTCTGGAAATATGTCAACGTTCGCCGTCTCTTCATCTATCTTGAGGAGAGCATCAAATCCCAGACCAACTGGGCAGTATTTGAGCCGAACGATGAGATGCTGTGGGCAAGAGTCGGAAGAACCATCCGTGCTTTCTTACGCGACATGTGGAGAAGCGGCGCGCTGGTAGGAACCACAGAAGATCAGGCATTCTATGTAAATATCGGAAGAGACACCATGTCCCAGAGCGATATCCTGAACGGTCGTCTGATCTGCGAGATCGGCGTAGCTCCGAGCAGACCTGCTGAATTCGTAATCTTCAGAATCACGCAGTTTATGGAAGAGTCATAAGGCACACGGAAGAAAGGTAAAGGAGGAATAGAACAGTGGCAGCATATCCATTTAAAAAATATAATTATAAGGTCGAGATCGACGGCATTACCGAGGCGAGCTTCTCTGAGGTGAGCGGTTTTGACGCAAGCATCGACGTGATCGAGTATCGTACCGGTGACGAGGGCGTTAACTGGTCCAGAAAAATGAACGGTCTTACCAAATTCGGCAACGTAACGCTGAAATGGGGCATGACCAGCTCATTAAGCTTCTACGAGTGGGTGACCGCGATCTCCACCGGAACTTCTCTGGGTGAGGATCACAACAAAGCGGTGACCATTACACTGTTTGATGATGACGGATCCACTGCACTGGCAGTATGGACCCTGACCAATGCATGGCCCAGCAAGTATACAGCGCCTGACTTCAATGCAAGCTCCAGCGAGATCGCATTCGAGAGTGTGGAACTGGTATACGAGTCCATGACAAGAGAGAGCTAGTAAGCACATAGAAACAATTCAGAGCATGGTCCCCCGTAACCGGGGGACCGGCTCTCATAAAAAAGCACGGAGGATTTGCAGATGGAACTGATTACTGAATTTGAATTTGAGCTTCCGAAAGGTTATGTGGACGAGAGTGGCGAAGTACACAAAAAGGGAACCATGCGTCTTGCCACTGCGGCAGACGAGATCCTTCCGCTTCGTGATCCGAGAGTGGTGAACAATCCGGGATATCTGACGATCATCCTTTTGTCCCGTGTGATCACTTCCCTTGGAACGGTACAGAACATTCGTCCGGCAACGGTGGAGAAGTTCTTCTCCGCAGATCTGACATTTTTACAGAATATGTACCAGACCATTAATTCCATGGATGCACTGACGGAAAAATGTGTATGTCCGCACTGCGGGGAAAAGTTTGAGAAGCCGGTAAATTTTATGAGGGCGGAATAGTCGTCTATCCGGAGGATGAGCTCTATAAGGAGGTCGCTTTTGTGGCGTACTATTTCCACTGGGGCTACGAATCGGTGATGCAGATGGATCATCAGACGAGACGGAGATTCTGCGCTGAGATCTCGGAGATCCATAAGAAGGTATCCGGGAAACCGAAAAATATATTTGAACTTTAGGTAAAGGAGCTGGCGGTATGGCGAACAGTATCATACAGAAAAACAGAACCAACCAGAAGAATTCCACATCTGTGAAGAAAAGCTCCATGAAGCCTTCGGAAATATTTCGCAGGGGTTATAATTTTGCTGTCTATCTGGAAGGCAAAATGATTCCTTTTCAGAGTGTTTCCGGTCTGAGTATGGAGATGGAGACGGAGATCATTCAGGAAGGCGGACAGAACCGTATGGTCTACAGCCTGAACAAGCCATCCGGTTCGGAAAAGGTACTGACGCTGTCAAGAGGGCTTCTGACCGATGAAATGGAATTTACCCTCTATGAACCGGGGTATCAGTTCTGCAAGGAGATAGCGGTCTATGTTCTTGGCGGAGACGGAGCGCCGGTGAAATCCTATTATATGCGGGGATGTACGGTTAAGAAGATCTCAGTGGCGGAGATGAACGCTTCTTCCAGTCAGATCGTGATTGGAACCATGGAGATCGTGTACCGGACGCTGGAGGAGGATGGAAGTACATCCAACAGTGCATGGTGGAGACCATAAAAATACAGGAGGCTGACAGATGGAGACCCTGAACCGTTTTCTTGATTTTGCGAACAATCTCATAGAGAAGCACAGCGGTTTTGGGTATTATTATGATGCGGCGCCGATGGTTTTCCTGGAGGATGAAGCACCGGCAGAACCGGAGGGTATCCGGCAGCAGAAGAATTATGTCACAAATCTCTATCATATCAGTAACCTGATAGAGGAAAATCACCTCTATCAGCAGAATCTGAATTTCCTGACACAGATTCTGGAGAAAAACGTCTACCAAAAGCTGTATCCGACCATAGAACAGCAGGTGGAGAGGACTGTCAGGGAAGAGCTGCCCCAGGCGGAAGAGAGAATTGTCCGCGTGTTCAGCAGCCAGCTGGGACAGCTGGTGAAGGAAGAGGGCATTGAGGCGCTTACAGTGATCCGGGAACGGATGCGCCTTGAACACACAAAGGAAAAGGCAGAGATGCGAAAGGAGCAGGAGATCCTGTTCCGGAAGCTTGAAAATATATATAACAGCAGCGTATACGCTGCCCCCACATACCGGAATCCGTATGTGAGGGAGGAGAAAAAGGAACTGCATCAGAATCAGGTATTTCAGAATGTGATGCAGATGATGCATGCGCCGCTCCGCCTGGAGTATGTTCCGGAGCATACAGAACATACGCAGGAAACAGAGGAGAGGGAGCGTGTATTTAAGGAAACAGTCCGGCAGTCTGTACAGGAGATCGTCCGGGAGCAGGATCAGCTTCGTACAGAGACGGAGATCCTCCGCGAACAGGAGAGGCTTCTGAAGGAAAGAGAACTCCTTGAATCTCAGGAGCTGCTTCAGAAGGAACAGGAATATGTTCGTGAGACGGATCGTCTCAGGACAGAGGTCGAGGTTATCCGGGAGCAGGACCGTCTGCGAACAGAGGCAGAGAGGATCCGGGAACAGGATCGTCTGCGAACAGAGGCAGAGAGGATCCGGGAACAGGATCATCTGCAAACAGAGACAGAGAGAATCCATGAGCAGGATCATCTGTATACGGAGAAAGAAGTGCTTCAAAGTCGGGAGATGCTTCCAAGAGAGAAGGAAAAACTTCTCGAACAGGAGAGACTCTTCAAACAGGAGAGACTTCTGAAGGAAAGAGAGATCCATAAGTCACAGGAGATCCTTCAGAAGGAACAGGATCATGTTCGTGAGACGGAGCGTCTCAGAACAGAGGTCGAAAGGATTCATGAGCAGGATCATCTACATACGGAGACAGAAAGGATTCAGGAACAGGATCATCTACATACAGAGACAGAAAGGATCCAGGAACAGGATCATCTGCGAACAGAGACAGAAAGAATCCGGGAATTGTCCCGTTATGCGGAGCCTACAAAGAGCAGGGAAGCATCTGCACGTCTGGAGACGGCTGTACGGGATATCCGTACCATAGAAGAACTGCCGTCTGGTGAGCAGCAGATAAAGGTCAATCATTCCTCTGTCCCTATGGAATATCTGGAGGAAGAGAAAACGCCTGCAGATGCTTTGAGGGAGTCCGTAAGGGAGACCGTTCAGGAAGAGATACAGAAGGCAGCACAAGAGGCTGCCGGTCAGGCGACCAGCGACAGCGTCCGCAGGACGGTGGAGCAGATATCCCGTGACAGCGTGCGGGAAGCAGCGAAGCCTGTAATCCGTGACAGCGTCCAAAGAACAGTGGAGCAGATATCCAGTGAAGTTCTGAGAGAGTCTGTTCGTGAGACGGCGGAAGCAGTGAAGGAGACCGCCCATGATATCCGGCAGGAGGTTGCCTGGGAAGCTGCGAAGGAAGTGAATGCAACAGATATTGTCGGATCGATCCATGAGCGGACCGTTCTGGAATCCGTACAGAGAGAGACCAGAGTGCGGGAGCAGATCGTTCATGATATTACAGAGCGGATGCTGAAGCCTCTGAATCTCCATCCGGAGATCCTGTTTCGGCAGGAGCAGATGCATCTGGAGTATCCGGAGGAGGTACAGGAGGAGATCCGCAGAGAAGTGATCGCTTCTGTCCTTCAGGAAACAGCGGCAGAACCGCCCTATCCTCAGGCAGCGCTGGAGCCTGCAGGAGAGCAGCTTCTGATCAGAACGAAGCAGCTGGCAGAGCAGATACTGGAGCGTTCTGTACAGCAGGAAAGACAGCTGCAGAGCCAGAATCCGGGAATTATGGTACAGCCGGATCCCATCCCCATGGTATATGGTCCTTCACAGGAGCCGGAGACGCTTAGTCGGCAGACAGCATCACTGCTCATGCAGCATCCGTGGCAGCAGCCGGTATTGCAGACTATGCAGCATCCATGGCAGCAGCCGGTATCACAGACTATGCAGCATCCATGGCAGCAGCCGGTATCACAGACTATGCAGCAGCCAGGACAGCAGCCGGTATTGCAGATTATGCATCGGGCGGCAGAGTCCATATATAGAAAGGGGACGCACGGATTTCCGGATGCGTCAAGACCGGTGGTGATTCAGCGGATGCAGCAGGTACTGCTGGAGTATGCCCGGAAGGAGATCAATCAGGAACAGGCAGGACAGGCGCTGACAACGATCCTCCGAAGCTATCAGGTTCGGAACGGATACCGGTACAATGTCAGGAGCATTACCCTGCCGGAGGCACAGCGTACACGTCTGCTCCGGAGTATGGAGATGAGAAATGAGACTGTGGTGATTCCGGGAATGGATTCCGCAGTCATGGTATACAGTACAGAAGACTCGAAGACACAGGAAGACCCGAAGACCCAGAAGCTTCAGAAGCAGGTGGAAGAGGTCGTGGAGAATTTAAAGACTGTGAAGGAGACCACCGTGCGGCAGAGTGAGAAGATCATTCAGAGGCAGAAGGAAGTGGTGAGAGAGGTTCTCCAGAGCAACCCGAAGCTTCTGACGGAGGGAGAGAGTGCTTCTTACCTGCTGAAAGAGGTACAGAAGTCCATGAAGACTCAGATGGACGAGAGCATCGAGCAGCTGGCGGGCAGAGTTTACCGCAGACTGGAAGATAAACTGAAGACAGAACGGGGAAGGAGGGGACTGATCTGATGAGCAGCATAAGTGAAAGACAGAATCTGATATACGGAGACGGTAATCTGGCAAGGGCCACGTTATCCTTTCATTCGCAGGAGGAGAAAAGGATGGTCACGATTCCGGTACAGTTCAATCCCGGCGAATATTCCATCAGCAGAGGTCTGAAATTCAAGAATAACGCAGGTCACGGCGAAGAGTCCACGCCGGAGAATACACAGGCGGCAGAGAGTAATCTTGCAAATCTGAAAGTCAGTCTGATACTGGATACGTCCACGTATATGGCAGAATACCAGAGACCGAAGGGGTTGGACCGCTATCTGAATGATGACGAGGAGCTGACAAAGATCTGCAAAAGCATATCCATGCTGATGAAGATCAATCCGGAACAGCATGAGCAGACCCTTATAACCTTTGCATGGGGAAGCATGGAATTTTACGGGCATATGACCTCCCTGAATATCAGCTATCAGATGTTCAACCGGAACGGCATGCCGGTCCGGGCGAAGCTGGATGTGGATCTGGAAGGCGAGGAGAAAAGTATCCTGTCTGCCATTGACGCGAATCCCAAGGAGTCGCCGGACCGGACCAAATACCGAAGGCTGAACCAGAGAGAGGAGCTGTGGATGCTGGCAGACGCAGAATACAATGATGCGTCATACTGGAAGGAGATTGCCAGAGAGAACGGGATACTGAATCCGAGAAAGCTGGATCATACAAAAAGACTGAAAGTCCCGGCTTTATAGGGACGGAGGAAATGACATGGATCTGATGAGTGCAGCCACCAGTTATTCGGCGCTGGAAAAAAAATATGGTTATTTTCGTGCTCCGTCTCTGGAAGTAAAGGTGGGAAGCACGAGGCTGGTAAGAGGAGAAGGCGCCAATATCAGGAGTCTGGAACTGGAGCTGACCAGCGGTTATGAAGCGTCAGGCTGTGTGTTTTATGTGGATGGCGCTTATGAAGTGAAGAATACAGATTTTAAAAAATATATAGATAAGCTTCAGATTGGCGAAAAGGTTGAAGTTGAAGTCGGTTATGTAAAACGGGAGTCTGTTTTTACAGGCTATATCAACCAGATCGAATATCAGTATGGAGCAGATGACGGCAGTTACCGGGTCCGGGTAGAGTGTATGGACGCAAAGGGACTGCTGATGAAGACCCGGCGGATGGAATTTTTCAACAAGAAGAATGCCGACGGTATCGTGAGCGCCGTACTGGGTGAGCAGCCGGTGAGCAGTTACCTTTCAGGCAAGGAGATCGACGCCTGCAAGGAGGAGGATACGGTGATCCGCAGTCATATGATGACAGATTATGAGCTGATCACGGAGCAGGCCTCCAAGCAGGGGTATGAGTTCTTCATCATTCAGGGAAAGGCATATTTCCGCAAAAAACAAAAGGTGACTTCGTCCATTATGAAGCTTTCGCCCGGAGAGGGGATCCTGAACGCCCGATTTATGATCTCAGGTCAGCAGCTTGTGAAGAAGATCGAGGTACGTTCCATTGATGAGACCAGCGGAAAGCTGATCAGCGGAGAGGTAACCATATCAGGCAGCTTCAGCAGCGGCTCATCAGCCAATAAGCTGATGGGAACATCAAAACAGGTGTACTATGAACCGGGTGTAAAGGATGCTGCGGAGGCAAAGGCAAGAGCGCAGGCGCGTATGGACAGTGTTCAGGAGAAATTCGGTGAGATCGAGTGTGAATGCATAGGAATACCGGAGCTTGCTCCGGGGCGTTTTGTGGAGGTGGATAAGCTGTCCGCCCAGGGAAACGGGAAGTATTACATTACCTATGTGCGCCATTTGCTGAACGAGGATGGATATCATACATTTTTCAGGGCGGGAGTGAACAGTCTATGAATTCGATTACAGATCTGCTGCAGAGCGAGAATGAATATTACGACAATCAGCGGGTTCCCGGCTTTGTACAGGGAACTGTCGTGGAGAATAACAATCCGGAATTTAAGGGCATGGTGAAGGTGGAGTTCACCGTGTGGGAGAACGGCAAAAACATGTGTGAGTGGGTGCGTCTTTTATCTCCCTATACCGGGAATGCCTACGGTGCGTATTGTGTGCCGGAGATCGATGAGATCGTATTGATCGGTTTTATCGGCGGCAGTCTGAAGAGACCCTTTTTGCTGGGCAGCCTTTACCCAAGCGGTGCAGGTATCGTCAACGAAAGCTTTGACGATAAGAATTTCAAGAAGCACTGGAAGACCAAGGGAGGCATGGATCTGCTCATCTATGATGAGGGCGGAAAGCAAAGCATCACGCTGACAACTCCCAAGGGCAGCGTGCTTGTCATAGATGATGAAAAGGAGCTGTGCAGGCTTTCTGACAAGGCCGGCAAGAATGAGATGCTGATGGATTATAAGAAAGGCGAGATATCCGTCACGGCAGAGAAGAAGATTACTCTGAAGACCGGAAAATCGGAGATCTCCATGGATGGGAGCAGCGGAGCCATTGCTTTAAAGGGAGCAAAGGTAAATGTAAATGCCAACAACGAGATTGGTCTGAAGGCATCGGCAGCTCTGAAAATGGAGGGTGCGCAGGTGCAGGTAAAAGGTCAGGCACAGGTGCAGGTGCAGGCATCAGGACCGCTTGCACTCAAAGGAGCAGTAGTCCAGGTGAACTGATGAAAAACAGAGAGGGGCGGCAGTAAGATGGATGATTCAAGAGCTTTTTTAGGAAGAGGATTTGCATTTCCTCCGGAGGTGGACCCGGTGACCGGGCGTTTTGTGATGGCGGAAAGTGAAGAGGACATCCGGCAGTCGATCTATATCATCCTCATGACCCGGAAAGGGGAGCGTGCCATGCTGCCGGAATTTGGCTGCAACCTTCAGGAGTATATCTTTGACATTCCGGATGCTGCATTCGAGAGGCGGCTGATCCGCGAGGTGGAGGATGCATTGGTGGATTTTGAACCGAGGATACGGAATGTAAGCGTTTCCGTGGATAAGCGGAAGCTGTCTGACGGAGTCGTCTATTTGAATATTGATTATTATATCCGGGCGACGAACAACCCGAACAATCTGGTGTTCCCGTATTATCTGGAGGAAGGAACCGGAGAACTGTAACATTATGGAAGAAGGGAAGAGCAGCATGAAGACGGAGAATACATATGAAAAACTGCAGAAGCTGATGAACTCCTATGTGCCGGAATTCGCCTATGAGCAGAACGGAAAGGATCCCGGATCTGTGATGACGGATCTGTGCGGAAGTATGCTGGAGGAATGCAGCAGACGCTATGCCAGGGTGGTTCCCAAGCATCAGGTGCAGTATTTGAATCTGTTCGATTCCATGCTGAAGGAGCCTGTCAGCGCTTCCGGCGGCTATGTACAGTTCCAGCCGGTTGCCGGATATGAGGGAATGGTCCCGGTTCCGAAGGGGACTTCCGTGATCGCGGAGGACGCAGAGGGCAGGGAGATCGTGTTTGAAACAGAACACAGTATCACGGCAGCGGATGTGCGTCCGGTCTGTGCGGCAGTGACGGATCGTGCTTCGGACAGAATCGTTGTGCATGAGCTGTCTGATGGAGAGACATTTACCGCATTTGGACTGAGGGGGGCACAGAAGGCAGAGCATCGGCTGTATCTGTGCTTTGATGAGATCTTTACCTGGATGAGAGAGCTGGATTTTTCGGTGTCTGTCCAGGCAGTCAGCGAGAAGGATCAGGAGGAGCTTTTAGAGCTTCTGGTGTCTCCAAAGGTCCGGTGGTCCATACTGGAGCCGGAAGGATCCGAGAGGATTTTTGAAGAAGCCCGGATTCTGGATGGCGCAGTGCATCTGCGGATGGAGGATTATATCCCCCGGAAGGCAGTGCTGGGGCAGAAGGAGGGATATTATCTGGTGCTTTCCTGTGTGGAGGAGATCCCGAAGCTGTATATTCATACGCTGTCTCTGTCCTGCAGGAGGGAGAGGATCATTCCGGAGGAGGTCTATGTAAACGGAGTTGAGGAGACGGCAGGAGGCTTCAGTCCTTTCGGAAAACCCCTTGGACTTTACAATGAATTTGCATTTGATGATAAAGAGGTACTGGCACGTAAGGGTGCTCTTGTGAAGCTTCAGTTTCATCTGAGCTACCGGATCCATGAGGAAGCGCTGGAAATGCCGGAGATGGATCTGGAATATAAGGCGATCATGAAGAAGCCGAAGAAGCCCTTGTCGCTCCGCTCCTCTGAGGTGACGGCGGATTATGTCTGCTGGGAATATTTAAGCCGTACCGGATGGAAACGGCTGTTCCGGGAAGAGCATATGAATTCCATGTTCAACGGCTCCACGGAAGGAGAAGTGTCTCTGAGCTTCCTCTGTCCGGAGGATATGGCAGATTATGAGGAGGGTGCTTATACAGGGCGTATCCGGGCAAGGCTTCTGCAGGCGGAGAATATCTACCATCTGCCGGCGGTATACCGCTGTCCGGTCATCTCGGCACTTATGCTTTCTTATTCCTATGAGGAACATGAGCAGTACGCTTCCTATGCGGTGACCAGAAATAATTTTGAAGAAAAGGATGTGACCGCTGCGCTGCAGGCGGGAGGCAATATGACGCCCTTCTATCAGACACAGCATGGACGCAGGGCGATGTATCTGGGATTTGACAGAACCGCAGCGGGAACTCCCTTCAGTCTGTATTTTGACATAGAGAATTACAGCGACCGTCCGGTGGATTTCCAGGTGGAATATCTGTCTGAGAGAGGCTTTCAGACGGTGAAGCTGGTGGATCATACCGGAGGCTTCTGCGGAGCGGGAAATATGCTGCTGATGATCCCGCAGGATATGAAGAATGGAAATCTGTTTGGGAAGGAAGGCTTCTGGCTCCGGTTTTTGAGCTATAACCGGGAGAATCCGGAGCATGCGCTTCCGGTCATCCGGGGGATCTACCCTAATATGGCGCAGGTGGCAAATGTGAATACGGTGACAGAGGAATTTTATCTGGATAATCATGAGGACGCGGTGGATATTCAGCTGTCTCAGCAGAATCTTCTGAAAGCTGCTGTATGGGTGCGCGAGACAGGAGAGGAGGGTCCCTGCTGGATTCAGTGGAAAAAAGCAGAACGCTCCTATGAGGGCGGCAGGACCTGCCAGATCGATATGGTGGAAGGAACGCTGCATTTCCGCAAGAACACATTTGTGAATTATCCGGTAACGGCAGACGGACCTCAGATCCGGGTGGAGCACAGTAACTATACGGGCTCGGCTGCAAATCTTCCGGCAGGAGCGATTCATGTGGCAGGTGAAGCGATCCGGTACATATCCGGAGTGATCAATCCGTTTCCCACCTACGGAGGCTATGACGGCTACACGGAGGATACGGCAATGCGGCTGGTGACGGGGATGCTGAGGACCAGAAACCGGGCGGTGACCAGCCGGGATTTCTTTGATATCATTTCGCAGGTCTCCTACGGTGTCCGGAGGGTTAAATGCTGCAGCGGCGTAAATGCTGCCGGCGAGGACAGCCCCGGCAGTGTAACGGTGGCGGTTCTGATGGAGGAGTATGAAAAAGGCGCCCATGTATTTTCCCGGGTTAAGAGATCCATTCGTGACCGGCTGGAAAAGGACAGTGCGCTGATCCCCATGGGCAGGAGCATCCATCTGATTCAGCCTCATTTTGTAAAGCTGAATGTGAGGGTGTGGCTGGAAAAGGAATCCATGGAGCAGGCATATGAGATGCAGCATAAGGCGCAGGAGATCATAGAACAGTTTATTGATCCTCTGAACGGAGGCATTGGAGGAAAAGGCTGGGAGATCGGGGAATTTCCGAGAGTGTCCCAGGTAATCGCGTGCCTGAGGACCGGGATCGCCGGCTGTAATATTTCCAAGATCGTAATGACCGTCCTGGTGGATGGCAGTGAGATTCCGGTAACGGATGAGTTTTATGAGAAAGTGAAGAATCCTTTCCTCATGGCAGTGAATGGGGAGCATATGGTATACATTGAGGTGAGCGCATGTTAAAAGTACCGCAGCTTGATGATTTGACCTACGAACAGATGATGCAGCGGGCGGTGAGCCGTATCCCGTCCATGACGGACCAGTGGACTGATTATAACAGCCATGATCCGGGAATCACCGTGCTGCAGACCTATGCATGGCTGACGGACATGCTGAATTATTATATGAATGCCACAGGGGATGTCCATGTGGAAAAATATCTGAAGCTTCTTGGGATCATGCCTTTGCCGGCACGCGCTTCTGAGGGATATGTGGTGCTTACCCGGGCGGACGGAAAGGCGAAGATCCCGAAGGGAACAGAGCTTCTGGCAGGAGAGATCCCATTCGAGACGGCAGAGGATTATGACGGAGAATACAATCCTTTTTGTTCTTTTATCAATGAGGTGGACGGACAGGGGATCGATATGACCGCATTTGCCGGTGCGGACGGAGAATATGCAGAAGGCTTTGCCCAGGGCTTCAGGGAACGTGCCGTCATGTATTTCGGCTTTGAAAAGCCTCTGAAGGACAGGGACAGGATCTATATCTGCGTGGAGCAGGATGAGAGAAGGAATCCCTTCGGAGAGGATTTCAGGCTTGCGGATGTGAGCTTTGAGATCTATACCGGGCAGGGCTGGCTTTTGGCGGAAGTGGAGGACGGAACCTGCGGCTTTTTAAAGAGCGGTTTCCTGAGTGTACGGATTACGGAGGATATGCAGAGCTTCCGGCATCCGGACGGGCTGAAGAAGGCATATTATATCCGTGGGATTCTCAGAGAGGATACCTGTGACAGGCTGCCCCGGATCGGAATGGTTTATGTGAATCCGATAAAGGTAGTACAGCAGAAGAAGATCTGTGAAGCCGGAGAGCTCCGTGATGAATTTCGGATCGGAGGTACAGACGGCTGCGCGGGACAGGAGCTTTTGTTTGATTATCCGGACGTGTACAGCTTCGCACTTCTTCTGGTGTCTGAAAATGGAGAAAGAGAGATATGGAGCTGTACAGAGGATCTGGAGCAGGCGGATTATAAGGACCGGGTCTTCACCTATGAGGAAGACCGGCAGATGATCCGGTTTGGCGACGGTATCCATGGAGCGGTGCCGGAACAGAAGAAGTCGGTCTATGTGACCGGGCTTGTGAGTTCTCTTCTGTCAGAGGGAAATGTGCAGGCAGGGGAGGTAAAATGCCCGGCATCCGCGGATTATCAGGTGTCCAATCCGGAAGCCACACAGGGAGGCCGCAGAAGAGAACGTGTTGGAGATATGATCGTGCGGATGGAACAGGAGCTTTTTGTCCAGAACCGGATGGCATCTGCAGAAGATTACGAGACGATCATCCGCAGGACTCCGGGACTTATGCTGGAGCTGGTGCATGTGATTCCTGGTATGGTATATGGAGAGCTGCACGGGCAGAAGAGAAGCGCAAGCGAGGTTGTGGCTGTGGTCAAGCCATACAGCACCAGGTCATGTCCAGAGCTTTCGGATATGTATCAGAAGGTGATCCGGCGGCATGTGGAGCCCATGAGACTTTTGAATACAAAGCTTGATATTGTATCTCCGTCCTATGTGGGGATAGAGGTGCATGGCAGGATCGTACTGGAACCGGCTGTGCCGGGCGGCAGGGAAGCGGTTCTGGAGTGCCTGCACAATGCGATCGATTATAACAGGAAGAAACATCCCTTCGGAGCAGTGATCTCATATGGTAAGATATTTACCAGCCTGGAGGCGCTGGAGGGAGTGGCAAAGGTGCAGGAGTTTGCGCTGGAGCGTACGGGAAGAGCGGCGGATAAGAATGAGCGGGGCGATATCCTGCTTCACGAGGACGCGCTTGGATTCATCAGGAATGTGGATCTGGAATTTGGCTGATGCAGTTAGAAAGGAGGAGCACCGGATATGGTACAGGAAGCGAAGAAGGTGAATTTTTACCGGCTTGCTCTGCGCAGAGGAAAAAGATACCGGATGGAGCTTACACAGGATGACCGTCTGACCGGAGAAGGAGGGGGCTATTTTGCTTATCTTGCGCCGGCGTTCGACTGTGGGGATACAGACGGAACATGGCACAGACTCTGTCTTGACGGGAGCTTTCAGAACTGCAAGTATGAGGTGGTTGCAGCTGCCTCCAACGTGGATCTGACAGAGGAGCTGTCAGGAGAAGAGGTAAGTGCGGCGGACTGGCAGGAGATTTTAAAGCAGCATTCCCATGTGCGCAGGGTCAATACGGATGATATGCTTCTGCATGGGCTGACCGGCAGATATCTGTGGATCTGCATTGGCGTATTCGGAGCTGCCGTTGACAGCAGTTTCCGTCTGGAGGGATTTCGTGCGGAGTTCCCCGGCGGGAGCTTTACAGAATATCTGCCGGAGATCTATCAGGCATCAGGAAGGAATTCCTTCTTTGACCGTTATATGGCGGTGCTCCAGAGCATGTACGAGGATCTGGAGAGAGAAGTGGATCAGATTCCCCGGTATCTGGACTATGAGACGGCTCCGGATGAAAATCTGCCGCTGTTTGCCGGATGGACCGGGAACTGGGATCGGGGACGGGGATTTTTACCGGTACAGATGAGATATCTGTTAAGGCATCTGCAGGAGATCCAGTGCGGCAGAGGCACAAAGGAGGTCATGATCCGAATGATCCGGCTCTGTACAGGCAGAGAAGCCATGGTGGTGGAGTATTTCAAATGGCATGACTGGATGAAGGCGGAAGCGGGACTTCTGGAAAACTATGAGCGTCTGTTCGGCAGGAATGAGGATACCTTTACAGTGATCGTGAATATGGCGGATGCGAAAGAAGACCTGTCAGGACGGGATCTGGCGGGGATGCTGGAGGACTATACCCCCTTCGGCATGCACTGCAACGTGGTTCTTCTGGACTGGAACAGCCATCTGGACCAGCACTGTTATCTGGATAAGAACAGCTGTCTGTCCACACCGGCGCTGGCGAAGGCAGAAGGGTTTGCGCTGGGCGGAAATTATATATTGGGATAAGATGGAAGGGTCTGCATCGGAAAGATGCGGATCCTTTTTTCGACGCCATATGGCGTCTCACGTCTCCCGTTTACCGGCAGACAGGTCTGCGTAATCGGTTTCCGTGAAATGCCGCCGGGTAGAAAAACAGTTCAGCCATGCAGCTCAATTTTGGCTGCCTGCGCAGCCGATCCGCCGCTGCTGCAGCGGAAAAATTTCGCTCATGTCAGAGCGCCATATGGCATCTCACGTCTCCCGTTTACCGGCAGACAGGTCTGCGTAACCGGTTTCCGTGAAATGCC
>JAHABX010000024.1 GCA_018376135.1 Clostridiales bacterium | reverse complement strand
AAGTATCCAGGATATTTGGATAAAGAAAACCGATGGTTTAAACTATTAATAGTCTACACCATCGGTTTTCTTAAGTCCAGTTGACCTCTGAACAGTAACCCTCGCACTACACACCGATCACTTCCCCCAGAGTAAAGGAGTAGATCAGCCTCTCCTTTACTTTTTTTCCGGTCATCATGGCAAGCGCCCGGTCATAGTATTCCAGCTGGGCATGATATTTCTCCGCCAGCTCCGACGCCTTCTTCACCCGGTCCGTCTTATAATCCACGACCACAATCTCATCCTCTTCGTAAAAGAACGCATCGATGATTCCCTGAATGAGCACCAGCTCCTCCGAATCGGAACCGTCCACCTCCGTGCCCGGCAGACCGATGACAAAGGGCTGCTCCCGAAACAGCTCTGCCCTCTCCTTCGCCCTCTGCATGCGATCTGCCAGTCCGGTTCGGGCAAAGGTCAGGAAATCCTCCGGTCTCACTGCAAGCAGATCAGCTTTCTCGATACTGCCTGTATCCACCAGACGCTGAAGCTCTGCTTCCACCTGCTCCCGGCTTTCCAGTCCTGCAAAATCCATACCTTCCATGATCGTATGGTAGACCGTACCTCTTGCCGCCCCGGTCTTTTCCTCTGTCTTCTCGATAAACTGAGGAATCAGCGGAATCACATCCGCCTCCGGGTACAATTCGGTTCCGCTGTCCGACTCCTCCATCATCCGGAGCTTTTTCAGCTCTGTGACACTGTACTTCTGCTTCGATCGCTTCTCCTGATCCCAGGGATATTTCCAGGACAGCTTCTCTTCCACCTGCCGGTACAGCTCCCCTTCCCACGAAGAGAAAAGTACCAGCCTTTCCAGCTCATCCCGGTCAAGGACGTGATGGATCTCCTGCTGCACCGCATCCTCCACAAGCTCCTTTAAGGAAACCCGGAACCGGTCTATAGTGCTGTCCGCCTGATTCTGTGCCGGAAGAATCCACGCCAGATCGCTGTCTGCTTTGGTAAGCTGAAGAAACAGAAGGCTTTCGTCCCCATTGCTGCCTGCTTCCTCCAGAAGCTTTTCCTTTCCCATACCGGTCAGGATCAGCTTCTCCTTCGCACGGGTCATAGCCACATAGAGAATCCGAAGCTCCTCACCCAGATTGTCCAGAAGATTCTGCCTGCGAATCAGCTGTTTCAGGATCGTCGCCTTTTTCATCCGGCTTTCCAGATCCACATAATCCATGCCGATCCCATAGCGGCTGTGGAAAACCACCTTGTCCCGGCTTTCCTGCCGGTTGAAGCTCTTTCCCATCCCTGCCGCAATGACTACCGGAAACTCCAGCCCCTTGCTGTGATGGATACTCATGATCTGGACCGCGTCGCCGCTTTCCCCGGACAGGGGCGCTTCTCCGAAATCCATCTGATATTTCTGCATCTTCTCAATATATCGGATAAAATGAAACAATCCATGATAACTGATCTTTTCGTAATCCTGCGCCTTCTGAAGCAGCATCTCCACATTGGCAAGCCGCTGCTCTCCTCCCGGAAGCGCCTGGATCTCGTCCAGATATCCGGTCTCTGTCACGATCTGCCAGAGCAGCTCATGGATGGATGTACACGCCGCCTTTCTCCGATACCCGTCCAGTCTTTCATAAAACGCCGAAAGCCGCGACCTGAGTCCTTCCTCCTGCTCCTCCTCCAGATAGCTCCTGCACGCCTCTGCGTAGCCCTTCCTGGGAAATGCCGCCTTGATCTTTGCCATGTCCTCTGAGGAAAAGCCGCCCAGCATACTGTGCATGGCAGCCGCCAGCGGGATCTCCTGGGTCGGATTATCCAGGATCCGGAGATATGCCAGAAGCGCCTCGATCTCCATGGTCTGGAAATACCCTTCCCTGGACTGGGTAACTGCAGGGATCCCTTCGTCCTGCAGGATCCGCACAAAGGTCTCGCTCCAGCCGGACATGGTACGAAGCAGGATCACAATATCCCCGGGACGCACCGGACGAAGGGTTCCTCCCTCCGTCACCTGCTCTTTTCCCAGCATCCTCCTGATCCTTCCGGCGATCATATGCGCCTCCGCCTCGATCTTCGTCCAGCCGCATTCCCCCCGAAGCTCTTCCCATTCCTCCTGAGACAACAGCATAAGCTCTGCCCGGCTCCGGGCATACTCCGGATAGGAAGCCCCCGGCTTCAGCGCCGCCGCTTCATCATATGCAATGCCGCCCAGCTCCCGGCACATGATCCTTTGAAACACCTCATTGACCGGGCAGAGCACCTCTTCCCTGCTTCGGAAATTCCGGTGCAGGTCGATACGTACTCCTTCCTGTCTCCCGTCTTCCTGTTCTCCGGCATAACGGCTGTATTTCTCAAGGAACAGCCCCGGCTCCGCCTGACGGAACCGGTAGATGCTCTGCTTCACATCTCCCACCATGAACCGGTTGTCCCGTCCCCGGCGGCTTCCTGATATACTGTTCAGGATCGCCTCCTGCACCAGATTGCTGTCCTGATACTCATCCACCATGATCTCTGCAAAATAATCCGCAAAGATATCCGCCACCTCTGACGGAACCAGCTCTCCGTTCTCCTCTCGGGTCAGGATCTGCAGCGCCAGATGCTCCTGATCGGAGAAATCCAGTATGTTTTTCTTCCGCTTTTTCTCTCCCAGCCGCTCCATGAACCGAAGGGTCAGCTCTGTATAGACCTTCACATTTTCGGCAGTTTTGCGCATCTGCTCAAAGATCACCTCTGACGGAAGCTGAAAATACTGATCTGCCAGTCCCTTCAGCGTGTCCTTCATGCTGCTTCGGATCTCCATGATCTGATCGCACAGCTCCTCATCCACCCCCGCCATGGCTTTAGAACGGCGGCTGGGCAGCCTCTTATAGGAAATATCCGCAAGCAGCCCGCCAAACTGTTCCACACCGGTACAGGCTGCCAGCCCGTTAAGCAGCTCCTCATCTGCCCGCAGTGCTTCTTCATACAGAAAAGGTCCTCCGGGAGACGCCGCCAGCGCCAGCGCTCTCTGATTCTCCTTCAGGCAGTCCTTTACCGCCGTGCCAAGCTCCGCAAGCACTGCCTCTTCTCCTGCAAAATCACTCCAGGATGCATCCTGGGGAAGCTCATACATGGCGGCGCACTCCGACAGCCAGCGCTTTGGCTGAGGACTTGCCACCGCATATTCGTAAAGGCTCAGGATCATCTCCTCCAGACCGTTCCCCCGGTTCCCGGTTCCGCAGCAGTCCGCAAATCTCCTGATTCCGGGATCCTTCTGCGCAAACGCCTCCTCCAGTATCTCTTCTGCCGTATCCTGCTTCAGCAGGCGCATCTCTCCCTCGTCCGCAATGCGGAAGCTGGGGTTCAGATCAATGGTATGGAAATAATTCCGGATCACATACAGGCAGAATCCGTGGATCGTTGTGATCTGCGCCCTGTTCACCAGTGCCTCCTGTCTCTGGAGCCATTCATTTTCCGGGTCTGTCCGGAGACGCTCGCCCAGCGCCCGTCCGATCCTTTCCCGCATCTCTCCCGCCGCCGCCTTGGTAAAGGTGGTGATCAAAAGGCGGTCCACATCCACATGCCGTTCTGGATCTGTGATCAGTGCCAGGATCCGTTCCACCAGCACTGCCGTCTTGCCGGAACCTGCCGCAGCGGAGACCAGCAGATTCCTGTCTCTTGTATCTATGACCCGTCTCTGATCCTCCGTCCATACTACACTCATGCCTGTTCCTCCTTCAGTCTGTTCCAGATCTCCATCTTATCGAGAGGACGTAATCTGCGCTTTTCACAGCCCTCCACCTTCCGGTCAAATCCGCAGACACTGTGGTACCGGCAGTACCGGCACGCATCCTCCTCCCCCAGCTCATAGGGCTTCATACGGATATCCCCCTTCAGAATACGTTCCCCGTACTCTGCCAGCTTTTTCTGCACATGACGGGAAAGTGCCAGAAACTGTTCGTCCTCCGCCACAGAAGAGGACGCCGTGTAATCCCCGTCCTTTTTGAGTCTTACGGGGAGAACATCCGACCCGGTTCCCATCTCCCGGTCCATACGGGAGACGATCGCCCGGTCTCCATTCACCAGACCGTTCCATGCAAGCTCCTTTAACAGACGCTGCCCCACATCTCCCTCTTCCTCATAATCCAGCACCGGATCCTCAATATGATAATAGAACATCCCGGCCGGACGCACCTCTCCCTCCTGCTTTCTCCGTTCCAGCTCCATGGCGGCATTCAGATACACCACCAGCTGAAGCTGCAGACCATAGTAGATGCTGGTCAGATCAAACCGGGTGCTGCCGCTCTTGTAGTCAATGACCCGCACATAGACACTGCCGTCCTCCCGGCAGACATCGATCCGGTCGATCCTGCCCCTCAGCCGCATCCTTTCATCCTCCGACAGGATCATAGACACACTCTGCAGCTGCTCCAGATTGCGGAAGGACACCTCTGTCTCCTCCGGGAAAAATGCGCCCTTCTGCAGCTGCCTCAGAACTGCCCATGCGGTCCTCTGCCCGATGCGCCGTATCCGTTCCATGGTATACTGATCCCTTGCCCGATCAGAGAGCACCCGGTCCGCATGATCCTCCACCGCTCTCTCAAGCGCCTCTTCCATCCACTGGATCCGCTTTTCCTCCGGCACATGGAACCAGTCATAGGCACTCTCATCCACCGCATCCGAAAAATATTTTAACGCACCGTGAAAAATATTTCCCATGTCCACCGCTTCCAGTCCGAAGGTCTCCCGTTCCTGGAGCTGAAGCCCATACTGCAGAAAATGAGCGTAGGCGCATGCCGCAAACTGCTCCAGTCTGGTCACACTTCCCTCCAGGAGCGTTCCGTACAGCGCCCGTGCCACCGTCCGCCCGATCTGACTCTCCTGATTGGAAAAGCATGCCGCATCCAGAAGCCTCCCCAGCTTCTCCTGCCACTCCTTCTGCCTTCCGAACCACCCAATCAGCGCAGTCTGCTCCGGTCCGGCACTCTGGGAGCGCACCGCGGTCAGCGCCTCCGTCAGTTCCCGGATGCTTCCCGCCGGAGTGACCAGACGTTCCATATACGTCCGCTCTGTTCCTGTACGCACAGGAACCTTCGGAAACAGCTCCTGTATTCGGGCGATCAGGTAGGACGGGCGAAGTGCATTTCCGTCCGCATCCGCCAGACTCCAGGACAGACAGAGACGTCCGGACGGTCTGGTCAGACTCAGATAAATATAAAATTTCTGGATATAAGTCTCCTGCCTTGCCGTGGGAGAAAGCTCCACCTGCTGCTCCAGCAGAAGCTCCCGCTCCATCTCGGACAGGATCCCTCCTCTGCTTTTGTCCCTGGGCACACTTCCCTCATTGACCCCGGCAAAAAAGAGCACCTGAATATCCTTCAGACGACTTCTCTCCATATCGCCGACTACCACCTGATCCGCCCCTGCCGGAATCAGCCCTACCTTCATCTCGGACAATCCCGCATCCAGAAGCTCCGCATACTCCTCCAGAGACATGGGGCAGTCTCCCAGCAGCATGACCAGCTTGTCGAACAGGTCCATGACCATGCCATAGATCTGGGCATACTCCCGCGCCATGGAATAACTGCCTTCCTCCTCGAACCGAAACTCGTACACCTTCAGCTGCTTCTGGATATCCAGCCCCACCAGATATTCGTATACGGCTCCGGTCAGCTCCCGCGCATCCGCTCCCTTTTTCTTCAGGCTGACGCGCAGCCCGGAAAGTCCGCCGGCCACACGCTCACGCAGCTCATTCAGATTCAAAAGCGCTTCCTCTTCCATTCCCCGAAGAGGTCTCTTCCACTCTCTTTTCCACCCGGAATACCCCCGTATTCCCCTTGCGATCACATAATTTTCCAGAAGATCCGTTTCTTCCATGGATATGCCTGCCATCCCGGTCCGCAGCAGCCGGAACATGGATTCATATGTAAAGTCCTCCTGGATCACTGCCAGAAGAGAACGCAGGAATTCCACAAAAGGATTCCCCAGCACATCCTTCTTCCGGTCAATAAAGCCCGGAATTCCGTATTTGACAAAAACCTGCTCCAGAAGGGTCCCGTAGACCTCCAGATTGCCGGTCACCACTGCCAGATCCCGGTAACGGAAGCCCCCGTCCCTGACCAGGCGCTGAATCTCCTTTCCGATCTCCTCCGCTTCTGCCCGGGGGGTACGCGCCGCATGGAGACGGATCTCCCCGGTCTCCTCTCCCCAGAATTCCTTTCCATGACGGAAAATATGAGATTCCAGAAAATGAAGGGCTTTCGCACTGCGGTAGCGGCAGCTTCCCGCATCCTTCAGGATTACCGGCGGCAGCACCTTCACCTGCACCTGATCCGCCAGCTTCACAAGACCCGCGATGGTCTTCTTCGTCATATGAAAAAGCTGGTACTCCGCGTCCAGCACAAAGGGCTTCTCTTCCCCGTCCATAGTCAGAGTCACATATACCTGCTCCGTCAGTACCAGAAGCTTTCCCAGAAGACTCATCTGCACCGGAGTAAAGCCTGTATATCCATCCAGCACAATCACGCTTCCCCGGACGGATGCAGAGCGCTCCACGGTCTGCTCCAGAGCCTCCAAAAGCTCCTCCGCGGTCAGATAAGCTCCCTCCAGATAGGACTCAAAGCTCTCGGATATGATCTTCATATCTGAGAGCTTATAATAAAGCTGCGGATTGTCCCGGTTCTGCTCCATCATCTGCTCCAGCTGCTCCGTTCGGATCCGGTACTGGGTGAACTCAGAGAGAAGAGACTTCACCTCGGAAATATATCCCAGCTTCTTCAGATTTCCTCCCAGAAGCTTAAGCTGGTCCTTCTTCTCCTCTGCCAGACGGCGCAGGATCAGATTCTTACCCGTATCCTCCAGGATCTTCCGGTGCTCTCCTCCCACCTCATCAAAAACCCGGTGCGCCAAACGCTCAAAGCTCAGCACATCAATATTCATAATACCGTGTCTGGGATGCATCTGTACCAGATCCCTCTGCGTCTGCATGGTGAACTGCTCCGGCACGATGACCAGGAATTGTCTGTCCGGCTGTTCCATGGATTCCTGTATGATTTTTTCAAATATAAAATGGGATTTCCCCGCTCCGGAATTTCCCAGGATCAACTGCAATGCCATATACCTACTCCCGTATTCACAAATACCAATGATTCCGATTCCTTACCGTCTGCACCTTCGCCCCGATCAGTCTTCCTTCCCCTGATCCTGCAAAAGATCCTGCACTACCTGGGATGCCAGGATCAGTCCTGCCGCCCCCGGTACAAACGCCATGCTTCCCGGCGTCACCTTTTTGGATTCCCCTGTCAGAATCTGCCGCGGCGTCATGGCCGGTTCTGTGGAATATACTACCTTGAGCCCCGGAATACCCCTCTTCTTCAGCTCTCTTCTCATCACTCTGGCAAGAGGACATATCTCGGTTTTATAAATATCCGTCACTACGAATCTGGTGGGATCCAGCTTATTGCCCGCACCCATGGCGCTGATGACCGGCGTCCCTGCTTTCTGGCAGCATTCCACCAGCGAAAGCTTCCCGGATACCGTATCAATGGCATCGATCACATAATCATACTCCTCAAAGGCAAAGGTCTCTGCATTGTCCGGAAGAAAAAAGCACTCTCTGGTCTCTACCTCCGTCTCCGGACAGATATCCGCGATCCGCTCCTTCATCACATGGGTCTTATATCTGCCCACCGTACTCCCAAGGGCGATGATCTGCCGGTTCCGGTTGCTCTCGCTGACCACATCGTTGTCCACCAGCAGGAAATGTCCGATGCCGCTTCTTGCCAGCGATTCCACTGCATAGCCTCCCACGCCGCCCACACCGAAGACTGCAACTCTCGCTTTCCGAAGTCTCTGCAGACCCTCCGGACCGATCAGCAGCTCTGTTCTTGCAAATATCTCACTCATCTGTTTTCAGCCCCTTATTCATGCTTCCGCTCTGAAATCCGTTCAGATCCAGTGTCACATAGGAAAATCCAAGCTCCTGAAGCCTTGCATTCACCTGCTCATATTTTCCATCCTCCATCATACGGCAGATATCCTCCGGCAAAAGCTCGATCCTCGCCAGAGTCCCATGCATACGAACCCGTCTCTGGATAAATCCCAGCTCTGTCAGATACTCCTCTGCCAGCTCCACCATCTCCATCTTCTCCGGGGTGATCCGCTCTCCGTATACAAAACGGGATGCAAGGCATGCCATGGACGGCTTTTCCCAGGTGGGAAGTCCAAGCCTTCTGGACATTTCCCGGATCTCTGCCTTGGTAAAGCCTGCATCCTTCAGGGGACTCTGGATCTTCAGCTCCTGGAGGGCACGAAGACCCGGGCGGTAATCTCCCTGATCATCCAGATTGGAGCCCTCCATCAGAATCTGAAAGCCCTCTTCCTCTGCCGCCTGAAGCATCCTTCCAAAAAGTGCTCTCTTGCACAGATAACACCGGTTGGGCGGGTTGTCTGCAAATCCCTCTACCTGGAATTCATCCACTCTCTCGATTCGATGACGGATCCCATGAATCCTGCAGAAATCTTCCGCCTCCTTTAATTCCTTCTTCGGTACTGCATGTAAAGAAACGGTCAGCGCCAGTACCTGATCCTTCAGCGCTTCCTGCGCCGCATATAATAAAAAGACCGAATCCACTCCGCCGGAGAAGGCAATAGCCGCCTTCTTCTCCGAAGCGATTCGATCTATCAGCTGACCGTATTTGATCTCCAGTCTGTCTTTCATATATAACTCCTATGCTGCATATGCCAGAACCGGTGCATCCATCAGCCTTGACATGGCTGTCAGCACCTGCGAGCAGACTCTTGTAATATACTCACAGTCTTCCTCTACACTGTGCAGCTTCTTCATATATTCCGCATGGCTTCTCTTAATATAACTCAGAATGTCTTCCACCGAGGTCAGTCTTTTGGCTCCCTCCGAATGGAACACCGCATTCCCCTCACGGATATAGGATCTGAGCTCCAGCTTCAGATATTCCTCATAGACACAGTGATCCTTGAGATTTCCCGGGTAATGGCTGTTGTGGGGAAACGTGAAATAATCTGCAATATAATGGAACACCTGCCCCAGATCGATCATAAACCGCATGGAATCCTGCTGAAACTTTCCCTGCTGCTCGATCAGGCGGCGGATCTTATTCTCTACCATCTCAAAGGTCTCATCATACTCATGACGAACGGTAAGGAAAGAAGGTCTGCAGTCCGGAAGCAGGCTTCCCACATAGAACGCCTTCCATCTGCGGCTCAGCACATCATTCTCCAGTCCCTTTACCAGAAAACCCGCCAGTGAAATATGTGACTTTTTTCTCATTTTATATCCTCCATCGTCGAATACCAGTAAACGCCCAAATCGAGAACATTCTATCACATTTTCACCAAATATGCACGCATAATTTTAAATTTCCAGCACTTTCATTTTTAAAATTTTGATAAATTTTTAATCCGTGCTGAACCTCCCAAAATCGTAACGCATCCGCCGCTCCATCATCCGCAGTATTCCAGCACCACTCCATGAGCGATCCCCGGAATGGACTGCCCTTCATTGAAGCTCACCTTGGACAAAAGCGCGCCTGTAGGCACAAACAGTACCCGCTTCCATTCTCCTCTTTCTATCTTCGGCAGAATATACGCGGCAAGGGTGGATGCCGCACAGCCGCAGCCGGAGCCTCCTGCATGGGTATCCTGGGTCTTCGGATCAAAGATCAGTATTCCGCAGTCATCATGTATCTCTCCTAAGTCTATGCCCCGGTCCAGCATCAGCTCCTTTAAAATGGTTCGTCCGATACTGCCCAGATCCCCGGTAATGATCCGGTCATAATCTGATATTTCCCGTCCAAAATCCACCAGATGCTGATAGATGGTATCCGCTGCCGACGGCGCCATGGCAGCTCCCATATGCATGGAATCCTTTACCCCGTAGTCCACCACCTTGCCTGCGGTGATTCCGGCGACACATACAGCGGCGTTTGCGGAGGCTGCATTCCCTGCGGAGGCGAGTACAAAGGCACCGGAACCGGTAACCGTCCAGGTAGTTGAAAGGGGACGCTGTCCCGCATATTCCAGGGGAAATCGAAACTCCTTTTCCGCACTGGCAAAATGGCTGGAGGTCAGCGCCATGGCACAGTCTGCATAGCCTGCATTTACCGCCATGGACGCAAGACTTAAACTCTCTCCGCAGGTAGAACAGGCGCCGTACAGCCCGAACAGAGGAATCTGCAGCTCCATGATCCCATAGGATGTGGCGATCCCCTGTGCCAGCAGGTCTCCCGCAAACAGATAACGCACCTGCTCCTCGTTCATCCCCGCCTTCTCCATGGCTTTCTTTGCGGTGCGCAGCTGCAGCTCACTCTCCGCCTCCTCCCAGGTATTCTTACCGAATTTTGCATCCTCCTCAATGGCATCAAACAGATGCCCCAGAGGTCCCTCACCCTCCTTGCTCCCCACAATCGCTGCGGCTCCGATAATTCGCGGAGGAGTCTCAAATGCAATGCTCGCACGCCCTTTGGTCTGTGTCATGGTATCTTCTCCTTTTCTTCCCGTCTCATCCGGCAGACAGAACTGCCCGGCGGATGCAGATTTGTTTTTGAGAATAGTATTTCTTGAAGGAGTAAAACTATTCGCAGATATCCGCAGGACTTCTTTTGCAGCTTCCAACCTACTTATATTTACTTTTGTAAAGTAAGTCTATTCTAAAGCGACTTACTTTACAAAACCGAAAATATGTCTTATAAAAATGCGATTGATTTTCTTCTGGAATCCCTGTAGAAAAATCTGCCCCCGCATAAATCCCTCATTCATGGGTACTCTAATCAAAAAAGGAGTTCTTTCCCATGAACGCAAACGAAGAACAAAAGCAGGAATATCAGACCTACGTCAAGCAGGTCACACCCACCCACAATCTGCCCCTGGAGATGTCCAAGGCTTTCCTTACCGGAGGAATCATCTGTCTTCTGGGGCAGGTCATCATCGGGATCCTCATGAATATGGGCATTGACAAGGAGACTGCCGGCACATGGTGCTCTGTGATCCTGGTCCTTTTGAGTATCCTGCTCACCGGGCTTAACATCTATCCTTCCATCGCCAAATGGGGCGGCGCAGGAGCGCTGGTTCCCATCACCGGCTTTGCAAACGGCGTGGCAGCACCCGCTATCGAATATAAAAAGGAAGGACAGGTCTTCGGCATTGGCTGCAAGATCTTCACCATTGCAGGTCCCGTGATCCTCTACGGAATATTCACAAGCTGGCTCCTGGGACTGGGATACTGGCTGGGCGGAGTGCTTGGGATTTTTCAGTAGTTGATTCTCTTGATCCATGTCCTCAATGTATCATTGAAAAGAATAATATTTTATCCTTTTTGCTGTTTTTTCACAAAAAGGATAAAATATTAGCTTCTATACATAATGTCTGTTTTACAGCTCCTCCTGTAACAGTTCATAAATCTTATGGCTGTCATAATCCGGTGCAAACTTCTCTGCCACCTCACATATATGCATAATCTTCTCTTCCGGCTCTTCCAAAAATTCAGCAATCTCTGTAAAGCTCCTGCCCTTCCGAAACATCTTGACAACAATGCATATTCGTTCTGTTTTTCTGCCTTTTACTTCTCCTTCTGCCACTAACGCTCTGATTCCATCACACATATTTGCCCCTCCATTGTTTCGTAGCTTATCTTTCCATTCAATCAAATCTGGTTCACCCACAAAATCCGCAATTGCTTCAAATGTATCCTCTGATATAACCTCCTGAACTGTGGATTCTTTTAGCTTCTCCAATATATTCTTGTTATTCTGGTTCTTTAAGAACAAAAACATAAAACGGATATCCGGAGGAAAATCCTCAAGCCGTTCATCTGGTGTATGAAGTACATCTAAAACATGTATTCTATAATCCTGAATATACTTGCGCAACTCAGGTGGAACCCTATCCATCTCCATAAGTCCGTTAGAAATTCATTGCCCTTTAGATCTTTTTTACTCCCATGTTCCCTCTGAATGTTTCTTGCCTGTTCCAGGTAAGACAAAACTTCATAATCCATGACGCGAAGAGGCATCAAATAATGAATACCCGACTGCAGCTCTGTTCCAATAAATAAACGTACACCGGTCATATTTACCTGTTTGTAAATATCTCGGTATCGCTCTTTATAATCCGTCGTTCTCCGGGATGTACGTCGAAGAAAACGTCGTTCTCCTGCCAAAACATTCTTCGCACTAATAACTTCTCTCCCCTGAAACAGCCAGCCATTTACCAAGCCTGCAAAATTTTCCTCTTTGTTGTAATACCACAGCAGTGGGTTCTCTCTTTTTCCCATACTTCCTCCTTTATGGCAAAGATATGACCCCACTTTCACACTCCGCCTTATTCACTTGTTCTTCTGAAAATTCGGCGAAATGCCTGGAATGCCTGAGCATATGATATTCAGAATATTATCAGTTGTAATTATAATAGCACAAAGCTTCTTATATAGCAAACAGTTTTTAAAGATTTTCCTCCTTGCATCTTCCCTCCCATTCTGCTATAGTAGATTTTATACGAAAAATCGCGCTTTTGCGTGTCTTTGAGGGAAATAGACGCTATGCTGTTACAGATTCAGGACGGCTCCTTAAGTATCGGGGGGCAGACGATTCTCTCTCATTTTAACTTTGAGATCAAAGGGAAGGAAAAGATCGCTCTGGTGGGCAGAAACGGTTCCGGTAAGACGACCCTTCTGCGCCTGCTCGCAGGTGAACTGTCCCTGGACAGGGATGATCACAGTCAGGGTATGGGTATGACCGCCTCCCGCCGATTGACCATTGGCCTGCTGGCACAGCAGGCTTTTTCTGACGCCTCCGGGACGGTGGAGGAAGAGCTGTTGAAGGCATGTCCCTGCCCGGACCGCTGGGACCGGGAGCGCTTTGCCTGGGAACAGGAGTATGACCGGATCCTGACCGGCTTCGGGCTGACCAAGGAGGACAAGAAAAAGCCGGTCTCTCAGTTTTCCGGAGGAGAACAGACGAAGCTTGCGCTGATCCGTCTTTTGCTGGAAAAGCCGGATATCCTTCTGCTGGATGAGCCTACCAATCATCTGGATATGGAAACGGCAGAATGGCTGGAGGATTACCTGCGCTCCTATGAGCATGCTGCCGTTATCGTCTCTCATGACCGTTTTTTCCTGGACCAGGTGGCTGACACAGTCTGCGAGATCCAGGACAAACGTCTGATCCGCTATACCGGCGGATACACCGCCTATCGGGAACAGAAACAGAAGGACATAAAGCTTCAGGAAAAAGCATATCAGCACCAGCAGGAGGAGATCAAACGTCTGGAGGAGCTGATCGAACGCTTCAAGCACAAGCCAAAGAAAGCCGCCTTTGCCCGCTCCCGCAAAAAGATCCTGGAGCGGATGCCCAGGGTCGACCGTCCTGTACCGGACGATGCACATATCTTTACCGGAGAGATCGTACCTGCTGTGAACAGCTCCAAATGGGTGCTGGAGGCAGAGCATCTGCAAGTCGGCTATGAGAAAACACTTCTCGAGCTGTCCTTACGTATCCGCCGGGGACAGAAGATCGGGATCATCGGTCCCAACGGCGCCGGAAAATCCACTTTCCTGAAGACCGCCGCCGGACTGCTCCCCCCTGTAAAGGGAAAACTAAGCCTGGGTCTGCAGGTTCTCGTGGGATATTTTGACCAGCAGACCGCAGCTCTCACCTCCGATAAGACCGTGGCGGAGCATTTCCACGATCTGTTCCCTTCGCTGACCGAGAAGGAGGTACGGAGCACTCTGGGTGCATTTCTATTTCCCGGAAAGGAAGCCGGCAAAAAGGTCTCCGGGCTTTCCGGCGGAGAGAAATCCCGTCTGGTGCTGGCGGAGCTGTTTCAGAGCCGACCGAACTTTTTCCTGCTGGACGAGCCCACCAACCATATGGATATCCCGGCAAGAGAGACACTGGAGTCTGCTTTCCGGGCATACAAGGGCACGCTTCTGTTCGTGTCCCATGACCGCTATTTTATCCGGCAGGTGGCAGAAGCTCTGCTTATTTTTGAGGATCAGACCGTTCTATACTATCCTTTCGGCTATGCACATTATGTAGAACATTGTCGAAAAAAAGCGTCCGGCATGAGCCCTTCCGCTCAGATCCGCGCGGAGGAGCAGGCGCTGCTCTCAGGGCTTCAGAATGTGCCGAAAGCGGAACGCCACCGCCTGCGGGACATTCCCACCGAGCTCGCCTATGCAGACTGGCAGCTGCGTCTTGCCCTGGAGCCGCTGGAGGAAATACAGACGAAGCTTACCCGCTTCTATGAAGACTATGATGTAATACGCATGTGGGAGGATCCTTCCTATGCGGAAGAAATACAGAAAAAAGAAGAAGAACTGCACCAGACTTACACAGAGATCTGTCTGAACTGGTTTGAGAAATGGAAGGAGTTAACCAATGAGTCTTATTGAACTTTTTATCCTGGCTGTGGGACTGTCCATGGACGCTTTCGCTGTCTCCATCTGCAAGGGGCTTGCCCTTCAGAAGCTTACTTTTAAGGAATGTGGTCTTGCCGGAATCTGGTTCGGCGGCTTTCAGGCGCTGATGCCGGTCATCGGATATTTCCTGGGTACGCATTTTACCAAATACATTGTATCCGTGGACCATTGGGTCGCATTTGTACTGCTTGGACTGATCGGTATCAACATGATCCGCGAAGCCCGCAGCCAGGAGGAAGAATGTGCCAGCTGTTCCATGGCTCCAAAGGAGATGTTCATCCTTGCCATCGCCACCAGCATTGACGCTCTTGCTGTAGGCATCACCCTCGCATTCCTGAATGTAAATATTCTTCACGCAGCAGCCTTTATCGGTGTCACCACCTTTATCTGCTCCGCCATTGGAATCCGGATCGGCAATGTCTTCGGCACCCTTTACAAATCCAAAGCAGAATTCTTCGGCGGCTTCATCCTGATCGCCATCGGGGTAAAGATCCTGCTGGAGCACCTGGGCATCTTCGGCTGATCAAAAGTGAAAATACGCATAGACCATCTGTCCGGCAGCTCTTCCCAGTGCCATGGCAAGGATCATCCAGGGCATTCCTGTCTTCAGACGGATCCTTCTGCTGAAGATAGGAATCGTATCTACGATCTCCGTCAGAGCCATTGCCCAGGCACCTGTAAAGATGCCTGAGAAAAGCCCGTAGGACACCACGCCCACCATCCCAACCGGTATGGGAAATTTATAAATACTGAATAAATTTCCAAGAATACCACCTATTGCCGCAGCGTCCTCATAATACGATATATATGCCGCCGTGTGCGTCTTTCCCGCGAAACGGGAGATCACTCCCAATGCGATCAAAAGTGCGAACATTCCGCCTGCCACAGCAAATCCACTGCTGATTCCGATCATTCCAAGAAAAATCTGCCTAATCCACATCGATATTCGTCTCCTCCCGGTTACAGCCCTCGATCAGAGTCGTATTCACGTCATCCTCATACAGACGCATCTGTACTTCAATAGGCGTTGGATCCTTTGTGATCCGTTTTCCTCCGAAATGATTATAGAAGACGATGATCCCGACGGCGATTCCAAGGGCATAGCTTACCTCCAGAACCGTGAACCCATCCGACTCACTGCCCATTACCAGGGCATATACCTGATGAAATACCTGATTGACTCCGATATCATTATTGAATGCCATGATCGAGAATGCAGAACCGAAAAAGATGATCAGACAGACGAATACCACCTTGACGACGCTCCATCTGTCATTAGCATATGCCGGAGACTCATATTCTATGATAAAATCCGGTTCTCCCAGATTCTGTATCTCCAGATTCGGATATATTTCATGGATCAGCTCGATCACCTTCAGGACCGAGCAGATATACCGGTCACTCTTTTCTGCCTGTACCTTCACAAGCTTCAGAGTTTTCAGCCGATTTTTCACTGAAACATTCGTGCACTCCAGCTTTGCCACATCTCCCAGTCTCACATCTGTGTGATCCACCTGTGTATTACGGTCAATTTTTAAATACAGAATATCATTCATCATTCCGTACCTCCGCTTTCTCCCTTTATCTTCTGCATTTTTTCCTTTTTTATACTCTGTTTTTTACTGACTGTCTGTCAGCTGACCAGCTTGTCCCTCATCTGCCTTAGAATACGTTTCTCCAGTCTGCTGACCTGTACCTGAGATACGCCCAGAACCCTCGCCACCTCAGACTGGGTCTTTTCCTGCAGATACCGCATAATGATGAGTCTCCGCTCCATATCCGGCAGTTCCGCTAAAAGCTGTTCCAGCACAACCTTGTTCAGAAGCTGATGCATGCCGCTTCCCTGGCTCTGCCCCTCGATCCGGTCCAGAAGACAAACCTCACTTCCATCCTTCTGCGGGATCGACTTATAGATGGATTCCACCTCCGCACTGGATTCCAGCGCCATGGCGATCTCCTCCCTGTCAAGCCCCGTCAGACCGGACACCTCCTCCAGGGTAGGCTCCCGTCCCTTCTGCTGCCGGAACTGCTCTGACTCTCTTTTGATCTTCCAGCAATTTTCTTTCAATGTACGGCTTACCTTCACAAGTCCGTCATCCCGAAGGAAACGCTTGATCTCTCCTGCGATCATCGGCACCGCATAGGTGGAGAATTTTACCTCAAAGGAGGTGTCGAACTTGTCGATTGCCTTGATAAGCCCCATGGCTCCTATCTGAAACAGATCCTCCACGTCCGTCCCTCTTCCTGCAAAACGCTTCACAATGCTCCAGACGAGCCCCATATTTTCTTCTACCAGCTGTTCTCTGGCTTCTTTATCCCCATGGTGCGACCGCTCAATCAGAACCATCGTGTCTTCCATAAAGATAATCAGCCCCCCTGTCCCGTTGCTCCCTGTCCAACTCTTTTCTTCATGTAGACAGTTGTGCCGATCCCGACCGAAGACTCCACCTCCACCAGGTCCATAAATGCTTCCATAAACATAAAGCCCATGCCGGAACGCTCCTGCTCCGGACGGCTGGTATACAAGGGCTGCATTGCCTGTTTTACATCGGCAATTCCCCGCCCTTCATCGGTCACCCATACCTCTGCCGCATGTTCATCCAGCACCACCCGTACAACTACGGTATGTACTTCCCCCGGATATCCGTGGATGATGGCATTGGTCACTGCTTCCGACACTGCCGTCTTGATATCCGCCACCTCCTCCAGCGTAGGATTGAGCTGAGTCACAAATGCTGCCACTGCGACCCTCGCAAACCCTTCATTCTCAGATATGCTGTCAAAAGCCAGCGTCATCTCATTCTTCATATTGCCTCCTCCTTGTCCAAGCGAATACATTTCTGAATACCCGACAGAGACAATACCCGCCGGATCTGTCCACTCATATGGCTGACGATCAGCCTCCCGTCCAAAGCCTGCATCAGCTTGTAACGGCCGATGATCATTCCGATTCCCGCACTGTCCATAAACATGGTCTGGGAAAAATCAAACTCCAGCTCTGATATGGGCTTTTCCTGCACGATCTCATCGATCTGTCTTCTTAACTCTTCTGTATAATGATGGTCCAGCTCCACCGGAAGGTGGATGACCAGGCGGATTCCCCGCAGCTCCAGCATACTCATATGCATACTCCTTTTCATAAAATTTCCCCGCTGCCCACCCATGTCCCGGAACCGCATACGGTTCCGGGCTTTCGCGGCGCTCGTCAAATCCCCGCTGCCCGCGAAAAAGGGACGCTGTAATCTCTTACAGCGTCCCTCACTTCAGGGTTTTTCTTCTGTTATCTATGATCTACAGTCTGGACATCAGGCTGGCAGCATCCGTTGCCATCCTGGTATCCGGCTGTTCATCAATGACTTTCTGGTAATAAATCTTTGCATTTTCCGTGTCACCGGACTTGTGATAGGCTCTCGCCAGATAGTAAAGGGCACTTCCCTGGCTGTTATCCAGCTCATAGCATCTGCCCAGATCTGCGATCGCCGTGGCATAATCGCCACTCTCATATGCGGCATAGCCGCTGTCATACAGCGCTTTGATCGCTTCCGTACCTACTTCGCCAAATATCGCGTTATACAGTACCTTTCCATCCTCTGTAAGGGTCTCCGTATTGATTCCGTCCAGCTGCTCCAGCGCGCCTTGTGCATCCTCCTCCGAGTATGCGCGGTATGCTTTCACCAGAGCTTCGTAGCTGTTCAGCTGCTCGGCGGAATCACTTGCCGCCTGGACCGCCGTCTCGGACTCTGCCCGGAGAGTGTCCATCTCCGCCTGCAGACTGGTCAGTGCGGCAGTCTTTGACTCCACCTGATCACTGTACTCTGCAACCGCCCGGTTCAGCTCATCATTGGTCCTCTTCTGCTGTGCAGGAAAGATCAGGAACCACATAACAGCCACTCCGATGGCAAGACCGATCGCCACATTCACGATCGAGTGCACTCCCGAATTGTCCTTAATTCCCACCGGCTGAATGATCGTCTCATTTCCGCTGGTATAGGCAATGGCATCCTTGCTCTTCTCCTCTTCCTTCGGCGGCTGCTTTCCTGCCGCCATATCCAGCTCCTTCATATAACGGAGCGCCAATGTATTGGTACGGTCAATGGCAAGCACCCGCTTCAGCTCTGATCTGGCTCTGCCGTAATTCTCACACTTCATATACAGAAGCGCCAGAAGCTGATGCCCTTTCAGCAGATTCGCATTCATGGAAAGGACCTTCTTCAGCTGAATCACCGCCAGGTCATAGCTCCCCTGCTCACAGTACACCAAAGACTGATTGTATTTTTTGATCGTTGTATTGATCGTCTCCAGCCGTGCCGGATTATTCTGAACAGCCTCTATATAATAGTCTGCCAGATTCTTCTGATCCTGAAAGCTTCGGCTGATGATCCACTGGGAAAGCGCCTCTACCACCTCTCCCATCTCAAAATAAACAAGACCCAGGAGATTCCGGGCACTGATATTCCGCTTGTTGATCTTCAGACTCTGACGCAGCGAGACAACAGCGCCCGACAGATCCCGCACCTTTGCTTTCTCCAGTCCCTCATTGTAGTACGCATTCGACAACTGGAGCATTCTGCGGTACAGCTTTACATCTGCTCCGCAGCTGCTGCAGTAATCCGTCCCCTTCAGAACCTCTCCGCAGTTAAAACACTTCATATATCCACCTTTTCTACTGACGCTCCTTCATTTCCTTGAGCATCTCATCCATCAGGTCCGTCACATCCGCAAGATTGTTGTTGTAAACATTGTCCTCTACCTGATCAATCTCCAGGCTTGGGCGAAATTTCTTTAATTCTTCTTCAAAATCAAGCATACTCTCTGCTCCTCAAAAGACTCTTCAGACTGCCTACCAGATACAGAGAACCAACGCAGAACAATACTCCGTCCCCCTTTTTCTCGAGTGCAGTCTCAAATGCTGACCGTATGGATGGGATCTCCACCACCGGCTGTTTGGTATATTTTCTGAAAATCTCCGCCAGCTCCGAGGACGGAACCATCCGGTCTGATTCAATCTGCGTGATCACTGCGCTTTCAAAGGAAATATTCTCGCAGATGGTACGTATCATCCCCTCATAGTCCTTCTCCTTCACGCAGGAAAACAGCATGGTAACCTTCGTATCCTTCTCAAACTTCCGGGCAGTCTTTACGAACTCTTCCACGCCCGAATCGTTATGAGCGCCATCCAGGATCACTCCCGGAAGAACCGTCTCCATACGGCCCTGCCAGCGCATCTGTTCCATTCCCTTATGAATATCCGCTTCTGTAAGACCGATATCCAGCACATGCGCCGCAACCACCGCTTCCATGGCATTCATGATCTGATACTCTGCCACACTGGAGATGGATACGTTCATAGGTTCATAATACCCAGTCTCCATTGAAAAATCAATCGTTTTCTGGGTGTTCATCAAAATTTTATACATATCCGGACGAACAGCCCAGGCTTTCGCATGCATTTCACCGGCTTTTGCCAGAATGACCTCCTCCACGTCCTTCCTGGTTCCGTCATAGACCACGGGACAGCCTTCCTTGATGATTCCCGCCTTTTCTCCGGCGATCAGGGCGTAAGTGTCTCCCAGATACTCCGTGTGCTCCAGACTGATGGAGGTGATCACGCTCACCAGCGGCTTTTCCACCACATTGGTCGCATCAAACCGCCCGCCAAGTCCGGTCTCCAGCACCACATATTCCATATGGTTCTTTTCAAAGATATACATCCCCATCAGAAACAAAAGCTCAAAAAATGTCGGATGAGCGAATGTATCCGGTCTTTCCTTCAAAAGCGCATGCACCGCATCCATCACCGCATGGAAGCCGTCCAGAAATACCTCATTGGAGATGACCTGCTGGTTGAGCTGAAAACGCTCATTGATATCCACCAGATGGGGAGAGGTGAACAGTCCCACCTGCTTCCCCGCATTGGTCAGGATTGAGGAAAGATAGGCACAGACCGATCCCTTTCCGTTGGAGCCCGCCACATGGATGATCTTCATACGGCGCTCCGGGTGTCCCAGATATTCCAGGACAGCCCTTGTATTATCCAGTGTGTTTTTCGTTGTAAATCTGGGCGTATCATTGATATACGCCTCTGCCTCTCTGTAATTCATCTTATTCTCCAAGCTGCATCAGCCTTTCTTTTACCTGATTCATCATCTGGGTATATTTCTCCAGCTTGCTCTTCTCCTCCTGGATCTTTGCCTCCGGCGCACGGCTTGTGAACTTCTCGTTGTTCAGCATACCGTTCACACGGGCAAGCTCCTTGCCAAGGCGCTCCTCTTCCTTCTTCAGACGCTCCTTTTCCTTTGCAATATCCACCAGCTCTGCCAGCGGCATATAGATGGCAGCCTCCGGGATCATGGTCGATACAGCGTCCTCTGCAATACCTGCTTTGTCTGCCTGTACCATCACCTCGCTTGCAAAGCCAAGGGCTGCGAAAAATACCTTTCCGTTTTCAAAGATCTCACGGATCTTCTCATTCTCGGAAACCACATAGACCGTTGCCTTTTTGCTGTTCGGCACATTCATGCTGGTACGCACGTTACGGATGCCGCGGACTGCCTCTTTGATGGTCTCAATGGCAAATTCCTCAGATGCAAAGTTCCACTCTTCCTTATACTCCGGCCAGGAGGAGATCATGATGGATTCCTCGTCGGACAGATTGCAGAAGATCTCCTCGGTAATGAACGGCATATATGGATGCAGCATCTTCAGCGCATTGATCAGAACCTGTTTCAGGGTCCAGAGTGCTGCCTCTCTGGTCTGGTCATCCTTATTCCACAGACGGGGCTTCACCATCTCGATGTACCAGTCGCAGAACTCCTCCCAGATGAAATCATAGATCTTCTGTACGGCAATACCCAGATCAAAGTTATCCATATTATTGGTAACTTCCTTCGCCAGACTGTTGACCTTGGACAGGATCCACTTGTCTGCCGCAGTCAGCGCAGACAGATCCGGCTGCTCATTTCCCTTCTGGTCCGCCATATTCATCATAATGAATCTGGACGCATTCCATACTTTATTTGCAAAATTACGGCTGGACTCCACACGCTCCATATAGAAACGCATGTCGTTGCCCGGTGCATTTCCGGTTACCAGCGTCAGACGCAGCGCATCTGCGCCGTACTGGCTGATGATCTCCAAAGGATCGATACCGTTTCCAAGAGACTTGCTCATCTTCCGTCCCAGGGAGTCACGTACCAGTCCATGGATCAGCACATGATGGAACGGGCTCTTACCGGTCTGCTCATAACCGGAGAACACCATACGGATGACCCAGAAGAAGATAATATCATATCCGGTCACCAGTACATCGGTCGGGTAGAAATACTCCAGATCCTCTGTCTTTTCCGGCCATCCCAGTGTAGAGAAGGGCCACAGTGCAGAGGAGAACCAGGTATCCAGCGTATCCGGATCCTGCGTCAGATGGGTACAGCCGCACTTCGGACATACGGACGGAGCTTCCTTTGCAACCACGATCTCACCGCATGCATCACAGTAGTAAGCCGGGATCCGGTGTCCCCACCAGAGCTGACGGGAAATGCACCAGTCACGGATATTTTCCAGCCAGTGCAGATAGGTCTTGTCAAAGCGCTCCGGCACAAAGGTCAGATCTCCATTGCGGATCGCCTCGATGGCAGGCTTTGCCATCTCTTCCATCTTCACGAACCACTGCTGCTTGATCATGGGCTCTACGGTGGTATGGCAGCGGTCATGGGTTCCCACATTGTGCACATGCTCTTCCACCTTCACCAGCAGTCCCTGCCCGGTCAGATCTGCCACCATTGCCTTGCGTGCCTCATAACGATCCATGCCGTCATACTTGCTTCCCGGACAGTCGATGGTCGCATCGTCATGCATGATATTGATCTCCGGCAGATTGTGTCTTCTGCCCACCTCAAAGTCATTGGGGTCATGTGCCGGTGTGATCTTCACGCAGCCGGTTCCGAATTCCTTATCTACATAAGGATCTGCAATGACCGGAATCTCACGGTCCGTCAGGGGCAGCTTCAGCATCTTGCCGATCAGGTCCTTATAACGCTCGTCCTCCGGGTTTACCGCCACTGCCGTATCACCCAGCAGGGTCTCCGGACGAGTGGTCGCGATCTCCACATATCCGCTGCCGTCTGCGATCGGGTAATTGATATGCCAGAAATGTCCTGCCTGCTCCTCGTGCTCTACTTCCGCATCTGAGATGGAAGTCTTACATACCGGACACCAGTTGATGATTCTGGAGCCTTTATAGATATATCCTTTTTCGTACAGACGGATAAATACCTCCAGCACTGCCTCCGAGCAGCCTTCGTCCATAGTAAAGCGCTCCCTGTCCCAGTCACAGGAGGAACCGATCTTCTTTAACTGATCCACGATGGTACGTCCGTATTCCTCGCGCCATTCCCAGGTCCTCTTCAGAAATCCTTCCCGTCCCAGCTCGTTCTTGTCAATTCCTTCTTCCTTCAGCTTGTTGATGACCTTTACCTCTGTAGAGATGCTGGCATGGTCTGTTCCCGGGATCCAGAGAGCATTGTATCCCTGCATTCTCTTATAACGGATCAGGATATCCTGAAGGGTATTGTCCAGGGCATGTCCCATATGCAGCTTGCCGGTGATATTTGGCGGCGGCATAACGATCGTAAATGGTTTTTTGCTTCTGTCCACCTCTGCATGGAAATATTTTCTGCCCATCCATTTGGCATAGGTACGGTCCTCAATCGCTGTAGGATCATAAGTCTTTGCTAATTCTTTCATTGTGTTCTCTCCTTTATGGTTCTTCCATTATCAGTTGTATCTGTAATTCGTCCCCGCCAAAGCTTCCGTCCAGCAGAAGCTCTGGTGTGTCGATTCTCTCTCCGTTGACCAGCCATCCGAAGGATGACTCCTCTCCCTCCGATTCTGCCACAAGTGTCAGGGGATAATTATGATAATAGGTTCCTGTATAGCTCTCGCCGCCGCTTACATGGATCTGGCTGAAGCTGATCTCCCAGCCCTCTTTAGCTTCCACCCTCAGAGTATAAGGATCCTCCGCTCCCAGGTGCTTCTTCAGTCCATCGTGCACCTCCCTGCAGCTTGCTCTGACCGCGGTCTTCATCTCCTCCACGGCTGCCTGCTGGCGTGCTCTCTGCTCCTCTGTATAGTACAGCTCCATGGAATGACGGAGCTTCTCATTCTCTTCCTCGATCACCTGAAGCACATGCTCTTCCTCATAGGCTGTGCTGGTCAGATCGCAGACCAGATTGACGAACTGCGTCCGGTATTTGTCAGACTGCATAAGCAGCCAGAGGGTGTCTGTCATATCCGGCACCGGCTCTTCCATCAGATAGTCAAATTCATTGGCAATACTGTTATCGCTGGTATCCTGATAGACCGCATCCAGATCATACAGGAAAAACCGCACTCTGCCGTCTCCGTAAGCACTGGAGCTGGTATCCGCACATTTCCACGAGAGGAAGTTGTGGAAAGGCCAGTCAATGTTGTTCATGATCACATTGACTGCATAATGCCGCAGCATGTCCGGCATATCCACGGAAGACTCCAGCTTCATCTGCCGCTCCGGGTCATTCAGATCCGAATGCAGCCGATTATAATATCCGCCGAATCTGGCACTGTTCACCTCGTTGGGCTCATACTTCTCAATATCATCCTTCTGCCCGTCGATGGCGGCTGCCACATTGTATGCCGTGTACTTCTCCTGAAGCTGGATGATTCCGTAATACTCTCCATTCAGAAACAGGATTCCCGGTCTCGCTCCCGCACAGATCATCCCGGTCTCCCTTGCCAGACGGCTGACCACATTCCACTTCAGCATGGTTCCTTCATGATCAGAGCCTCCATTCCGGAGTACCAGACGGTTATAGGACTGTCCGGTCTTATTGCCCGCCATATCCGCATCGAAGAAATCATAATCGAAGGTGGGATGCTCCATATCATAGACGGAAGAGCTGATCAGCTTGATGCTCTTCTGGGCAAAGCTTCTGGAACCATGTCCGGACACGGCGATCCCTGTCCCCTGCTTCAGCATCAGACTTCCGTCTGCTTCATAGAACTCAATGTATGCAGGGCGGTCCCACTCGCCCTCCTCACTGGACTCTTCATAGTTCGTAAGGATTCCGGTCTCTTCGCTGTACAGATCCTCCTCGTCCGCAGACAGAGAAACGACCATCACATCAAAAAGCTCCGACACCCCTTCTCCCACAAAATAAGTCTGGGTATATACCGGTCCTAACTTTCCTCCCTGAAGCTCGGCAGCCTTCACCACCACTGCCTTCATGGGCATACCCGCCTCTATATGGATCGGTTCCGTATAGACCTGAGATTCCTGAGTTGGATTGTTTCCGTCCAGCGTGTAATAGATCTCTCCTCCAAACAGCCCATTTCCGAGAGACAGATCAAATGCCTCTTCCTGAAATGCCTCCTCTTCCGAAAAACGGATCCCCGGTGTACGGACTCCGCAGCGGATGATTCCAATACTTACGGCTGCCAGTATCAGCGTACTGATGGCGGCAATCACATATTTTCGATTCAAACAATCGCTCCTTTTCTGATTGACAACAGGCAGATGTGCAGTCCGTCCTGCGCTCTGCCCGCATAATTAGAAACGCCCTCTGCACAGACGTGCAAAGGGCGACTGATCGCGGTACCACCTTTGTTCGTATGAATACTCATACCTCATTCTCCTTAACGCGGATCCGACGGGAACACCTACTCTCACCTTTCAGCGCTCCGACTCCAAAGCTACCTTCCACATGCCCTTTCCGAAGCCATCTTCCAGCCGATGAATGGCTCTCTCTGACGGAGGTACGCGTGTACTCCTCTTCTTCACTGTCTTTATCTCCATTAGTTTAGTTGGTAGAGGCAGCTTTGTCAAGGGGCGGGCAGCGGAATTAAGGATTTTTTCACTTATCTCACTCTTTATAAGGATCGTTTTGAATCATATACTACAATTCTCTCATCCATTCCGGTGTCACTCCAATCATCCTTCGCTTTATAGATCACCTTCAGATCCTTTCGCTCCTTTGGACTGAACGTGATGGCATATTCATTCAGCCCCGCCTCATGTCCGAAAAACTGCCCTAATAACGGAATCCGCCCCAGCTTCTGATCTATCTGTGTCCGGTTGGTCTGTGCATAAAAATAATAGGTATTTTCATCCTCCAGCCACCCTCCGCCTGACACATCTACCAGATAGGCAGAGTCCACCGTAATGTTCAGCGTCAGACTTCCATCTCCTTCTTCCTGCCAGTCCACGGACACTGCTTCCGGCGGTACCGGCATGGGCGTGACCGCATATTCATAAAGCTTCCAGACACATGCCAGGAGCAGGCATACGACAAACGAGAGCAGGACTCCCTTCCTGAAAAAGTACCGTTCTGTTTTCCTCAATACACCGGCAAAGTCCGGTACTTTTTTCCTATCTGCCACCGGCTCCATCGCCTCTGACATATCCTCATACACGGCTTTACACGCACTGCATGCTTCCAGATGCTGCTCCACCGCGTCTCTGCTCACGTCACTGATTACATCATCTATATATCCCGGCAATAGGTCCTGAATCATTTCACAGTCTATTTCTTTCATTTTCATACACTCCTTTCAGCTTCTGCTTTCCCCGGTAGAAGGTTACCCTTGCCCAGCTTTCTGTTTTTCCCAGAATTTCTCCAATTTCCCGAAAGGATAACTCTCCGTACAGCCGCAGATACATCACCTCTCTGGTAAGCGCATCCAAACCCTGCAGCTTTTGGAACCACTCTAATTTTTCAAATTGTGCAAATACGATCTGTTCCGGACTCTCTTCTGTACCGTTTACTTCCGCCGCTTCATCTGCCGGCAGCGGCGGCTTCTGCTTCAGATGGCGGTACCACAGATGCTTTCCGATCTGACACAGCCAGGTAAGCTCACTGCATTCCCCACGGAATTTAGAGATCGAACGGGCAGCACGAAAAAAGGTCTCCGACGTCAGATCTTCTGCCAGCTCTTTGTTTCCGCACAAATGATATAAATAGCTGTAGAGCTTCTTCGCTTCTCTTATGTAGATGTCCTCTAACTGCTGCTTTTCATTGGCATTCATGTGCTCCCCCCTTCTTTTCTTCTATATTCCTTCTATATATTAAGAGCCCTGTTTCCCTGTTTTTGTTACAGGAAACATCAAAAAATCTCCATAAATCAGGAAGGATGCGACCTTCATCCGTCACACCCTTCCGTTCAAAGCTCCTTTTATTCAAGCACAAATTCCGCTGTATACATATAGGTTTCATATTCTCCCGGTGCGAAATACTCCATGACCTCCTTGCAGAACCGATATTGTCCCGGTGCCAGCTCCCCGTATATCCATTTCCAGACCACCTCCGTCTGCCGCGGATCATCCGCCGTGATCGTATAGGCTTCCATGGTCCAGTTAGCCTCGGCAATGCACTCAACCGGAATCCATCTTCCCTCCTCCAGGCGGTCCACTCTGTACCAGCTTCCGTACTGCAGCTCCTTCTCCTCGTCCTCCTCATCACTGTACAGGACAAATTCCATGGAAAGTCCGGCTGGATGCTCCTCCCACACAAGCAGGCTCAGTCCCGGATCATCCTTCAGCTCGAACACGGCACCGACCGGAACCCCCGCCTCCACATCCGGACCATCTCCCTTCTGTGGGAACACGTTCTTCACCAGAGCATAGATTCCCGGTTCCAGCGTCCCATACAGATGGCTCCAGTTCACCTCCAGAATATTGGACCGTTCACGGGTAATCTCCTCATAACCGGTGACCCCGCAGAAACCGCCGGATATGGGCACTTCTTTCCATGTACCGTCCACATACCTTTCTATGTGGAAAAACTCATCGTAATACCAGGTCTCCTCTTCATATCCCGGTGCAAAGCAGAATTCAAACACACCCTTCACCGGCTTTCGCAGGCTGCAGGGACCAAACAGAACCTCCTCGCAGCCGCTCTCCCATACCGGAAGCTCGGATACCGGCTCTCCTGTCTGCTCTCCTTGTGGCTCCTGTGGTTCCTCTTCCTCCTGATGAACCACCTCCGTCTCCACCGGCTTCGCCTCAGGCACTTCTGTATTGTCTGTTCCTCCACAGCCCGTCAGCAGCACAGTTCCCATGGTCACACATAGGATCGTCCAGAATCGCTTCATAAAGATACCCTCCTTCTCCTGTTCTTTTTTATATAAACGGAGGATCTTCTGAAATTACTACACGTTTGAGATTTTTTCCGTCACAGGCGGCTTAAAAGTTCCAGAAGCCCGGAAATCACCGGAGGGAACAAGAGAATCACACTGAACATACGCACGGTCTGCATACTGGCGATCTTCACCGTATCTGCCCCCAGCTCCTCTGACAGAAGCGACATTTCTGACAGACCGCCCGGCGTACTGGCAAGCATACAGGTGGCACGGTCAATACCGGATATCCGCTCCACGATCCGGGCGATCAGAATCGCAAAGATCAGGATGCAGCTCATCACGCACAATATGGGTATCCCAAGCACCGGAAGCATCTGAATCACCTCTCTTGTCAGCTTCAGCCCCGTATATGCTCCGGTCAGTACCTGAAGGCTGTTCTTCAGGAAATCCGGATAAGGATAGGAATGTCCGGTGGCACAATACACCCCGGAGGCAACCATGGAACCGATGATCGCACCGCCGTTGATATCCAGCCGGATACAGACCAGGGAGCTGACTGCAGCGATCACCGCAACGATCAGAAGCCTTTCCACCGGCTTCTCTTCCGTTTCCTTTTCTGCCTCCACCGCCATCTTTGCCGCATTTTCCGCAAGCTGCTCCCGGTTCATCAGCCGGATGATCGAAGGCATAAACAGGAAGATCGCAAGCTGTCTGCTCACCTGAATGATCGCCACATATGCCGAATTGGCGCCAAAATCCGCTGACATGATCGTCATATCCGCCATGCCTCCAGGAGCGCTGGCAAACATGGCTGTGGTCAGATCCAAAGGAGAGAAGCGGATGATCAGAAGACTGGCACATACATTCAGGATCATCATGCACAGCACCAGCACTCCGGTCGGAAGAATGATCTTTCGCAGCTCGGATACCGCTTTTTTATCCAGCTTACTCCCCACCAGGATCCCTGCCAGTATCTGCACGACCTTTGTCAGCGGATCATAAAAATAAGCCTTTCCAAAGCCCGCATTCAGAATCCCGACCAGCACCATACTCACTACCATCATTCCCGCCGGAATCCTCAGCTTCTTGCCCACATACCCCCCAAAAGCAGCCACCAGCATGGTCAGGCAAAAAAGTCCCATGTGTTCCATATGATATTCCTCCCCCAATACGATACAGACACCCCTTGCAGACCGGTATCTGTATATTATGATTTTAGTATAGCACATTGTGACAATTGAATTAAATGGTTTGACTTACTCTTACTTCCTTCAGCCGCGTATAAAACTGCCCGTAAAAATCCGCCTCCATATCGTACGGAAGAACATAGAACTGGTTCAACAGTTCCATGCTGACCGGTTTGATCTGCTCTGCATCTGCCTCCACCTGTTTCTGCAGCTCCTTCAGATAATAGTGCCAGTCGCTGACAAACTGCTCATACTTTCTAAGCTCCGGCGTATCCAGCCATTTTTTCACCTTAACCTTGCTCTTATTCTCCTTTGGGCACTCATGCACCTGCAGGAAATACCGGAAGGAACCATTCTCATAGAAACGTCCCAGCGGGAAGAGCCGGCAGATGCCCGGACGAAAGGCATGAATACTGCACCGTCCCTCTTCGTTCAAAAAGGCGCATGTCTCGCTTTGGTCTGTCATTTTCAGATTTGGAAGGATCAGACTGTCCACAATGTTCAGCTCGATCTTATCCACCATCAGTCCTGTGAAATCCATATGTAATCCACCGCATAACCGGAAGATATCCAGAGGATCCAGAGTTATGGACGTCCCCATTCCGCGGCAGCATGCCGAACAGCCCGTGCACCCGCCGCAGTCTGCCTTTACCAGATCATTGGACGTATATAATTTCCCGTCAGATACTTCCTTCATATCTATATTTCTTTCCATCTTCTGCTCCTGTTATGTTTCTTCATCCAGAGTCCGCTTTCCAAGGCGCACCTCATTCAGATGCTCCGCCAGCTCCTCCGGAAGGTAATCGAACAGGTAATTCCTGCTCCCCGGAAACTGATCCATATAGGTCTCCCGAAGCTCCCTGTTGATACGCTCCACTTCTTCCTGCAGTTCTCTGGCAGACATCATGGCACAGCCCTGTCCCCGGATAATGATCTGCTCCAGACCGTCCGAGGTGGCAACTGTCACCTGATACTTCCTTCCGATCTCATGGGCAGTGCGTTCAATATACTGATCCGCCGTCTCCGCTTCCTTTGTATAGACTACATGGATATTGTGGTATTTTACAGTTTCTTCGGTATGCCCTTCCACCCGGTACGCATCAAAGACCAGGATCAGCTCGCATTTCCGAAATCCCTGATAATTGCACATCACATCCATGAGCCTGCCTCTGGCGCCGTCGATGTTCGTCTTCGCCAGCTCGTTTAAATCCTCCCAGGCAAAAATAATATTGTAGCCGTCCACCAGCAGGTACTCCTTCAGCCGCTCCCTGGGCTTATAGGTATGTGCCTTTGTATCCCTGCTCTCTCCGAATACTTTCCCGATAAAGCTGTCATTTCCCACCCGGCTCTTCGGTGCGCCAAAGGTACGGGCAAAGATCTCCTCCAGCTCCTTCTCCTCCTGGATCGTGCCCACTGCCGGGCGTTCTCGCCTGCGGTTCACAGGCTCCGGTTCTGTGACCTCCTCCGTCTGTTTCTCTGAAAGAATACTCTCCAGATGCATATGCGCGCTTACCTCATACCAGGGAACGACCGTTCCCGCTCCATGATAGCAGAATACCGAATCCGGCGGATTGTCCATATCCGCTTCCGGATCATACAGACTCTGCTCCAGGACCTCCTCCGCATTGTGACAGAGTGCATACCCTTTCAATGTACAGAAAAGCCTGCCTCTTCCCTTCGTATAGGAATTGACCTCCTGCTGATAATTCCGCATGGTGGCAACCGGAACCGTTCCTGTCAGGATCGACATCTCCTCCTCCAGCTGCGGCTGTTCAAAGGAGCCGCACATCTTCTCCACGTCCGCCATGACACGCCCGACCGTCTCCGACGGAACCTCCAGGCGGAATTCATAATAAGGCTCCAGGAGGACATTCTCCGCCTTCATCAATCCCTGCCGCACTGCACGGTAGGTTGCCTGCCGGAAGTCTCCGCCTTCTGTATGTTTCAGATGCGCCTTGCCGGAAGCAAGCGTGATCCTCATATCCGTGATCTCGGACCCGGTCAGGACCCCTTTGTGCACCTTTTCCTCCAGATGAGTCAGTATCAGCCTCTGCCAGTTCCGATCCAGCACATCCTCACTGCATGCAGCTGCAAACTGCATACCGCTGCCCGGCTCTCCCGGTTCCAGAAGCAGATGGACCTCTGCATAATGTCTGAGCGGCTCAAAATGTCCCACTCCCTCCACCGGACCGGCAATGGTCTCCTTATATACGATACTCCCGGCTCCAAAATCCACCGACACACCAAAACGTTCCCGGATCAATATCTTCAGCACTTCAATCTGAACTTCTCCCATAAGCTGTGCCTGGATCTCCTGAAGCTGCTCATCCCAGCGGATATGAAGCTCCGGCTCTTCCTCCTCCAAAAGCCGCAGCTTACCCAGCATCTGCATGGGATCACATCCCCGGGGAAGCCGGATCTGATAGGTCAGCACCGGCTCCAGCAGCGGAACATCCGATGCCGCCTCTGCTCCCAGACCTTCACCGGGACGGGTATTTCCAAGCCCGGTCACCGCACAGATGCTTCCTGCCTCTGCCTCACTTACCGCCTCATATTTTGCACCGGAATAGATCCGGATCTGATTCACCTTCTCTTCCCAGTGAGCCTCACCTTCCCCTCCGGTCAGCAGATCCTTCACCCTCAGGCATCCCCCTGTCACCTTCAGATAAGTCAGCCTGCTGCCCTGCTCATCCCGGTTGATCTTGAAAACCTTTGCGCCAAACGCCTCTCCATACTGCGGGCATTCGGTATATTCTTCCAATCCCGCAAGAAATTCCTCCACACCGGTCAGTTTAAGCGCTGAACCAAAATAGCATGGAAACACCTTCCGCTCCGCGATCAGACGCACGATTTCCTTCCCGGGCACCTCTCCATGTGCCAGGTAATGCTCCAGCACGCCCTCTTCACTCATGGCAATATTTTCCAGAAACTCCTCGGAAGTGCTGTCTCCGCCAAAATCCACACACCGGTCATCCAACTTGTTTCTTAGTTCCTCCAGCAGTGCCTCCCGGTCGGTCCCATTCTGGTCCATTTTATTTACAAACAAAAAGACTGGAATCCCGTATCTTTTCAAAAGCTTCCACAGTGTGCGGGTGTGCCCCTGCACGCCATCCGCTCCGCTGATGATCAGGATCGCATAATCCAGCACCTGAAGCGTCCTCTCCATCTCCGCCGAAAAGTCCACATGTCCCGGAGTATCCAAAAGGGCAACGCTTTTGTCTCCCAGCGGAAATACTGCCTGCTTGGAAAAGATCGTGATCCCTCTCGCCCGCTCCAGCTCATGGGTATCCAGAAATGCATCCTGATTATCCACCCGTCCCAGTCTGCGGATACTTCCGCTTAAATAGAGCAGACTCTCTGACAGCGTTGTCTTTCCCGCATCCACATGGGCCAACAGACCTACACATATTCTTTTTTTCGGTTTTTTATCTACCTGTTCGCCCACAAAAAATGCCTCCTCTCATGAATACAAACTTAAAAGTAAGTATATCACAAGAGGAGGCATTCGTCGATGTGTCATGCTATATTTCAGAAGGTCTGATACTTTTCATCAACAGATAATCATGAATAGCTGCTTCACTTTCCTTCTAAGTATACAGATAATGGCAGATACTCATAGATGGTTTTTTGAAATACATCTGTCTTTTTGCATACATTTCCATACTCATCATATTCATACTGATACTGCTCGGATTTATGTCCGCCTTCAACACTTTCCCGCCATTCATCAACCACACGACCTTCTCCGTCATACTCATATTTCCACTGGCACACAACGGGGTCTACCATCTCCTCGCCAGCAGGATTATAATTATGTTTTACGGTCTGCTTGCCATTCTCATCATACTCATAAGTAAAATACTGGTTGATTTCCCCATCAAAATCAAACTGCGTTTCTTTTATCAGCTTTCCGGTATCGTCATACTCGTAACTTCTTGCCAGAGATGAGATTCCGCTGCCTGGCTTTCCCTCGCTTTGAGAAATTAAATTTCCATTTTCATCATATTCATAGATAATTTCTCCCTGATACTCACCATTTCGATCAAATCCTGTTTTTCTAATCAGAAGACCATCGGGATTGTATTCATATTCAAAGGTTTCTGAGGACATAGATTCACCAGTGGTCTTCAGCATGGTCTGAGATTCCGACACGATTTTGCTTCCATCCTCCTGATACTGTGTGGTATATTCTCGATAAAGAGTTTCGTCCGGCTTGTCGGGGTAACTAACAGTTTCTGAAGTTTTATCTCCATTTTCGTCATAACCAAATTCTGTAACAGTATCGTTACTGGTGAAAATTTTTCGAACCAGTACATAGGGTTCATCTAAATCGACCGTCTCCACATCTTCAGCCGAATTTTCCTGCATTTCAGTCTGCTGAGAGGATTCCTCCCTGGATTCAATACTGTCTGCATCCTTCTCCACTGCTGGTTTTTCATTATTACCGCAGCCGCTTAAAAAAGCAGCTGCCATTATTGTTCCTGCAAGTAATATACAGATTTGTTTTTTCATTTCAGTCAATTCCTCTTTTATATAGAATTTTATACTATGGTTACGCTACCCTCCGTGTAAAGGAAGCCTCCATCCCTGCTTTAAGACTCATCCGGCAGAATAAGCCCTCCCCATTCAATCACATAATAAGAGCAGGATTCACCGCCACGATTCAACTCATTGCCCTGAGGTTCTTCCACTCTGCGTCCGTCATCTCTTATAAAGACAAACCAGATTCTCTCTAACGACTCCGGCTTTTCAGTAATCGTCACAGGCATAGCGAGATCTACCAGCTCCGTGCCCTGCGGATACATGATGTAATCAGTGCCCTGAATCAGTTTTTCCGTCCAGAAATCGGTAAAATCCTTGATTTCCCGCTCATTAAATCCAAGATCCGTCAAAAGTTCTTCAAAGCACTCCTTCCTCCTGTCTGCCGGTATCTGCCAACCGCTTTCCGTCTGGAAAATGGATGGCTCCGTAACAGATTCATAGAAAAGATAATCATAAGCAACACCGGCTGCATCCGTCAGTCTGCCAGCCGCATCAGCGGTTACCCGCCAGCCATTTTGATATTCCGGAATGGTAACGGTCAGAAGCTCTGGTTCTTCAAAGCTCACTTCAACCTCTCTTTCCTCCTTGGAGTAAATGTAAATATTGGGTTTATATACATTGCTTCCGTCCGGAAGTTTATAACGCTGCCGTTCTAAATTGTTGTCATTTGATGACCCACCTGAAGGAATAATCCCGTCTAAAATACCGCTTTGTATCAGACCCAGAATCATTTCCAATACCAGGCTGAGAATCATTCCCCAGGGGAATCCAATCGACATGCCGATTACGGAAAATGCAGCAATTCCAAACTGCGCCGTCAGAATCGTAAGCTCCATCAGCTGCTCCCCAACCGTGTCTCCCTGCAGATTCAGCATCTCCGAAAATTTTGACATTGCGTCCACCACACCCAGTACAGAACCAACATTTTCTATGAAATCCGCCACATTATTAAGCACTTTTTTGGCATCCTTGTACCTGGGCGACCCTCTCCAAAGATGTTTGATTTTATCTTTTGCTGCGTCCTTGACGGCATTCAGCGTCTCATTGATGCCCTCCTCCTCAACCTTCTCCTCATATTGCTTTACCCAGTCCTCTGGTTCCTTCGATAAGGACATGCCGCTTTTATTTGGCTTTCCGTTTGTCCCAATCAGACGATTATAGAGCGGGCTGGACTTTCTCCATGCCTCGTCCTCTTCCTTCTCCATCTGCTCCTGTGTCTTTAAAAATGTCTGAAACCTGCCTCCTGACTGGGAAGCCGCCAGAGCCTGCATTTGAGACGACAGGGCAACGGCAAAAACAAGTACAAGCGCAAGGAACTGTTTTGCTTTCCTTCTCAATATTCTCATCTTCATTCCCGATCCCCCGTCTGCTCCGCATACCAGAGTATCTCCGCCTGCTTCTCCTCGCTTAAATCCTGCTCCAGCGCGCGTTCAAAATAGGTCCTCATATCCTCATAGTTTCCCTCATGATAAGCAAGGCGTCCCAGATAATACCAGGTCTCTCCATCCTCCATATCCAGGCGGAGCGCCTGCACCAGCCGATACCCGGCCGATTCATAATTTCCTTCCAAAAGTGCAGCCACACCAGCCATTTTCTGCATATGCTGCCATTCGGGCCAAAGATCAGCTGCTTCCTTATACAATTCAGAAAGTGCTTTATCTGCCTCCTCTGATCCGTCTTCTATATATGCCATTTCCTTCAGGAAAAAATATTCGACGCTTTCTGTATCCCCTTCCTCTAAAAGACTCAGCGCTTCTTCGGTCTTTCCCCCGCGAATCAGGGTATCAATCTGCTCCAGGGTATTCTCTTCAAACCCGCTCTCCTCAAGCGTGTTCTTCTTCTGCTCCTGGGCAGTCTTTTTCTCAGTTCTCATCATCGCCAGATCGCATCCCAGCACGATAAACAGCACTGCACACAAAACAATCAGGATTTTCTTCATCTCTCATCCTCCCCGCTATTTTACCGCGTCCTGCAGCGACTCTAAAAGTCTGCTGCAATGGTAGTTGATGCCGTACCAGTCGGTTCCATGATCCTGCTCCGGCAGAAGAGCCATCGCCTTTTTACATGCCTCGATCCCTTTTTCATATTCTCCCAGCCGATCATACTCCTGAGCTATGGCATACCAGACTGCAGGAATGGAATCGTTCAGTTCCCCGGCCCTCAGATAGAATTCTGCTGCCTGATCTCTATCCTCTGCCGTTTCACTATTAGAAGCTATAACTCCACAAAGATACCAGGCACTGGCGAGCTTCGGATTTTCGGAGAGAACAGCCTCCATTTTTCCGAAGCCTTCTTCTGTCTCCTCTTTATCTTCCAAGTGGTAAGCAAGATAAACTGCGTCCAGATAATTCCTGAAAAACAGATTTTCATTAATGATGGCATTTTCTTCCTCTGTCAGTTTTTCATATACATCATACTGAAAACCAGTATAGTGGGAATTATCATTAAGGGTAAGGAACTCCAGCATTCCAAACAGCCAGGTATCACAGTTTTCCAGTTCCTCCCCCTCACAGTCAGCTGTATAGGAAGCAAGCCTGGAGGTATACTGAAGACACTCCTTTGTCTTTTCCATTTTTAGCGCCGAAAGTGCTGCGCAGTACATAAGATAGGGTGAATCCGCCTTTTTTTCACAATATTCCGAAGCCAGCTCATATGCCTCGTCAAGTCGACCGCTTCGATCGTAGCATTGTGCAAGCAGCTCACAGATATCCGCATCGTCATACAAATCTGCGCCTGCCAGATCCTCAAGAAGTTCAGCCGCTTCCTCATCGTGATAGACCTGAAAGAGCATCTGTGCCATGTTCTTTCCAAAAGACAGCTTCTCTTCCTCCGTTGGCTTTTTCTCTTTTTCATACAGTTCCTCGCAGCGCAGGATTGCCTTTGCCGTCCGGTCATAATGCGTTGCATCGTCATAGGTCAGGCTGCTTGCGATAACTGCTGCCGTATACTGTACCCACAGACTGTCCGGATATTCTTCTGAAAGAGTCAGTGCCTCCTCTGTAAGCGATTCATCTGCGCCTCCATACTTTTTGAACTGTTCAAAAAGTGCCAATGCCTGCCCGTCTGTGCGGAAAATATCATACCGTGCGCAGACCTTTTGCAGTGCCTTTTCCTTTTTCTCTGCCTTTCTGATGGCAGACTCATCCTGCTCCGCCTCGTTCCCTGCTGCCTCTTTTGCATTCTCCGCATCCAGAAGGGTGCTGTCCATCCGTTCTACAGCCTCCTTTGCAATTCCCGCTGCTCCACCAATGTCATATGCAGTAAGATAAAAACTGTATTCTATGAGTGAATCCTTCATCTGTTCATTCAGGATGGCCGCCTCGTTCTTCGTAATCCATGCCAGATTGTGGGAAAAGAATAAAAGGAGACTAAGAAACAGCGTACAAAGCTGCGGCAAATAACGTTTACCGGAAAATGTTTTTCCAGATGGAAGAGTTGTCTCAGCTCCCTCCATCATCTTTTCCGAAAGCGTCATTGCTCCGTGCAGTAATCCTGCCATAACAAGAGCGCCTGCCATGAGGGTCAGATGCCGAATCAGCATATTCGGTTCTTCCCACACTCTTTGGATAAAAACCTGCCCCATCGGCATAGCAAATACTGCCGCCCACAAAAGGACAGCCATTGGAATTCCCAGATAAATCCTGAAAAAAAAGTAGCGAACCGGATGTTCCAATGGAAATTTCCGGCAGCCGTTCATCCAGCAAAAAAAGACCATACCTGAGAGTAAAAGCAGGGCAGCAACCAGAAAACACGTAATGCCTATAAACAGTCCTCTTTTCGCCACATAGCCTGCTGCCAGTATAGGCAGTATCCTGCGGCTTCCATATAAAACGATCAAATACAAAAGCAGACATGGAAAAGCTCCCGCTATATAGGAAACTTTATCTGCTTTCTTATCTGTATCATCTGGCTTGCTCCCCAAACGAAGATAGACGGATCTCATGAAACATAAAAGACTGATACATACCGATACAAAACCGATCGCCAGGGAGAGACCTCCCGAAAGAGGTTCTCCCAGCTGTACGGCGCATATCGTCATGACCAGATCCGGTAAAAGTCCTGCGCTCAAGCATGCAGCTATAAGCCAGATCATTATTGACGGCTGCTTTTTCAATCAAATTCCTCCTCATATACCGTATTTTCATTCGTCATTTGTTCTTCTCCAGGGAAAACTGAAAACTCTCGCCCTCCGCATTGGTATATTCCATGTAAGGAGACAGTTCTAGCAGTTTTTCTACTTCCGCATTTTTATCAGCACCGTCTTCCAGCGGAAACATTGCATATACGTTGTTGTTGATCATATAGCAGTCCATTTCCTTTCCGACCTTCTCTGCAAGAGGAGTTCCATCGGAAGCGTAAAAGTGGAATACCTCCGCCGGATTATCAAGCTGCGGAAAGGAATTGTCAGGATTTCCGAATTCCGGTCCGATCAATCCCAGCCCGACACCAATTCCATAAGTACCGGACACAATTGTAGGCATTCCTTTGCCAACAACCGCCAAATGTCCCTCAATTTCATAAACACCTATCGTTTGCAGCTCCTCCTTGCTCATGGGTTCTCCCCAATCATTGTGCAGAACGGTTTTTTCTTCGGACGTACTGTAATCGGTAATGCTGAGGGAAAGATCCTCCAGTGTGATTCCTTCAGGCAATTCCTTGCTGATAACCATCCTCCATCCATCTCCCATGTCGTTGATCTCAAGCCACGCATCTGACACCTCTGCCTCTGATGTGGCACTCTCCAGATGGAAACCGATATCTGCCGGTCCCTGCAGGGCAAACGCCAGATAAGTAAACTGCTCATCATTAAGCTGGAACTGATGACAGTCGATAAGCCGCAGCTTACAATCTTCCAGGCTGCTTACATTTTGTTCATTTTCCCCCTCCGCAGAGGCATCCGATTGGAGTTGTTCTGAATTCTCTATAACCGTGGATTCCTGCTGGCTGGAACTCTGCGTCCCATTTGTTTCTGCTTTGGACGTATCTGTGGTGTTATTTCCGCATCCGCTTAACACCATGGAAAGTGCCAGCATTCCTGCCCAAAATGCTCCTCTTTTTTTCATGATATATCCCTTCATCTCCGTTTCTCCTCCGCTTTACTCCCAGTCAAAAACAGGGCTGCTTTCCCCTGCCTTCCAGCCACTCAGCTCATATCCAAGCTCATCAAACCGGTTCAGCCATTCCTGTTTGTCCTTATTGCCATTTTCCGGCCAGCCCTGAAGTGCCGCAAGCACAGTTCCATCGGTAAAAGACTCCGGTGCATTTCCCGGCTCTCCATCCCCCGTTCTCATACTGGCTTCCATTTGTCTTCCCTCCAGAAAGAAGGTATTGTCACAGTCTGTTTTGGCTGCTCCGATTCCATTAATATAAGCTTTCTCATGATGAATATCGATGTGACCTGCCGCAAAGCTGTTGTAATAATAGAAAGAATACTCACTGGCATAGGCCCGTCCTACCAGACCTCCCACCAGAAAATAATCCGCCTCGGACTGATTGCTGGAAAGCGTTCCGATATTGTAGCAGTTTACCAAAGCACTTCTCGCACATTTTCCGGCAAGACCGCCCAGTTCCTGATCTCTAAACACATATTTGTTTTCATAAAAGCTTTTTACACCCTCCCATACCACAGAAACGGCGCCTTTGTTAAAGCTATTGGTCATCAGAGACTCATCGTCGTGACCGTTTAACTCACCGATTACGCCGCCTGCTGTCAGAGGACTTTCCACCACAGCCGTATTCCAGCATTTGTCAATCCATGCGTTATAAGCATAACCAATCACACCACCCGCACAAATTTCACCACGAACCGTTCCGATATTATAACAATTTGCCGCCTCTACTCTCTGGGATGTATTGCTTTCATTTCCCAGCAGACCAACGACGCCTCCCGTGTAGAAATCATTTCCGAGAATATTTCCCTGGTTATAGCAGTCGGCAATGGTTCCCGCCATTTCTCCTACAACGCCTCCAACCCAGGAGATGTCTCCGGTAACATTTCCCAAATTGTAACAGCCGGTCATTTCCTTAGCAAATCCGGCAACGCCTCCTGCCGCTTTGGAAATAGCAGAAACCTGACTGTCGCTCCAGCAGTTTGCAAGAGTACCGCTGCATTTTCCCACAATGGCTCCTGCATAGCTGCCTCCATCAATCACAGAATCCTTCACGCCCAGATTCTGAATTACAGCTTCATCATCCGTTTCTCCAAACAGACCGATGGGTGTTTCCTCATCTGTGACAATATAAAGCCCGGTAATGGTATGACCGCCGCCGTCAAAGCTTCCGTTATAATTTTCAATGGGAACCCAGTTTCCGGCACTCTCTGAGCATACAGATGATAAATCAATATCCGCTTCCAGAATTCCTTCCAAAGCCACCTCTCCGGCATTTACCCGGTCACGAAGTTTTACCAGATCCTTTGCTGTCTTGATCTTTACCGTTTTTTCCTCTCCCACATGACTTTTAGCCTCCGCCTCTGCTGCCGCTTCCGCGTTCTGCTTTTCCATCTCTTCCTTCATCTGCTCTGCAAGAGCGACTACGCCGCTTTCCTCTTCTTGCGTTTCAGCCTTCTCTGTGCCGCCGCAGCCGCTTAAGCCTACTGCCATAAAGACCATAAACGCAGCCGTCCATATTCTCCCACGATTCCAATTTCTTTTCATACTTACTTCCTCCTTAAAATTCAGAGTTTGACCCGCATTATGAATGCGAACTATTATACATTCACAAATGCGATCCACTCAATAATGCGATTTTTACGATATGCAAGTGGACAACGGTGCATATTCGTACATTTCGTTCATCCCCAGATCCTTCTTTTTGCAGACATTCCCGTATTCGTCGTATTCGTATTCATAATGCTCATATTTTCCACCGTGTTCCGTCCCCTCCTTCCATTCCTTAATCACACGACCTTCCTCATCGTACTCGTATTTCCACTGGCACAATTCATAAGTGTTCGGCTCATCCCCGGTAGAATTGAAAACATGCGTCATAATTTCTTTCCCGTTCTCATCATATTCAAAGGTAGTCCAGCCTTCCACCTCACCGTTGTTACCCAAATCAATCTGTTTGATCAGATTTCCGCTTTCATCGTATTCAAATTCTTTTGTCATATCTCTGCCAGTACCATTTTGACGAATCAGCCTTCCGTTCTCATCATACTCATACAGAAGTTCCATCTGCTTTTCTCCATCTGTAAAGAGTGTCTCCCGCAACAGCATCACTTCTGAAGAATACTCGTATTCTTTGGTATCCAGAGAAAAGACTTCCCCTGTTTCCACCAGTATCCCCTGGGATTCCGTTACCAGCTTACTTCCATCCTCCTGATACTCTGTGGTATATTCCCAAAGCATCGTTTCATTCGGTCTTTTGACCGTCTTTGAAACTTTGTCACCGTTTTCATCATATGCGTATTCTGTAACAGTGCCAAGCTTGGTATCGGTTTCCCGAATCAGAACATAAGGTTCGTCTAAAGCGGCTGGGCTTTTCTCCTCAGATACACTCTCCTGAGTTTCCGTCTGTTGGGCGGATTCTGTCGGGGATTTTTCGTCGACAACCGTTTGTTCTGATGTCCGTGTCTCCCCGTTTCCGCATCCGACCAGAAAAGCAGAACACATCATACCCAGTAAAAGAACTGTCATTTGTTTTTTCATTATCACTTGCTCCCTTCGTTTAGGGTCTTATCCTATCTTACATTAGCCAGGATTTTGCCCATTTCCTAATACATTATCGCATTAGTAATTGGAATAATTATACATCTAATAATGTGTTTCAGTCAACCATGCCATTACTTAAACTAATGGTAGGAGGTTGAGTAAATGCAAGATAAAAAGCAAATCAATATAGAAATCGGAGCACGAATTAAAGAAGAACGCGAAAAAGCAGGCTTAACCCAGGAACGCTTTTCCGAGCTGATTGGTCTGGGCACCAAAAGCGTGTCTGCTTTTGAACGTGGGACCGTTGGAATTTCCTTTACTACGCTCAAAAAAATTTGTCAGGTACTGTCTATTTCCAGTGACCAAATCCTGTTTGGACCAAAAGAGCAGAATGAAAATGATCTGTCTGAGTTAAGCAAACGGCTGGAACGGCTTTCTCCCAAACAGTATACAATCGCAGAAGAAGTGATTCTTAAACTCCTGGAGGCTTTTTCATTAAATGAATAAGAAAAAGAAGCAAAGGCTCACATTGCCCTTGCTTCTTGCTTTATACTCCGCCTTTTTGAAATCTGCTAATGTACAAATCGTATGTTTTCTTTAACTCCACTGACATTTCCCTGTCTGATTTTGAAGCTTCCTTAGACAGCCAATACTCCCGTTCGGCAAGAGCATGATTCAGCAGAACTTCAAACAATTCTTCCGGTGTCCTGCACAGCACAGCATCAAAACTGTCACCATAAGGTTCCTCATAATACAGCCGCACATATCCCCATTTTGTCGGAAGCACTTCAACACAGGATTCACTCAATAAATAGTCTCGAAAAATTTCCAGTATCTTCTCAAATGTCGTCATAGGTATCATCCCCTTTCTATTTCTGAAAATATTCTACCTTTATCAAACACCTTTCTACAAGGATATGACACCGGCAATATCCCTCATAAACGACTTCTTTCATCGTTCCTGATCTCCCTGGCGTTTGCGCTGCTTTTCAAGTTTCATCACCTCCTATCTCGGATTTTGCAGCTCTCTACCGCCCTGTCGGCAGGATTGCGGGCAAGCGTCAGTCCACGTCCTCCGGATGATGCAGAATACCCGCTCCATAAAATAAGCCATCCAAAAAATCTGGATGGCTGAAAATAAGCATGAAAAAAGCCTCTTATTGATTCAAAACAAGCAGCTTCATATTTTATGTTGTTCATTTCACTACAAAAGCCCATAAACTTGGCATTTTGATGCGTTTTAATGTCTTTTGATCTCTACATGGCCAAAATTCCGATTACTAACTTTCTTCCCATCCGACCTTCATCCCCGTTCACAGAAATATCTCACCCTGCTCGTCTTCCTCCGGCTTCATTCCGTTCTCCTGACATCCCGCACACATTTTTCCCGGAACCTTTCTTCCCTTTTTCTTTTCATCTTCTACCACATAAACAGATACTGCACACAGTCCTGCGATCGCCGCCAGCACCAGCCAGCCAATCAAAGACATATTGCCAAAATCCGGTAAACTCATCTTGTATCCTCCATTCATTTTACCCTCAGTGTACAAGGGTATAAATGTAGTATATCACAAAAAACCTCCCGGTCACAATGCCGGGAGGAAAAGCCTGACTGACTTATTATCAATATGCTTAATAATTCTCCGCTTTGATCTGAAAATAGCTCTTCGGATGCGCACATACCGGGCACATCTCCGGCGCCTTTTTTCCTATATGAATATGCCCGCAGTTGGAGCACAGCCAGATCACATCACCCTCTCTGGAAAATACCAGACCGCCTTCCATATTGGCAATCAGCTTACGATACCTCTCCTCATGCTCCTTTTCGATCTTTGCCACAGCCTCAAACAGGTATGCGATCTCGTCAAATCCCTCCTCCTCTGCGTCCTTTGCAAAGCCGGCATACATATCCGTCCACTCATAATTCTCTCCATTGGCAGCCTCCACCAGATTCTCTGCCGTAGTACCCACAGAACCTCCGTTGAGCAGCTTATACCATATCTTTGCATGTTCTTTTTCATTTGATGCAGTCTCCTCGAAGATATCGGCGATCTGCATGTAGCCATCCTTCCTTGCTTTGTCTGCAAAAAATCCGTACTTATTTGCCGCCTGCGATTCCCCGGCAAACGCTGCCAGAAGATTCTTTTCTGTTTTACTTCCCTTTAATTCATGCATTCTGTAAATCCTTTCCCAAATAATAATAATTACTGTTTTCTCCTTCATACTGATAGCAAAAGAAATCATACCAGTGCAATAAAGATTTTTTCTTATAAACCAGATGAAACGGAGTCTGTGCTACAATATATTCATGGTAAACCGGATTCAGATATATAAGCACACACTTACGGGGATATCTTTTCAAACTTTCCATAAGATTTTTCATCACCACCCCGAAAATTTTCTGTGGAAAGGGATTGAACATAAAAAAATAATTAAACTGGTCATACTCATTGAAGTCCAGCGCGTCTCCCACAACTGCCTCACACTGTTCCAGATCCAGGGCATGAAAATTTTCATTGGCAATCTCCACCAGACTGTCCGATATATCATACCCCCTGATCACTCCGAATGGCAGCCGGCTCATAAGATACATCGCCTTTCCTTTTCCGCATCCGATATCCAGAATACGATCCTGCGCATTGATCGGAAAATGCCGGAGTACATTCACAAGCCGATCCGATGCAGGCTGATATTTATTTCCCTGCGCTTCCGTAAATCCTGCTTCCTCCTGAGATGACCACCCGGAAAAATCGCAGTTTCCTCTGAAATGTCTGTCATTCTCTCTTGCTGTATACTGCCATATACTGCACAGAAAGTCATACACCCTCACTAACATCCTTTGCTCCTTTTCAGCTTTTTCATACCGCTTTTCTTATGCCGGATAAAAAAGCCTGCGCACAAAAGAACAGCCGGTATTATCCAGAATAACCGTATTCCATCACATATATGCACAAAAATACAGGTGTCTCAAAAGAGACACCTGTCAGACTGTAGACAAAGTCCATGGGACTGTCATTGTAGCTTTCTATTTCATAAAAACCATTTTTTGATACCTATGTATTGCGCTTTGTAAAAATGCTTGCTCTGTGAATAAGTTCTTCAGTCACAACACTAAGAAGCATACAAATACCACACACGAACCCCATATAAATCCCTGTGGATTTTCCGACATACTCTGTACCGGATTTTGTCAGCTCATAGACAGGTATTCCAAGTATTTTTACGGTAAGTGCCTCTATACCTGTGTTATATGCATCCGTGTAACCAAAATAGATCGCAACACTCATCCATATCATTGCGACAGCAAATCCAAGCACCAGCGCCGCCATGATTTTTACTTTTTTCTTCATTTATACCTCCTCAGCTTCAATGGAATCATAAGAGTATCTAATTTCTAAAAGATTCACCTCCGTAAATCCTGCTTTTCGCATATTACAGTGTCTTCCAGGCAGAACGCTCCAGCATCCGGTCTGTCACCAAAGCCTGCAGCTGCTCCTCAAACACCACCTGATCCACTTCTTTCCCATCTATTTCATAATAAGGATATGTTTCTGAATCGTCTTCAGACATTGCCTCCTCTCGGACAAGCAAACTGGTAGCATCCTCCGTTTCTCCATTTTCCAGATACCGGAAGATCGTATAAGAACAACTGCCACTATAATTGTACTGTCTTACCATTGTGCCATCATGAAGCGGGTAATCCCGGCAGTTCATCTCCACAGCATCACTATTCCAGCAAAACAGCTGATCATCTGCAAAATGAAATACACCGTTATAGCCACCAGGCATCTCTTCCAGCTGAATAAGCAGTTCCTCAATGCCATCCCCGTTCAGATCCAGATATGCATATTCATATATCATACTTTCATCATGAAAATCAGGTATCCACCACGTTTCCGTCTGCGCACTGTTCAGCAGAGTCCTGTCTCCTGACAGGAAAGAAGAATAGGCATCCTCCGCCCTGTTTTCTGCTGATTTATTATCATCTGTCATATCACCACAGGCAGTCAAAGAAAGCATACCTGTCACGGCTAAAACTACTGCTATTATCTTTCTCATAATCCATTCCCTCTCCGTCATCTGTCACTTTGAAGCATATAATGGATTCGCTTCTCTGACACGGTCTGCAAATGCCAGTTTTAATTTCTCGAAAGCCTGCTCCACTTCCTCAGGAATATCCACATGGCTGAGAAAATTTTTCCCCTGAGGTCCATACACGTTCCGGATATACCGGTTGAATATTTCTGCTTCCGACAGATTCTCTGTCTCCATATCTGCAAATTTCTGTCTGACAACCCTACGCAGTGTATCCGTTGTATGCCCTGCACCTCCAACAATGATATACGTATGGGCAATCTGCTCTTTTATGGCTTCCGCAAGTACATCGCCGCCCGCCAGGATACTCCCGCCAAACAGCACAAATACATCTGCCTTTTTTATGCCATATACATTTTCCAGGCTCTTTTGAGTCAGATCCGGAATATCTCTCCTACCGCAAAAATCTCCCAATAGATTGATCAGTTCTGCTTTCTCTGTATTGTTCATTCCTTTACTCCAATCCGTGGTATCATGTTATAAGTATACCACATTTTTATAACGAAAAAGCCACAAACTCGAAGTCTGTGGCTTTTTGCGGCTTTTCCATACATAAATAATATGCATCTTTGTTCATAGATAACCGATTATTTATAATAATTGCACACCTTGATTTATAAAATACATTTTTCTGTTACCGATTATTCCCCCAATAAATCAAGGCAAGCATATCAGGACCGGTATGCGCCCCGATAACAGGACCGATATCTGCAATCTGGATATCCGCCTCCGGAAATCTCACTGCAATTTCCTTGCGTATCTGCTCCGCAGCCTGAGGATTGTTCCCGTGACCGATCACCACAAGATCACCCATATCCGGCTGCCATCCCACTTCCATTTTAGAACATTGTACAGCTATGGCTTTTTTCCTTCCGCGGGGCTTTCCCACCACCTGCAGGCACCCTTGCTCATCCACATGGATCAGAGGCTTAATCTGTAATACTGTTCCCATCATAGCAGCAGCGGGGGAAACACGCCCGCCGTGCCGAAGATGATCAAATGTATCTACAGTAAACCAATGACAGATTTGCAGACGATGCTTTATGACCCAGTCAGCCAATTCGTCTATAGTCAGACCCTCCGCCTGCTTCCTGACCGCCTCTCGCACAAGAAATCCTTCACCAACGGATGCACACAGCGTATCGACACAAATAATCTTCTGTTTCGGATACACCTGCCGCAGCTCCTCCATACACAAACCGGCAGACTGGATCGTTCCTGACATTCCGGAAGAGAAACAGAGATAGAGAATGTCTTTACCCTCACGCAGACATGGTTCAAAATGCTCGAAGTAGATTGTCGGATTGATCTGAGATGTAGTGGAAAACTTTCCGCTGCGTTGTAATTGATAGAATTCTTCCACTGTAATTGTTCCACCGGGTCCATAGGTATATTCCATTCCGTCAATCTCTACCTGCATGGGTACAACCGATACGGGCGGAAGTCCCTCCATCATACCGGAATTGTAATCGGCAGTTGCATCTGTAAATATTTGATAAGCTGCCATGGCTCATTCCCCCTGCCTGCAGCCGGCACAATGCCCGGAGCAGCTCCACAGCTTATCAGCGGCAGGTTTCCAGTTTTCCGCATAAACGGAGGTCTTATCACACAGGTGATCTGCGCTTTCAGGACTCTGATAGTCGGTGTTAACCGCGTGGGTCTGCTTTACCATCTTCCGCAGATATTCGGGATTTTCCAGCATCGGACAAGGTCTCAGCATATTCTCATTGAAAGGCTGATTATCATGGTAGGCCATGAAGATCGGACTCTTGAGCGCATCCAGCAGGGAAACATCATGGATGTTGGCATTGGAGTAATGGATAAAGACACAAGGCTCCACATCCCCCTTGGCATTGATGTGCAGGTAATTACGTCCGCCGGCAATACAGCCGCCCACATATTCGGCGTCATTCTGGAAATCCATGGAGAAGATCGCCTTGGTTTTTCGGAATTCACGGATACGGTGATACATCATCTCCCGCTGCTCAGGGGTGGGAAGCAGTTCCACTGCCGCGTCATTACCAACCGGCATATAGTGGAAAAACCACACAAAAAGCGCACCACAGTCGATAATATCATCGAAATATTTCTCACTGCTTACATCGTCCACATTGCGGCTGGTGTAGCAGGTGGAAATACCGAACGGCAGCTTATGCTTCTTCATCAGAGCCATAGCGTTCTTAACCTTCTGGTAAACACCCTCTCCGCGGCGGCCATCGTTAGCTGCCTCAAAACCCTCCAGACTGAGGGCAGGAACAAAATTCTTGACCCGCAGCATTTCCCGACAGAATTCTTCGTCGATCAAGGTACCGTTGGTAAAGGACAGGAACTCACAGTCGGGATGCATTTCGCAAATTTTGATCAGATCTTTCTTCCTCACCAGAGGTTCACCGCCGGTGTAGATATACATATAGGTACCCAGCTTCTTACCCTGACGGATAATCGAATCAATGGTTTCCAGACTCAGATTGAGTTTGTGTCCGTATTCCGCCGCCCAGCATCCGGTACAGCGCAGATTGCAGGCAGATGTAGGATCCAAAAGAATCGCCCATGGAATATTGCAGCCTTCTCTTTCTCTGCTCTCATGCTGAACCGCGCCCCCTTTCAGGCTGGCATTGAACAGAAAATTCTGGAAAAAGGCTCTGCGGGCACCCACATCCAGATCATAGACCTTCAGCATCAGTTCATACCAGTTGCTCTTTTCATCGATAGCACTGCGAATGGCATCCCGCTGGCTGCTGTACCAGTTTTCAGGGGTAAATTTATCCACCAAAGCCATCAGTTTGGGAATGTTTTCCTCCGGGTTATCCTCGATGTACTTCAGTGCCTGACTGACTGCAAAATTCTGCATGCTGTCTTTAATAGATTTGCTCATAATTTATTTCTCCTCTGTAATATTCCGAAATCAGAACAGTCCCCACTCGGCAAGCTTTTCAAAGCCGCCTACAGACTGAACATATTTTCTTGCCTCTGCTACGATATCCGGATAAGAAATACCATCTATCTGTTCATCACCAATCGCACAGCAAAGCTGAACGGGTCTGCCTAACTGCTGCGCTTTCAGAAAAGCATAAATATTCACAGATACATCTGCCTTTGACAGATCTTTTCCATGGAGTCCGCCTCCGGTAACGGCATCCGCCATATCTGAGCCAAGCTTGCGATTGGTTGCTCCGGTATCTACCTCGGTACCACCTGTCCAATCTCCCAGCGGATTGATTTCCGCATATGGATATTCTGTTTCAAGTTCTTCTGTAGAAGCATGACTTTGACAGATGATCAATCTGTCTCCATCCATGATATACTTTCCATCAAAAGGATATTTCTCATAGATTTTGCGGGCAATTTCAGACAGCTGCTTTTGTTCCCGCGTTAACGGTACACCCTTGAATATGCCGTTGTCGCCACAGCGCAGCCCCTCCTTTTGATTTTTGTTCAGATGGATATCCTGCGGTACAATCAGAATATCCGCTCTCAAATCTCCGCCAATACGATGAATAATGGCAAGGATTGGTTCCTGTTCCAGTTTTACGGATGTCTCTATTACCACATGGCACTGCTTATGTCCAATCAGTATTTCTACTGCGATTTTAGGCTCACTTTCTTTTGTATAAGCCAAATCTACAATAGCGCCGGCAATTCTGTCTGCCAGTTTATCCGGATGACCAGGATTTACTTTTTCAATCATTGCTTTTCTCCTTTCTGTTATGAACTATGCCTTGATTATAGAAAAGTGGACTGTCAAAGTCATTGGACACGAAAATGCTCACGTCTTAAATTATGACATGCCATAGATTTTGTTTCCTTTTGGGACATGGGATGGCATTTGTCCCTTGTGAATGCCGATTTCTCTTAGTATCATTTCAATGAAAAAATAGATGGGATATGCGCTTATGAAAGGAAGTATTGCAAATGGAAAAAAGCTTATCCGGAATGATGGTAGAGATTGTTGTAAAACAAACGCTGAAAAATATTAAAGACAATCCGGAGCGTGGTATTCGAAACCTTGTTGACATGGCTCTGCAATTTTCGACAGGGAAATTTGAGGCAAACTTTTTTACCATAATTCAAACCATGCTTCAAAACGAAAACAGCGCTTACTATGATCTGATCCGGAATACAGTGAAGAATACAGATGTGGAACGACTCTATACATTTGGCATGAACCTTGGATACAACGGCTGTACGGAAGGCGCTAAACGTATTCGGTGCAGCGAAGAAAAATTAAACTGCAATATCCCATGGGCTCTTTCACTTCAAATAGATAAACTGACATTTGAAGAATATCACGAAAAGTACGATGCTCTGATTTATGAGGGGGAAAGTCTCGGTATTTTCACATGGATGCTCTTTCTTCTGAACCATTCAGCAGAGACCCTCTCTCTTGCCAGAACTCATTCTGACAGTGCATTTTGTATCTTTTGCGAGACTGAGGATCTTACTCCTGCTTTTCTGGATGAAGTGACCAAGCTCAATAATATAATGCTCATTGTGCATTACAATGAAAATGCGGATGGTTTTTTTGACACTCTTCGAAAAATGGGATTGCTTTATTCTATATGGTTTCAATACGGACCAGAAGATGTCCAGGCAATCACAAGCGGAAACCTGTTCATCAGTACCCAGCAGTTCTCTCCTGCATTTACAGTATTGCTTCCAGAAGAAACATGCCCCAGAGAGGTACGCTGCTCGGTCTACCAGGCAATAAAACGAGCTCGTAGAGAGCAATCCTATCAGACAGTCGTTTTCGAACTTCAGGGTGACAGCTTCCTGATCGATGCGATTATTTCCGGTGATGCCTGCTCAATTTACTTTGACAAAGACGGCAATTTGTGTGATTGGGAAAAAAAGTTGGAAAGCAAACATCATAATCTGTTCCAAAACAGCCTGATTGATATCCTGACAAGTGCCTGCTCAAAAGAATCAACATGAAAAACACGCCTATAAGACATGTAACGGTCCTATAGGCGCGTTTTTTCACATTCAATTACTATATAAAGAAATTATATGATACCAGGGTCCCAAGGTTAAATGCCGTTGTGCCTGCACAAGACGGCATTTAACCTTGGGACCCGCCCAAACATGAGGAAGCAGTGATTTACATTGTAAATCAACGAATTCC
>JAHABX010000065.1 GCA_018376135.1 Clostridiales bacterium | reverse complement strand
TGCGGCGACAGTTCTGGCTGGTGCTGTGATGGTATGCAGACAGGAATTCTTGATGGAAGATATGGAAATGAGGACGATGTGAGATGCACAGAAAGTTGATAGCAAGAGAAATATGTAAAAGTATAAAGGGAAAGCAGGTTCTGGAACATATTAGTCTGGAACTGGAGGAGGGAAACGTGTATGGCTTCTGGGGTCGGAATGGCTCAGGAAAGACCATGCTGTTCCGGGCGCTGTCCGGACTGATCAGGATCGATTCCGGCAGTATCCTGTGGGCGGATCGGGAGCTGCATAAGGATTTTGCAGTGCTTCCGAGCCTGGGGATCGTTCTGGAGCACGCAGGGCTATATCCGAACATGACCGGAGTTGAGAATCTGACTTACCTTGCGGGCTTCCGGAAAACAGCAGGGCAGGCGGAGATTCTGGACGCCATCCGGAGAGTGGGACTCGACCCGGAGGATAGACGGGTATATGGAAAATATTCCATGGGAATGAAGCAGCGTCTGGCAATTGCACAGGCAGTTATGGAAAAGCCGGATGTGATCCTGCTGGATGAGCCGACAAACGGGCTGGATGAAATGGGGCTGGAAGCCATCCGAAAGCTGATCAGAGAGGAAAAGGAACGAGGTGCGCTGGTTCTTCTGGCAAGCCATAATAAGGACGATATGAAGGTGCTGGCGGATCATGTATATGGGATATCAGAGGGACATATGACTGGAGAGGAGATGAGACTGTGAAGATGAGATGGTGGTTATACAGTACCATTCTGGTGGCTGTGCTGGCTGCTCTTTACGGGATATCCCAGAAGAAGACATACACGGATATTTCCAGGGATACGGCTTATCTGGATGAGATCTATGTGGCGCAGATACCGGAGGATATTGCGGTGACCGCATGTGAGAAAATGAGAAAAAGCCTTCCTATGGCACAGGAAATTTTAAAGGTAGAAGTGCTGGATAGGGTGGAGCATCTGGCAGGTACGAGCAGACAGCGGGTCCGGGTAGAAGCGGTATATCAGGGA
>JAHABX010000001.1 GCA_018376135.1 Clostridiales bacterium | reverse complement strand
TGAAATTTATTTGTGGCGGGGCGACATTACAAGGCTTGCCTGCGGAGCGATTGTAAACGCGGCCAATAGCGGCATGACCGGCTGCTATCAGCCTTGCCATAATTGCATTGATAATTGTATTCATACCTATGCCGGTATCCAGCTCAGGAATTATTGCAGCGACCTTATGGAGAAGCAGGGGTATGAGGAACCCACAGGGACAGCCAAAATTACTCCGGCCTTTAATCTGCCTTGTGAGTATGTAATCCATACGGTTGGCCCGATTGTGCGGGGGAAATTAACGCCGCTCCATTGCAGGCAGCTTGCGTCCTGTTATCGCTCCTGTCTGGAACTGGCAGATCAGACCCAAGTACACAGTATTGCGTTTTGCTGCATTTCCACAGGTGTATTTATGTTTCCCAATGAAGAAGCTGCAAAAATTGCCGTACAAACGGTAAAAGACTATAAAGCCGAAACCGGCAGTAAAATCGAGGTGATCTTTAATGTTTTTAAGGAGCTTGACGAACAAATCTACCGAAACCTGCTCGGTTAAATTAAATCGGTTAAGAGCCGTATTGAATGATGCGGACGCAGTTATCATTGGAGCCGGTTCCGGGCTGTCTGCCGCAGCGGGATTTACCTATTCCGGAGAACGCTTTCAGCGGTATTTCCATGATTTTGCGGAAAAATATCATATCAGGGATATTTATTCGGGTGGATTTTATCCTTTTCAGGATTTTGAGGAATATTGGGCATGGTGGAGCCGTCATATCTGGGTAAACCGCTACATGGACGCTCCGAAACCGGTATATGATGATCTGCTTGCGTTGGTACAGGACAAGGACTACTTTGTGCTGACTACCAATGTGGATCACTGTTTCCAAAAGGCAGGATTTGAGAAGCATAGGATGTTTTATACCCAAGGCGATTATGGCCTGCTCCAATGCAGTGTTCCCTGCCATAACGAAACCTATGATAACGAGGACGTTGTTCGCAAAATGGTGGACGCACAGGGATTCACGATCACAGAAACCAATGATCTGGTCATGGGAAACGGCAAATCCCCGAAAATGGCTATTCCGTCTGAATTGGTCCCTTACTGCCCAAAATGCGGAAAACCTATGAATGTCAATCTGCGCAGTGACAACACATTTGTGGAGGATGCGGGATGGCATACCGCACAGAACCGCTATTCGGATTTCCTGCGACGGCACGAGGGGTTAAACATCCTGTTTTTAGAATTGGGTGTTGGGGGCAACACCCCCGGTATCATCAAATATCCTTTCTGGCAGATGACGATGCAGAATCCCAAGGCGGTCTATGCCTGTCTGAATCTGAAGGATGCGGCTGCGCCTCGTGAGATAGCGGAACGCTCCATCTGTATTCAGGGAGATATTGGGAAAGTACTGGAGTCCTTATAAAAGTATCTTCTAATATTGCAGCTTTTGAATATCTTTCAAAAATGCTATAATCTAAACAATATATCGGTGGAAAGAATATGGAGGCGAGATATGGAAAAGGAAATTGTACTATTTGAAGATAACGGAATCAAACTTGAAGTACCGGTAACTCCAGAAGAGGAAACTGTATGGCTTAATCGTGCCCAAAATGAAGTGCTCTTAGTGTGAGTACTTCTTTTTTGTACATGGGCAATTTGTACAAAAAATGTAAACTTTCTGTAAATGCAGATGACTTTTACAGTTATTTGTAGTAATATTTTCTATAGAGCAGTTCTGCTGAATCTGGAGTTCTTCAAAATTTCCCGATTTGTAACTATATATGGTCCGGTGCTTTCGTTTCCGCGGACGGAAAAATATCCGGATGATTAACAATTTTATGTTGTAAAGAAACTGACAGCTATGGTAAAATAAAGGAGAAGTATATGAATAGTAATATGATACCGTTAAAGGATCTGAATCTTACCAGTCGATTTTTGTTTGATGCAGTGATGGAAGATCCGCAGACACACCAGGATGTATTGAGTATTATTTTGGGACGGGAGATTCCGCTGCTGGAGAAAAGTGAATCCGAGAAAGAATTGCGGGTATCACCGCTTATCCGCACAATAAGGATGGATGTCTTTTCTATGGATGAGGAGAAGGTCATATATAATACGGAGATGCAGCAGAAACGTAAGAATGATCTCCGCAGAAGGAGCCGTTTTTATCAGGCGATGGTAGATACCTCTTTGCTGGAACCGGGAGTCCCGGATTATAATAAGCTGAATCAGACGTATTTAATCATGATCACACCGTTTGACTTATTCGGGTTTGGAAAGTATCGATACACGTTTGAGGCACAGTGCATCGAAAAAGCGGGGTATACTCTTCAGGATGGAGCGGTTCGTATTTTCCTGAATACAAGAGGCAGCAATGATGAGGAAGTCTCTGCAGAGCTGGCAGCATTTCTTCATTATGTGGAAAATACGACAGGAGAAGAGGCGTCCAAAACGGATAGTGAGCGGGTTCGTCGGATTCATGAGCGCGTGTGTAAGGTGAAATCCAGTGAAGAAATGGGGGTAAAATACATGCAGGCATGGGAAGAGAGGTATTATGACAAGCAGGATGCCAGACGGGAAGGTCTGGCGGAAGGTTTGGCGGAAGGACGTACACAAGGACGTATAGAAGGACGTGCACAAGGTGAACACAGCAAATTAAGATCGATTGTTGCACATATGTCCCGAAAAGGAAGTACAGTGGAAGAGATCGCAGAGATATTAGGTGAGAACAGAGATACCATTTTTGAACTGGCAGAAGAGATCAGAAAAGAAAAAGAAGAATAATCCCAATCCCGGCAGGAGCGCTGAAGCAGCAGTGATCCTGCCGGTCTGTCGTTTCCGGTCGAAAAGGAATCGCTCAATTCGTTTGCAGACTTTGAAAAACCATGGTATGATAGGCAGGATAATATGAGGAGTGATAGTATGACAAAGAAAAATGACTGGATACTGGCAGCAGGAGTTCTGCTGGCAGCGTGCCTGCTTGGGATTCTGTTTTATCAGAGTCAGACCCGGGGACATTATGTGGTCGTAAAGGTGGACGGAGAAGAATATGGAAGATTCGACCTGGCGGAGGATCAGGTGATCGAGATCCATGATACCAATAAACTGGAGATCAGAGGCGGTAGAGCCTCCATGATATATGCCGACTGTCCGGACAGGCTCTGTATCCATATGGCACCCATTGGGAGCACTCACGAGCTGATTGTATGTATGCCGAATAAGGTGACGGCGGAGGTATTCGAACGATAAAATCCGAACATACGGTTGCAGTTTGCCGTATGGCATGGTATGATTTTAAAAGTGAATGTACACCGCTTGGATGAGGCGGCTGACAGTGAGTAATCATAAAGGATGCGTAAGACGGATGATAGCATTTTTAAAAGGCGAAGTCGCTGATATGACGGAAGGCAGCGTCGTTCTGGATGTGAACGGAGTTGGATATGAGGTGCTGGTTCCGGGACAGCTGGTACAGATGCTGGAGGGAATCGGTCAGGAATTAAAGCTGTATACATATATGCAGGTGCGGGAAGATGCAGTTGTTCTGTTTGGTTTTCTGACGAGGGATGATCTGCAGATGTACCGGATGCTGATTGGAGTGAACGGAGTCGGACCCAAAGCAGGACTTAATATTTTGTCTGCCCTTGGAGCAGATGATCTGAGATTTGCCATACTGGCGGATGATGCGAAGAAGATTGCAAAGACACCGGGTATCGGAGCAAAGACGGCACAGAAGATCATTCTGGATTTGAAGGACAAGCTGGATTTGGAAGAGGCATTTGAGAAAAAGCTTGCATCAGATCAGCTTTCACCGGAAGTATCGGCAGCAGCCGGCAGCGATGTGATGCAGGATGCAGTAGAGGCACTGGTGGCTTTGGGATATGGAAGTACAGAAGCACTCAAGACGGTGCGTTCTGTAAGGCCGACCGAGGATATGGAAGTTGAGGATATATTGAAGGAAGCCCTCAAGAGGATGGCATTCTGATACATTAGAGCGGCAGGATAGAGGTTGATGATGGAGAACCGGAGAATCATAGCAACGGAGGCGGCAGAGGAAGATATCCGTGTAGAAGGAAATCTGCGGCCCCAGAGTCTGGCAGAATATATTGGTCAGGAAAAGGCAAAAAGCAATCTGAAGATTTATATAGAGGCAGCAAAGTCCAGAGGAGAATCGCTGGATCATGTGTTGTTTTACGGACCTCCCGGTCTTGGCAAGACAACGCTTGCCGGGATCATTGCCAATGAGATGGGAACCCATATGAAGGTGACCAGTGGTCCGGCAATTGAGAAGCCGGGAGAGATGGCAGCGATTTTGAATAATCTCCAGGAGGGTGATGTACTCTTTGTGGACGAGATCCATCGTCTGAACCGGCAGGTGGAGGAGGTTCTTTATCCGGCGATGGAGGACTATGCCATTGATATTATGATCGGTAAAGGGGCGTCTGCGAGGAGTATCCGTCTGGATCTTCCCAGATTCACCCTGGTAGGTGCGACGACCCGTGCGGGACTTTTAACGGCGCCGCTTCGTGACCGGTTTGGAGTGGTACATCATCTGGAATACTATACAGTGGGAGAGTTGACGACCATTATCTGCCGTTCGGCAAAGGTGCTGAATGTAGAGATCGATGAAAAGGGAGCAGTTGAGCTTGCCCGGCGTTCCAGAGGGACCCCCCGCCTTGCCAATCGTCTGCTGAAAAGGGTCCGGGATTTTGCTCAGGTCAAGTATGATGGGAAGATTACGGAGAAGGTGGCAGTCTTTGCTCTGGATCTTCTGGAGGTGGACCGCCATGGACTGGATCAGTCTGACAGGCTGATTCTGCGCACGATCATCGAGAAATTTTCAGGAGGTCCTGTGGGACTGGATACACTGGCGGCAGCTTTGGGCGAAGATTCCGGTACACTGGAGGATGTTTATGAACCGTATCTGATCCAGAATGGATTCCTGAACCGAACGTCCCGGGGACGGGTGGCAACGGAACATGCGTATGACCATTTGGGGATTGCTTTTCCGCAATAATTCAGTATACTATTAAGTAAAGGGCATAGGCAGGGAGACGATATTTTATGGCGAAGAAAAACACAGCCGAAGTGCTGATTAATGGAAAGATATATATGATCAGCGGATATGAAAGTACCTCATATCTGCACAGTGTTGCCTCCTATCTCAACGAGATGGAGGAGGAGATCTCCCGGACAGAGGGATACCGCAGGCTTGCAGTGGAGGAAAAGCAGCTTTTGAAGAACATGAATCTTGCAGACGCATATTTTAAGGAGCGGGAGGCAAAGGAGCAGCTGGAGCAGGAAGCGGAACACAAGGATAAGGAGATCTACAGTCTGAAGCATGATCTGATCGATGCCAGGATGGAGAAGGACAGGCTTTTAAGCCGGATTCAGGAGCTTGAGACGCAGCTTTTGGAGGAACAGAAGAGACAGAACCGGCTGTCTCAGTCGGCTTCCCACCGGAAGATCCCAAGACCGGAACAGAAGCTGTAAAGGGAGATAGATACATAAGATGACAGGCCAGCCCGGGAAGAGCTGGCTTGCCTTTTTTGAATATAGAGGAAGAGAAGGATGAAAAAAAAGAGATTGGAGATACTGGCTCCGGCAGGCTCTTTTGAGAGCTTGAAAGCTGCCGTGCAGGCGGGGGCAGATGCGGTGTATATGGGAGGCGGACGTTTCGGTGCCCGTGCATATGCGGATAATCCGGAGGGAGAGCTTATGCTGGAAGCAATCGACTATGCACATCTGTATGGGGTGAAGCTCTACCTGACAGTAAATACGCTTTTGAAGGACCGGGAACTGGAGGGAGAGCTGTATGACTATCTGAAGCCCTGCTACGAGCATGGACTGGATGCAGTGATCGTGCAGGATCTGGGAGTTATGCGTGCAATTCAGGAATGGTTCCCGGATCTTCCGATTCATGCCAGTACCCAGATGACTCTGTGCGGAGCCGGCGGAGCGAAGCTTCTGGAGACAGTCGGAGCCGAGCGTGTGGTGCTGGCAAGAGAGCTGTCCCTGGCAGAGATTGCCCGGATCCGTCAGGAGATCGGAATTGAGATCGAATGCTTCGTTCATGGGGCACTCTGCTACTGCTATTCAGGACAATGTCTGTTCAGCAGTATTCTGGGAGGAAGAAGCGGTAATCGGGGACGCTGTGCCCAGCCCTGCCGGCTTGCCTATGATGTGCTGGCAGGAGGAAAAACCGTATCCAAAAAGGGTGAGAATGCGCTTCTGAGTCCAAAGGATATCTGTACGGTCGATCTGATTCCTCAGATTGCGGAAGCAGGCGTATATTCTCTGAAGATCGAAGGGCGCATGAAACGACCGGAGTATACCGCGGGAGTTGTACGCATCTACCGCAAATATGCGGATCGCTATCTGGAGCACGGGGCGGACGGATATTATGTAGAAGAGGCAGACAAAAGGGAGCTGAACCTTCTTTTTAACCGGGATGGATTTTCCCGGGGATACTACGAACAGCACAATGGAAGAAATATGATGGCGCTTTGGAATCGGCAGCCGTCGGATGAGGAGAAGAGGGAGTATGAACTTCTGATCGGATCTCTCAGAAAGCAATATGTAGATCAGGAAAAGAAAAGAGCGATCCGGGGCTGCCTGACGGCGGAGGCAGGAAGGTCCATGGAGCTTCGTCTGGAAGCAGGAGAAGTCTGTGTCACCGTGACGGGAGAGAGTCCGCAGATTCCTGCAAATCGTCCGATGGAGGAGGCGCAGCTTGAAAAGCAGCTCCGGAAGACAGGGAATACTCCGTTTGAATGGGAGGACCTGAGGATTCAGATGAAGGGAGAACTGTTTGTTCCCATACAGGCGCTGAACGGGCTTCGCAGAGAGGCTCTGGAGAGACTTCGGCTGGAGCTGATAAAGTCCTGCTGGCGGAGCATGCCGATGGGGGCAGAGAATAACAGAGTCTGGCATCAGGAAAAAGGGGATGGCGCAGTCCTCCATATTTCCGTAGAAAGTATGCAGCAGCTTCGGACAGTGCTTTCAGATACACCGCTTCTGATGAAGAAGCAGAAAGCGCCTCTGCAGGCTGTATATGTGGATGCCGGCTCTATGGAAGAGGAGCTTTTACAGGCAGTGGACCTGATCCATAAGGAGGGACTTCTGGCTTATGTGGTTCTTCCGCCGATTTTCCGGATGAAGACGGAGGCGCGTTATCAGGAAAAGCAAAGCTTCTGGAGGCAGCTTTCGGCAGACGGATATGTGTTGAAGAATCTGGAGGAATATGAATTCTTAAAATGTATCCACTGGAAAAAGGCGCAGATCCTGGATCACAATCTCTATACCTTTAACGGCAGAAGCCGGGAGCTGTGGAGAGAAGCCGGAATCCACATGCAGACGAATCCGCTGGAGCTGAATGCCCGCGAGCTGAAGCAGATCTCGGCAGGAGACTGTATTCAGATCATCTACGGAAGGTATCCTATGATGACAACTGCCGGATGTCTTCACAGGACTTTGAACCAGTGCAGGAAGCAGTCCGGACAATGGATCCTGAAGGACAGGTATCAGAAGGAATTTCCGGTAAAGAATAACTGCAGGGACTGCTATAATACGATCTATAACAGCCAGCCTCTTTATCTGCTGGATCAGATGGAAGCACTCCAAAGCCTTGGGGTGGGGGCATATCGTATCATGTTTACCACAGAAGGGGAAGGGGAGGTACGGGAAGTGCTTCAGTGCTGGATGGAGGAAAGGAAGCCGCAGTCGGATTTTACGAGAGGACATTTTAAACGGGGCGTAGAGTAATATGGTCAATGTGATTACCGAATTATCCAAATATGCCATGATCCTGTTTCTGGCATTATATACGCTTGTGGGATTTCTGCTTGTGAAAAAACCCCAGGAGGAGAGAAGAGCTGCCCTCTGGCAGCAGAATTTCCTTCTCTTTTCCATGCTTCTTCTGGGAAATCTGATTCTGTATCTGAATACCGGAAATGAAAAGGTCTTATATTTTGGCATGGCGCAGATCATCCTGTTCCTTGGCTTTTTGACGCTGCATCATCTGATCTACCCAAAGTCAGACCGGCTTTTGAACCACAATCTGCTCCTGCTTTTGGGAGTCGGACTTTTGATGCTGTCCCGTCTGTCTTTTGATAAAGCGGAGAAGCAGTTCGAGGTAGCAGTTCTTGCGGCAGGACTTACACTTTTGATTCCCTGGATCATCCGTAAGGCAGGGAAGCTCAGAAATCTGTACTGGCTGTACGGAGCGGCGGGATTTCTGCTGCTGACGGCAGTTTTGATCGCGGGAAGTTTAAGCTTCGGGGCGAAGCTTGCGATCTCTGTTCACGGCATTACCTTTCAGCCGTCAGAGTTCGTGAAGATCCTGTTCGTTTTCTTCATTGCAGGCATGCTTCATGAGACCCGGGATCTGCGCCGGGTGGCGGTGACTACCGTGGCGGCAGCCGCTCATGTACTGGTGCTTGTCCTGTCAAGAGATCTGGGAGGAGCACTGATCTTTTTCGTCACCTATCTTGTTATGCTTTATGTGGCGACCAGACAGCCGCTTTATTTTCTCGGCGGGCTTCTGGCAGGAAGCTTTGCGTCATGGATCGCATGGAAGCTGTTCTCCCATGTACAGGTGCGTGTACTCGCCTGGAGTGACCCGTTCTCTGTGATTGAGAAGGAAGGATATCAGATCACTCAGTCATTGTTTGCCATCGGTACCGGAGGCTGGTTCGGACTGGGGCTTGGACAGGGGATGCCTTATAAGATTCCGGTGGTGGAGGAGGACTTTATCTTTGCGGCGATCGCTGAGGAGCTGGGGGTATTGTTTTCCATTTTCCTGATTTTTGTATATCTGTGCTGTTTTTACATGATCCTGAATATTGCCATGTGTCTGAAGGATTCCTATTACAAGCTGGTGGCGATGGGGCTTGGGACGCTGGTAGTCTTTCAGGTGTTTCTTTCTATTGGAGGGGTGGTCAAATTCATTCCCTCCACCGGAGTGACGCTGCCGTTTATCAGCTATGGCGGAAGCTCCCTGCTCAGTATGTTCATCATCTGGGCGATCATTCAGGGAATGTACCTGAAACGCAGTGACGAGGTAGCAGAAAATGACAAAGAAAAAGCAGAAAAAAAGGCAAAATAAAGAAATCAACCGGGAATATACCAATATCCTGCTTATTTTCACCGGGATTTTTGTACTGATGACCGGCTATCTGATCCTTTTCCAGGCATCCAAAAGCAGAGAGGTCATTAATAATCCCTACAATGCAAGGCTGGAGACCTTTGAGGAACGGGTGGTCAGAGGCAGTATTCTTGCTTCGGATGGTCAGGAGCTTGCCTATACGCAGGTGGAGGCAGGGGGAAGTGAACGAAGAGTCTATCCCTTTGGCTGTACCTTTGCCCACGTGCTTGGATATTCTGAGTATGGCAAGACCGGGATAGAAAATATTGGGAATTTTCAGCTGCTGACCTCGAATGCCTATTTTGTGGAAAAGTTTATCAACGAACTGAAGGAACAGAAAAACATCGGAGATAATCTGGTGACTACGCTGGATGTGGAGCTGCAGACCATTGCCCATGATGCGCTGAGTACACACAAGGGTGCGGTTATTGTCATGGAGCCGTCTACCGGGAATGTACGTGCGCTGATCTCCAAGCCGGATTATGACCCGGGAGAGATTGTTTCCCGCTGGCAGGAGCTGAGTCATTCCAAAGACAGTACGCTTCTGAACCGTGCCATGCAGGGACTTTATCCTCCGGGATCTGTTTTCAAAACGGTTACTCTTCTGGAATATCTGAGGGAGCATCAGTTGCAGGGACAGGATTATTCTTATGTGTGCGAAGGAAAGGTAAAGGTGGGGAATTCTGCCATCAGCTGTTATCACGGAAAGAAGCACGGGGAGCTGGACCTGACGGCTGCCTTTGCCCGGTCCTGCAACAGTGCCTTTGCAGATATGGGGCGGAAGCTTGATATCAGTGCCTTTCAGGATCTGACCGGACAGCTTCTGTTTGATTCAGAGCTTCCGCTGGAGTTTCCGTACAGTAAAAGCTCATTTAAGCTGTCGGATGAGGATCCGGAGGTCCTTCAGATGATGACCGCCATCGGTCAGGGGGATACACTGGTCACACCTGTGCACATGGCGATGCTGGTCAGTGCCATTGCCAATGACGGAGTGCTTATGGAACCCCGATTTCTGGAGAGGACAGAAAGCTATACAGGAACGCTGGTGGAAAAATACCCGGTGACAGCGTATGGTTCCTTGATGACTCCGGAGGAGGCGGAGCTTTTACAGGGCTATATGGAGGCTACTGTTGAAGACGGGACGGCTTCTGCCTTGAAAAGTGACCGCTATACGGCGGCAGGAAAGACTGGGACAGCAGAATACAGCAGCGATAAGAGCAGGAGCCATGCCTGGTTTATCGGCTATGTGACAGGTGACAGACCGGATCTGGCAGTATGTGTGCTGGTGGAGGGCGTCGGCTCCGGCAGTGAGTATGCCGTTCCCATTGCCGAAAAAATTTTTGATGCGTATTACGCGGAATAGGTTCTCCTTGTCAACTGTAAAAAAAAATGGTATGCTAATACCAGTCATAGTGACACACCAATCGACAGGAGGAATTGCAGTGATAGAAGCAACGAGCTGCGGCGGTGTGGTGATTTTTCGAGGCAAGATCCTGCTTTTGTACAAGAATTATAAGAACAAGTATGAGGGCTGGGTACTGCCGAAGGGAACTGTAGAACCTGGCGAGGAATATCCTGAGACAGCAGTCCGGGAGGTCAGGGAGGAAACAGGAGTTGATGCAAAAATTGTGAAATACATCGGTAAGAGCCAGTATACCTTCTCTGTCCCGGAGGATGTGGTGGAAAAGGATGTCCACTGGTATCTTATGATGTCAGACAGTTATTACAGCAAGCCACAGCGTGAAGAATACTTTATGGATTCCGGATATTACAAATTTCACGAGGCATATCATTTATTAAAGTTCCCGAATGAAAAGCAGATTCTGGAAAAAGCGTACAATGAATATATCGAGATGAAGAAGAGTAATCTCTGGGGAAATCACAAATAAGGAAAGAGGTTGTTGGAAACGGCAGCCTCTTTCCTACTACAGGACAAGCCTGAAAAGAGGTAGGATATGAGATGGTATCGGAATCTGTATATGGGTCCGAATGCGGCGCACAATATAGAACGGATTCGCCAAAGGGCAGAGGAGGGCAGATGGATGCCGGGCATATATTATATTACACCGGCTTCCATACCGGGGAATCTTCTGGATGTCTTCCATAACGGAATGCTGTTCCAGCCTGTATTTGCCAAAGCGCAGTGTACGGATGTGGTCGGTGTGGCAGAAGGAAAACAGGAGGCGCTTCGTCTGGTGCAGGAGATCATAAAAGAAATCTATGACCGGACAGGCAGTTTTGACATCCGTTCTTATTTCAGGGAAGAAGATTTTATGGAAGAGCAGGAGATGTAGAACGCCCTATGCTGCATATGATATTGTTAATTTTAAAAATATTGGGAATCATTCTTCTTATTATCATTGGTCTTGTGCTTCTGCTTTTGTATACGGTTTTCTTTGTGGCAGTTTCCTATCGGATACATTTGAAGAAGGAGGGTACAGCCGGTATATCGCTGGATATGGGATGGCTGTTCGGGATCCTGTCGCTGGATTATGATTTGGATGAGGAAGCTGGCTGGAAGCAGCAGCTTGTGATCCGGCTGTTCGGGATCCCGATCATGAGACCGCTGGAGGAGAAGCCTGAGAAGAAGTCTCCCAAAAAGAAAAGCAGACAAAAGAGACAGGGTCCGAAGAAACAAAAGAAGGCGGTTCCGGCTTCCGCAGATGAGACGGCGCAGGAGCTCCGACAAACAGAGACGATGGCGGAGGAAGCGCCGGAAAGCGCCATAAAAGAGAACCGGATTCCTGAACAGCCGGTTTGGGAGCATCCTTCATTTGGGGAAAGGATCCGGGCTGTTTTTCAGAAGATTGTCTATGCAATCCGCAGCATTTATGATATGATAAGGCATATGCAGGACACAGTCCGGAGCTTTATGGAACGGAAGGATGCGTTCCTTGAATTCTGGAGGCTGGAGGCACACAGGAATGCGCGGAGTGCGATCTGGAAGGAAGTTCTGTATCTGTGGAAAAAACTAAAACCAAAGAGGATCGAAGGGCAGGTAACCTTTGGATTTGACGATCCGTCGGCAACGGGAATGTGTATGGGTGCATTGAGTGTTCTGTATGCCTGGTACCCGGAGAAGCTTTCTCTGATTCCTGATTTTGACCGGAAGATTCTGGAAGGAAATATTCTGATCAGAGGAAAGCTGCGACTCTGTGTACTGGCGTGTATTATGTGGCGGATCTGGTTTAACCGGGATATTCGTTTGATGTATGAGAATTGGAAGCAACGATAGGAGGTTCTTATGAGCGAGAAGAATAGTAACAGTTTTGAATCAACCGTTTCCTCCCTGTTTCAGGGTATGGACCATTTCATTTCCAGCAAGACCGTGGTGGGAGATGCCATCACGATCGGGGATACGATTATTCTGCCATTAGTGGATGTTTCTTTTGGAGTGGGAGCCGGAGCGGGTTCCAGTGACAGTAAGAACAGCGGAGCAGGCGGTCTTGGCGGCAAGATCTCACCAAGTGCGGTGCTGGTGATCAAGGACGGCAACATCCGTCTGGTCAATGTAAAAAATCAGGATGCAGTCACGAAGGTTCTGGATATGGTTCCGGATTTTGTGAACAAGTTTACCGCCGGCAGATCCGGCAAGGCTTCTGATCCGGAAGTTGATAAAGCGGTAGACGATATTCTGCATTCCTAGATAAATATTCATACGAAGGAGAATTGTGTTATGATCAAAGAAAGAAGTGTTGCAATGGGGATCGTTCTCACACTGGTTACCTGTGGAATCTATGGACTCTACTGGTTTGTGTGCCTGACTGAGGATACGAACACCATATCCGGTGAACAGGGAACCTCCGGAGTCCTGGCACTGGTGCTCACGCTGGTTACCTGCGGAATCTACGGATTTTTCTGGGCATATAAATGCGGCGAGAAGCTGGATAAGGCAAAAACAGACAGAGGCATGGCAGCTTCCAACGGCGGTGTGCTGTATCTGATCCTGTATCTGTTTGGCGGTATTATTGCGTATGCGCTGATCCAGAATGAGCTGAACAAGCTGGCATAATTATGAACCACAGACGTCTGGGCAGGGTATTTCTGGTTCTTCTGGTGCTGTTCGGCTATTATGAGGTTGTCAAAAATACTGGAAAGGGCATTCCCTGCCTGTTCCAGTATTTTTTTCATCTGAAATGTCCGGGATGCGGGATCACGCATTTTCTGATAGCAGTGACAGCGGGAGATTTTACAGGAGCATTTCTGGCGCATCCGGTTATTTTTGTTTTCAGTCCGTTTCTGCTGTGGCTGATCTTCCGGTCTCTGTGGCGTTATGTGAAAGAGACACAGCTTGTCTGGCAGAAATGGGAACGCACGGGGATGAGCGTTTTTCTTGTTATCCTGCTTGTTTTCAGTGTTTTTCGGAATGTTCCGGGGCTGATTTCCTGATGGAATCCAAAAAGGTGCAAAAAAAGTAAAATTTTGCTTGCAAATTATATCTGTTTCTGATAAAATAACAGAAGTTGTGAGTCTCCACGGACTCAAATATGCCTAAGGAGGTGCAATGATGGCTAAATGTGCAATTTGTGATAAGAGCGTTCACTTTGGAAACAACGTGAGTCATTCCAATAGAAAATCCAGCAAAATGTGGAAATCCAATGTGAAATCCGTAAAAGTGAAAGTAAACGGCGGAGCAAAGAAAATGTATGTGTGCACTTCTTGCTTAAAATCCGGTAAAGTTGAAAGAGCTTAATCGGCTGTCATATGATAGGAATGCAAGGGAGGGTTGTCGGTTAGACAGCCCTTTTCTTTTTGGATTATGGAATGAGCGTGATCTGATGTATGATCAGCAGTTGAAAAAGCACTGATACCCGCACAGGATCAGGACGGCAGACAGGATGATCCGGATGAACAGATGATCCTGCGGCAGAAAAAGAGTGATAAAGATGCCGATGCCGATCCAGAACAGGATAAAACCAATGGTTTTTTTCATAATAAAGGGTCCTGCCATTCTTTCTGCGCTTATTTTAGTATATGCAGCAGGATCGGAAATAGAAAAAATAAAAACGTATTTCATTTTTATCAGATATCGGGTATAATAGTTAATAATTATGTATCATAACCGGGAGGTATTTGTATGCAGGGACAGATTAATACAGATCTTGGAAGTATTTTGATCGATGCAGAAGTGGTTGCAACTTATGCGGGTTCTGTTGCGCTGGGGTGCAGCGGTATTGTCGGAATGGCGTCTTTGGACATGCGTGACGGTCTGATGAAACTTCTGAAAAAGGACAGTATCAAAAGAGGTATTGAGGTTGCCATTGAGGATAACGAGATTTATCTGGCATTTCATGTAATTGTGGCATATGGGGTGAATATTCCTGTTGTATCTGAGAATCTGATCGATTCCGTCAGATATCAGGTAGAAGAATTCACAGGTATGAAAATTGGTAAAATTGACATCTTTGTGGAAGGCGTAAGAGTGATAGATTAACGAGGGAGGATCTTCATTGTGATTAAGACCATTGATGCCCGGATCGTCGCAAAGATGTTTCTGGGTGGTGCAAAAAATCTTGAATCCAAAAAAGAGTGGATTAATGAATTAAACGTATTTCCGGTACCGGACGGGGACACCGGTACCAATATGACGCTGACGATCACGGCTGCAGCCGGTGAGGTCAGCAGCCTGAAGGACCTGAATATGGAGACACTGGCCAAGTGTATCTCATCCGGTTCTTTAAGGGGAGCAAGAGGTAACTCCGGTGTCATTCTTTCTCAGCTTCTGAGAGGTCTGACAAAGGGGATCAAGGACCATGAAGAGCTGGATGTGATCGACCTTGCCAATGCCATGCAGAAGGCAGTAGAGACGGCATACAAGGCAGTCATGAAGCCGAAGGAAGGTACGATCCTGACGGTCGCAAAGGGCGCGGCTGCAAAGGCGCTGGAGCTTGCAGAGACGGTGGAGGATATCGAAGAGTTCTGCCGCCTGGTCATTGAAGAGGCAGATGCGGTGCTTGCCAGGACGCCGGAGATGCTCCCGGTGCTGAAGGAAGCAGGAGTGGTGGATTCCGGCGGACAGGGTCTTGTGGAAGTCATGAAGGGTGCATACGATGCGCTGATCGGCAAAGAAGTGGATTATTCCTTTGAGGCTCCGAAGAAGGAGACTGCGGTCAGGATCAGTGCGGAGACTCACGCAGAGATCAAATTTGGCTATTGTACGGAATTTATCATTATGTTGGAAAAAGCATATGACGAGCATACAGAGCTGGAGTTCAAGGCATTTCTGGAATCCATCGGAGACTCTATCGTAGTCGTGTCTGACGATGATATCGTCAAGGTACATGTACATACGAATGACCCGGGTCTTGCGATCCAGAGGGCGCTGACGTATGGTTCTTTATCCCGTATGAAGATTGACAATATGCGTCTGGAGCATGAAGAGAAGCTGATCAAGGATGCTTCCCGGATTGCAGAGACACAGAAGGACGCACCGAAGCAGGAAGTAAAGAAGGAAGAGCCGCGTAAGGAGATGGGATTTATCTCCGTATCCATTGGTGAGGGTATCGGCGAGATTTTCCGCGGACTGGGGGTTGACTACCTGATCGAAGGCGGTCAGACCATGAATCCCAGTACGGAGGATATGCTGGAGGCTATTGACAGAGTCAATGCGGACAATATCTTCATCCTTCCGAATAATAAGAACATCATTCTGGCTGCGAATCAGGCAAGCTATCTGACGGAGAATAAGAGGATCATCGTAATTCCGACCAAAACGGTTCCGCAGGGTATTACAGCCATGATCAATTATATTCCGGAGGAGACTCCGAAGGAAAATGAGCTTCGCATGCAGGCAGAGATCCAGAATGTGAAGACCGGACAGGTGACTTATGCAGTCCGTGATACCAAGATCGATGATAAAGAGATCCATATGGATGACATCATGGGCATCGGAGACAGCGGTATCCTGGCAGTCGGCAGAGACATTGCGGAGACGACCAGGGAGATGCTTGCCCAGCTTGTGGATGAGGATTCAGAGATCATCGGTATCTATTATGGTGAGGATGTGTCCAAGGAGGATGCAGAGAAGCTTGGTGCTGAAGTGGAAGCCCTGTATCCCAATGCAGAGGTTGAGGTACACAGCGGCGGACAGCCTATCTATTATTATGTAGTATCAGTAGAATAAAAGGTGATCAGGTGCACGGGTCTGTCTGTGAAAGCAGAGAGTCCGTGCATCTTTTGTCTGTATCGCAGCACTGTGCGAAGATCAGGAACGGAGGACAGATTCTATGGAGCTTCAGGATTCGATTATCAAACTGAAAGGGATCGGAGAAAAGACAGCCGTGCCATTTGCAAAGGCGGGCATCCACACCATTTCCGATCTCCTGGAATATTATCCAAGGGCATATGAGACCTGTGAAGAGCCGGTAGTATGTGCCGGGATGGAGGACGGGCAGAAATATGCAGTCCATGGAATTGTACAGTCTGTCTCCGAAGTAAAAAGGTTCAAAAAATATCAGATATTCAGTGCACAGATCCGGGTGGGAGAAGAGACCATGCAGGCGGTCTGGTTCAATATGCCGTTTCTCAGGAATTTTTTCCAGAGAGGCAGTCAGTACATTTTTCGCGGAATCGTGAGTGTCCGGGGAGGGCAGTACCGGATGGATCAGCCGGAGCATTATTCTCTGGCAGATTATGACCGGCTTCTGCATGTAATGCAGCCCAAATACCCGCTGACCTCAGGCCTTACGGGGAAAATGGTCACAAAAGCGGTAAAGCAGGTGCTGGACGGCGGACAGGTGTATGTGCCGGAATATCTGCCGGGAGAGATTCTGGCACGATACGGATTAGAGAATGAGTGGGAAGCTGTTAGGCAGGTGCATTTCCCGGTGAATGAAAAAGAGATGCACCGCGCCAGAAACCGGATGGTATTTGATGAATTTCTGCTGTTCATACTGGGGCTTCGGCGGCTTCGGGAAAGCCAGGAGGCGCTTCCTAACGAGGCTCTGATGGTGGAGGTGGCAGAGACTGCACGTCTGACAGAAGCGCTTCCCTATGAGCTGACCGGGGCGCAGAAGAAGGTGTGGAGGGAGATTGTGGCAGATATGACCGGACCGCACATGATGAGCCGTCTGATTCAGGGAGATGTGGGTTCCGGCAAAACGATCCTTGCGGTACTTGCGCTGATCATGGCGGGCTGCAACGGCTATCAGGGAGCCTTGATGGTCCCCACGGAGGTTCTGGCAAAGCAGCATTATCAGTCGGTGAGCCGGTTGTTTCTGGAACATCACATTCCCTTAAAGCCTATCCTGCTGACCGGTTCCATGACGGCAAAAGAAAAAAGACTGGCATATGCCCAGATCGAGAGCGGTGAGGCGCACATCATCATCGGGACCCATGCGCTGATCCAGGAGAAGGTCCTATACCGGAAGCTGGGACTGGTGGTGACGGATGAACAGCATCGGTTCGGAGTGCGTCAGAGAGAGACACTGGCAGAAAAGGGCATTCATCCTCATGTACTGGTCATGAGCGCCACTCCGATTCCAAGGACCCTTGCTATTATTGTCTATGGAGACCTGGACATATCGGTAGTGGATGAGCTGCCTGCACATCGTCTTCCCATCAAGAATTGTGTGGTGGACGAGTCCTATCGTCCCAATGCGTATCGTTTTATGGAAAAAGAGGCAGCGGCAGGGCATCAGATCTATATTATCTGTCCCATGGTGGAAGAGAATGAAGAGCTGGAGCTGGAAAATGTGACGGATTATGCCAAAAAGCTCCAGGGGATACTTCCCCATCTGCGGATTGACTTCCTGCACGGAAAGATGAAGCCAAAGGAAAAAAATGAGATCATGGAACGGTTTGCCGCCGGTGACATTCAGATTCTGGTATCTACAACGGTCATTGAGGTAGGGATCAATGTACCCAATGCAACGGTCATGATGGTGGAAAATGCAGAGCGCTTCGGTCTGGCGCAGCTTCATCAGCTCAGAGGACGTGTGGGACGGGGGAAGGATCAGTCCTACTGCATCTTTATGAGCGGCAGCAAAAGCAGAGAGACGAAGAAGCGTCTGGAGGTTCTGAATCAGTCCAATGATGGCTTCTATATTGCCAGTGAGGATCTGAAGCTTCGTGGACCGGGAGATCTGTTCGGCATCCGCCAGAGCGGGATCCTGGAATTTCGGATCGGGGATGTGTTTCAGGATGCCAATATACTGAAGCAGGCAGGCGAGGCAGCAGGAGAGATCCTGAATCAGGATCCGGAGCTGCTCCTGCCGGAGCATGAGGCGCTTGCCAGGAGAATGGAGCGTTATATGGAGCGCGGGACAGAACAGCTTTCTTTATAATGAATATGTTTCAAAAAATGGATGTAAACTGCTAAGATCTGACAGTGTATGACCTTTGGAACTGCATATACTAACATCGTAACAAACAACAACAAATTGCAGAGCACATTTATCAAATAAAGCTTTGCAGTAAGGAGGAGTTTATTATGTCTAGTAACAAAGCAGCAGTACCTGAAGCAAAGAGTGCACTGGATCGTTTTAAGTATGAGGTAGCCAGCGAGATCGGCGTGCCTCTGACGGATGGCTACAATGGTGACCTGACATCCAGGCAGAATGGTTCTGTGGGCGGATATATGGTAAAGAAGATGATTGAAGCCCAGGAACGTCAGATGTCCGGGAAATAAAAGAATATGCAGGAAAGGGCGCTGCTTTAGGGCAGCGCTTTTTTTCTGTGTAAAGATATCCGGCAGCTTATAAAAGAATTGTATTCATTTCTCAAATCAGTTACAATAAAAGAGCAGAAGACAAATGTTCTGAAGGGAGGAACAGATGATGAGGAAAAATGCAATGAAGCTGATGACTGTTGGGGGAATGTTCTCGGTTGTATGTCTGGGGGTTACAGGCTGCGGTAAGATGACACCGGAGAAGCTGGTGGCGGAGATGGCAAAGGCAGAGGCGGACAAAACCTGTGTGTCGACGGATCTTAACATGGAGATGGATGTGTCTTACAGCATGAATCTGATGGGAATTGATATTTCTGCAGATATGGGAATGCTTATGGACGGAGCAATGATTATAAGCACAGATCCGGTCAGTGCATATTTGGATATGGATATGCAGATGGAGATTGCGGACCAATATAACGAAGATGTGCCGATGCAGGCTTACGCTGTCATGGAAGACGGAGTTTTTGTGATATATGTACAGAATGAGATGACCGGAGAGTGGGCGCGCACAGAGACGGGTACGGAACTGAATGAGCAGATACAGAATCTGAAGTCCGGCGGAGTGTTGTCTGTGGATGATTTTTCCAATCTGGAGCTGGAAGAGGAGCTTACGGAAGTGGATGGCAGACAGGTGTACGTATTACATGTCCAGATGCCCATGGATTTTACATCCGCATTGTCGGGCATGCAGATGACCCTGCCAGAGGTGGAGTTGGATCCGGAAGATTTTGCGGATCTGGAGGAATTTACCGTCCCGGTTGATATTTTTGTAGATAAAGAGACTTTCCTTCTCCAGAGGATGGATATGAATCTGGAGGGTATGGGAGAAGCCTTTAATGCATTTTTTGATGAGCTTCTGAAGGTCATCATGAGCCAGGCCGGAGGCGATCTGGGTGATATGGACATGGATATGAGCATTGACATTTCCAGGTTTCAGGCTGTTATGAGCAATATATCCTATGAGCAGCAGGAGGTCCCGGCAGTTCCGCAGGAAGCATATGAAGCGATTGAATTCCAGGAGGCTCTGGAAAATATAGAGACGGATCTTGGGGACGGAAGTTATGCTATCCGAACCACAGGCAGTGTGGTGAAGATCCTGACACCGGAAGGATATGAAGCAGTGGATGCTCTGGAGAATTCTGTAAGCTTTGCTGCACCGGACGGCATGAATATGATTGCTTTTGAGATGGTTCCGGCTTCAATGGAGGAATTATATGCAGAAAGTGTGGTCTCTACCTATACAGGAATCCTGGAAGCATCCGGTATGACCGTCGAGTCCGGTATGGATGAGCAGAATATAGAGACTGCGTATGGAACGGTGGACGGATACTGGATTACCGGAGGAGGAGCAAATATTTATTATGCAATGGTTCCGGTAAAGAGTGCACATCTTTTTGTGCTCATTACGGATTTCAATGGCAATGAACTGGATTCTGCCGCAGTTTTGGGATATGCGCTGGAGCATGTAAGTGAATTGACAGCGGAAGACATTTTGTGATATGAATGTAGAGAGCATTATGAAGAATACAGGAGTGTGTACAGTATTATGGATATTTATCTGATCAGGCATGGAGAGACAGACTGGAATAAAGTAAAGAGGCTGCAGGGCGTTACAGATATTCCTCTTAATTCCTACGGGATCGAGCTGGCGGAGAAGACCGCTGAGGGATTGAAGGACGTTCCCTTTGACCGGATCTATACCAGTCCGCTGATCCGTGCAAGGAAGACGGCAGAGATCATCCGTGGGGATCGAAATATTGAGATCATTCCGACGGAGGGGCTTCTGGAGATCAGCTTTGGAGAATATGAGGGGCTGACCTATCTTCCGGATCGTTACAATATTCCAAAGCCCGGATTTCGGAAGTTTTTTGATGATCCGGAGCATTATGATACGCCTCCCCAAGGTGAGAGTCTTACCCATCTGAGGCAGAGAACCTCTTCCTTCGTACGCAGTGTACTGGAAGATCCGGCGAATGAAGGCATGACGTTTTTGATGGCTTCTCACGGTGCTGCGATTCGGGGAATCCTGTCCGGGCTTTTGGATCTGCCCATTGCAGAATTCTGGAGCGGTCCGGTACATAAGAACTGCGGTGTGACCAGGCTGCATGCAGAGAACGGAGTCTTCCGGATCGAATTTGAAAACAGGATCTATTATTAGAGCGATGAGCGAAAGCCCTCTTCGGTGTGGCTTTCGCTTTTTTTCACTGAGGGTATGGATACCGAAAGGATATATTTTCGTGCTATGATACAGACAGAACAGAAGAAGTGATGTGCTGCAGGAGGATATGATGGAATTGAATGTGTTGATCGTGGAGGATGACCGGCTGCTTTTGGAGGCAGTTGCTGACTATTTCGGAAGCAAGGGCTGGGAGGTGACGGCTGCGGATGACGGAGAACAGGCGATGGAGCTTCTGGAACGGAATCACTATCATCTGATCCTTCTGGATGTGATGATGCCGGGAATGAACGGATTTTCCGTCTGCCGGGAGATTCGTAAGAGCAGTGATGTTCCGGTTATCTTTATTACCGCAAGAGTTCTGGAGGAGGACGAACTGAACGGGTATGCTCTGGGGGCAGACGATTATGTAACGAAGCCCTTTTCTCTTCCGGTGCTGCATGCCAAAGCCATGGCGCTGCTTGGGAGAGTACAGGGCAGAGGTCCGGGCAAAAGGCTTTCTTTGGGGAAGCTGGAAGTGGATCTGGGCGCTCATGAGGTATTTGCAGCAGGATGCCGGATCAGCCTGCCGCCGAAGGAATATGAGATGCTGGTCTTCTTTTTGGAGAATCCCAACCGTATCTACAGCAGAGAACAGCTTCTGATCCGTTTCTGGGGCTATGATTTTGAAGGTAATGAACGGGTGGTGGATAATCATATCAAGAAGCTTCGATCTGCTCTCGGAAGCTGTGGGGACTGTATAAAGACCATCCGTAAGTCCGGTTATCGTCTGGAGGTGAAAAGATGAAACAGAAAAAACGCTTTTTTGTACCAATCATTCTTGGTTTTGCGGTTTTGTATCTGACCGTGATGCTTCTGGCTACTTTTCTGGTAAAGCTGAAATTTCAGGAGGATTATCAGCGGAATTACAGACAAATGACACAACAGATATCAGCTCTTCTCGCAGGAAGGTCTGCTGAAAAGGCTGACGCAGATGAGGCTGAATTACTTGACCGCTTCAAAATAAGTCTGACTTATCAGGTTGCGACAATTACCAATGAAGGAAAACAGCAGTTTTCTGCGGCAGTGTATGACGAAGAGGGAAACTATTTATGGGAAAGTCAGGCGGTGATCAGTGCTGCGGAGCCTTCCGGGATCTGGTGGGATGATCTTTCCGACTATCTGTCGGTGGAAGAGCAGGAAGAGGCTGCGGAATTTCTGCAGCAGTATCTTTATCTGATCCGGCAGAATGTGCCATATAAATACCGCTGCCTGATCCGGACTCCGGCGGAAACGGGGGGATTGCAGGAACTGATCATACAGGAGGTGGAGTGGGAGAAAGGAGAGGATTCTGTGATTGATCCTCTGACCGGCTATTCTCATTCATATCAGTTTGAAGAGGAAACATACGGACAGACGTCCAGCCGCGTTGTCTGGAACTGGAAGGCAGGTGCGGAAGATCCAGATCAGCAGTATTATATACGTGATGCCGATCTCTTTTTCCCGTATCTGTATCAGGGAATCGAGGAATGGAAGCGTTGGGAAAACAGTGAATATCTTCACAGCTTTTCCGGGCATCTGGATACGGAACAGGATTCCTATACCATGGAGGAGTACGGGAAACTGTTTATGTATCCTACGGATCAGATTCCTTCTTTTCCCAGCAGAATCAAAGTAGGCATTCCCGTCCTTTTGTCCATGGACAGCACCCGGACATATACCGTGGTGCTTGCCTCGGAGTCCCGCCCCTGGCAGGCAGCAGTGGATTATATGAAATATGTGTATCTGGCAGGCTTTCTCCTTATGCTCGTCTGTATGGGGAAGATCCTCTATGCGACCAACAGGACCTATGAGCAGAGGGCTGCCCTGGAGGAAACAAGACGGGATTTTACCAATGCCATGGCACATGAGCTGAAGACTCCTCTTGGCATCATCCGGGGCTTTGCGGATAACCTGAAGGAGCATACGGTGGAGGCAAAAAGGGACTACTATGTGGATCAGATCATCCGTCAGACAGAGGAGATGGACTGTCTGGTAGCAGAGATGATCTATGTGTCCAGGCTGGATACAGAACATCTGGTACTTCAAAGGGATGAGGTATCTCTGGCAGCGCTTTTCCGGGAACAGACAGATAAATTTGCGCCTGTACTGGAGGCGGAGAATATCACGGTCAGCTATGACTGTGAGGAAGATTTTGAGGTTGAGGGTGACCGGGATTATCTGGAAAAGGCGGTATGGAATCTGGTGTCCAATGCCGTCGCCTACAATGTGCCGGGCGGAAGCATCCATATCCATACAGAGAAGGACGGCTGCAGCATAGAGAACACAGGGGCGATTCTGGAGGAGGAACAGCTTGTTCATGCATTTGATATGTTTTACAGCGGAGATAAGAGCCGAAGTGCCCGTGGAAAGCATATGGGACTTGGACTGTTTCTGGCAGGAAAAATTCTGGCGATTCATCATTTGAATATACGTCTGGAAAATACAAAGGAGGGGGTCCGTGTTGTGATCCGAAAATAACTGGACTGGTCAAAAACTTCGAAACTGGTTATTTTAATACATCCAGATATAAGGTAGTATATCTCCAACAAAGCAACAGGAGGTTATTACTATTATGAACACCAGAGAAACTGTATTAAGCAGAAACCCTATCACAGTATCCGAGATTGCAGTTACAGGCATTTGCATTGCGCTGACTTTCCTTGCAACCGGTTTTATCAATATTCGTCTTCCGATTGCTGCCAACGGCGGTCTTGTACATTTGGGCAATGTACCGCTGTTTCTGGCGGCAATTGTCTTTGGAAAACGTACCGGAGCGCTGACCGGAGCTTTTGGCATGGCGCTTTTTGACCTGGTGAGCGGCTGGGTGCTGTGGGCGCCCTTTACTTTTGTAATCGTCGGTCTGATGGGTTATACGGTTGGCAGTATCACAGAAAAACGTCATGGTTTTGGCTGGAATATGATTGCCATAGCAGCAGCCTGTATGATCAAGGTGACCGGCTATTATCTGGCAGAGGTCATCCTGTATGGAAGCTGGATCACACCGGTGATGTCTGTTCCGGGCAATCTGGTACAGATCGGTGCAGCTGCAGTTCTCGTTCTCCCTGTTGCGGAGACGGTGAGAAGAGCTGTTCGGCGATAACAAAAGGACAGGAGAGAAGACAATGTATAAGATTATGACACCCGGACCGACTCAGGTAAGAGAGAATGTAAGAACTGCAAGAAGTCTGGTTTGTACCAATCCGGATCTGGATCCGGCATTTTATGATTATTATAAGGAGACCTGTGAATTGATCAGTGAACTGCTTCACACAAAGAACGAAGCGCTGATCCTGGACGGAGAAGGAATCCTCGGACTGGAAGCCGCATGCGCCTCTCTGACGGAGCCTGGTGACCGCGTTCTGGTCATTGACAATGGGGTTTTTGGCAGAGGCTTCGCAGACTTTGTAACCATGTACGGAGGTCTGGCGACCTTTTACAGCGCTCCATATACCAGAGCCGTTGACCTGAAGGAATTTCGTGAGTTTCTGAAGGAAAACCATAACTTTAAATATGCGACGCTTGTCCACTGCGATACGCCCAGCGGCGTTCTGAACCCGGTGGAGGAGATGAGCCGGGAGCTTCACAAATACGGGATCCTGACAGTCGTGGATTCGGTATCCGCCATGTTCGGGGAACCCCTTGATGTGGATGCAGGGCAGATCGATATTGCCTGCGGAGGTTCCCAGAAGGCACTGTCGGCACCTCCGGGACTGACCTTTGTCACTGTGAGCAATGCGGCTAAGAAGGTCATGGAGGAGAGAAAGACCCCTATTGCTTCTTTTTATGCGAATCTTCTGGTATTCAAGGATTATTACAAAAACCAGTGGTTCCCCTATACCATGCCCATCAGTGACATTTACGGGCTCCGAAGGGCGCTTGAGAATGTGAAGGAGGATCCCCGGCGTTATGAACGTCATGCAGCACTTGCGGATCTGACCCGCAGGACGGTACAGGATATGGGGCTGTCTCTCTATCTGGAGAACGGATATTCCAATACAGTAACCGTCATTCGTGTGCCGGAGGAGATGACTGCTGCAGAGCTTCTGGAAGCGATGAAGCGGGAGCATCATATTATGATTGCGGGAAGCTTCGATGTACTGGCGGGTCAGGTCATCCGCATCGGACATATGGGAGAGAATGCCAATGAAAAGGACGTAAGGGAAACGCTGGAGGCGCTGAGGGCTGTGATCTGCTGAAAGAAAATCCCCGAAACAGGTTGCGTCCGGGCGGAAACTCGTATAAACTATTCTTTGTATGGTTCAGAGAACGTATGTATATTTTGGAAACGAACATCAGAGAATAGAAGGAGAGACCGCATATGTTTGAAAATATAGATTTTAACAGCATGGATATCACAGGTGAGCCGCCGGCAGCAGAGCCTGCCCGTCAGTATTATTTTATCGCAAAGGCGAGGAGCTATGTTCAGGCGGAGAAAGAGCGGCTTGGCAGATCCCTGACGGCGAATATTACCACCTTCGGCTGCCAGATGAATGCAAGAGATTCTGAGAAGCTGTCCGGTATCCTGAAGGAGATCGGCTACACGGAGACAGAGAGCGAAGATGCAGACTTTGTCATCTACAATACCTGTACGGTCCGCGAGAATGCCAATCTGAGAGTGTATGGACGGCTGGGTGTTCTGCATGGCTATAAGAAAAAGAATCCGCATATGAAGATTGCGCTCTGCGGCTGTATGATGCAGGAGGCAGTTGTTGTGGAGAAGCTTCAGAAGAGCTATCGTTTTGTGGATCTGATCTTTGGAACCCACAATATTTTTAAGTTTGCAGAGCTTCTGGTGACCACCTTTGAGTCTGACCGTATGGTCATTGATATCTGGAAGGATACGGATCAGATCGTGGAGGATCTGCCGATCGAGCGCAAGTATCCGTTTAAATCCGGTGTGAATATCATGTTCGGCTGCAATAATTTCTGCAGCTACTGCATCGTTCCCTATGTAAGAGGACGGGAGAGGAGCCGGGAGCCGGGGGATATTATCCGGGAGATCGAAGGGCTGGCAGCAGATGGTGTAAAAGAGGTCATGCTGCTTGGGCAGAATGTAAATTCCTACGGGAAGAATCTGGAGAATCCCATGACCTTTGCAGCGCTTCTTCGGGAAATCGAGAAAATCGAGGGGCTGGAACGCATCCGTTTCATGACTTCTCATCCGAAGGATCTGTCGGATGAGCTGATAGAGACCATGGCAGGATCAAAGAAGATATGCCGTCATCTTCATCTGCCGCTTCAGTCCGGAAGCTCACAGCTTCTGAAGGTGATGAACCGGAAGTATACAAAGGAGCAGTATCTGGCACTGGCGGAGAAGATCCGCAGAGCAGTTCCTGATATTGCGCTGACCACCGACATTATTGTGGGATTTCCGGGAGAGACCGAGGAGGATTTTCAGGAGACTCTGGATGTTGTGAGAAAGGTCCGCTACGACAGTGCGTTTACCTTTATCTACAGTAAGCGGACGGGAACTCCGGCTGCTGCGATGGAGGATCAGATTCCGGAGAAGGTGGTCAAGGATCGCTTTGACCGTCTGCTGAAGGAGGTACAGGACATCTCAAAAGAGATGGCAGAGCGCTTCGCAGGAACGGTTCAGACGGTGCTTGTGGAGGAACCCAATGGTCAGATGGAAGGCTATATGACCGGACGTCTGAGCAATAATCATGTTGTGCATTTTCCGGGAGATATCTCTATGCTCGGAAAGCTGATAAATGTGCATCTGGATGAATGCCGTGGATTTTATTACATGGGAAGTCTGCTGGATGCATAATGGTATGTAAAACCAAAAAGAGAGAGACTAGTGAATGAACAGAGTATATTTGCAACAAATCCGTAATATCCTTATGATCGCTGCTGCGGCGTTTATTTATGCCATGGGGATCAGCCTGTTTCTGGATCCCAATAATCTGGCGCCGGGAGGCATGACAGGTATTGCCGTGATCTTAAACCGGCTTTCCGGTATCGAAACCGGTACGCTGTATTTTCTGCTGAATGTTCCGATTGTGCTGCTTGGTATCTGGAAGTTCGGCTGGCGTTTTATCATCAAGACCGTTTATGCCATTGTCCTGACTTCATTTTTCACCAATCTGCTGGCAGGATATGATGCGCTGACGGATGATCCTCTGCTGGCGGCGCTGGCAGGAGGTGTGCTGATCGCCGTCGGTATTGGTATGGTGTTCAAAGCGGGAGCCACTACCGGAGGCATGGATATTATCATTAAGATCATCAGGCAGAAGTATCGGCATCTGAAGACCGGTTTTTTGTTTCAGAGTACGGATATGCTGATCGTTGCAGCTTCCGGTTTCATTTTCCGGGATCTGAATATTGCTCTGTATGCGCTGATCGCGGTGCTGGTCAACGGAAGAGCCATGGATTATGTGCTCTATGGCGGAGATGAAGCGAAGATGATCTACATCATTACGGCAAAGCCGTGTGAAGTGGGCAGAAGACTGCTGAAGGAGCTGGATGTGGGAATCACGTATCTTCAGGGCAAGGGCGGCTGGACCGGACAGGAGAAGGAGGTCATCTTCTGTGTGGTGAGAAAGCAGCTTGGTCCCAGGGTGGAAGAGATCGTGAAGGAGGAGGATTCTTCTGCGTTTATGATCATTACCAGTGCCAGTGAGATCTATGGAGAAGGCTATAAGGATTTTTTTGCGGAAACACTTTAGCGGAAAGAGAAGGAATATGACAGAAGAGATAAATGCAATCGGTATGGCATGTCCGCTCCCGGTGGTGGAGACAAAAAAAGCATTGGAAAAAGCGGCAGAGGGGGATATTATCTGCGTGCGTGTAGACAGTGAAAGCGCGGTCCAGAATGTCATGCGTCTGGCGGAATACCAGAATCTGGAGACGGCCTCCAATAAAATATCAGACACAGAATATGTGGTCCGGATCCGGGCGGGAAGGAGGATAGAGTCTGCTGCCAAAACGGTACAGACGGAGTCCTTTTGTGCACAGTGTCCGCCGTCCCAGGGTGAAAATATGGTGCTGGTCATCTCAGGCAGAACCATGGGAAGCGGAGAGGAAGAGCTGGGGAAGACGCTGATGAAGGCATTTCTGTTTGCCCAGACGAAGCAGGACAGGCTGCCCCATACGGTACTTCTCTATAATTCCGGCGCATATCTGTCCTGTGAAGGCTCTGAGAGTCTGGAGGATCTAAGAGAGCTGGAACATCGCGGCGTGAAGATCCTGACCTGCGGAACCTGTCTGAATCACTATGGGCTGACGGAGAAGCTGGGTGTGGGAGAGATTACCAATATGTACAGCATTGTAGAGATCATGGAGGGTGCGGACAGACTGGTCCGTCCATAGAGTGTATGAGAGAATTAGAGAATAAGCTGGTCATCGTCCGCGGAGGGGGTGACCTTGCAACAGGCGTGATCCATAAGCTTTCCCGGTGCGGCTTTCTGGTACTGGCGCTGGAGTGTCCCCGTCCATCGGCGATCCGCCGTCATGTGGCATTCTCAGAAGCCGTCTATGAAGGCGTGCAGACGGTGGAGGGGATGACCTGTCTCCTTGCTTCCGGTGCTTCGGAGGCACTTTCCATGGTGGCTCCCCATAAGCCGGTCATGCTGGTGGATCCGGAAGCAGAGATTCTAAAGCAGGTAAAGCCATGGGCTCTGGTGGACGCTGTTCTTGCCAAAAGGAATCTCGGAACGAACCGCCGGATGGCTGACAGAACCATTGCTCTCGGACCGGGCTTCACCGCGGGAGAGGATGTGGATCTGGTTATCGAGACAAAACGGGGACATCAGCTCGGACGTATCATCGAAAGCGGTGAGGCAGCCGCAAATACAGGGATACCGGGAATCATCTGCGGCTATGGAAAGGAACGGGTCATTCATGCACCTGCAGAGGGAATCCTGCATTGTGTACGAAGTATTGCAGACGTGGTGGAGGAAGGGGAGCTCCTTGCCTTCATCCGTACGAAAGAGGGAGAGGATGTGCCGGTAGCAGCAACGCTGACGGGAATTCTGCGGGGCATCCTCAGAGATGGATATCCGGTGACCAAAGGCTTTAAAACTGCGGATATCGACCCCAGACAGTCGGAACGGGTAAACTGTGATACCATATCGGATAAAGCACGCTGTCTGGCAGGAGCGGTGCTGGAAGCCATACTCAGATAGCAGCAGGGAGGAGATCCGCATGGCAGAAATCATAACGGTGGTTGGTTCAGGAGGCAAGACCTCCTGTATTTTTTCTCTGGCAGAAGAGCTGGGATGCACCGGGAAAAAGGTGCTGATCACCACAACGACCCATATGGCGGCAGAAGCACCCTTTCCTGTCACTGACCGGGGAGAGACCTGTCTGCATCTTTTGAAGGAGCATCCGGCGGTGCTGCTGGCACGGACCATACAGGACAGGGGCACAGAGAAATTATCTGCGCCGGATGAGCAGGAGCTGTGTGCCTGTCTGCCCCATGTGGACGTTATATTGAATGAAGGAGACGGTTCCGCCGGTAAGCCCTTAAAAGTTCCTGCGGATCATGAGCCGGTTCTTCTTGAGGGTACAGACCGTATTCTGCTTCTGGCAGGGCTTTCGGGACTGTATCGACCCATAGGGGAGGTCTGTCACAGAATTCCTCTGGTATGTGCCTGTCTGGGTAAGAATCCGGATGAACAGATCCGGGAGGAGGATATGATACGGCTGCTTACGGAAGGGTATTTAAGAAAATTAGAAGAACGGTATTCCGGCATTCCTGTGGAACTGATACTGAACCAGGCAGATACACAAGAGCTGTGGCAGGCAGGGCTTCGTATCAGAAGCCGGATCATGGTTCCTGTACAGGTCAGGGCATTTCGAAACGAAAAAAACAAACAGTTCATACAAAATGTCCTTGCATCTTACAGACATAAGTGATACTGTATTTGGTACAGGCAACAAATGAAAAATACCAGATATAGTTTCGGGAGGAAATGTAATGAGGGGGAGTGTCATCATGTGCCCAGAGATGATCAAGAAGAGGAACGGGGTTCCGGTACCATTCGATGTAAAAAAAATCCGGGATGCGATTCGTAAGGCAAACGAGGCAGCGCAGGTGGAAGCAATCGCACCTTACCAGTTTGAAAAGCTGGTGGAGGAAGTGATCGAAGAGATTCCGGATGGAAAGATTCCAAATGTAGAACAGATACAGGATCTGGTGGAGGAAAAGCTGATCCAGAACGGATTTGCAAAAACAGCGAAAGCTTATATTCTTTACCGTGCAGAGCATACCAAGGTCCGTAAGACAGAGGCAGATCTTGTGAATATTTATCGGGAGCTGACCTTCTCCAGCGCGGCAGATGCGGATATCAAGAGAGAGAATGCCAATATTGATGCGGATACCTCCATGGGAACCATGTTAAAATATGGTTCCGAAGGAGCAAATTACTTTGTGGATAATTACATTCTTCCAAAGGATATTGCCGCCGCTCATATTAACGGAGATATCCATATCCATGACAAGGATTTCTATATGCTGACCGAGACCTGCTGCCAGATCGATCTGATCAAGCTGTTCGAGGGCGGATTTTCTACCGGACATGGTTATATCCGCAAGCCGAAGTCCATTCAGAGCTATGCAGCCCTTGCATGTATTGCCATCCAGGCAAACCAGAATGAGATGCATGGCGGTCAGTCGGTTCCGAACTTTGATTATGCCATGGCAGACGGTGTGGCATGTACCTTCCGGAAGGAATACTACGATGCAGTGCAGAAGTATTTCTGGCTGGAATATGACAGTGAGGAGATTCTGGGAGATGAGTTCCGTCAGGCATTAAAGGATGCCATGCCCGAGCGTATCAATATGTCCAATATTGATTCCTATGAAGAGCATTTTGTAAAATGGTTTATGGAGTGTGGTTCCCGATGGATCGGCTGCCGGCCGGAAAGAGAGAATGTGGACAGATGTCATAAGACCTCTGTCCGAATCGCCATGAAGGAGGCGGATCTTGCAACCTATCAGGCGATGGAATCTCTGATCCATAACCTGAATACCATGAATTCCAGAGCCGGAGCACAGGTGCCGTTCAGTTCCATCAACTACGGAACCTGTACATCACCGGAAGCACGCATGGCGATGAAGAATCTTCTGAAGGTGACGGATATCGGGCTTGGCAATGGTGAGACAGCCATCTTCCCGGTACAGATTTTCAAAGTAAAAGAGGGTATCAATTACAATCCGGGTGATCCCAATTACGATCTGTTCCGTCTGGCGATCAAGGTATCCGCAAAGCGGCTGTTCCCGAACTTCAGCTTTATGGATGCTCCTTTCAATCTCCAGTATTACAAAGAGGGGGATTATGACACAGAGGTCGCGTATATGGGATGCCGTACCAGAGTTATGGGCAACCATCATGATCCGAAGCGGGAGGTAACCTGCGGAAGGGGCAATCTAAGCTTTACGTCCATCAATCTGCCCCGTCTCGGCATTCAGGCACATGGAGATCTGGAGCTGTTCTATAAGAATCTGGACAAGCGTCTGACTCTGTGCTGCCGTCAGCTTCTGCATCGTTTTGAGATCCAGAAGAAGAAGACGGTAAAAAATTATCCGTTCCTTATGGGACAGGGAATCTGGATGGATTCAGAAAAGCTGAGTGTGGACGATCAGGTAGGCGAGATCCTGAAGAACGGAACTTTGAGCGTAGGCTTTATCGGACTTGCGGAGATGCTGGTGGCACTGACCGGAAAGCATCATGGTGAGAGCGAGGAGAGCCGGAAGCTGGGTTATGAGATCATCTCCCACATGAGAGATTTTGTGGATAAGAAGTCCCAGGAGACCGGGCTGAATTTCACACTTCTGGCAACCCCGGCAGAGGGTCTGTCAGGAAGGTTTGTAAGAATGGATCAGAAGCGCTTCGGCAAAATCCCGGGTGTTACGGACAGAGAGTATTATACCAACTCCTTCCATGTGCCGGTGTATTATCCGATCAGTGCATTTGAAAAGATCAGGACAGAGGCGCCCTATCATGCACTGACCAATGCCGGACATATCAGCTATGTGGAGCTGGATGGCGACACGGCGAAAAATCCGGAGGCCTTTGAGGCGGTTATCCGCTGCATGAAGGAGAGCGGTATCGGTTATGGTTCTGTAAACCATCCGGTAGACATAGACCCTGTCTGCGGCTACACAGGAGTGATCGACGATGTGTGCCCAAGATGCGGCAGACGTGAGGGAGAAGCAGTTTCCCTTGAAAAACTGAACGAGCTTCGTAAAAAATATCCGAACATCCCGGTTTATATGGATGCAAACCACTAATTTACAAGGAGGAAGAGCATATGGCAGGAAAAGTAATTGCAAACAACGGACAGGTAGGAGAGAATGTAAAGTTTGACCGTATCCGCCGGATCACCGGTTATCTGGTAGGTACAACTGACCGTTTTAATAATGCAAAACGTGCAGAGGAGAGGGACCGTGTTAAACACAGCCTGTCCTGAGTCCCTGCGTATTGCCGGGACAGTACAGGATTCCATCGTGGACGGACCGGGCATCCGTTATGTGATCTTCACACAGGGATGTCCGCACCATTGTCCGGGCTGTCATAATCCACAGACCCATGATTTTGCAGGAGGACAGGAGGCGGATACAGAAGTGATTCTCAAACAGATCTTTCAGAATCCGCTGCTGTCCGGCGTGACCTTCTCCGGCGGTGAGCCTTTTGTGCAGGCAGAAGCGCTGGTGCCTGTGGCAGAGGCAGTAAAGGAGCATAAAATGCATTTGATGGTCTATACGGGCTATCTCTATGAAGAGCTGCTTTCCATGGGTCGTCCGGGTGTAATAAGACTTCTTGAGCTGGCGGATATGCTGGTAGATGGACGTTATGTGGAAGCGAAACGGGATCTGACCCTTCCTTACCGGGGAAGTGAGAATCAACGGGTCATTGATCTGGTAAAGACAAGAGCGGCAGGCAAGATTGTCCTGTACCGAAGTGAATATGATGAGCTATGATGAAAATCCCCCTGTGATTCCGGAAACTGAGTTCCCGGATCCACAGGGGGATTCCTTTTAGTCTGCGGGCACTAAGAACTTCTTCACCCCAAACAGTACAGCAAATAGCATTACCAGTGAGATCGCCAGTACGATCCAGGCATTCTGGATAAATCCTGCGATGCAGTAACCTATGAAGGATACCACAGCTACCAGCATGGCATATGGAAGCTGCGTGGACACATGATTGATATGATCACACTGCGCACCGGCAGAAGCCATGATCGTCGTATCTGAGATCGGAGAGCAGTGGTCTCCGCATACAGCACCTGCCAGACATGCAGCAATGGTGATGATCAGAAGGTTGCCCGGAAGATTGATCTCTACCACAATCGGAAGCAGGATACCGAAGGTTCCCCATGAGGTACCCGTTGAAAAGGAAAGGAAGATCGCCACCAGAAAAACGATCGCCGGAAGCATGCCGGTCAGACCGGATGCACTTCCTTCAAAAATACCGCTGACATATTCTGCCGCGCCCAGCTTGCCGGTCAGTCCGGACAAAGTCCATGCGAAGGTCAGGATCAGAATCGGGCTGATCATTGCCTTAAAGCCTTCCGGAAATGCGTCCATGCAGTCCTTAAAGCTTAAAACCTTACGACAGAGATAGAACACAACCGTCACCAGAAGTGCCGCTGTGGAACCCATGGAAAGCCCTACGGGAGCATCACAGTTGGCAAATGAATTGACAAAGCTCTCACCTTCAAAAAATCCGCCGGTGTAGATCATGCCAACGATACAGCTTATGATCAGAACAATAACAGGAAATGCCAGATCAATGACTCTTCCCCTGTTGGATACTGCATTGAGGGAGCCGTCGTCGGCAACCTTAGTACCGGAAGTAAAGAGATCACCCTTTTTCGCATTATCCTCGTGCTTCTTCATCAGACCAAAGTCAATATCGAAGGAGGTGATGATAAGGATCGTTGCAATGGTTAAAAGGGAATACAGGTTGTAGGGAATGGCACGGATAAAAAGCTCCAGACCGTCCGTCCCTTCTACAACACCAGCCACTGCTGCTGCCCAGGAGGAGATCGGTGCGATCATGCAGATCGGAGCTGCCGTTGCGTCGATCAGATAAGCCAGCTTCGCACGGGATACACTGTGCTTGTCTGTGACCGGACGCATGACGCTGCCTACCGTCAGACAGTTAAAGTAGTCATCCACGAAAACCAGGCAGCCAAGTCCGAAGGTTGCAAACAGCGTACCCTTTCTGGTTTTGATCTTTTCCTGTGCCCACTTTCCGTAGGCAGCGGAACCGCCTGCCTTGTTCATCAGGACAACGATCGTGCCAAGGATGACCAGGAAGATCAGAATCCCCACATTTGAGCTGTCCGCCAGAGAGGCAATAAAGCCGTCGCTGAACATGGTCGTATACGCTTCGACCACGTGAAAATTGGCACAGAACAGAGCTGCCGTTACAATACCGACAAACAGTGAGCTGTAAACTTCTTTGGTGATCAGAGCCAGAATAATTGCTACCAGCGGAGGCACCAGGGACCAAAAAGTTGCATACATCATAACATTTTCCCACCTATTGATTTATTTCTGCAAAGATTAAAAATGAATGTGCCTTGACGCAGTTTCATCATGCAGAAAAGGCCATGGCACGTGAAACGTCCATGACCTTGAATCCAATACATAAACGATAGCGCTCCACATACCTGTGACAGTGCACAGCATATTCTGCTGTACCCCAGCAGCACATCCCAAGGCAGATGTCCCACTTCGGCGGATGCTCTGTTCGTTCACCCGGGATGCCTGTCCCGGAATGGGTGAGCTACTGGTAACTACCGCGCCTCTATCTTCTCTATTCATTTACAGATATTAATACCATAATATGATTGTCGAAAAAAGTCAAGAAAATGCGCAAAAATATCACCGGCAGATATCAAAAATGAATTCTGCCGCCTGATCCATGGCTTCATACGCGGTTTTAAAGGGCGACATCTGAAATACATGCCACATACCGGGATATACGGTGAGCTTGGCACCCACATGGAATTTGACCATCCGTCGGTGAAGTTCTCTGGAATCGGACAGAAGGATTCCGTTGGAGCCTGCCTGTATGAGGGTGGGCGGAAAATTTGTAAAGTCACCGTACAGTGGAGATAAAAACGGATCCTCAAGATTCTGCGCCCCGGCATAGTCTTCTATGGAACGGGTCAGGTATTCCTCCGTCAGGATCGGGTCGATCTCCTGCTTGGTCTCATGGGAGTGACCGCTTCTGGTCAGGTCTGTCCAGGGAGAGAAGAGGATCAGTCCTCTTGGAAGGATCCGGTGCTGGTCCCGCAGCTTCATGGTCAGTACGAGAGCAAGATTGCCTCCGGCGGAATCCCCGGCAATGATCACATCTCTGGCGCCATAGCCCAGGTACATGAGATAATCCCAGACCTTCAGGGCATCTTCCAGGGCGGCCGGATAGGGATGCTCCGGGGCGAGGCGGTAATTGAAGCTTAATACATCCATGGAGGTGGAGGAGGCCAGTTTGTTGGTGATGCTTCTGGCATATTTGAGGCTTCCTGTATTGTAGCCGCCGCCATGACAGTAGAGCAGGATATATTTCTTCATATGGCTCCGCTTTACGCTGACCAGCTCTGCCTCGATGCCGTCAACATCGATGTCTTCATAGCACATGTCTTTGCTGCGGATGAGAAGATTCCCAAGATTATCCTTGGACGCACGCTGCCTTTCAATGTCATTATTTTCTACCAGTGTATGCATCCGTTTGATGGCCTTCATCAGATTCTGATTGCGTCTGGAGTCTGTATACATGCCTGTTCCTGCCTTTCCTGCTTCTGCTTTTACATGCTTATTCTCAGTTTAACATAAGTCACCGGTGTCCGTCTATGACGAAAAAATCTGTTTTGCTCCCGGGAAAAAAGTGGTACAATATGATTGATACTAAAATACATCAGACGGGAGAACGTTATGGAACACTCAACTGCGCCGAAAAAATCCTGGTACAAGCTGGATCTGTCAGCAACCGTATATCCGACTCTTCAGAGAAAGAATTTTTCGTCCGTATACCGGCTGTCGGTGCTTTTAAAGGAGAAGATCGATCCGGTCCTTCTGCAGAAGGCATTGGATCTGACCCTTCCCCGGTTCCCATCCTTTCGGGTGTCCATGCATAAGGGTGTGTTCTGGCGTTATCTGGAGCCCAATGACCGTCCGGGTCCATTCGTGGAACAGGATATCACCAATCCCTGTATGCCCATGTCCTTTCATACGGAGGGAAAATATCTGATCCGGGTATATTATTATGAGAGGCGGATCTCCCTTGAAGTATTCCATTCTCTGGCGGACGGCGGCGGAGCGCTGTATCTTCTGCGGACTCTGACAGCAGTCTATCTGCGCCTTTTGGGACATGAGATTCCCAATGGACACGGTGTTCTGGATATTGAAGGACAGCCGGATCCGGAGGAACTGGAGGATGCCTATATCCGGTATGCCAATGCAAGAGTCCGTCCGCCCAGAAGCCGTGAGAAAACTTATCGGGTCAGAGGGACCATGGAGCCGTTTTATACTCTGAATATTATCAATGGTATCCTTCCGGTGAACCAGGTGCTGGCAGTCACAAAGCGATACCGGGTATCTGTGACGGAGTATCTGAATGCAGTTCTTCTCTATGCATTGATGCAGAAGCAGAAGGAGGACCGGGTATATCACGAGCTGCCTGTATCTCTTGCAATGCCTGTGAACCTTCGGAGATTCTTCCCTTCAAAGACCCTGAGAAATTTTATTACCATGGTTTATCCGTCCATCGATCCGCGGATGGGAGAGTATACCTTTGAAGATATTCTGATGCAGGTGCACCATTTTATGCGTTACTATATTAATGACAAATTTCTGAACGCGGATATTACGACCAATGCAGCGGTGACGAGGAATCTGCTGATACGTATGGTTCCGTTGTTCTTTAAAGATTTTGTGGTCAGACAGTTTTATAAGCGGGTACAGGACAAGCAGTCTTCCGCAGGGCTTACGAATCTGGGAGTGGTGGATGCGCCGGAGGAAATGCGGGAATATATTGAGCGTTTTGATGTGCTTATGGGACAGCCCTTTTCAGCCCGCACAAACTGTGCAATTGCCAGCTATGGCAATACTCTGAGCATCAGCTTTGCCAGCAGCATTGTGGAGGCGGACGTGGAACGACTGTTTTTCCGCAGGCTGGTGTCTGACGGCATCCATGTAAAGATAGAAACGAACCGGAACAGGGAGGAGAGAATATGTCCTATTGTATAAAATGCGGAGTAGAGCTGGACAGTACCTGCACTGTATGTCCCCTTTGTAATACAAAAGTGTATCATCCGGAGATCACACCGGATCTTATGTCCCCAACACCATTTCCAACAAAAAAAGGGAATGCAGCCCCGGTACAGCGCTCAGATACTACGATCCTGATCAGCGTGATCCTGGCAGTCACAGCGGTAGTATGCGGACTTTTGAATCTGCTCGTATTTAAAAACAGCGCATGGTCGCTGTATGTGATCGGCGGATGCGCTCTTCTGTGGGTCTTCTGCCTTCCGGTCTTTTTCCTGTGGCTGAACCGTTATATCAGTATACTTCTGGACGGTTTTGGAATCGCCCTTTATTTTGGAATGATCGCTTTTCTGCATCCGGGCAGAGGATGGTATACATCGCTTGCGCTGCCGGTCGTGGTACTTGCGTCAGGGCTTCTTATGCTGTTTCTTTTCTGTGTCCGCAGAAAACATGCATCGATCCTTTTGAGATCTGTTGTGATCCTTGCAGAGACAGCGGTATTTGCTGCAGCACTGGAGCTTCTGATCGATCATTATCGGGGAATCCCGTTGGGACTTAGCTGGTCGGCAGTGGTGCTGACCTGCTGCGTCATCATTGATGCGGCGCTGGTCACCATTATCCGCAGAAGCCGTCTCAGGGAAGAAGTGCGAAGGAGGATGCATATATAAATATATCTGGTTATATGAACGGAGAATTATTTCTTGAGTGGAAACATTTCTGGAAGTAATTCTCTTTTTTTGAGAGCAATGGAAAACAGTATAATACAGTTGACAACAGTTCCGAACTGTTATATACTGTTTATAAAGGAGGAGGAAAAATATGCGGCTGATTATTAATCATTCGTCCATGCAGCCTATTTATGAACAGATATCCGGGCAGATAAAGGATTCGATCATACATGGAGAGATGAAGGAGGGAGATGTACTCCCGTCTGTTCGCACACTTGCGAAGGATCTGCGGGTCAGTGCCCTGACTGTGAAAAAGTCATATGATACTCTGGAGCAGGAAGGGTTTATTATAACTGTGCACGGAAAGGGAAGCTTTGTGGCAAGTGCCAATCAGGAGCAGCTGCTGGAGGAAAAGAAAAGAGAGGTAGAGTCGGAGCTGGAGAGTGCCATCCGAAAGGGGCGGAGCTGCGGCATGAATGATGGAGAGATTATGGAATTGTTTCATATTATTTTGGAGGAATCATGATGCTGATTAGATTAGATAAGGTGGAGAAGAACTATTCGTCCTTTCGCCTTCGCTGCTCTCTGGAGATTCCGGAAGGCTGTGTGACCGGACTGATCGGACCTAATGGTGCCGGAAAGAGCACTACATTTAAGACAATACTTGGATTGATCCGTCCGGAGGGCGGAAGTGCGGAAGTGTTTGGAAAAGCGCCGGGGCAGCTTACGGATGAGGAACGGCAGATGCTGGGAGTGGTTCTGTCCGATTCCGGATTCAGCGGATATCTGCGTATTCAGGATATCATACCGATTATGAGCCGGATGTATCCAAACTTCCAAAAGGAGGCGTTCCTGAGAAACTGCGGGAAGTTTGAGCTGCCTCTGAATAAGAAAATCAAGGATTTTTCCACAGGTATGAAAGCGAAACTGAAGGTGCTCACGGCAATTTCTCATGAGGCGAAGCTTCTGATTCTGGATGAGCCCACTGCAGGGCTTGATGTGCTGGCAAGAGATGAGATCCTGAATCTTCTCAGGGAATACATGATTCCGGGCAGCCGGTCGATCCTGATCAGTTCTCACATCTCCAGTGATCTGGAAGGTCTGTGTGACGATCTGTATCTGATTGACCGGGGTGAGATTATTATGCACGAGGAAACAGACACACTGCTGGACCGCTATGGACTGCTCAAGGTGACGAAGGAACAGTTTGACACAATGGATAAGACCTGGCTTCTCAAAAAGAAACGGGAAGATTATGGATACAGCTGTCTGACGGATCAAAAGCAGTTTTATCTGGAAAATGCGCCTCAGCTTACAATGGAAAAGAGCAGTATTGATGAAGTGATCATGATGATGATAAAGGGGGAAGCAGTATGACAGGATTATTATTAAAGGACTGGTATCTTCTGAAAAATCAGGGACGATATTTTATTACCATTGTGATTCTGGGGCTTGCCATGCTTTTTGTGGGTTCTGGCTCCTATACCTTTTTTGTGACCAGCTATCTGACATTTCTGTTTGGAATCTTTGGATTGAGTACCATCAGCTATGATGAATTTGATAACGGAATGAGCTATCTTATGACGCTGCCGGTAAGCAGGAAGACTTATGTGCAGGAGAAGTTTGTTTTTTCTTTTCTGTTGATCATCAGTTCCTGGGCAGTTACCGTATTGGTGTGCGGACTCTGGATTGGCCCCAAAGACCTGGGAGATGACCTTCTGCTGTGGGGGATCGGTGAAGCTGTCTATCTGGTTCTGGTACTGATATTCGTATCGGTCAACCTGCCTTTGTCTATGAAGTTCGGACCGGAAAAGGGAAAGATCATCATGTTTGCCGGTGTAGGAGGAATCGCTCTGAGCTTTGTGATTTTGGCAAGAATTCCGGGGGTGGATCTGGATACTTTGGTGGAATCCGTGAAAAGGGCTGTGGAGGTACATGCAGTGCCTCTTTTGATAAGTGCCTTGATGACCTGCCTCCTGTTTATGGCGGTTTGTTATCACATTTCTGTAAGGATTATGGAACATCGGGAATTTTAATTAACATAAAATGATTATGTAAAGGATATCTGTGAGATGGAGCTGAGCCAGAACCGGACTAAACAGACTTGTTTAATCTGGATTCTGGCTCGTCAATGGAGCATACGGGATTCGAACCCGTGGCCTCAACAATGCGAATGTTGCGCGCTCCCAGCTGCGCTAATGCCCCCTGCAGATAACATTTAAAAATGGAAGCAATGGGGCTCGAACCCATGACCTCTCGCGTGTGAGGCGAACGCTCATCCCGGCTGAGCTATGCTTCCATAGGTAAAATTATAGCACTATGAACAAAAAATGCAACTATAATATTTGAAAAAATGTAGAAATTGTGTACAATAATGTGTGGACACACATTTGAGTTAATTTTACCTTATGGAGATAGAATATGAAACTGTCATCTTTTTTACATTTTGCCACTTTTGGCGTAAAGACAATTCTATTTAGACAGAAATCCCCAATCCTTGGAACTGTAATTGTTACAGATAAATGCAACTTACATTGTAAGCATTGCTCTGTCAACAACATCACAGCAGTCGTCCATCCGTATGAACAAATCCGTCAAGAAATGCAGCAGCTATATGATATGGGAGTACGCATTTTATTTTTCTGCGGAGGCGAAACCTTTCTGATGTTGGGCTTCGTCAAAGAACATTGTGGCACTTATGAAATGACACTAAAGGGTGCTTTTTACTATCACTACTACGAAAATTATTATACGCTGTCTTATATCGACAAGATGTGGGGTATCATGCGTAAAGAAGCGTTCCCCGAACATATTGAACTGTAAAAGGATGGTGAGCGTACAATGCCAGATAACAGAACCCCAAAAATCCTTACCTTGCTTTCTAAGATAGAGTGATATTTACGACCATCGAGCATTTCATGATCGTCTTTCCTTCACGCGGATCCGTCAGATCCGCTGTAAAAATTGTCTCAGTGCCTGGCTTTTGTCATCTTTTCGCCAGACTGAGATGATCTTCTCATACTCGCCTTCCCCTACCAGCGGAACAAAGACCAGATTATCAGCATCTTTCAGCTTGCTGGTAATATATGAGGGCAGGATGGAAATCCCTTCTTCTGCGGCAATCATCATAAGGATACTTTCGATATCGTTGGACCGAAACAGGATATTCGGCTGATAACCCGCCTGTCGGTACAGCTCAATAAAATGGTTGTCACCGAAGGATTCTCCGGTGCCGGAGGGAGACATATAGAGAATCGTTTCGTTCTTCAGTTCCTTTCGGCTCAGAGAATTACGCTGTGCGAAGGGATGTCCTGCATAAAGGGCTACCACCAGCGGTGCCAGTTCCATCAGTTTGTACTCGATTCCGTTTTCCTGAAGGATATTCGTGCTGTCCCAGGTGAAAATAATATCATAGTCATTATTGAAAAGTCCTGCAGCCAGCATATCCGTATCGCAGCGGTAACAGGTGATCAGGATATTCGGATATTCCAGGTGGAAGGAGCGCAGGATATTGGACAGATTGCTTCGTTCGTAACCCTTTGTATAACCAATCCTTAAAGTACCCACCAGTCCGGTGGAAGCGTCCATGACCTTGCTCATGGCGGTATTCATACGCTCCAGGATCGCTTTGGATTCCAGCAGAAAAACATTTCCGGCAGGTGTCAGGGAAATGGGTCTTGTAGTACGGTCTATCAGCTGAACGCCCATATTTTCTTCCAGTGCATGGATCTGCTGGGTGATGGCTGTCTGAGATATGTAATACTGATTTGCGGCTTTGGTAAAGCTTCGGTATTCTGCTACAGCAACAAAATATTTCAGCTGGTTCATATTCATAGGAACACCTCTTACTATAAGTTTATCTTATTTTAATATCAAAAGACAGAATTTGCAATATGACATATGACAAATTATAATAGGAGGGTATGATTTGTTAATAAATGGAGGGAGTATTGAATATGACACGAGAAAAATTTGGTTCCCGGCTGGGATTTATTCTGGTCTCTGCCGGATGTGCCATCGGACTTGGAAATGTATGGAAATTTCCGTATATCTGCGGCGCGTACGGAGGCGCAGCATTTATTCTGATTTACCTGGCATTCCTTCTGATCATGGGTATTCCGGTAATGATATGCGAATTTGCAGTCGGTCGTGCCAGCCGCAGGAGTGTGGCCTGCAGCTTTGATGAATTGGAGCCGGCAGGGACGTCCTGGCACAGGATGAAATATATTGGTATCTCTGGCTGTTATTTACTGATGATGTTCTATACCATGGTTGGAGGCTGGCTGATGTATTATTGTTTCCGCAGTCTGCGCGGAGATTTTGCCGGAGCCTCTTCTGAGATGGTGGAGGGCGCTTTTGGAAGTATGCTGGCAGATCTGCCTACCATGACCTTCTGGACGGTTCTGATCTGTATCATTGGCTTTGCAGTATGCAGGTTTGGACTGAAAGCCGGAGTAGAGCGTATTTCAAAGTTTATGATGGCGGCACTTCTGCTGATCATGGTGGTACTGGCAATTCGTTCGGTATCTCTGGAGGGTGCAGGTGCAGGTGTCTGGTTCTATCTGGTTCCTGATTTTCAGAAAATTGTGGATGCAGGTATCGGCAATGTATTATTTGCAGCGCTCAGTCAGGCCTTCTTTACCCTTTCTATCGGTATTGGCGCCATGCTGATCTTCGGCAGCTATCTGGACAAATCCCGCAGTCTGGCCGGTGAGGCGATCAGTATCACGGCACTGGATACCTTTGTGGCACTGACCGCAGGATTTATTATTATTCCGGCATGCTTTGCATTTGGAATTGAACCGGGAGCCGGTCCCAGCCTTATCTTTATTACACTGCCGAATATTTTTGCGCAGATGGCAGGCGGAGCTCTGTGGAGCGCGCTGTTTTTCCTGTTCCTGACCTTTGCGGCACTGACTACGATTATTGCTGTTTTTGAAAATATTATTGCATTTGACATGGATCTGTTCCAGTGGTCCAGAAAGAAAAGTGTTCTGGTGAGCGCAGTGCTGATCATCCTTCTGAGTATGCCTGCAGTGCTTGGCTTTAATGTTCTGTCCGGTATCCAGCCTCTGGGAGAGGGCAGTACGATCATGGACCTGGAGGACTTTATTGTATCCAACAATCTGCTTCCTCTGGGCAGCCTTGGCTATATTCTGTTCTGTACAAGAAAGAACGGATGGGGCTGGAACGCACTGATCGAAGAAGCAAATACCGGAGACGGCATCAAGTTTCCGAAGGGGCTCAGAAATTATGTGGCATATGGGATTCCGCTGATTATTGGTGTGATCTATCTGAAGGGCTATTATGATAAGTTTGCACCTCAGGGACCGGTCGTGCTTGGCTGCTGGATGACAGGAGCAGTGATATTCCTTGGCTTCATATTCTATTGTGCAATGCCTGCGAAAAAGAAATAAAAAGGAAAAGTAAAAAGTACATCCTCTGTATAGAATGTGTAAAAGCTTCTGTGCAGAAGGGTGTATTTTTTATTGGAATTTCTTAATCGAACAAATTTTCGGTTTTTCTATTGACAAACAGATGTTCGGAATATATAATGAATTCATAAAGAACAGATGTTTGGGAGTGTATTTACAAAGGAGTGTGTTGGGATGTATACGGCAGATATGATGGCAAGAACTGAGATCAGAAGAGTACGCAGGGCGAAGGCACTGAGACAGCAGAAAGCAAGAAGAAAGCTTTTTCTTATTTTTTTCCTGACAATTGTTGTTATGTTTGGCATCGGGGTAGGATTTGGAACTCTGCTGACCAGAGCAGAGGAACCGGAGAAGGAACCTGCGTATAAGTATTATACAGATATTGAGATCCAGAAAGGCGATACTTTATGGGATGTGGCAGAAGCATATATGGACTCTTCTTATTATATGGAAAAGTCAGATTATATCAATGAGGTCATGTCTATTAACCGTATGGTAACGGATCAGCTGACAACAGGGCAGAAGCTCATCGTACCTTATTATTCGACACAGGTAAAGTAGGCTCCTTACTCTTTAAGATTTCATGAAGATTCACTTAAGAATCTCCTCATCTCATTGTAGCATGAGACAAAATGTGGTAAAGTAAATACATGAGATACAAAGGAGGTTCATCATGAAGAACAAACTGTACTACATTTTAGCTGTATTTTACATCCTGATGTTCGGATTCATTTTGTACATAAATGGTGTATTTACAGGGGAAGCCACTTCCATGAGCAATCTGATGATCAATGTCGGATTTCTGGTACTTATCGGTATTCTGTTCGTAATTTCGTTTATCAGCTTTGCAAGGCTGAACCGTGTGACGGATTCTCTTTCGGAAGCAGCTTATCAGATGCGTAACAGATATGATGCGGTCCGCAAGAACCTGTGGCAGGAATATCGGCAGAAGGAGAATCCTTTCTCCAGCCCGGTTCTGAATGAACAGTTTGCAAAATATCAGAAACGGATTGCTTCTCATACCACACCGAAGGGAGTCATTACGGCTACCTGCCCCATAGAAGAGTATATTAATGAAGATCTGCTGGATCAGGTAGGGCGGACGTTTTTTAACTCTGCCATCTCCGGTGCGATGACGGGTCTTGGTATTCTTGGAACCTTCCTTGGATTATCCATGGGTATGAGCTCCTTTTCCGGAAATGATATTTTTACCATATCTGACAATATTGCCCCGCTTTTGGATGGTATGAAGGTCGCTTTCCATACTTCGGTGTATGGCATCTTTTTCTCACTGGTGTTTACGTTCGTATACCGCAGTCTGATGGCAGATGCGTATGAGAAGCTGTCGGATTTCATTTCTGCATTTCATGAGTATGCAGCACCTGCGGCAAGCACCACGGATGAAAACATGAGTGCGATGCTGATCTATCAGGCGAATATCTCCAATTCCCTGAAGGCTATCATGGAACTGATGCGTGGAAATGCGGCTGAACAGACCAAAGGAATGGAACAGATCGTACAACAGTTCATGAACCGAATGTCCGATACCATGAATGCTGATTTTGAAAGTCTCGGAAAATCCCTGAATCAGGCATGTGAGGCACAGGCGACCTATGCAAGGAATTTCCAGCGGCTGGAGGAAAGCACACGTCTTCTTCTGGAAGCGAGCCGTACGATGAACGATACGATGAATCTGGCAGTGGAGCGTCAGAGCGACATTGAAGCGAAGCTTTCCAGTGCCTGTGAGGACCTGAGCAACGAATTATACACATTTGATCAGATGAGGAATTTGTATGAAAAATAAACGAAAAGACAGAGCTGTATTTGCAGAGACCAGCTACTGGCAGTCGTATTCAGACATGATGGCAGCGCTCCTCCTGATCTTTATCCTTATCATTGCCATAACGCTGGCGATCTACAAGCAGAAGCGAACCGATCTGGAGAAGGCGGAGCTTCAGTTGAATGCCACCCAGACGGAGCTGGAAGCATCCAGGGCTGATCTGGAAGCTTCAGAGGCAGAGCTTCGGAATTCTTTAAAAGAACTGGAAGAAGCTTATGCAAAGGCAACTATGACACAGGATGAGCTGGAGGCGGCATATCTGGAGATTGATGAAGCACGCGCAGAGCTGGATGCCACCAAAAGTGAATTGCAGGATATTGTCGGTATTCGTACCGATATCATCGGAGAGCTGCAGAATCGATTCAGTAATTCTTCTATGAAGGTAGACGCACAGACCGGATCCATCACGTTTTCTTCCGATGTATTGTTTCGATATAACAGTGCAACTCTGACTGCAGAGAGTAAGACTACATTGAAAGAAATTATTCCCATGTATCTGGGAGTTCTTCTTCAGGATAATTTCCGCCCCTATATTGCAGAGATTATCTTTGAGGGACATACAGACACAGATGGTGATTATCAAAGCAATATGACGCTTTCTTATAATCGTGCCAATTCTGTTGCGAAGTTCTGTATGAATGATGCGAATGGACTGACAACGGATCAGATAACCCAGCTTCAGAAGCTGATGACGGTGAATGGGCGTTCTTACAGTAATCCAATCTATCAGATGAATTCCGATAAGGTGGATATGGCATCATCCAGACGTGTGGAGATTAAGTTCCGCCTGAAGGAAGATGAGATGATCGAGAAGATTACCGAAGTCCTGAATCAGGGATCTTCGACGCAGGAAGAAGCAGAAGAGTAGAATATGAGGATATATTATAACAGGCTTGGTTTCGGATTCAGAAACCAGCCTGTTATAGTTTAAAAGAGAGTAATTCAGCTACTGTCAGCCGCGGAATCGATTCAGACAGGCGGATATTTCCTGTTTCCTTGGTTTGGCAAGTCCGCAGGGAACATAGGAGCTGCAGAATGGTTCCCAGCCCTTTTGATCCAGTGTATCGGAAAGCATCTGTACAGTTTGACGAACTGTTTTTCTGCCATCAATGATCTGTTCCAGTCCGTATCGAAGAAGGTGAGCAAGTGCATTCGTCTGCTCTGAATCTGCAAGCTGTTCGATATAACGCAGATCCACCGTTTCTTTATCCAGAGAGAAGGAGTCTCGTCCATAGGTCTTGATCTTCTTGTGCTCATAACGGTTATCTCCTCCGTGACGATTATTTCCACGCCGTCCTGGCTGTCCTTCCCGCCTTCCAGACTCACTTTGACGTGAAGTATGTGCAGCTGGATAGACCCTCTTGAAATCGGGAATGGAAAAGTCAGGAGCTTTAATCCTTGGAGCCGTATGTTCCTTACATAATACTTTTACCTGTTCCGTAATATCCACCGGACGATAGTTGTCCATCTGAATGATCTTATCTGCAATGAAGAAGAATGCACCGGAACTTCCGGCGACTAAGATTGTGGAAATACCAGCCTGCTCATACAGATCTCTGGCACGTTCCAGGAAAGGTGTGATCGGTTCCTTGTCTCTGCTGATGACCTGCTGCATAAAATCGTCCCGGAGCATAAAGTTCGTGGCAGAGGTATCCTCATCGATCAGAAACAGTCGGGAACCTGCTTCTATATTTTCAATCACCCCGGCTGCCTGAGAAGTGCTTCCGCTGGCATCCGGAGTAGAGAAGGAAGAGGTATCCTTTCGGTTTGGCAGATCATTGATAAAGAGGGAGACATCCACATTGCGGACAGAACGTCCATCCTCTGCACGCAGCTTTACTGCTGAATCCTCAGTAAGCACAAATTCTCTGCCGTCTCCGGCGATGTGATTATATACACCTGTCTGCAGCGCCTCCAGAAGCGTGGACTTTCCGTGATATCCACCTCCTACGATCAGAGTGATCCCCTCAGGAATTGCCATACCCTGAATCTCTCCGCGATGGGGGAGCGTAAAGGTACGCTCCATAGAAGCAGGAGAGCAGAAGGGAACACTGTCCTTCATCGGAAGATCGGATACACCGCTTTTTCGGGGAAGAACAGAACCGTTTGCTACAAATGCGCACAAGTGTTCTCCTCGCAGGATAGCCCGGACGGCTTCTTGATCCTCTGCAAGAAAGACAGCCTCCTCCACCTTTTTACTGTCCAGTCGGCGGTAGAAGAGACTGTTCTCTACGCAGCGGGGAAGAAAATCGAACAGGATCTTTTCCAGTTCTCCGGCATTGATCGTCCGTCCAAATGCAGGAAATCCCACGTGAAAGCGGGAGATCAGTCTGTCCTTTGTAATCTGACATGCACTTCGTTCCAGGACCTCCTGACCGCATCTGGAGATAGATATAAGTCCGCTTTTTCCTGACCCCTTTGCTTTAAAGTTAAAATCTTCGAACTGGGAAGCAAGCCGTCTGGTCAGGTAATCCTGAAGGGCAATCCGGGGGCAGTTTCTTTGATAATATGCTTCAGGAAATCTGGCATCCTTGTGCAGAACTTCCACATGAAGACTGGATGGAGATGCAAAGGGATCACCCTGAACATGATCAATAAATAATTGAAAGCCTCCAAACTGATAACTTCCGGCAAGGGATTTATAAGCCGGATAACCTTTATGATCAATAGAACGTAAAAGAGTCCGCAGGTCATTTGATGATTTCATAGCTGTAGTTCACCTCATTAGAATAGTATTAGTATATAGTATAACATAATCCGTTCGATAAAAAAACATCTTGTAATGAAGGAAAAACAGTAGTATACTACAAATATCTAACGCGTCGCAAAATCGCAGTTTTACGACGCGATATAGTCAAAATAAAAAATGTAAGATATTATTTGTATGAAAATGAAATGAAAGGAATTTTTGTCTATGCCACTCACCTACCACGAACAAATGGATAAAAAGAATGTAGAAAAAATCAGAGAGCTTATGAAGGAGCTGCCTGCCTTTGCGTCAGATTTTTTCCGTGCCATGGAGATCAAAAAGGCAACAAATACAAGAAGGAACTATGCCTATGATCTGAGTACCTTCTTTTACTTTTTGAAGACACAGAATCCTTATTTTCGGGATAAGGATATTCGTACTCTTCCAATCTCTGTCCTGGATCATATCCAGCCGGTGGATATTGAGGAATATATGTCTTTTTTGACCTATTACGAAAAGGATGGTCAGCTCTTCATTAACCACGAGGAGGGAAAAGCCCGGAAGCTGGCAACTTTGAATACGTTCTTTGGCTATTTTCATAAAAAGGAAATGATACAAAAGAATGCCCCATCTGTAGTGGATGTGCCGAGAATTAAAGAAAAAAATATTATCCGGCTGGATCCCAACGAGGTTGCTCAGCTTATTGACAATATTGAATCTGGTGCAAAATTATCCAAACACCAGAAAATTTGGCACGAAAAAAACAGGCTCCGGGATCTTGCAATCGTCGTTACACTTCTCGGAACAGGCGTTCGTGTTACGGAGCTTGTTGGTCTGGATCTTCAGGATCTGGATTTTGACAATGGAGCTATGCGTGTGATTCGAAAAGGAGGCGGCGAAGACATGGTGTACTTCGGAGAAGAAACGGAGGAAATGCTTCGGAATTATCTGGATGAACGACTTACTATGGAACCGGCACAGGGACATGAAAATGCACTCTTTATCTCCCAGAACAATACACGTATCACGGTTCGTTCCGTGGAGCGTCTGGTCAAAAAATATGCTTCTACTGCTACTGCTAAGAAAATTACTCCCCACAAACTGCGCAGTACCTATGGAACGGCTCTCTATCAGGAGACAGGGGATATTTATCTGGTGGCGGATGTTCTTGGACACAAAAATGTCAACACCACACGAAAGCACTACGCAGCAATGAAGGAGGAACGAAAACGCAGTGCTGCCAATGTGGTGCAGTTACGGGAGAAGGGGGAGCGGTAAGTGGAAAATTCTATCTATCTGGTTTTCTTCCTTTTCCGATCCTTTCTTCTACCTGTGCGAAATCCGGCATAGCTGGGATTGCTCCTTTTTTCTCAACACAAATACTGGCTGCTGCATTTCCAAATTCTGCAAATTTTGTTAATTCTTCTTTCGTCAGTTCCTCAGGCATCTTCTCTGAATGACTGATCTGGTATAGAAATCCTCCCCAGAAGGAGTCTCCGGCGCCATTTGTATCTTCCACGTGCTCCGCTTCAAAGCCCTGAACTGTGCAGCCTCCGTTTTTGCTGTAAATGTACGCTCCTTTATTACCCAGTGTCACCGAAACAATCTTAACACCCTGCTCATATAATCTGGCCGCAGCCTTCTCTACATCCTGATATCCTGTTAAAAGCTCCGTCTCTTCTTCTGATAATTTCATAATATCGACATAAGGGATCAGGCTTTGCATCTGTTTTTTTGCCTCTTCTTCATCTTTCCATAGTGGTGCGCGATAATTAGGATCGTAAGAGATAATACTTCCTTTACTTTTGGCTCTTTTTACCGCATAAAATGTAGTATCTCTTGCAGGCTGATCCGTCAATGACAGGGAACCAACATGAAAAATATTTGTATGATCCAGAATATCAACATCTAATTCCTCTTTTTGAATTTTAGTATCTGCACCGGGTTTTCTTGAAAAAGAAAAGGTTCGTTCTCCTTTTTCATTGATTTTAACAAAAGCAAGCGTTGTGAAATACTTTTCATCTAAAATCAGTCCTCTGGTCTCCACCTTTTCTTTTTCTAATACAGAGCGGAGAAATTCTCCGTGCATATCCTTACCAGCTTTTCCCAGGAAGGCTGCAGCGGCACCGAGTTTTCCTGCCGAAACTGCCACATTTGCGGGAGCTCCTCCCGGATTTCCGGCATATATCATCTGTCCGTTTTCATTATATCCCTCTGAAGTAAAATCAATTAAAATCTCTCCAAACACAGTGATATCATACAGAGATTTTTTTACGGAATCCTCGGCTTCGGCAATAAGATTTTCTTCTAATAATTTAAATAATATTTCTTCACAGTCCGTTTCATTATCTGTGTGGATATGTAATTCTCCTGTTTCAAAGTCGGGCAGGCTCAGCACTCCCAGCATAGATTTTGCATTTACAGTATACCGACCACTGCACAATTCCGCATCATACGGAATTGCTTCTACAATGCTTACCAGTTTTCTGGCTTTCTGCATTGTTTCTAAAACTACCTTTACAGTCATCCTATCTCTCCTTATATAAATAAAGTAATCGCAGCTGCACAGATCAGACCTGTAATACCGATGATGGTTTCCATCATTGTCCAGGATTTTAAAGTTGTCTTCTCATCAATTTCCAGTAATGAATTTACCAGCCAGAATCCGGAATCATTTACATGACTGAATGCAGTGGCACCTCCATTGATTGCACACACCATTGCTGCAAGATGCACGGGAGACAATTCTGCCACACCGGGCATAGCCGCCATAATACCTGCCGCCATAGTCATTGCCACAACAGCTGCGCCTACGGATGCACGGATCAATGCTGCAATCAGAAAAGCAACGATAACCAGCGGAAGACCACTCTTTTCCAATACCGGTCCGATAATATTGCCCATACCACAATCCTGTAATACCCAGCGGATAATGCCGCCGCCCGTAATTACAAGAAGGATCTGTCCGGTTGGCCGCAGAGACCGGTCTAATACTTTCTTTAACTGGTCTCCATTATATCCCTGTTTTTTCCCCAGAAAATACATTGCGGTCAATACTGCAATGATCAGTGCGACAAACGGTGTGCCAAGGAACTTCAAGACCGGACGTACAGCTTCAATTCCGGAAATATATTCGGAAACGGTACTTAACAGAATTAAAATTAACGGAACTAAAATAATACATAACACCGTGGAAAATGCAGGAAGATCTGCCTCCTCTGCTTCCACAACCTCCTGAATATTAGATGGAAGTCCGGTATCGATCTTGTTTCCGATAAAGCCTGCCCATAAGATTCCCGCAAAAATTAAGGCAATCATTCCTACCGGAACTCCTACGGCAATCATAATCCCAAGATCCACATTCAGCATATTTGCTACAAGTACAGATCCGGCGGAGGGCGGAATAAATGCAAAACCGCTTGCCAGCCCCGCAAGAAGAGGGATCACATAAAAAAGTGTAGAACGTTTTGTTTTTTTTGCTAACCCAAATGCCAGCGGAATTAATATAACAACACCTGCTTCAAAAAATACCGTGGTGCCAACTACTAATCCGGTAATTCCAAGAGCGATCCCGGCTTTTTTGTCACCGAATTTCCTGACAAGTGTCTGGGCAACACACTGTGCGCCTCCGGACACTTCCAAAATTCCTCCAAATAAAGATCCAAGACCAATGAGCAGTACGATTCCCTGCAGCGTTTCTCCTGCGCCTTTTTCCACGGTATTTACCAGTTCCGGAACCGGCATTCCAGCTCCGAGACCGATCAATAATGCGGAGATCAACAGTGATAATATCGGATGAATCTTAAATTTTATGATGAATATAAGCAGCACTGCAATTCCTGCCGCTGAGGCAAGCAGTAATCTTACAGGGTCTGCCGCAAAAACCGGTTCTGTCATTTTAGTTACCTCCTACATATTTATGTACTGCAGCTTTGATGGCTCCCGGACCTTCCAGCATTTCCCGGAACATGGTCTCAATCTTTTCTCCCAGCCCTGTTGTATAGATATCTACAAAGAAAATACGTTCATTAGACAAGATCGGTTTTAACTGTTCTTTGAATGTCTCCGGCTTTCCTACGACGATATCTTTTAATTGTTCGGTAATCTCTTCATTCATTGGATCCGGTGCCAGTTCATATGAATTTCCGGCATCATCTACGGCAAGCATATATCTGAGCCACCCGGCAATCCCAAGCGGAATTGCTGTCAGTCTGGAGGCATCACCGTATTTCTTCACATATGCTTTGATCGTTTCTCCAAAGCGAATTCCCACCATCTGCGATACATCCACAGCAAGGCGGAGGTTTGTATCTCCTAAATATTCATTTGGAAAGCGGTCCTGAAACAGTTCATCAACAAATTCCTGCGGAGAAAGAATTCCAGGATCCGCTACAACAGGAAGTCCTTCATCATATGCTACCATACGTGCCATCTTCATCATATCCTCATCTGTATTTAACATGTGTGCAAACAGATCATAGCCCAATGCAACTCCTAACGGTCCGGCTGCCGAGTGTACAGGATTCAAACAAACGGTTACTTTCATCCGTTCTGACAGATTTACAGTTTCGCGGTCTGCCATATAGACTCCAAACCCTTTTTCCAGTGCGGGACGGCCATTGGGGAAGTGATCTTCTATTACAAGATACTGTGGCTTCTCCGCATTTACAAATGGTGCAATGTAGGTCCTTTTTCCTGTTATCACAGGCTGCATATTTTCCACACCTGACTCTTCCAGGTCTCTGGCAATCTGCTCACCTGGTCTTGGAGTGATTTTATCGATCATAGTCCACGGAAAAGAAATTACGTCCTCGTCGCTTACATAATCCACGAAAGCCTGATCTACATAACCTGCTTTCCTCCACTCTTCTGCCATGGTCCTGACTGACTCTCTGAGCTTTGCACCGTTTTGTGAGCAGTTATCCATAGATACCAATGCCAATGGATATTTTCCAGCCCGATATCTTTCATAGAGCATTGCTGTCACAACAGCCATTGCACCTGTTGATTTTTCCGGACCATTTTGAATATCCGATTCCACAAATGGAAACCATGTTCCGTCTGCTTTCTGCAATGCGTATCCTTTTTCTGTAATGGTAAATGACACCATCTGTAAAGACGGAGCAGAAAAGATTTCTTTTAATCTGTTCCATTGTTCCTGATCTGCGGATAAGGCTTTCACTGCTTCCGCAAAAGACGCCAGTACCTTATATTCTCTGGTTCCGTCTCCATGGAGAAGTACACTGAGTCCTAAATTGTCAAAAGGAGAATAAATTTTATCTACCACATCATAATCAAATGATTCTACACAGATAATTCCTTTTTCCAGATCTCCATTTTCCAATAATCCATCTGCAATACCGCCGATAAATACACGAAAAATATTTCCGATTCCGAAATGTACCCATTGAGGTTCTTTCTTTGCCTTTGCTGAAATCTTCTCCACATCATACCCCGGAAGTTTAATCCCTGCCTCTTCCCATAATGCACAGTTTTTGATCCCTTCGATTGTTAATTTCATGTTCCGCCTCCTGATTGTTTTATTTGTTTTATACTTAATGTTAAGACTTAATTGTAAGTATAGTATATATCTTGATATTTCAAGAATCAATTGGCAATAATCATAATTTTACACTTCGATTTTTATTGATTATTACCAAAATGCATCAGCTATTGTATTTAGTATTGTTTTGTACTAAAATAATACTGACGCTTAAATTTATTACAAACTCTTAATTTTTATGGGAGCTTTATCATGAACGAAAAAGGATTAACGACTATTAACCTGAAAAAAATAAATAAATCTAAGGTATATCAGTATATTTACGAAGAAAGGACTTCTTCCAAACTGCAGATCGTTCAGGGCTTACAGATGGGGTTATCTACCGTCAGTCAGAATTTAAACATATTAGAAGAAGATGGATTGATTGAGCGAAAGGGATATTTTGATTCTACCGGAGGGCGAAAGGCACAGGCAATTCAGATTGTTTCTGATTTCAGAATTTCCATTGGCATAGGTATTTTGAAAGATATGTTCCATCTTACTGCCATTGACTTATACGGAAACGCAGTCTGTACATCTACAATTCCATTTCCCTATTCGAATACAGACGCCTATTATGAGTATGTTACCAGGGAAATTAAAAGCTTTATCTCAAAAAATCAATATGCACCAGACAAAATACTTGGTATTTCCATTGCCACTCAGGGAATCACTTCTCCTGATAATACAAAGGTAACCTATGGAAAGATCATGGGTAATACAGACATGAGTCTGCATGATTTTTCCAGACATCTTCCTTATCCCTGTCATTTAGAACATGATTCGAAATCCGCTGCCTGTCTGGAACTGTGGAACCATCAGAAGCTTCACAGTGCGGTTATCCTCCTGCTGAACCGGAATCTTGGAGGAGCTGTTATCACCAATCGCTGTATTCATCAGGGAACGTATATGCACAGCGGTACGCTTGAACATATGTGTATCAACCCGGACGGACCGCTTTGCTACTGTGGAAACCGCGGTTGTCTGGAAACTTATTGTTCCGCCAATTCCCTGGAACATTCTGCCGGACTGCCGATTAAGGAGTTCTTTCCTCAGATGAGAGAAAAAAAGTCTCCCCATCTGAAACAAATCTGGGAAGACTATCTGAACCATTTGGCATATGCCATGAAAAATTTAAATATGATTATTGATGCTCCTATTATCATCAGTGGATATTTAGCCCCATATTTTACAGAAGAAGATATTGAATACCTTCTGAAATATATCAATGCTTCTTCTCCCTTCGAGATAAAAAGAGAACAGATTCTCGTAGGCGTACACGGGCAGTATACGCCTGCGATAGGTGCGGCTCTGTTTTATGTGGAACAATTTCTTCAGTCTGTCTGAGCTTATAGATTAAAAAATGGAATCCACCAGCATTTTGGTATATTCTGATCGGGGATGCAGGATCACCTCGTCCGGTGTCCCCTGTTCCACGATCTTTCCGTCCTGCAGTACCAACACTCTGTCACAGAATTGCTGTACCAGCGCAAGGTTATGACAGATAAACAGACAGGCAATATTTTTTTCTTCCTTTAATGACTGCAATAGATCCATGATCTGTTTCTGTACAGTTACATCCAGAGAGCTGGTTGCTTCATCACAGATGATCACTTGGGGTTCAACAGCTAATGCACGGGCGATGGCTGCTCTCTGACACTGTCCGCCGCTGACCTGGTGCGGATATCGGCTGGCGAATTCTGCATCGAGTCCGCATTGAGAAAGGAGCTGTGTGACGGCTTCTTTTACCTCTGCTTTTGAAATCCCTTTGTTCTGCAGACTCTCCCCGACACCGTTTCCCAGTGTCTTTCTAGGGTCAAAGGATCCGACAGGTGTCTGAAACACCATCTGAAGTTTGCTGTATGCATCCCTGAGCGCAGATCCCTTCAAATGCGTAATATTCTGTCCATCCAGGATAATTTCCCCTTCGGTGGCATCCAGCAGGCGGCTGACGAGCTTTGCAATGGTGCTCTTTCCGCTTCCGGATTCTCCTACAATTCCAAGAATTTCGCCCGGATACAGATCAAAGCTGACATGATCTACAACCGTAAACGCTTTCTTTCCCCGCTGATGAAATACTTTACTTAATGATTTTACTTTTAAAACCGGTTCCATACTTATCTCCTGCGAAGCCTCGGCACAGCCGAAAGCAGCTTTTGGGTATATTCACTTTCCGGATTTTCCAGAACAGACTTTGCAGGCCCATACTCCATTTTGTTGCCGTTCTGAAGAACAAGTACAGAATCTGCCATGGCAGATACAACGCCAATATCATGAGTAACAATAATGATCGCCGTTCCGAACATTTCGCGTACACGCAGCATTTCCTTCACGACCCGACGCTGTACAGCCACATCCAGTGCGCTGGTTGGTTCGTCTGCAAAAAGCACCGGCGGATTCAGCAGCATGGAAATTGCGATGCCTGCTCTTTGATTCATGCCTCCGGACAATTCAAAAGGATAGCTGTCCCAGATGCGCTCTGCTTCTTTGAAATTCAGTTTGTCAAACAGTTCAAGAGCCCTGAATCTTGCGTCTGCTTTACTGATCTTCCTGTGTGCGGACATACTCTCATATATCTGGCTTCCGATTGTACGAATGGGGCAAAGAGATGCGCCTGCATCCTGAAAGATCATTCCGATTTTAGCACCGCGGATATGCCGGAGCTTTCGCTCAGGCATATCTACAAGAGTTTCTCCTTCAAAAGTGATATCCCCCTTCGTTACCATTCCGTGATCGCCTAAGAGACCCATGGCAGCTTTGATCAGCGTACTTTTTCCGCTTCCGGATTCACCCACAAGCCCCAGTATCTCTCCCGGTTTTAAGCCGAAAGAAATATCATGCACGACAGGTCTTCCATCAAATGATATTTCCACAGAATCATATTGAAGTAATGTGTTTTCCATGTTCCATATTCCTTATGATGATGCTAATTGATATCCAGGTCTGCAGTCAGCTCATAGTAGTCGCATGCATGTGCAGTCAGACCGGTTACATTTGCCTGGCTGATCATACTCATCTTCAGAAAGGAGCAGAATATAAAGGCATTGTCGTCCAGAATCTCCTGCTGCATCTGAATTGCGATCCGGTTTCTTTCTGCAGTGTCAAAGGTGCTGTTCAGTTCAACTGCAAGCTTCTCCAGCTCGTCATTGTGATATTTTCCGCGATTTTTTACGGAATCATCCAGACAGTGCGTGGAGAAAAAGTTGGTGGGATCACCAAGACCGCAGTTTACATTTGCAGCCACATATACATCCCATGCTGAGGTATCCTTGCAAATGGAATTGTGATCGGCTGTGCTGTTGATCTGGACATCCATGCCGATCTCTTTCAGTGTGCTCTGAGCAGATTCAGCCAGAAGCGGAAGCTCCTGACGGCTGGGATAAGTGAGCCATCTGATCTGTAAAGGCTGTCCGTCCTTTTCACGGATACCGTCACCATCTGTATCCTTCCATCCTGCCTCTTCAAGAAGCGCTTTGGCACCTTCCGGATCATAGGTTTCTGTCCGGAGTGTGGATCCGCCAAAATCAGTTGAATCCGGGAAAGCACCGGTAGCGACATATCCGTATCCGTTTAAAAGAACATTGACAAATGCTTCTTTGTTGATTCCCATGGCAATCGCCTTGCGAACAGCAGCATCCTTGGTAACCGGAGACTCAAAGTTCATCTGACAGTAGAAGGAACGGCTGGTCTGAGTACTGGTGAAGGTGTAGTCATCGTTCTGGAACATTGGATAGCTGGCATATGCCATTCCGTATGCAGCGTTGATCTCACCGGACTGGAGAGCCAGTGCAAGGGTATCACCATCTGAAATAGTACGAACCGTGATTTCATCAATGTTTACATTTCCATCCCAGTAGTTCTCATTTTTTACCAGTTTCAGATGATCATCGGTAACCAGCTCGACTGCCGCATAAGGACCGGTACCGACAACGATCCCCTCTTCGGTCACTCCTTCATCCATATCAAGAATACAGCCATATGGCTCAGACAGGTAGTTCAAAAGACTTGGACAGGGAGTGCTGGTCTTAATTGTCAGAACCAGTCCATCTGCCTCCATGCTTTCAATTTTCAGATCTCCCCGTGCCCGCTCATGAACAGCGATCAGATCCTCAAAGCACTTCTTAACGGCTTCTGCATCACATGCTTTTCCATTGGAGAAGCAGATTCCGTCCTTTAACGTTATCTTCCAGGTAAGTTCATCGATCAGTTCATAGCCTTCCGCAAGCCATGGCTCCAAACTCATATCATCCATAATCCGGAATAAGGTTTCACCAACGCCGTATCGGATACATGCCCATCCGGCATATGCACTGTGGGCATTGATGTTGGCCTCCTCATTCTCAGCATTAAAGGTCGTATCGCCAAATATAAAGGTTTTGGGCTGCGCCTGAGTATCTTCGGCAGCAGTCTGGGAGTGTTCAGTCGGAGCGCTGTTCTGATCGCTTCCGTTATTGTCTCCGCATCCGGTTATGGTCCCTGCGCTTAATGCGGTTGTAAGCAGAAGCGCAAGCAGTTTCCTGTTTTTTATCATGATTTTCTCCCTTTTTTATAATAATCTGTATTTCTTATGCCCGGCTGTTTTTAGGATCCATATAATCACGGATCGTATCGCCAAGAAGATTGAATATTACAACGGATATGAAAATGGCAATGCCTGGCGACAGTACGACCCAGGGATAGGTCTGCAGCATACTTCGGCCGGTGCTCATCATACTCCCCCATTCAGCGACAGGCGGCTGTGCACCAAGGTTCAGGAAGGACAAGCCTGCAATCTCCATCATCATAGTTCCGATATCCAGCATGGCTGTGACAAGGATCGGACCTGAAATATTGGGAAGGATATGCCGGAAGATCAACTGCACTGTGTTATCCCCTGCAAGCTGCGCTGCCTGCATATACGGCAGACTCTTCAGAGACAGGGTCTGGCTTCTTGCCAGACGGGAATATTTGGGCCAGCTGATCAGAGCCAGTGCGATCACGGCATTTTGAATCCCGCCATTTAATACCGCAGCGACTGCCATGGCGAATACCAGTCCCGGAAATGCAAGGCAGATGTCAGAGATACGCATGACAACTGCATCCAGCCATCCTTCAAAATATCCGCAGAGCACTCCCATGGCAGATCCGAAAACGGTGATAATAGCCACTAAGGCAAGCGTAGATGAGATACTTGTCCGGGCACCGATGATAACCCGGGATAACATATCTCTGCCATAGGTATCCGTGCCCATTGGATGCGCTGCGTTCGGCGGCTGCAGCGCCTGACTCAGATCCTGCAGATAAGGATCATACGGACAGATCTGTTCCGCAAAAATCGTGATCAGAAGCAGCAGTATTGCCAGAATGCTGAAAATTCCCAGCCGGATATGGATTCGGTTTTTCTTTATCTTCTGCACACGGACGGTTATTTTTTTTGTCTCGCTCATCGTTCCTTACCTCCCAGACGAATACGGGGATCCAGAAAACGATAAGAGATGTCGGTCAGAAGATTTGCCGTTACATAGATGATCGCCATCCACATGACATATGCCTGGATCATCGGATAATCACGCATGTTGATGGCATCCACTGCCATCTTCCCCACACCGTCCCACATAAATATGGATTCTACGATTGCGGTACCTCCCAGAAGGCTTCCCACGGAAAGCATCAGCAGGGTAATGATCGTCACCAGAGAAGCTTTCATGATACTTTTCCATAAAGTAACAGAAAACTTTACCCCTCTCGCCTTTGCGCCTGTTACGTAATCCTGACTTAATTCATCTAAAACGGCAGCTCTTACCTGACGCAGATATTTGGCGCTCATGGCGATTGCCAGTGTTATGGCAGGCATTGCAGCACTTTGTAAGCTGATCCCGGTTGAAATAACAGGAAACCATCCCAGACGGATTGCGAACAGATACATCAGAAGAAGAGAAACAAAAAAGTTCGGCATACTGTTGCCGATAAAGCTGAAGGCTCGTATCAGATAATCCGTAAACCGGTTCTGGTATACTGCTGAAAGAATCCCGAGCGGGATGGATATGATTACGGTCAGAAAAATGGAGACAGCCGTTAAAAGCAGTGTTGCCGGAAGCTTGGACATAAATGTTTCCAATACCGGCTTTTCAGATACATAACTGGTTCCCATATCTCCCTGCACCAGTTTTCCAAGCCATGCCGCATACTGCGGGAGAAATGGCTTATCCAGACCGAGCTCCGCGCGGGCGGCATCAATTACCTCCTGAGACACGGTTGTTCCTCTGTTTTCCAGCTTCTGTTCTACCACATCACTTCCGGCTGCCCGCATCATTCCATAAGAGAGGAATGTGATCGCAAACAGAATCGGGATCAACTGGAGAAGCCTTTTTAATATATATGTTTTCACTGTATGATTCCTTTGATTCCTGCAGTATTCTACTTTGTGATACACAGCTTAAATAAGGGTGTCGGATTGTAAAATTCATCCATTTTCAGATAGATCCGTTCACTGACCCCAAGATCCAGCTGAAAGTTCTGAACCTGGAGATCCGCAAGCATGGCAATATCCCAGAAGGGTCTTCGCTGTGTACTGATCTCCAGCATCTTTTTGATCTCGTTATTTTCATGACGCATCCAGTCTCCGATCATATGATGGGCATGCAGCGGCGGCAGCCCGGAGACATCCTCTGTGTCCTCCATACCATAATCTGCGTCAAAGTTCAGGAGGATCCCGCCTTTTTTCAGTACCCGGAGCCATTCCCTGTATGCGGTTTCCACATGAGGCAGTGTCCAGGTCAGATTGCGGGAAATAATAAAATCAAAGCTTTCATCTTCAAAATCCAGCTGTTCTGCATCCATAATGAGAAGCTTACAATCCGCATGCTCTTCTTCTGCAAGTATCCGTCCCTTTTCTATCATTTCCGGTGTCAGATCAATACCTGTCACCTCATGTCCCATTTTTGCCAGCAGAATGGAAAAGAATCCGGTTCCGCATCCGACGTCCAGAATGCGGAGCTTTTTTCCCGCTGGAATTACTTCCTTGATCTCTCTCATCCAGCACTGGGAGATGGAATCATGAAGTTCAGATCTTCTCTGATCCAAAAAGCTGTCGCTTCGCTGTGTCCAATAGTTTACAATTCTGTCTTTTGTTATCACTGATCTATTTCCTTATCCATCATCTTATTTCTGTTATGAATTAACCCTTTAACGCACTTACCAGAAACATCGGCGTCGATGCATAGTTTATCTTTTCGGAGGAATCCCATACACGTTTCCAGACCTGTTCGTCCACATAGACCGACTTTGCCGAAAATTTTTTCAGCACACTGGTATCCCATGCAGGACGCATGATCTGACTGAGCGGTATCTGACGGGCGATGTCTTCCATGGCATCAATATCCGTGCAGGTATACTGGTCTTCCAGACGCAGCTCCTCCACCATTTTCCGGTCTTCTTCGTAAGCCCTTCTCTTCTCTTCATCAAACAGATGATGATACCAGTTCGCATCAAAATTCAGTAATTTTCCGCCTGTTTTCAGTACACGCATCCATTCCTGATATGCATTCTCCGGTTCTTCCAGATTCCAGGTCAGATTTCTGGATATGACAACATCAAAGAATCCATCCGGAAAATCCAGATGCTGGGCATCCATACGATAAAAATGAATCTGCTGCGCCAGATGACCGGCATTCTTCTTTGCTTCCTTCAGCATTGCCTCTGTGTAATCAACTGCCGTTACATCATATCCGGCACGGGCAAGCAAAATTGCGAAAAACCCTGGTCCCGTTCCCACGTCCAGAATCTTCAGCCCTTCCTTTTCAGGCAGATGCCTTTTAATCTCACCAAGCCATACCAGATCCTGTCCTGTGGTCAGCTCATACTGGTTTACCTCTGAATAGCCCTTTGCTCTTCCGGTCCAATAATTTTCAATTTGTGATAAAATCATACTCGTCACCTCATCCGTTATCCATATTATCACACAGAAAATCCCCCCACAAGCCGGGTGGGGGGATGCATTTGAACATATTTTATTCGCTGTAATAGCTCCACAGATTCTTGATCTGTCTGCTCAGATCCTCATAGCTCCATTTCTTTTGGCTTCTTTCTATACAGTTGGGATCATTCACCGAAAAGCCATCCTTATCATAAGCATAGATCATGATAAAATGTCCGGCGGTAGTGAAATCTCCGGCGCGCATGGCGCAGATGACAGGATGTCCCTGATCCAGTTCGGATCTGAGAACGCCCTCATCCAGAGAAAGCTCCCGTCCCTGAAGTCCAAAGGCTTTGGCACCCTCTGTCATCAATGACCAGGAGGTTCCGGTCCCTTCTACGTAATAGTCCTGCTTCCAGGCATAATCTGCAAGCCTGTCCGGTGTGGCGGAATCATCCTTTGTCAGTGCGTATACGACCATGGACAGACAGGTTGGTCCGCAGCCCGAGATGCCAATACAGCTCTCACCATAGGCAGCATAGCCCCATCTTTCATCCCACTGCAGAAACAGCGGATACGATTCTTCCTTTTCTTTTTTCGTAAGACCGCCGGTCACACTTCCATCGTTTTCCGGATATCCTTTTACAAAATCCAGCATCTCCGGATTGTTGGCAAGTGCTCCCAGAAGAGCTTCCGGGTAACGGTCATAATTTTCATGGATGTCTTTATATCCGTCATATTTTTCGGCAAGCTGCCGTATCGTATCCTTTAATTCGTCCTCTGTACGGAGCACAGGAGTTTCTACAGAGGGAGTATCTGCCGGGAAGAGTTCATGATTCATCAGATACGAAGCAAGTCCCCAGGCAACAGCAGCCAGAACTGTCAGAAGGCAAATATTCCGGCACAGGCGGCAGAGTTTCCGTTTGAATCTTCTCTTTTTCTTTCTCCGGATCTGTTCTCTTCTTTCTTCATCTACTTGTCTCATTGTTCTTTATCCTTTCGTGTCCGGCGACAGAAAAGCGCCGGATGTAATATCTGTTGAAAGTATATCACATCCGGCGCCTTTTTCATCTTAAGCAAAGCCTAAGATTTCTTAAGGAAATATGAATTTACAGTTTTGCTTTCTTTTTCGGTAAAAAAACGCTTTCTGAGCAGATCTACCGGAATCATGGAAAATGCAAGTGCAATGACCAGAATCCATCCGGCAGGACCAAAGGGAACACAGCTGAACATATTGCCGATCCAGTTGGCAGCTGCAAACGGCAGCATCGATATATTCACAATACAGAACTGTACTCCCAGGATCATCAGGAAGACTTTCAGGAAATCCGGGTTCTCCTTCAGATTGCGGAAAATCCCAAATCCGTCATCTCTTACATTGAAGCCATTGAACAGCGCACTGACAATAAACAGAACAAAGTAAGAGGTCATAAACTGCTCATCTGTGGCGAAAAAGCTTCTGGTCCAGTCGGAAGTCAGATAGAAAAGGCTCATTACAGTCAGCCAGATTCCCATGATGCCGATCTGCATCCGCATGGGGCGGCTTACCAGACCCTCATCTCTGCGGCGCGGGCGCTCTTTCATATATTCTTCCAGCGCAGGTTCATTTCCAAGCATCATTGCACCCAGTCCGTCCATAACCAGGTTGACGAACAGAAGATGCGTAACCTTTAAGGGCTCTTCCACTCCAAGGAATGGAGCGATTGCGCTTACCAGAACAGCGGCAACATTTACCACCAGCTGGAATTTACAGAATTTCAGAATGTTGTGATAGATGGTGCGTCCGTACCAGATCGCATTACGGATGGAGATAAAGTTATCATCCAGGATGACGATCTTACCGGCTTCCCTGGCTGCCTCTGTACCGCTTCCCATGGCGAACCCCACATCTGCACGCTTCAGTGCCGGGGAGTCATTGACACCGTCTCCGGTCATGCCTACTACCAGATTTTCTTCCTGACAGATACGTACCATACGGGATTTGTCGGTAGGAAGCGCCCTAGCGATCACACGGATATTTCCAAGAATCTTTTTGATCTCCTCATCACTCATGGCATTCAGCTCTGCTGAGGTCAGACAGATATCGCCGGATGACTGTACAAGCCCTGCATCTCTTGCGATGGCGGCAGCCGTTTCCAGACGGTCGCCTGTGATCATAACTACCTGAATGCCTGCATCCATCACCTGATGGATCGCGTCTCTGGCTTCCGGACGTACGTCATCTCTGATGGCGGTGAGCCCGATCAGTACCAGATCATCTTCAATCCGGTTTTCCTCCAGTGGATGATCTGCATAGCCGAAGGCAAGAACACGCATTGCCTTGTCTGCAAGCTGGTCAATTTTACGGTTCAGTATCTCCGGATCCAGCGGCTTTATATTTCCGTCTGTGTCCATATACCATTTTGCACTGCTCAGAAGACGTTCCGGCGCACCTTTATAATATGTTCTGTCTCCAAGCTGTGCCTGACTGAATTTATTGGAAGAATTAAATTTCTGGGCTGCGCATACCTGCAGGCTTTCATCTGCCTGTAAGCTCTGCCAGGAATCCTCTCCCAGAAATTTCATCAGAGCCTGATCAGTGGCATTTCCTCCGATGACCCGATGCTGTTCGTCAAACATGGAAGAGGTATTTTTACCGATGGCAAGCTGAAGGTTTTTCTGAAGCTCCTTATGCTGATTCAGTTTTTTAAGAGGAATGACGGTGCTGTCTGCAGTGAAAAATTCCACGACCTCCAGTTCTCCTCTGGTAATTGTACCGGTTTTATCGCTGAACAGAATATTCAGTGCGCCGGCAGTTTCGATACCTTCTGCCTTACGCACAAGAACATTGTGATCCAGCATCTTGCTGGTATTCTGCATCAGCACGATGGAGATCATCAGCGGAAGTCCTTCCGGAACAGCACAGACCACAATTACGATGGCAATGGTCACAGCGTCGATCAGATCCATAAGGATCACCGGAAGCCCCTGACCTATATATGCCTGAATACCTCCTGCCAGCATGATAAAATGGATCAGATAGAACAGGGCGATCACGATCGCTCCGGTATATCCGATACGGGATATCTGTCCGGCAAGAATAGACAGCTTTACCTGCAGAGGAGAATCCGGCTCTTCTTCCTGCATCTCCAGCGCCATACGACCCATCATAGTCTGGATTCCGACCTTTTTTACAAGAAGGATCCCTTCTCCGTCAAAGACGATGGCTCCACGAAACAGAGAGGAGGAATCCACGAATGTATCTCCGGTAATTTCCTCAGGGAAAGGGGTATCCGGTTCGGCTGCCTCCTTCATGCACTCTTCTGCTTCTCCGTTTAATGCTGCGTTATTGACATTTAATTTTCCGGAAATAAGGATACCATCTGCCGGGATCTTGTCTCCTGCCTGTAAAAGCACCAGGTCTCCGACCACAATGTCATCCATATCAATGGCAGTGATGCTGCCGCTGCGGTACACCTTGCTCTGCTCTTTCTTAACGGAATCCTTCAGGTTCCGGTATTTTGCATCACTTGCCACACCTGTCTTCGCAGTTACCAGTGCAACGATCAGAACAGCAACGATCGTACCTGCGGGTTCAAATATCTCCGCATATCCGAGAAAATACATAACGATCATCAAAGCAGCGATCGCCAGCAGTACCCGAATCATAGGATCGCGGAATGTCTGTTTAAATTCTTTCCAGAATGTAGTAGGCTGAGAATCCGGAATCTGATTGCTCCCGCTGCATTCTCTGGATCTTCTTACTTCTTCCTCTGTCAATCCATGTATTTCCATAATATCCTCCTCTACCTGTATTTTTTCTGCTTTCTGCATTATATAGGAAGAGATCCGGAATCTCATCAGACAAAAATTCAAATCCGTCCTTTTTTTACCCACTTTTTCATGGCGTTACATTTTGGGACACTATTTAAAAACTGTCCCATTGTTCAGAAACTGTTTTTTTATTTTCTCTGCATTGCAGTTCCAGACAGGTTTTGGTATACTTAAACTAATTTATATACGGAGGAAATAACTCTTGGCTGATTCCAATATTACAAAAAAAGCGCTTGCGGAGGTTATGAAGAATCTGCTGTGCACCATGCCCTTTTCCAAGATCAGCGTCAGTGATATCTGTGAGGCATGTGGTATGAACCGCAAAAGCTTTTATTATCATTTTAAGGATAAATATGATCTGGTGAACTGGATCTTTTATACAGAATTTTTTGAGACGGCATGCTCTCATCCATTTGAAAACGGCTGGGATTTTATGCAGGGGATCTGTGATTATTTTTATGCCAATCATTCCTTCTATCGGAAGGCATTCGAGATCAGCGGGCAGAACTCTTTCCGGGACTATTTCCGGGAGATGCTGGAACCCATCCTTCTCCAGTATTCTGCAGAGATGTTCCACTCGGAGAATCCGCCGGAGTTCTTTATCACCTTTATATCGGATGCATATATTATCTCGATCATCCGCTGGCTTTCCACAAAGAACTGTATTGAGCCGACCATATATGTTCAGCAGCTTCGATCCTGTTCGGAGATCTGTATTCGTAATGTGTCCGGTAATGCAGGTTCCTGTCTGTAAAAAAGGGATACGAATAAGCCTCAGACGCTTTCGTATCCCTTTTTCCTATCTTTTTTTCGTTACCTTTTCCAGTATTTCAAATAAGGATTTTTCTCTGATATTATAGGAGGTTCCCTGCCATTTACCGGTGTCTGTGTATACGCAGCCGTCAGAGTCAAAGGCTACTGCACAGGAGTCATTGGAAATGATCCGGTCAATGGTCTGCACATCGGAGATAAAATCGAACACGATGAACGGGTACTCCTGCCGCCCGCGGATCTCGGCAGTCCACTCACGGAGGGCTTCATTTTCCTCGAAGGAAAAACGCTGACGGGGCATCAGTACATACAGCGGGGCTTTCACCTCACAGATCTGCTCCAGGTGCCCGGTATTCCAAAGCTTCTCCTGGGTCTTTGCAGAGAAGGTTTCATAGACACCGTAGAGGAAACCCTGTTCCCGTAACGCATCCGCTGCTTCAGCCAGCAGATTTGAGCTGTTCTCCAGAAGGATCAGACAGTTGGGTATCTCCTCCAGAAAATCCGGAAGATCACTTAATATTTCTGCCGGAGATACGAGAAGAACAAAGGCACAGTCAGGGTGATTTTTCAGCAGAGCAGTATGCTCCTCTGTGATCTCACCGGTTCCGGCAAGCAGATAAACATAAGTTCCAAGCCCTTTTCCCTGGGAGATGATCTGTTCCACATACGGACCGGGCAGTCCCGCAGAACCCAAGGTCAGATAATATGCCCACGGGATATTGAAATTCCATTTTTCCTCATTCTCACGAATGGTGTTCGCTCCCAGTGTGCATGCCTGAAAACCCAGATTCATGCCAAAGGTCCGAAGTCTTTTGTGGCTGGTGTACTGTACCAGATTTTTAACCAGATCATAATAGGCACTCTGCTCATTCTGCAGCATTTCCTGCAGTGCTTCAAAAAACTCCTTTTGAAATCTGCCTTTTGCAAAATTAATGCCGATATCGATCATGTTGCGGATGCTCCGGTCCGGATCGGTCTCCATATCCCGGAAAAATTTATTGATGAAGGTCTCGATAATGGTACGCGCCATGGTATTCTGGTTCATGATTGTCCCCCTCTTCTGCTTTTGCCCTGTTTCTATCATCTTAATACAGGCAGACCGAATGGGAAATGGTCAAAACAGACAATTTGTCCCGTCAATGCGTTTGCTTTAGCTGCTTCCGGCACTGCCGCCAGGATGGATAATGCTGATCCAGGATGCTGTAAAAACGATCATTATGACCAGGCTCCAGAAGATGTGTCAGCTCGTGCACCACCACATATTCAATGCATTCTTCCGGAAAGGCACCCAGCCAGAGGCTGATGGAGATATTTCCGTTTCTTGTATTACAACTTCCCCACTGACTTCTCGTATCCCGGATGGTGACACGTCCGCATTTTACACCCAGCAGAGGCTCCCATTTGGAAAAGAGCGCCGGCAGCAGATCCGTCAGTCTTTCCCGATACCGGGGCGCAGACTGCATATGCTCCCCAGTACCTGTAACAGACGGTGTTACGGGGTGCTCCTCCAGGCGCTTCCGATAAGAATCCGCCCAACGCAGAATACGGGGCTGCTCCAGTATCTGCACCGCACGGTCATAGCTCACAGACCATGGGATCGACATCTGGATCAGCCCCGGTTTGGCTGGTTTGATTCTCATATTTACACGTTTTACATTTTTCTTCGTTATCTGCACAGTAAAACCGTGCCATGTGAATTCTTTATTATTCATGCAAACCTATCTTACGAATTTTTCTGTTTCCTTCAGTCGGACCAGCGCTCTCGCCATAGCTGCCTGTGTCAGATGATATTCCTCGATGCTCCGTTTCTGCCGGAGGCGCTCCTGGGCTCTTTCGTATGCTTCTCTGGCACGGTTGGCATCCACTTCCTCCGGAAGCTCCACCGTGTCTGCCAGAAGTGTTGCGCGGTTATTTGCAATCTGACAGAAGCCCTGTCCCAGAACCGCACAGGTCCATTCCCCGTTTTCTTCGATCTGCATCCGCATTTCTCCGGACTGAATGGCGATGATCATTTCTTCATGATGAGCCATAACCGCCTTCTCACCATCCAGAGCCGGAATGATCAGACAATGGCAGGGTCCTTTGTAGAAGATCCGGTCACTGGATATGATTTTCAAATAAAATGTTGCCATTGCTTTTCCCTTCTATACAGATGCCATCATCTTCTCTGCCTTCTCCACGACTTCCTCAATCGTGCCTACATTGAAGAATGCGGCCTCCGGATATGCATCCATATCTCCGTTTATGATTGCCTGAAATCCACGGATCGTATCTTTTAAAGGAACATATTTGCCGGGAACTCCGGTGAAATTCTCTGCCACGTGGAAGGGCTGGGATAAAAACCTCTGGATCTTTCTGGCGCGGCTGACGGTCAGCTTATCTTCGTCAGACAACTCCTCCATACCAAGAATGGCAATGATATCCTGCAGCTCCTTATACTTCTGCAGCATCTCCTGTACCTTTCTTGCTGTTGTATAATGCTCCTCACCGACCACCTCTGCCTCCAGGATACGGGAAGTGGATTCCAACGGGTCCACTGCCGGATAGATTCCCTGCTCCACGATCTTACGGGAAAGTACAGTGGTAGCATCCAGATGTGCAAAGGTCGTTGCAGGGGCAGGATCTGTCAGGTCATCTGCAGGCACATAGACTGCCTGTACCGAAGTGACGGAGCCGTTCTTTGTGGAAGCAATACGCTCCTGAAGCTCGCCCATCTCGGTGGCAAGCGTCGGCTGGTAGCCCACGGCTGAGGGCATACGTCCCAGCAGTGCGGATACCTCGGAACCTGCCTGTACAAAACGGAAAATATTATCGATAAATAATAATACATTCTGATTCATTTTATCACGGAAATATTCCGCCATGGTAAGTCCGGTCTCTGCCACACGCATACGGGCTCCCGGCGGCTCATTCATCTGTCCGAATACCAGCGCCGTTTTCTCCAGTACACCGGACTCCTTCATCTCGCTCCAAAGGTCATTTCCTTCACGGGAACGCTCTCCCACACCGGTGAAGATGGAATATCCGCCGTGCTCTGTTGCAATATTCCGGATCAGTTCCTGGATCAGGACAGTCTTTCCCACACCGGCGCCTCCGAAGAGACCGATCTTTCCGCCTTTGGCATAAGGAGCCAGAAGGTCGATGACCTTGATACCGGTTTCAAGGATCTCCACCACAGGGCTCTGATCTTCAAACGCAGGCGGATCCTGATGGATACACCATTTTTCTGTATCTGTTAATTCTCCCTCGCCGTCAATGGGCTGTCCCAGTACATTGAAAAGTCGTCCCAGAGTCTTCTCACCTACGGGAACAGAGATACCGTTTCCTGTCTGGGTGATCTCCATATCACGACAAAGTCCTTCACTGGCAGACAACATGATACAGCGCACCACATTATCGCCCAGATGCTTTGCTACTTCCATGACACATTCTTTTCCGTGATTGTCAACGGTCAACGCATCCTTTATATGAGGGAGACTGCCCTGTTCAAACAATACGTCCACAACAGGACCTGAAACCTGTATGATCTTACCTTTTTCCATCACACATGCATCTCCTTTTTTCTTTTTTGTTTCTTCTTCTGTGCTCTGGCTCCGCTGCATACCTCGGTAATCTCCTGGGTGATCGCTGCCTGCCTTGCACGGTTGTACATGATCTGCAGATCATGCAGAAGCTCATCTGCATTGTTGGTAGCTGCTTCCATCGCCATCATACGGGCATTCTGCTCACTGCAGAAGGATTCAACCAAAGCTCCGTAGACAAATCCGGCAAGATAGTTGGGAACGATGGTATCGACAGCCTCTTCCGCGGACGGAAGCAGAACGAACTCCTCCTGATATACATCCATGGGGATGTTCACATGAGACGGACGCTTCAGCGGTAATATCATCTTGTCTTCCGCCACACTCTGCATACTGTTCTCCATACGTGTATAGATCACATGGAGCTCATTTAAATCTCCCCTGCCATAGTGGTCCAGCAGCACGGCTGTGATCCAGCGTGCACGGCTGAAGGAGGGATTCTGGGCAGTGTACTGAAAATTTTCTTCCAGAGCAATATGCCGTCCTGCAAAATACTGTCTTCCCAGTTCGCCTACCACGAACAGCTCCACGTCGCTGTCTGTATCATCCAGAAACTGCTGGGCGAGCTTCAGCACATTATGGTTATATGCGCCTGCAAGCCCCTTGTCTCCGGTGATGACCAGAAGCCCTGTTTTTCTTCGTCCTGTCTCCGGACTTTCAAAATAGATATGTTCCATCTCCGGCAGATGCCGCAGAATACGGTCTACCGTTGCCTGAAGCGTATAGAAATACGGTTCGGTATCCTCCAGCTCCTGCTTTGCCTTCTTCATCTTTGTAGAAGAGATCATGTACATGGCATTGGTGATCTTTCTTGTATCCTGTATGCTTTTGATACGGCTCTGGATCTCTCGTAAACCAGCCATGCTATCTCACCACCTGACTTTTATATTCCTTTACTGCAGCGATGATTTTTTCCGTCAGGCTGTCACTGAGTACCTGCTCCTGTTCGATGGCATCTCCCAGCTCCGGGTGCTTTTCTGCCAGATATGCAAGCATATCCTTCTGGAAGCTTTTCATTTCCCTGACAGGAACATCCAGGAGCAGCTTATGAGTGGCAGCACAGAGTGTAATCACTTTCTCCTGCAAAGACAGCGGTTCACACAGCGGCTGCTTCAAAAGCTCCATCAGACCTTTTCCGTAGAGAAGCTGTTCCTTTGTCACTGCATCCAGGTCGGAGCTGAACTGAGTAAATACTTCCATCTCCCGGTACTGTGCCAGATCGATACGGATACTTCCGGCAGCTTTTTTCATTGCCTTTGTCTGCGCAGCTCCGCCCACACGGGATACGGAAAGTCCTACATTGACGGCAGGCCGCATACCGGAGAAGAACAGGTCGCTTTCCAGGAAGATCTGCCCGTCCGTAATGGAGATGACATTGGTCGGAATGTAGGCGGATACATCACCTGCCTGTGTCTCGATGATCGGAAGCGCCGTAAGCGAACCTCCGCCAAGCCGCTCATTCAGATGGCTGGACCGCTCCAGCAGACGGGAATGCAGGTAGAACACGTCGCCCGGATATGCCTCACGTCCCGGAGAACGTTCCAGAAGGAGGGACAGGGAACGATATGCCACTGCATGCTTGGACAGATCATCATAAACGATCAGCACATCCTGTCCCCGATACATGAAGAACTCTGCAAGCGCGGTTCCGGAATAAGGAGCGATGTACTGTAACGGTGCCGGATCACTGGCCGTTGCCGATACCACGATGGTATAATCCATAGCGCCGTATTTTTCAAAGGTGTGCACCAGCTTGGAAACGGTAGATGCCTTCTGTCCGATCGCCACATAGATACAGATGACATTTTTGCCCTTCTGATTCAGGATCGTATCCGTAGCAATGGAGGTTTTTCCGGTCTGCCGGTCTCCGATGATCAGCTCTCTTTGTCCCCGGCCAATGGGAAACATGGAGTCAATGGCAAGAATACCGGTTTCCAGCGGCGTATCTACAGAACGGCGGTCCACAATTCCGGGAGCTGCATATTCTACCGGACGGTAGTCTGTGGCATCCACAGGTCCTTTTCCATCCAGAGGCGCACCCAGAGCATCCACGACTCTGCCGATAAAGGCGTCTCCGGCGGGAATACCTGCCATACGTCCGGTACGGACCGCACGGCTGCCTTCCGTAATATCTGTATCCTTTCCAAAAAGGATACAGCCGATCTCATCCTCACGGATGTCCTGTACCATACCCTTCAGACCATCCTCGAAGATGATGATCTCGCCGTACATGGCATGATCCACGCCGTCAATATAGGCAATTCCGTCGCCCACACGGCTGACGACACCGATCTCCTGACTGGAAATATCCACCTCATCCATGCTGCCCTTCAGGATACTGATGATCCCTTTCTGTGCCAGCAGAGATTCCCCGCCGGATACATGGATCGATTTGAGCTTTTCTTCCAGTACCTGACGGCGTCCTTTTGTACTCCAGTCATACTCCTGTGTGCCCGCACGCAGGATAAAGCCGCTTCCAAGGGCGGGATTTTCTTTTTCAGTAATTGTAAGCGGTCTGCCCGGATGCTTCTGCTCCAGGAACCGGCGGATCCCCTCCATCTGCTCCTTCGTGGGTGCGGTTACATATTCCAGCACACAGGCAAGCGGAAGGTATTCGGCACTGGGCTTTTCCATATACTGTTTTATGATCTCTTCCAGCAGATCGAGAGCACTGTCAATTGCCAGTGTAAGAAGGAATGCTCTCGCACTCATCGGAAAAATCTTCTGAATAATGGTTTCTTTGGTTTCCTTTGAAACTGCCGGATTTTCCAGCTCTTCCTGAAGCTGGGGGACTGTTTTCAGAATATCCAGTGCATGCTGAAGGGCATCAGGATGTATATGTCCTTCAAAAAGCTGTTCCAGATATGTATTAATGTTCTGCATAAGTTGTCTCACCTGCTTTTATCAAAAATTCGTCATAGAGCGCATGGTCGTTTGGCTGTTTTTCCATGGATCTTACTGCCGATTCCATAATAAGGGAACGGATCTCCTGTTCCGCTCTTCCGACGATCTTCTCCTTTTCCAGAGCAGCTTCCTTTCTGGAGCCTTCCAGAAGCTGATCCGCCTTTTCACGTGCATCCTTCATAATGCGGTCATACTCAGATCTTGCTTCCACCTGGGCTGCCTCTACTGCTTTTATCTTTTCCTGCTCGATCTCTGCTTCAAAGGCGATGCACCGTTCCTTCTCTGTCTGTGCTTCCTTCTGAAGTCTGTCTGCCTCCGCATAGCGTGAAGTGATCGCTTCCTCGCGTTTGCTGATGACTGTATCGATCGGCTTAAACAGGAACTTACGGATCAATGCATACCAGATCAGCAGATTGATCACTGTAAAGACCAGATTCAAATCAAATCTTAACATTTAATAGTCCGCCTTTCCTTAGCCTAACAGAATAATGATCAGAAGAGCGATAACAAAACCGTAAATAGCAGTTGCCTCTGCCAGTGCTGCACCCAACAGCAGGATCTTCGTGATCTTGCTCTCTGCCTCCGGCTGTCTTGCAACAGCCTCGGCTGCCTTTGATGTAGCGATACCAATACCAATTCCGGCTCCAACACCGGATAAAACAGCAATACCTGCGCCAATAGCGAGTAATGTAGACATAAGATAATCTCCTTTTTCTTTAAAATGTAATTATTCAACAGCTTCTCTGATGAACAGACCTGTCAGGAATACGAACACATATGCCTGGATCAGTCCGTCAAATATATCAAAATATGCACTGAATATAACGGGAAGTCCAACCGGAAGAATACTTTCGATCAGCTTCATAATAACAAATGCTCCCAGTACGTTTCCGAACAGACGCATGCACAGCGACAGCGGCTTAATGATTACCTCCAGAATATTGATTGGTGCAACAACTGCGATTGGTTCCGCAAAGCTCTTCACCCAGCGCCTGAAGCCCTTCTGGCGGATGCCTGCCGTCTCGATCAGAATGATGCTCATGATGGCAAGCGCTGCCGTCACATTCAGATCCTTGGTAGGAGGCTTAAAGCCAAAGATACCGATAATATTGGCAATGCCAAGATAGATCAGTACGCAATTTAAGTAAGCGGCATATCCCTTGCCCTCTTCACCGACGATGCCCTTGCCGATACCCTGAAGATATGTCACTGCATATTCCAGCAGAAGCTGTCCGCGTCCCGGATGCTCGACCTTCAGGTTTCTGGTCAGCAGAATGGATGCAAGTACGACGACTGCCATAATGATCCATGTGACGACAACAGACTCGGAGATACCGATGCCGCCAATGGAAAAGACATCCTCGCATACAAGTTCTTCCATCAGTTTCTTACCCAAACTACCCATAACCTGCACTTCCTTTCTATGAAATTTCTGTACTTTGAGGCAGCTTTATCTGTGTGTAAAATAAATCCTGTCCGAAGTCCGCTCCTATTATAATACCAAAGTTTAAAAAAGTACAATTAATTTTTCTTAACAGGTCAAACATCCGTTTGCTTTTCAGATATATTCATGCTATAATGAGAAAAACGAATGTTCGATTGACAGGAGGAAATTATATGGGATATGGAAAAATCACCCCAAAACAGCAGGAGATTCTGGATTTTATCAAATCCGAGATCCTGAATAAAGGCTATCCGCCGGCAGTCCGGGATATCTGTGAGGCAGTTCATCTGAAGTCCACCTCTTCCGTGCACTCTCATCTGGAGACGCTGGAGCGCAACGGCTATATCCGCAGAGATCCGACCAAGCCCCGTGCGATCGAGATCATGGATGACAATTTTAATCTGGTCCGCCGTGAGGTAGTCAATGTCCCGCTGTTGGGGACCGTGGCAGCAGGTCAGCCCCTTCTGGCTGTGGAGAATATTGATTCCTATTTTCCGATTCCGGCAGAATTTATGCCGAATGCGGAAACCTTTATGCTGAAGGTCAAAGGAGACAGTATGATCAATGTGGGGATCTTTGACGGAGATCAGATTCTTGTAGAACGTCAGGGTACGGCGCAGAATGGAGATATTGTGGTTGCACTGGTGGAGGATTCCGCCACAGTGAAGACATTTTATAAAGAAGAAGGCCACTACCGCCTTCAACCGGAAAATGATTCTATGAATCCGATTGTTGTTGACGAAGTGACCATTCTCGGAAAGGTGTTCGGTGTATTCCGTTTATTCTGATTCCAGATATTCTTCCAGTGTGATGCCCTGGCTCATGATTTCCTTTGCCGCATCCACTCCTACATACCGGAAGTGCCAGGATTCATAGGAGACTTCCGTAATATCCTCTTTTCCCTCCGGGTAACGTAAGATAAATCCGTACTGGCTGCAGTTCTTCTGCAGCCATTTACATTCTTCGGTTCTGCCCTGCTTTTCATCCAGTATCTGATAATCCTTTGCCACAATATCAACGGCAAGTCCGGTGGCATGCTCACTGCAGCCGACAGGCATAGTCTCCTTTATAACCTCCTCATATGCTTCGGAATAGGAATAGCCCTGCCGCACCAGCTCTTCGATGTCCTCATCCAGAAGCTCCCGCTGCCGGTCCGGACTCCGGTATGCAGAGGCGATCCAGAAAGACAGCCCTTCCCGTTCGCCCGCTTCCAGCATACGGTTCAGAGGGTCATAGATGGAAGCATCTACCTCGATCCCGTAGCCCTGATGCTTCTTCAGTACCGGTCGGTATGTGTCATCCAGAGGATGGGATTTATTTACCAGCAGGATGTCCTCTGCAGGCAGAACAGATGAAGAAGCTTCCTGAAGCAGGGATATTCCGGCAGCCTCCTGCTTTTCGTATCCGGTATCTGACAGGGCTTCTGCCTGCCGGGTTTCCGGCTCCGGTGACAGCTGCCGGATGGCAAAGGAGGTCACCTTCCATACCGTCATCAAAAGCAGGATGCCAAATACACCTGCCATGCACCGCCGTACAAGCAGCTGACGCATCTTTGCCCTTCTTCTGTATCTTCTTGTCCTTGTGTCGTGCATTGCGCTTACTCCTTTATTATCTTCTGAATATCATCTCCCAGGTTCTGAAGTCCTACACTGATGCCCCGGTAAAGCAGATCCGGGTGGCTGTCTCTGGGGATCTTTTCCATATACACCGTGCTGTCTCCATAGTTCAGGACCGCAAGCGCCATCTTGTCATGCAGATTGCTGGTCTGTATGGGCTTCATAAAGTCTGCTTCATAATAATTCATGCATCCCAGAGCAAAAAGCTCGGATTCTGCTTCGTATATCTGCTGGTTTTCCTCATAGACGATCCCCTCCTTTTCCGACAGCTCTGCATGGCCATCGATAACAACGATGTTATCTTCAAACTGCTGTACCGCATAATCTGTATAGCTGTTGTAGATTTCTGCATAATAGATCTGATAGGTTACGGCATTTACGATAAAGGAATATTCAAAATCTGTATTGTCCGAAAACTTCAGATACCAGAAATTCAGCATCTCCTTTGTGTTCAGTCCGGATTCTGACTGAAAGGTCAGATTATAATACTGTGCCAGACATGCCTGATCTGCCCAGTAATCCAGTGCCTGCGGCTCCAGTCCGTTTTTGATGGCAAACTCATAGCCTCTCCCGCCAAGCCACGGCAGCATGCCCCATTCCATAGCCATCATGACCTGATCATACACCCGTTCCAGCAGTTCACTGTTCATTTTTGAGGATTCGTTCAGAGAAGCGACCAAAGTCAGGCTGCCTTCATCCCGCAGGTGTCGGAAGGCACGTGCATTTTCCAGAAACCCGTTGGGACTGGATTCCAGAAATGCAAAATCTTCTCTCTTTGCCGCCTGGACCTGATTGAGGCTGCGCATATCCAGACTGCGGCTGAAATAACGGGGCAGAAATATAAGACCTGTGGCAAGAACTACAGTACCGGTCAGACACAGCCAGAAGACCTTATTCTGTATACGTATCATTCATCTGTCTCCTTTCTCTGAAACTGGATACCGATAGAGGTTCCTTTTCCCGGAATACTGAAAATCTTCCAGTGTGCATCGTGCAGCTCCAGAATACGGCTGCACAGAGTCATGCCAAGCCCTGCGCCGCCTTCCCTGCGGGCACGGGACTTGTCTACCATATAGAAAGCCTCTGTGATACGCGTGATCTCCTCCTGTTCCATGCCGCAGCCGTTATCTACTACACAGAGCAGATATTCTCCCGGAGAACATTTCCCGCTGATATGGATCCGCCCGTTTTCCTGCACTGCCTTTCGTGCATTATCCAGAAGATTGGTCAGGGCAGAAAGCAGAAGATCCCGTTCTCCTTCGATGATGCCGTCTTCCAGTTCCACTGAAAGCTGGATCTTCTTCTCGTTTCGCTTCACCTCCGTCAGACGTACTGCCTCTGACACCAGATCCTGAACAGGAAGCTTTCGGAAGGTATATTCCTGCCGGTCGGCAACGATCAGCTCCAGAAGCTTAAAGGAAAGGCTTTCCAGCCTTTTTCCCTGCTGGAAGATATAATTGACCGCCTCCAGCTGCTCCTCCTTAGTACACTCCACTGAGCGCAGCATATCTGCATAGCCGATGATGGAGGTCAGAGGGGTCTTGAGTTCATGAGCAAAGGAGGCTGTAAAATCCTCCTGCCTTCTCGCCTGCATCGTCAGCTCTTCCATTTTCTCAGAAATGGTATCTGCCATATGATTGAAGTCACTGGCAAGTGCCGCGATCTCATCACCGCCTTCCTCAGAAGCACGCAGCTCATAGTCCCCTTCAGCGAACCGGCGTGTCATCTGGGACAGTTCAGCTATAGAACGGGTTAGAAAATGAGTCACGGCAAATACAAGGACCGTGGTCACTGCGGTAAGTACCAGCATCATCATGGTATACCAGTCATAATAAAGCTCTCTTTCCTCATAGATACCGGAGATATTCTTCAGGCTTTCCAGATAATAGGATTTTCCGGCGATGGAGGAACGGCAGGCATAGATCAGCCAGGTCTGGTTCCGATAGCGAACCACCTCATAAGCGCAGGGATAGGTCCGATATTCCGGATCCAGTGCCAGTGCATCCAGTACACTTCCTCTGCAGCCAACTGTCTGATTCTCAAACAGCAGCTCTTTGTCCTCATTGTAGATCCGGTAGACGCTGTCCGGTGACGAAAGGTTCTGAGTGATGGTTGCGCCGGTGACCGGGATCACGCCTTCTGTCTGATAGCTTTCGTCCAGAACCTTCAGATTCATCTCGAAGGCGAGCTGATACATCCGGTTATCTCTTTCGCCCTCCTCCAGCACCCGCTGATAGGATTTTTCAAAGGTAAACTGTATCATCCAGGTTCCGAAGAATCCGAAGGAGGCAAGAAAAAGCACCATAAATGAAAAATATATTTTCCAGAAAAATTTCATCTTTTATGTCTCCAGGCGATATCCGATCTTATAGACAGCACAGATGTGGCCTTCCCAGTTCAGCTTTTTCTTCAGCCGCTGTACATGTAAGTCCACCGTGCGGCTGTCTCCGGTATATTCCTTCTCCCATACCTGCTCATAGATGACTTCCCGGTACAGTGCAATATTAGGATTGCGGGCAAAAAACAAAAGCAGTTCGTATTCCTTCAGAGTCAGGAGAACCTGCTGTCCGTTCTGCAGCACGGTACGGGAGGAAAGATCAATCTCCACATCCAGAATACGGATGATCTTCCCGATCTTGTTGCAGCGACGCAGCACCGCTTCTACCCTTGCCAGAAGCTCCACGATCTCAAAGGGCTTGGTGATATAGTCCTCTGCGCCCATCTTCAGTCCTGTTACCTTATGATCTATGGAACTCATGGCAGTGATGAAGATCACCGGAAGTCCCAGTGTCGCAGCATATTCCATCAGCTCGTAGCCGTTGATCTTCGGAAGCATGATATCCAGAAGACACAGGTCAAAGTGTCCGTCCTCCATCATGTCTGCCGCTTCCTCACCGTCGAAGGCACACGCACATATATAGCCTGCCTTCTTCAGGTTCATCCGGATTAAATTTGCAATTGGTTCTTCGTCTTCCGCAATCAGTATCTTCAGCATCTCTCTCCCCGTCTTCCCTTCAGCTGTCTATATTATGATCTAAAAATGTATCGAATTTGCATCTTTGCTCTGTCATCTTAGCATAGAAAAAGAGAGAAAGCCATATTTTTGTTTGGGCTTTCTCTCTTCTTGATAAGGGATTTTGGACATTCTTACTATACGATATCTGTCTTCTCTTTTCTACCAAATTTGTGTAAAGAATTGTAAAGCTCTCCTGAAATTTTTCTAAAGCAGGATGTTCCCTCCGCCTCTTGCTGAATTCTCCGGATTATTGTATACTGACAGAAGCTGCATTGCAGAAATACTGTTTTGAAAGGATGAATCTGTATGAAATTCATATATCCTGCCGTTTTCCATAAGACAGAGGAAGGCTCCTATGAGGGATATTTTCCGGATCTGGAGGACTGCCACGCAAAGGGAGAGACTCTGGAGGACGCCATACTTGATGCCAATGAGGCTGCTTTCAACTGGATCACTGTGGAGCTTGAAGATGAAGATGGCTCTCTTCCCCACGTGTCTGATCCCCAGGATCTTGAGCTTGCCATCGGAGATATTGTCCGCAATATCTGTGTTACGATTCGATTCTATGAAGGCTGGGACGAGTAAACTCATCCCAGCCTTTTTTATGTCGCTTTGCGACCCGCCGCAGGCGGAGAATCCCGCATGCGGGATTCTAATATTATGCACAGAGAAATCTGAAATCCAGCCGGATCAGCCGGTTGCCATCCTCATCCTGCGGATTCCGCATATAGAACAGATCCATATTCCGTGCCTGAAACTCTACCACCGCCTGTTCCAGCGAGATACTCCGGTATGCTTTGGGCCAGTGACCGCCGCTGGGAATGGATGTAAAATTCTCCGGATCCCACAAAATCAGAGAGACCACCTTTGCGTGACAGGCAAGCGCCAGCTCCACGGTCTTCTGAAGTCCCAGATATTCTGCTGCAAGATTGATCAGAAGAACTTCTGAATCTCTGACTGCAGGGTTTCGATAATCCAGCTCATAGATTTCCTGATCTTCATATTGTTCTAATTGCTGCCTGTGGATGGCATCTAATAAAGTATTCATCATTTCATTCACCTCTTCTACTATATTAGACGCAATTTGTATCAAAAAAGTTTCATGATTCTGAAGATTCTTCCAGATCCAGTTCTTTTTTCTTGTTTTTGATCAGTCGGACTCCGTGCAGGATCAGGAGGACCGCAATTACATACTTAGGCATATCGTAAAGAATTCTCCAGATGGTCTGCCAAACTGCCTCGGAAAAATAGATGGACAGGATATCCCGGATCCACGCGATGACCGGCCACCAGATGATGGAGATACCGCAGATTACAAGAATCCATCCAAATAGCACTGTTTGTCTGCCGTTTAATTTATTCTTTGGCAGAATCTGATCCATGTGGAACAGGTAGTCGTCCTTCAGCGCATAGAACTCTTCATCTGACATACCAGCCTTGTTGTGTACGTTAAAAAAGCTGTAAAACCAGACCATCGGCAGAAGGAACAGAACCCCGCCCAGATGTAAAAAGGAACTCACGATCAACAGTCCCATAGTAATTCCCATGATGCTGACCCCTTCCTTCATAAAGCCCAGGTGCATCTCGCCTGCTCCCGGAATCAGGGAACAGAGAAATGTAAAAAATCCATTTTTTCTTCTAGTCATAATCATCCTCCATATAAATATTTTTCATAAGCTGTTCGGAAATATTTTGCAGAAAATCATTTACCTGACTGCTTCCTTCGCTTATTTTCTCGTTGATACGGATATCCGTATGATTGTCGGACAAAGCTCTTAATTCCATATTGATTCCCTGTATTCTTGAAGTGGAAAATAACAGGAAAAGGGAGGTCACCACTGCAAGCCCAACCTTTAAGCTGTACAGAAAGAGGCGCATCTGCCGGGACGTCTGATAGACAGTGCGTGCTGCCTGTATATCTGCCCGTTTGGTCTTTTCCCATATCTCTTCCTTCAGATATGCAGGGGGAACTGCCAGCGTATCACGTTCCAGATAATCGGCAAGCTTTTCGGCACAGCAGATACATCTGCCCGTATGCTCCAGCATCAGCATCTGTTCTTCCTTTGTCAGATGACCGTTCGTCCAGGCTTCCAGCCATTCTTCATTTAAATGTCCGGACCATTCTCTCATAAGGTGCTTCCTCCTTTCAATTGCTTTTTGATCAGTGCTTTGGCACGATAAAGCTGTGTCTGTACGGTCCGCAGATTCCGTCCCTTCTCTTCTGCGATTTCCCGCAGAGATTTTTCTTCATAAAAATGCGCTTCTGCAATCTCTGCGTAGGGCGGTGACAACTGTCGGCACAGCCGTAAGACCTCCCTTTTGGATTCCTCCTGCAAATAACTGATCTCCGGGTTCGTCCGCTGATCGGGTATTGAGGTGAAGGTTTCCTCTTCTGTTGGTTCCGCTTTACGGGCAGTGCTTTTCAGGTAGTCCAGACATTTATTGGTAGCGATTCGGCAAAGCCATGCTTTTTCGTGCTCTCCGTCGAAATCGTCCAGCTTCTGATAGGCGGAAAGAAAGGTTTCCTGTGTCAGATCCTGCGCATCAAAAGCATTTCCTGACATCCGCAGGCACAGCGTATAGATCAGCCGTTCGTATCTGCATAAAAGCAGATCAAATTGTTCTTCCGTATGTATACATTCCGCCTCCTTTCTGAACTGTTCATATATTATAACGAATGAGATCCGCTGTTTACTTCAAAAATTTTATAAATTTGTAGCTTTTTTCATTTTTCGAGGGTATTCTTTGTGAAAGTACAAAAAAAGACGCGATATACAGGAATCCATTCCTGCTTCGCGTCCTTTCGCATCAATTCTATATATCCAGAAAGTAAAAGGGATTTTCATCTGTGTGGTGCAGAAAATGCATCATGAGATATCCACAGTTCATGGATACATGCTCTTCCCGCAGAATCCGTGCTACCTCTTCCCGGTCTGCCAGAACAACTTCCAGTTCCTCATTCGGTTCAAGCCCCTCTCTGGAAATATTTCCGGTGGCATAGCCGTAGACTGTGGCACAGGATTCATCCGTCATACCGATGGTGGTGAAAAAGGGCTTGTGGTACATTTCATGTACGGTAAGCGGCTCGAAATCAAGCCCGGTCTCCTCTTTCAGCTCCCGTGCGCCTGCCTGCGCACAGGTTTCTCCTTCATCGACCAGACCAGCGGGAAGCTCATAGATATAATCGTCAATCGGAAAACGGTATTGACGGACCAGTACCATGCGATCATGCTTTTCACCATAGATACTGTAGATGATTACACCATCCGGTTTGTTTACCCGGGTATTCATCTTCAGATCCTCTGCATTCTTTGCTCTGGACGCCATATAATAGGTGCCTCTGTCCCCCATTTTATTCTCATACTGAAGATCATACATATTCAGAAAACGATTGTCCGTTTTCTTTGTCACCGAAAGTATCCGATTTCCCATGTGTTATGCCTCTAATTCTTCCTTGCCGACTTCGCTTCCGTCTCTCCAGATACGCTCCAGATCATAGAACAGACGATTCTCCTCATCAAAGATATGGATGATAATATCCTGATAGTCCAGAAGAATCCAGTTGGCTGTCTGATAGCCTTCCACCTGTCTTGCCTCATGACCTGCCTTGTAGAGCTGTTCCTGCACCTCATCTGCCATTGCCTGTACCTGATTGCGGTTGTTTCCAGAAGCAATGATGAAATAATCTGCAAGGACAGACACGTCAGAAATATCAATGATGCGTACATCTGCCGCCTTCTTTTCTTCAAGGGCTGCCACTGCGATTTTTGCCATTTCTTTGGAATTTTTTACTACCATAAGCTCTCCTCCTGTTAGGTTTGTGTATAGTACTCATAGGTACATCTGGTCATGGGATCCACGTTATCTGCGGAATCTCCAAGGTATTCCAGCGTATCCTTCAGTATCTTCACAAGGGTCTGATCCAGATCGATAAAGGCAAGCTTCCGTACTTCCGGAAGATTGGGCGCTTTATCCCGTCCCGGTTCAATATAATCTGCCACATAGACGATTTTATCAAGAAGCGTCATTTCCGGCCTTCCCGTGGTGTGCCACCGGATGGCTGAAAGCACTTCCTCGTCGTCGATATCGTATTTCTTTTTTGCAAGATGCGCCCCCAGCTTTGCATGCAGCATAAAAGGGTTTCTGCGCTCCAGGTCACTGATCTCCAGATGGTTCTTCTCTGCGGTCTTCAGTTTCTTGGCATTGGGCATACATTTGGCACAGTCGTGCATCAGTCCTGCCAGTATCGCCTTATTCATGTCTGCCTCATAGCGCATGGCAAGAGATGCACAGGTGTACATGACTCCCATGGTATGCTCAAACCGGCTTTCATCCATCCGTTTTTTCAGATCTTCCTTTAAATCTTTGATACAGATCGCGTCCATTCTTTCGTTCCTCCTAAGCAGTTCCGTACAGTCCGTGACGGCGGATATATTCTGCTACCTTTTCCGGGACCATATCAGAAATATCTGCACCGTTCAGGATCCGCTGCCGGATATCTTCTGATGCGATATCCATGTTCGGCGTGTCCAGAATCCGTATGTCAGCTTTATAGCGCTCCTGAAGCTCCCGGATCCGCCGCTGGATCTGCGCCCGGCGGCAATGATCTCTCGTTGCAGCAAGAAGAATACATTCCCGGCTGATCATGCCCGGCTCTTTCCAGTCATCAAACTGAAAGAGCGAATCTGCTCCCATGATAAAATAGAATAAAGTATCCGGAAAGCTTTCCTGAAGCTGCCCCAAAGTCTCATAGGTATAATGATATACCCGGCTGGAGCATTCGATTTCACACAGCTCCATCCAGGAAATATCTGAAATGGCCAGCTTTATCATCTGCACGCGGTGCTCCACCTCTGCCTGTTCCCGGTCTCTTTTATGAGGAGGATTCCCGTTTGGCAACATCCAGACCGCATCCAGAGAAAACTGATGATACGCTTGTTCTGCCAGAGTAAGATGTGCATTGTGGACCGGATCAAAGGTTCCGCCCATAATGCCGATATGCCTGCATTTACCGTTCATACGAACCTCACTGGGATCTATTTTGGCAGGACGATCTTCTTCTTTTCATCCTTGCCTTCTTTATATAATACAATCTTCTTTCCGATCACCTGCACGACCTGTGAACGGGTTCTCTCGGAAACCAGCTCTGCCAGTTCTCTGGGATCGTCCATACAGTTCTGAAGCACACTGATCTTGATCAGCTCCCGTGCATCCAGTGCCTCCTGGATCGCTTTCGTGCTTTCCGGTGTCAGACTGTTCTTGCCAATCTGGAAGATCGGATCCATGGTCATGGCAAGACCCTTTAAATAAGCTCTCTGCTTGCTTGTCATATTTTTTTCCTCTATTTATAATAATCGAATGTAAGTCCATACATCCTTACGGTATCGCCTTCCTGAATGCCTGCCTTTTCCAGCTCATCCAGAATACCTGTTTCCTTTAAGAATCTCTGGAAGAAAGCGAAGCCCTTTTCGGAATCCAGATTCGTATAGCCCAGCATCTTCTCAATCCGGGGTCCTTCCACGATATAGGTGTTCTCTTCTTCCTGGGATTTTTCCACGGTATAGGGGAGGTTTTCCTGAATAAACATATCCTCCGGGAAAAATTCCTGCGCAAATACCGTAGGCTGGTCATCCATGGTATCAAGGATTCCCTTGATATGATACATCAATTCCTTCAGCCCTTTGCCGCTGACTGCGGAAATTGGAAATACCTGGATTCCCTTTGGCTCAAATTCTGCACGGATCTTGTCCACCGGATCATTTTCTTCATCCCAGATGGCATCGATCTTGTTGGCAGCGATGACCTGTGGTCTTGCGGCTATTTCCGGATTGTATGCTTCCAGCTCCTTGTTGATGGTATAAATGTCAGCGATTGGATCCCTTCCCTCTACGGAAGCGGCATCTACCATATGGATAATGACCTTTGTCCGCTCGATGTGGCGGAGGAAATCCAGTCCAAGTCCGATACCCTCGGATGCGCCCTCGATCAGTCCGGGGATATCCGCGATCACGAAGCCGTCTCCATCCAGATCTACAACACCAAGATTCGGGCTCAGTGTGGTGAAATGGTAATTGGCGATCTTCGGCTGGGCATTGGTTACGCGGGACAGCAGCGTGGATTTACCCACATTGGGGAAACCGACCAGTCCCACATCTGCAATGACCTTCAGTTCCAGAAATACTTCCAGCTCCTGAGCCGGCTGTCCCGGCTTTGCATATTTGGGAACCTGCATGGTGGAGGTGGCAAAATGCTGGTTGCCGATACCTCCCTTACCGCCCTTTAAGATCACCTGGCGGCGGTTTCCGGCGGACATGTCTGCAATGACCTTGCCGCTGGCTGCGTCTTTGATCACGGTTCCTTCCGGAACCTTTAAGACAATGTCCTGACCGCTCTTGCCGTGACAATTCCTCTTACCGCCTTCCTGACCGTCCTGTGCCGCATATTTGCGTTTGTGACGATAATCAGTCAGGGTATTCAGTCCTTCGTCCACTTCAAAGATAACGTCGCCGCCTTTTCCGCCGTCGCCGCCGTCCGGACCTCCGTCCGGTACGAACAGCTCCCTGCGGAAGCTTACATGACCGTCGCCGCCTTTTCCGGAACGAATAAATATTTTCGCTCTGTCTGCAAACATGTTCTCTCTCCTGTCTTTGTAATATCTGATTTATAATTTTATCACAGCCGGATCTGATCCTGCGTGATAAAAGAAAGGCTTCAAATCTTACCGACTTGAAGCCCATGCTGATGTGCATTATTCTGCTACTGGAACGATAGAAACCTGTTTCTTGTCTCTTCCTTTTCTTTCGAAACGAACTACGCCGTCTACTAATGCGAATAAGGTATCATCTCCACCGCGTCCTACATTCACGCCTGGGTGAATCTTGGTTCCGCGCTGTCTGTAAAGGATGTTTCCAGCTTTTACGAACTGACCGTCAGCTCTTTTAGCGCCAAGTCTCTTGGACTCGGAATCTCTGCCGTTCTTGGTAGAACCAACACCTTTTTTGTGTGCGAACATCTGAAGGTTCATATTTAACATAGGTCTACACCTCCCTGAATAACATTGTAAGTAGTCAATAAGTGAATAAATTATTTGTTGATCTTTTCGATCTTAACAGCGGTGTACTGCTGTCTGTGACCATTTTTCTTATGATATCCAGTTTTTCTCTTGTACTTGTAAACGATAACTTTCTTTGCTTTTCCGTCACCGATTACAGATGCTTCTACAGTAGCACCTTCTACTACTGGAGTACCTACGGTAAGAGTGTCATCACAAACTGCTAATACCTGGTCAAATACGAAGTTGGAACCAGCTTCTGCACCTAACTTCTCAACCTTGATAACATCGCCTTCGGATACTTTATACTGTTTACCACCTGTTGCAATAATCGCGTACATATGGCACCTCCTAATCATTACTCGCTGGTTTCGGTGCTGCATTCATGCAGACTTATAACCCCGCCACGCGGCATCTCTAATATACTAGCATGACCGCAATCGGTTGTCAAGAAAATTTTTCACTAAAAATAGTGAAAATAGCGACCACCTTCTTTATGGTTTCTCCTTTATCGTTACCGCCAGATATTCATCCCCGTAGGACTTCTGAATATTCGTCAGTCCAAGCAGCAGGGCGTCCATAAGAAGCTCTGTACCGGCTGATACCTCTGAGGTGAATTCCCAGTTCTGTATCATTCCGTCCTGACAGTCACAGGTAAAAGCATCCTCTGTGAATTCTTCAATGGAATTAATGGTATTGATGACCAGAGCCGATACTGCTGCGCATACGATATCCTCGCCTGCATCCGCATAGCCTGCGTGACCGTCTATGATGAATTTTTTATAATGTCCGTTTTCTTTGATCGACTGTACCTGAATCATATTCCGCACTCCTTTGCCTGTTCCGATAATGTTTTCTTTTCTTTTTTACGGGTCAGCTCCATAAGTCCCAGTGCCGTCATATCTACAGCAGCCGCTTTCATAGGATCTCTTCTGAGCTGTGCCTGCATCAGCTCCAGCAGGTGCTGCTTTTCATCCGGTGTATTCATATCTACAAAATCGATCAGAATGATGCCGGACAGATTGCGGAGCCTCAGCTGTACTGCGATCTCTCTTGCCGCCTCCTGATTGATCTTCCTTATGGTCTCCTGCTTATTCTTACCGGCGGTATATTTGCCGGTATTCACATCAATGACGGTCAGCGCCTCTGTTGGCTGGATGATCAGATAGGCTCCTGATTTCAGCCATACCCGCGAAGACAACGCATCTGAAAGCCCCTTTTCCATACGGTAAAGCGCCTTCAGCGGAAGCTGCCGGTCTTCGTAGAGACGAAGCTTCTCTGTATCCTCCGGCATCTCCTCCTCAAGGAAGCTTTTGATCTGCCGGAACAAACAGGCATCATCGGTAAGAATCTCCCTCAGGGATTCGCTCCTGCTTCCAAGAATGGAGGACAGATAGTGAGGACGTGCCGCAAGCACACAGGAATGTACGCTTCGATAGACCGCCTGTTCTGTCAGAAAGCGGTACTGCCCCAGAAGCTTTGCATACTCCCGGTCAAGCTCCTTTTGTCCTGCATCCGCCGCGTTGGTTCTCAGGATCAGTCCTGCATCGGGAAGCTCCCAGTTCTGCACCAGTTCCTTCAAAAGCTCCTTTTCCTCTGTCTTTAATTTGGATGAAAAACCGATTTTCCGGTTTCCTGTAGTCAGAACCAGATATTTTCCGGTCAGACTCAGGTTGGTGGTCACGGAAGGCGCTTTTGTCTTGACTGCCTCCCGGCTCACCTGCACCAGAAGTTCGTCTCCTTCCACCAGCCGCTCCTGCTTCTTTGGCTTTGTATAGATGGGTGACTTTATGTCCTCCAGAGGAAGATAACAGAGGATCCCGTCTTCAATCTCCACAAATGCTGCCTGAATATTTTTTACAATATTTCTGACCTTGCCCACATAGATATTTCCCAGTATGGACATCTTCTGTGTGGGGATCAGGGAGATCTCGGTCAGATGCGCTCCTTCATAGAGTGCATCCGCCAGAACTCCTTCTCTTATATAGGTAATGATCCTGGTATTATCCAATTTCTTCTCCCAATGCTTCCAGGGTCACAAGCCGTCGGTTCCCTTCTGCTCCCTGATCTGCATATATTTCCTTTCGATGTACCAGCAGGGTCAATGCCGGAATCTGCGTTCCCAGCCACTGTCCGAATGCCTGCATCAGAAGCTCCGGCTTCAGATTGTGTACGCTTCCGGTCGATACCTGCAGAGAGATCACACCATCCTTAACATCACAGGCATAGACCCATGGACGGATATCCACTTCCTGCTGTCCCTTCTTTGTCTCTTTTACGATTCGGATCTCCGGCTGTGCAAGAAAGCTCAAAAACTTCCCTTCCCAGCCCTCTTCCAGTTCGTATCCGTCCCGGAAGCGGACCTCATAATCCGCAGCAGCCACGATGGACATGGCATTTTTGCTGTTTTCCGGAAGCATCCGCCAGCTGATCACGTCGATGCCCTCAGCCATGACTCCGTTCAGACGCTCCACTGCTTCCGCGGAGGAGGGGCTGCTCTTCACGGAAATATCCATATATTCGCCGTCACTGGTCAGTCCGACTCCAAGCGGAGCTGCAAAGGACATGATCATGTGAGGACTGAAGCCTTCCGAATAACACATATCCATGTCAGCGCGGCGCATGGCTTTCTGGAAATACCGCATCACATCCAGATGACCGATAAATTTCAGACAGCCGTATTTACGGAATTTTACCCTAATGTTCATAGCAGACACCTCCTCCGAAAGCAGCGGCTCCACAGCCGGAACAGCCCTGACGGCAGTTCTTTGTCACGGTACCTTCCATGGCGCGTTCCCATTCCTTTTCTAAAAACTTACGGCTGACGCCGATATCAATAAAATCCCATGGGAATACTTCGTCCATGGCACGTTTTCTTGTTGTATAGAAATCCACATCAATGCCGCATTCCTGAAAAGCCTCCATCCAAAGGTCATTTTTGAAATATTCCGTCCAGGAATCGAACAGACATCCCTTTTCATAGGCTTTTCGGATGGCTGCGCCAACCTTTCGGTCACCTCTTGCCAGGATCCCCTCAAGGACGGTCACATCTGCTTCATGCCAGTTATACTTGATGCTCTTTCGGTTCAGCTGATCCTTGATCTCATGATTGACCACATAAGCGCGGTTGAGGAATTCCTCTTTCGTGCACATCTGTGCCCACTGGAACGGTGTAAACGGCTTGGGAACAAAGAAGGAGGTACTGACTACGATCTGGCATTTGCCGTTTCTTTGCTCCTTCGGAACCTCATAATACCGCTTGGCGATCTTTTCCGCCAGCCAGGCGATCCCCTTCCTGTCTTCCTCGGTCTCAGTGGGAAGCCCCAGCATAAAATACAGCTTTACCCGGTTCCAGCCGCCCTCGAATGCCTGTCCGGCGCCCTCCAGGATCACTTCCTCGGTCAGACCCTTGTTGATCACATCCCGAAGTCTCTGGGAGCCTGCTTCCGGTGCGAAGGTCAGGCTGCTCTTTCTCACATCCTGCACCTTGCTCATAACATCGAGTGAAAAGGCATCGATTCTCAGGGAAGGCAGAGAGATATTGATTCCCCGGGAGCCGAACTCATCGATCAGGAAGCTGACCAGCTCTCCCAGCTGAGAGTAATCGCTGGAGCTTAAGGAGCTTAGGGAGATCTCCTCATGTCCTGTATTTTTCAGCATGGCGCAGGCAGAATCCTTCAGCATCTGAAGCTCGCGTTCTCTGGTGGGACGGTACAGCATACCTGCCTGACAGAAACGGCAGCCGCGGATACATCCTCGCTGGATCTCCAGCACGACCCGGTCCTGAGTCGCCTTGATAAAGGGCACCACCGGCTTTTGGGGATAAAAGGTATGGGTCACATCCAGTACAAGCTGCTTTTTCACCTTTTCCGGTGCTTCCGGGCAGTTTGGCACCATAGCTGCAATGGTGCCGTCTTCCTGATAGGTGACCTCATAGAGGGACGGCACATAGATTCCCGGAATCTGCGCAGCCTGACGGAGAAAATCTTCTCTGTCCGTTCCGGCTGCCTTCCATACCTTATACAGATCCATCAGGCGGAAATACTGTGTCTCACCCTCTCCGATATAGAACATGTCAAAATATTCTGCCAGCGGCTCCGGATTATAGGAGCAGGGACCGCCGCCAATGACAAAGGGATGCTCCTTCGTTCGCTCCGATGCCAGCATGGGAATCTGAGCCAGATCCAGTACCTGAAGAATATTGGTATAGCACATCTCGTACTGGATCGTGATTCCGAGAAAATCAAAATCCTTAACCGGATCCTGAGATTCCAGAGCAAACAGGGGAATATGATTCTTACGCATCACCTGATCCATATCTGTCCAGGGAGAGTAGACCCGTTCGCACCAGATATCCTCTCTTTGGTTGAACATATCATACAAAATCTGGATTCCCAGATGGGACATGCCAATCTCATAGACATCCGGAAAGCACATGGCAAAACGGATATCGATGTTCTCTTTGTCTTTCATCACTGCATTGACCTCCCCGCCGATATAGCGGGCCGGTTTTTCTATGTTCAGCAGTATTTCATCACTTAACGCTAATTTTCTCATATTACCTCTTTCTTTTACTGAAATATCATATTATACCGACTGCGGGGAGATGCTTTTGTCCCACAGCTTCATCAGACACCAGGATACGATCGCTCCCAGTGTATATCCGCACGGATAAGCCCAGCAGACAGCTCCGTAACCCAGTATTCCCGCGAAAGCATAGACAAAACCTACGCGGATGATCAGATCCACAAAAGTCGTGATCGTAAATGCACGGATCTGCCCCACACCTTTCAGCATATTGTCGATAATGGTCTTGACCGTCAGCATGATATAGGAGGGCGCCACGATCCAGAGAAAACGGATGCCGCTGTCCATAACCCCCTGATTGTAAGGCGCTTCCAGGAACAATCCCATCATTTTATGTCCTCCCAGATATACTGCAGCGATTGCCACCAGGGAAAAGCTGACGGTCAGGAGCATGGAGGCCCTCATGCCTTCTTTTACACGCTTCATATATCCTGCCCCATAATTCTGGGAAGCAAATCCGGAAAGTGCATTTCCCATGGTAACCACGGAGGAGATGACAAATGTATTGATTCGATAGGCAGCAGAAAATCCTGCAATCACATCATAGCCGAATCCGTTGATCACGCCCTGGATCATAAGCTGACCCACCGATACAAAGGACTGCTGCATGATACTGGGAACTGCAAAGATCAGAATACGCCGGAATTTCGCGGCTTCAAACAGAGGTGTTCTGCCTCCCACCGGAAGCTCCTTTAATTTTCTCAACAAAATCACAAATGCCAGTACGGACGCCAGTCCCTGTGCCAGAAATGTTGCCCATGCCACACCCTGAACATCCCAGTGATATTCTGCCACGAACACATAATCCAGAACCACGTTCAGGACAGATGAAAAAATCAAAAGCTTCAGCGGCGTCTTGCTGTCACCCAGTGCCTGAAATATGGAATTGGATATATTATACAGGAACAGAAACGGCATACCCCATATGTAGATCCGAAGATAATCTCTGGAATCCAGCCATATGTTCTCAGGTGTCTTCAAAACGTCCAGAATCCAGCCGCATGCAAGACTGCCAATAAGCACCAGCAGCAGGGACAGGAGCATCATGGACGTAAAAGCGGTATATATGGTGCTTTTCAGGTCCCGGTATTCCCGGGAGCCGAAAAGCATACCTGCCACCACACTGGTTCCGACTCCCGCACCGACGGCGACCGCCAGAAACAGAACCGTAACCGGGTAGGAAGCACCGACTGCAGCCAGCTCTTCCACTCCGGCATATTTTCCGACGATTACACTGTCTGCAATATTATACATCTGCTGAAAAATAATACTGCACAGCATGGGAAGAGAAAACAAAACAATATTTTTAAACGAAGAACCTTCTGTCAGGTCTTTCATAAGATTCCCACAACATTCTGAAGCTCTTCACCTGCGGTATATTCCAGCGTAATCTGATCGCCCTCTTTGTACCGTATCATCTGCGGAAACTCACTGACATTCACATCAAAGATCATATCACGGCCCGTGAGCACCACATAATAATGGGAAGTTCCTTCCAGAACTACCGGTGCTGCAGTTTCAATGATTCCGGAGACCTTCTCCGTTTCTGCTGCAGGTTCTTTGGTAATTCCATTGGTTTTCAAAAGATTAATATAGGACTTTTCACAGTCCGCCACCGTATCACCAATGGCAACATTCTGATATTTGGTGATATTGACCATGGCATATTTCTTCACCAGTCCGGCATCATCCTTCAGTGCCATAAAATAGGTAGGCTCATCCGCCACATTCAAAAGCAGCGGGAAGGTGGCATGATAACCCAGATTCTGCACCTGACCCTCTGCGGAATACATAGCAGAATATTCTTCCGCACCCGGGCAGGAATAGTACCTTGCTTCCATCGTACGCTGGTTCATAAGCACAAAGCCCACATTGGACTGGTCGCCGCTTACGGACGTGATTCCCGTATAGACCCACACATCATCTTCCATGGCAAGATAGTTGTAGCCGTCTGTCGTCTGCAGACATCCCTTCTGCCCCAGTACACTGTTGAAAAATCCATTGGTATACAGTCCGTAATAATCATAAAGCTGGATCAGCAGACTGGCAGAATACACAGAATCCACCCACTGCGGGCAGTCTTCGATCTCATAGCAGGAGGTCTCTCCGGTAACCGCATTGCAGAGAACTACCTTTCCGATAGTCTGGCCTCCGAACAGTCCGATATTATATTTCTTGACCGGACAGATCCAGTAAGGAGTTCCTTCCTCGTCGATCTCAAAGCTCAGCTTATCAAAGATAAACGTAGGATAACGGAATCTGAGATGCCGGTAGATGTTCCGGTTAAAATACTCCGCCTGGGAATACCGGATTCCGCCATTTTCCAGACGTACACATTCCGTATCCTGGGTAGTCATATCGATCATCATATATGCAGGGATACCTTCACTCATATTGGTCAGCCATTTGATCGGGCTTGCGTAGACCAGAGGAGTTACACGTACCGGCTTTCCCTGATAATTGATCTGAGTGTAGAGAGAGCTTACCTCAAACTGGGATACCATATCCACCAGAGATCCCATCTTGCGGTTTCCCAGAAGCTCTGCAGAGTTTTTATCCAGAAGCGGAATCTCGTTGTAATCCACCTCTTCGATATCCTCTGTAAAGTTTCCCTCCTGGATCGGGAGAAGGGAGTGATACTTCTTCGCATTAACGATGGGGGAAGACAGAATGCTGCCGGCCACATAGATCACGACCAGAATGCCGGTGATCACAAAGCCCACCTTCAGAGACCGTACCTCCTTCAGCGCATATCCGTCCTTAAGCTTCCTGGATCCGAACAGAATGGTCAGTACAATGACCAGAGAGATGATAAACACCCAAAAGCCGCCGGAGTGAATATTCAGCGCCGGAATGGTCACATAATAGTAAACTGCCGCTGCAATCACAGCCAGGACTGTAAGAAGCAGTTTTATTTTTAATTTCATAGTCAGTTCCTTCTTTCCGTTTTTGTCTATCTTATCACAAAGTCCCCAAAACAACAAGGAGGTTGTGCGGCTCTCAAAAGCCGTTCATAACACTGAAAACGGCTGACCGTACTGATAAGGCACGGTCAGCCGCCTGCATATATCCTGTATTAATGTCTGAACTGGATGGTTCCCTTCTCATCATCCATACTGTCAATGATCGCAAGAGATTCTACCTGATATCCCTTTTCACGCAGCAGCTTTCCGCCGACCTGCTGTCCCTTTTCAATGGCGATCCCGACGCCTTCTACCGTTGCACCTGCATGCTCGATAATATCGATCAGCCCGTTGACTGCACAGCCGTTGGCAAGGAAATCATCGATGATCAGAATATGATCCGCCGGACCCAGATACTTTCTGGATACGATCACGTCATAGGTTCTCTTATGTGTGAAGGATTCTATCTTCGTGCTGTATACCTCTCCGTCGATGTTGATGCTCTGGGTCTTCTTTGCAAATACCACCGGCACGTGGAAATACTGTGCGACTACACAGGCAATTCCGATTCCGGATGCCTCGATGGTCAGGATCTTGTTGATCGGCTTATCTGCAAACAGCCGTTTGAATTCCTTTCCCATCTCGTTGAAGAGATCAATGTCCATCTGATGATTCAGGAAATTGTCAACCTTTAAAACATTTCCCTTTTTTACAATCCCGTCTTCCTGAATACGCTTTTCCAAAAGTTCCATATGCTTTTATCCTTTGTCCATTTACCGATTTTTAGACTATTCTATCACCCGAAAGCTCATTCGTAAAGACCCAATTCCGACAACTGTATGTACAGACTGTCATCCGTTACTGCTTCCACGATCTGTTCTGCAGTTACATTGCAGAAGCTGTTTCCTGTCAGATTCAGCCAGGCAAATCCTGCGAACAGCAGAAGGCAGACCGTAAACTTCAGCTTAAATATGGTGAAAAAACCGGAGGGCTCCTCTTCTGTATAGCTGTAGACCGAATCCCTCTCTCTTCCATAGGTTTCCCGTAAAAGCTGTTCCCTGTATGCACCCATAAACTTTACCTCTTTTTGAAAAGCTTATGAACGTACATTCAAAAACATACCGGAAAACAGATCAGCGGTTTGCCAGCTCTCTGGTAATGTCCTCCCAGGTCACGCCTCTTTCCGCCATAAGTACCATGGCATGATAAAGGAAATCCGACAGTTCGTACTTGATCTCCTCCGGATCCGGATTTTTGGCTGCAATGACCAGCTCGGTCGCTTCCTCTCCTACCTTCTTTAAAATCTTGTCAATGCCCTTGTCAAAGAGATAATTCGTATAGGAGCCTTCCTTTGGATTCTCCTTTCGGTCCATGATGACTGCATAGACATCCTCGAATACCTTCAAAGGATTGGTCTCGTCATATTCTCTCCTGACCATATCCCGGTAGAAGCAGGTGCGGTTGCCGGTGTGGCAGGCAGCACCTATCTGGCTTACCTTTGCCAGGATCGTGTCATTGTCACAGTCGACAGACAGGGCTTTGAGATACTGGAAGTGTCCGCTGGTCATGCCCTTTGTCCAAAGCTCATTCCGGCTTCTGCTCCAGTAAGTCATCTTTCCGGTGGAAAGCGTGGTGTCAAATGCCTCTTCATTCATATAGGCAAGCATCAGCACTTCAGAGGTTTTGTAATCCTGTACAATGACAGGAACCAGTCCGTCCCGGTTGGGCTTTAATTCACTCCAGTCCATGCTGCTTTCCAAAATATTCATATGCAGACCCCGGTCGGCTGCCTTTTGCTTCAGTCCCATAAAATCTGCCACTTCCGTGGAAAAATATGCCGCTGCAATACCGTCGCACCATTTGTTTGACAGTACATCGATAATGGCTTCGTCAGATGCTGCAGAACTGACGCTGATGATCGGGATCTCTCCTTTATAGGGGCAGGCTTCGTCAGAGCCGGACCACAGAAGCAGACTTCCCCAGTCATCCAGAGTTCTGGAAAGCTGAGATTCATCTGAGATGCTGAAACCGATCTTTTCCTTTCCAAAACGCTTTGACACCTCTTCTGCCATCTCCACATTGCTTTCCCTGCCAAAATTCAGGATCGCTCTGCTGCAGCCTGCGTAGAGGATTTTCTTCACGTCCTCTGCTCTGCGGATGTGTCCCCCCGCATATACGGGAACCTCTGCCGCCCGTGTCATTTCCTTCAGCATGCCGATATTTTTCTCATGCTCTTCGTCGGAGTCAGAAAGATCAAAGATCAAGATGGCATCTGCGCCGTTGTCACTGTAGAATTTTGCAAGCTTTACTCCGTCCTGTCCGTTTACCTTCTCATTCCTGAGAGGCATGACCGGAATCAAATATTTCTTCTTCATCTTATAAACTGCCTTTCGTTGATAATACATCGGTGATTCGTTCGTCAAAGGAAGTTGCTGCATCCAAAGCCTTTGCAAAGGCTTTGAACATGGCTTCACAGATATGGTGGTTATTGCCGCCGGTCAGTACCTTAAAATGCAGATTCATCTGTGCACTGTAGGAAACGGCATAGAAAAACTCCTTCACCATCTCTGTATCCAGATCACCGATCCGGGGAACCGTAAATTCCGCATCCGACACGTAAAAGGGTCTGCCGGACAGGTCGACGGCACACAGTACCAGAGATTCGTCCATGGGAAGGATACAGCTTCCATAGCGGCGGATCCCCTTCTTATCTCCTGCCGCCTCCCGGATGGCACTGCCAAGTACGATCCCCGTATCCTCTACTGTATGATGACAGTCCACCTCCAGATCTCCGTCTGTCCGAACCTTCAGGTCAAAAAGCCCGTGCCGGGAAAAGCCGTCCAGCATGTGATCAAAGAAACCGATTCCGGTATGTGCATCACAGCGTCCGCTTCCGTCCAGATTAAGCCGGAGCCGGATCCTCGTCTCCTTTGTATTCCGTTCTGTTTCTGCTGTTCTGTTCATGATATTCCTCCCTTATTCCCCTTCCTTTTCAAAACGTACCCGTATGGAATTGGCGTGCGCCGTCAGCTGCTCATTTTCCGCAAAATATTCGATATCCTCATGTACCTTCTGAAGCGCTTCTCTGGAGTAATAAATAATGCTGGATTTTTTTACAAAATCATCCACCGAGACCGGGGAGAAGAATCTTGCTGTGCCATTGGTGGGCAGGATATGGTTGGGACCTGCAAAATAGTCACCCAGAGGCTCACTGCTGTTCTCGCCCAGGAAGATGGCTCCCGCATTTCGAATCTTCATCATTACCTCAAAGGGGTTCCCTGTCATGATCTCCAGATGCTCGGAAGCGATCTGGTTCACGGTCTCAACGGCGTCCGCCATGGAGTCTGCGACCAGAATATATCCATACTGATCCAGGGATTTCTGAATGATCTCTTTTCTGGAAAGCTGCTCTGTAAAGCGGTCCACTTCGGCAGATACCTGTTCTGCCAGCACTTCGCTGGTGGTTACCAGGATCGCACTTGCCAGTTCATCATGCTCCGCCTGAGACAAAAGGTCTGCCGCCACATATCTTGGATTGGCAGTTTCATCTGCCAGCACCAGGATCTCGCTTGGTCCCGCGATGGAATCAATGCTTACAAAACCGGATACGGCTTTTTTGGCCAGGGCAACAAAAATATTGCCAGGACCGGTGATCTTGTCCACCTTTGGGATGCTTTCTGTTCCAAATGCCATGGCTGCGATCGCCTGGGCGCCGCCCATCTTGTAGACCTCATCTGCGCCTGCTTCCTTTGCAGCCACCAGTACGGACGGATTGACCTTGCCTTCCTTATTGCAGGGAGTTGCCATGACGATCTTCTCCACTCCGGCGATCCTTGCCGGTACAATGTTCATCAGTACAGAGGAGGGATATACCGCTTTGCCGCCGGGCACATAGACACCTGCCGCCGCCAGAGGAGTCACCTTCTGTCCCAGCATGGTCCCTTCCGGCGTCGTATCAAACCAGCTGTACTGACGCTGCTTTTCATGATAATCCCGGATATTTTTCAGAGATTTTCTTATGGTCATCAGGAGACGTTCATCAATCTGCGCATAAGCCTCCTGTACCTCCTCTTCCGTCACCCGAATATTGGAGGCGTTGATTCCTTCACAGTCAAATTTATTCGTAAGCTCGAACAGAGCACGATCTCCCTGGGTGCGGACCCGGTTCACGATGTCAAGCACCGTATCGTTGAACTGCTCATAATTGTTCGGGCTTCTCTTCAGTAAATGATCCAGAAGATCTTTTCTGGAAGCTTCATCCAGTCTTACAATACGCATAAGCTGCCTCCCTATAACACGGCCTTCAGATCGTTGATGATCCTGCCGATCCTTTCATTTTCCATCTTCATGCTTACCTGATTCACTACCATGCGGGCAGACAGCGGACAGACCTCTTCCAGTACCTGAAGTCCGTTTTCCCGTAAGGTGGAGCCTGTCTCCACGATATCCACGATAACCTCTGACAGTCCGACGATGGGAGCCAGTTCAATGGAACCGTTCAGCTTGATGATCTCCACCGTCTGATGCTTCTGATTATAAAAATAATCCTTGGCAATATGCGGATACTTGGTCGCCACACGGATCAGCTCCTGATGCTTCAGAAGCTCTCTTGCCGACTCCGGTCCGCAGACACACATCCGGCATTTGCCGTAACCAAGATCCAGAACCTCATACATGCGGCGCCCTTCCTCCAGGATGGTGTCCTTGCCCACAATGCCAATGTCTGCAGCTCCGTATTCCACATAGGTAGGGACATCCGGTCCCTTGGCAAGGAAGAATTTTAATTTCAGTTCTTCATTGACAAAGATCAGCTTTCTGGTTGCCGGATCCTTCATCTCCTCACAGGTGATGCCGATCTGTTCAAAAAGCTCCATGGTCTTTTTCGCAAGACGCCCTTTTCCAAGGGCAAATGTTAAATATCTCATACCGTTCCCTGCCCTTCCATATAGATGATCTCCCCAATTCCGTTCTTTCCGGCATAGGACTCATAGTCCTTTCCGATCCGTTCCGGCATCAGCTCCACGGTGACGCCCTTTTTCCGAAGCTCCATTGCCCTGCGGATCGCCTGTCCGGACTGAGAAGCCCGGTAAACGATCATGATCTTTGCAGATTCTGCATTAAGCTGTATCTTCTGCCGTGTCAGTGCATTCATAAGACGGTCTACCATAAAGACAAAACCGGTCGCCGGGGCCGGCCGCCCAAAATGATCCATCAATGCATCATATCTGCCGCCCTTGGCGATGGCTTCACCGGTTCCGTAGGTATAAGCCTGAAAGATAATTCCGGTATAATATTTATATTTGCTCACCACGCCCAGATCGAAGGTGATATATTTCTCATATCCATAACAGGCTGCAAGCTCATAGATCCTCCGGAGACGTTCCAGTGCCCGGGTGGCATCCTCGGTCACGGCGCATGCCTCTGCACGTTCCAGAACTTCCACAGAACCAAAGAGATCCGGCAGCGCAGCAAAGGCCTCCTTTAATCCGGCGGCAATCTGTAATGGCTCCAGAAGCTCTCTCACACCATAAATATTTTTATTGGATATAAATTCCAGAAGCTCTGCTTCCATTTCCTCATCCAGTCTGGACTCCCGAAGCAGGCTTCGGAAAAAATCCACATGTCCGATGCTGACCTGAAAATCTGTAAGCCCGGTCTTCAGAAGAGACTCGACTACCATGGCGATCATTTCCGCATCCGCTTCCACGCTTCCGTCTCCGATCATCTCCGCACCAAGCTGTGTGGTCTCCTTCAGACGTCCCTGAAAATCAGAGTTATTAATGAAGGTATTTCCCACGTAGCACAGTCGGACCGGCATATCCTCTTCTGTGAAATACTTGGCGACTGCGCGGGCAATGGACGGCGTAATATCCGGTCTCAGCACCAGTGTATTACCCTCCCGGTCAAAAAACTTATACAGCTCTCTGGAGGGTACGGTTCCAATCTCCCGGCTGAACACATCAAAAAATTCAAAGGTCGGAGTCTGGATATCCTCGTATCCATAGCTGTGAAGAATCTGATGCAGCGTATTCTGCACATGATTTTTCCTTCTGCATTCTCCGTTGTAAATATCACGGACACCTTCCGGTGTATGTAAAATCTGTCTGTACATACAGCACTCCCTTATACTTTATTATGGTAAATTGATAACTCAATAAAACATTAAGTGTATTATAGCACGGGATCTCTAATTGTCAACCTCCGATTCCAGATCATGGCAGAGAGGCACCAGATAAGGAACCAGAAAACCTCTGCCGGAATCAAAGAAATAATCCGGATCCAGCTCCTCCAGACGAAAGCTTTTGCGTCCGCCTTCCTTTGCCCGGTTCCAGAACTTCAGAAGCTGGCGGATATGCAGATAATAGAATCTCTGCTCCGAGATATAATAAATGATCAGAAATGCCCTGCCTCCCTGTCTTTCAAAATCCTCCATGAACTGCACCTGATGGTCATGGACATTGTGGAGAGGAAAGGTGCTGGTCACACATTCCTTGGCATCGAAACAGACCGGGATCCCCTGTACCGCCCCGATATAGTCCACCGTACTCTTCTGTTCAAAATAGGCAAGGGTGATCTGATGATGCTCCTTGTCCATTTTGATGGGGGTAATGGGAGTAGGAACCTTCTGGATCAGAGCCAGGTTCTTTTCCCGGTACTGCTCATTTGTTCGGTTGATCATATCCTCCAGAGTCGATCCCCGGAGACCTCTTGTATTCCAAGTGGACATAATGATTTTATGTCTCCTTTTCTGCGCTTTTTATTATTTCTCTCATAAGGAGAGGAGGTTCTGCTGTAAATATTTTGCCTGACAGATCCTGAAGCGGTTCCGCCATCTGCGGCAGCTCCAGCCTGCAGGCATGCAGAAGCTGGCTCTGGAGTCCATACATCTTCCGATATCGGTCATTTGTCTGTCGGTCTCCATACTTGCTGTCTCCGATGATCGGGTGTCCGGTGGAAGCAAGATGCGCACGGATCTGGTGGGAACGTCCCGTGATCAGGCATACCTCCAGAAGGGTGCAGTCCCCAAACACCTTTAAAGGGCGGTATTCTGTCACAATCGGCAGCGCACCTTCCCGTTCCTCCCGGAGAATCTGTACTTTATTGGAGGCTTCATCCTTCCAGAGATATCCTTCGATCCGCTGTTCCTGACCAAGCTGTCCGCTGACCAGACATTGATAATATTTGTGCATGCTCCGATCTCTTAACAGTGCTGCCATCTGCTGAAGACCTGCCAGAGATTTTCCACAGACAACGATCCCGCTGGTATTCCGGTCCAGACGATTGCAGACAGACGGACGGATGCCTGCGATCTCCCCGTCTCTCCATGCTCCGGTCTGCTGCAGATATCCGAGAAGATATTCGTTCAGAGACACATCTGACGGTTTTGCCTTCTGTGTCAGCATCCCGGCTGGCTTGTTGACCAGAAGGATGTGTTCATCCTCATAGAGGATCTGCAGCTTCGCCGTAGGATATTTTCTGTTGGATACCGCTGATTTCCCGGCAAATTTCTCATAGGTCTCATCGGACAGGAAGATACGGATCTCATCTCCCGCCTTTACTTTTTCGCTCCCGTCTGCCTTCTTCCCGTTCAACGTAATATTTTTCTTGCGCAGCATCTTATACAGAAAGCTTTTGGGCGCCTCCTTCAGATATCGTGCCAGCAGCTTGTCCAGACGCTGGTCTGCCTCTTCGTTTTTTACACATATAAGCTTCATCCTGCACCGCCTACAGAGAGATCGCCATCAGAAGGTACTGGATGATCTCATCTCTGGTCAGTCCCGGATAGCGCTCATCCTCTTTGAATGGAACTGCCTCCGGCTCATTTGCCGCCAGTGTGCGTACCCGGTCAAGAAATGCCCTGCGCTCTGTGAAGATCTTCACATTCTGCTTATAGGAGTTGCCCTTTAAAATCGTCCGGATATGTTCCGCTGCCTTGACCGTATCCGTCTTCTGGTCACTGGAATAGCCAACCACCTCTCTGCCTGAGATCACTACGCAGTCCACGTAAAAGTTCTTCTCATAAGAAGTAAAGACATTCTCATAAAGTGCAAGGCGTTCTCCTCTGGCGCTTTCCGTCTCCTCATAGAGGGATTTTTCCATGGAATGGTAGCGGCTTGCCATGATTGCCCGTACCACCTGATTGCAGCCCGGGAGACAGCCCACAATGGCAACCACGGTCATTACGTTGTTCCTGGACTTGTTGATCACCCATGCCGCCAGAAAGATGATCACCGGAACAGCGAGCATGAGGGCTGCCCTCTTCCACTGGCTGATCTTATTATGATTCAGGTATCCATAGGTACCTTTTAAATATTTTGTTCGCATACTATCTCTCCTGTTTTTTCCGGTGGACATTCCGGATGGTTTTCTTTTTCTTCTGTCCGTTCTCCGCCCCGGAGCCTTTTCCTGTCTTCCCGGTTTTGGAACTGCCGCCGGGCTTTGACGGTCTTAACAGACATTTGGGACCGAATCCAATCAGGTCCGTCCTCCCGGCAAGCTTCAGCGCCTCTTCTACCAGCGTCCGGTTTCCCGGATTCCGATACTGGATCAGGGCGCGCTGCATCTCCTTCTCATGAGGACTCCTTGGGACATAGACCGGACGCATGGTCCGCGGATCCAGTCCGGTATAGTACATACAGGTGGAGATGGTGGAGGGCGTCGGATAAAAATCCTGTACCTGTTCAGGCATATAGCCCAGATCCCAGCAGTATTCCGCCAGCTTCACCGCCTCCTTCATGGTGCTTCCCGGATGAGAGGACATGAGATAGGGAACCAGATACTGCTTCAGCCCCAGACGTTCATTCATCTGCCGGTACTGTCTGGAAAATTCCTCATAAACTGCATGACGGGGCTTTCCAAGGCAGGCAAGCACCTGATCGGATACATGCTCCGGCGCTACCTTCAGCTGACCGCTTACATGATACCTGCACAGCTCCTCCAGAAAAGGACTGTCCTTGTCTGCCAGAACATAGTCAAACCGGATCCCGGAACGGATAAATACCTTTTTTACTCTGGGCAGTGCACGCAGCTTTTGCAGAAGGGCAATATAATCCCTGTGATCCGCCTTTAGATTTTGGCACGGCTCCGGGAACAGACACTGCTTCCTGGGACAGACTCCCTTTGTCATCTGCTTCTCGCAGGCAGGAGCGCGGAAATCCGCTGTGGGTCCACCCACATCATGAATATATCCTTTAAACTCCGGATCCTCTGTCATCTTCTCTGCTTCCTTCAGAAGGGATGCATGGCTTCTGGACTGGACGATCCTCCCCTGATGGAAGGTCAGCGCGCAGAAGGAACAGCCGCCAAAGCAGCCCCGGCAGCTCACCAGACTGAACTTCACCTCAGAAAGCGCCGGTATGCCGCCTGCCTGATCATACATGGGATGCCAGGTCCGCATATAGGGCAGATCATAGACCTGATCCATTTCCTCCCGGCTTAAAGGTTCCGCTGCCGGGTTCTGTACCACAAAGCAGTTCTTTGAATAAGCTTCCACCAGACGTTTCCCTGAGAACGGATCGGTATTGCAGTATTGGATATAAAAGCTTTCTGCATATCTGCTCTTATCTGCCAGGATGGTTTCATAATCCGGCAGCCGCGTATAATCGCTGACCTGATCCAGCGAACGAACCTTGCAGACAGTTCCTGGAATATACGTAAGATCCCGGATATCCATCCCTGCATCCAGCGCATCTGCAATCTCCACAACCGAACGTTCTCCCATACCATAGGAGATCAGATCTGCACCGCTCTCCAGAAGAATGGAACGTCTTAGAGAATCTGACCAGTAGTCGTAATGAGCAAGCCGGCGCAGGGATGCTTCGATCCCCCCTGCAATGATCGGCTTTTTTTTATATTTCTGCCGGATCAGGTTACAATATACGGTCACTGCCCGGTCCGGGCGCTTTCCCATCTCCCCTCCCGGAGTATAGGCGTCCATCTTCCGGCGCTTCTTTGCCACGGTATAATGATTGACCATGGAATCCATATTTCCGGCAGATACCAGAAAGCCAAGTCTCGGCTCTCCAAGCACTCCGATGCTGTCCGCGTCCCGATAGTCCGGCTGCGGGATGATCCCCACCCGGTATCCGTGAGCCTGCAGGACCCGGCTGATGATGGCAGTACCAAAGGAGGGATGATCCACATAGGCATCTCCGGTCACATAGACAAAGTCCAGCTGCTCTATCTGATATTTTTCCATATCCTTCCGGCTTACCGGAAGAAATGTGTATTCCGTTGTCAGATGCTCTTTCATCAGCTCTGCTCCTTTAAATCTTTGATCTCTTTCTCTGTCAGATGACGGTACTGCCCGGGTCTTAGACTTTCATCCAGAACCAGGCTTCCCATGGACATTCTTTTAAGAAAAATCACCCGGCAGTCCACCGCCTGAAACATCCTCTTCACCTGATGAAACCTGCCCTCCTGGATGGTGACCAGGATCTCGCTTTCATCACTGCTTTTCAGGATCTGAAGCTTTGCCGGAAGGGTCAGATGTTTCTCTTTGATATCCAGTCCCTCCTGAAACTGCCGGACATGCGCTTCTGTCACCTTTCCTTCGATCCTCGCATAATAGGTCTTGTCCACATGCTTTCTGGGTGACAAAAGGTCATGTGCCAGTCCACCGTCGTTTGTCAGGAGCAGAAGCCCTTCCGTATCCTTGTCAAGGCGCCCAACAGGAAACAGGTCTCTTCCGGAGTCCGCATCCAGAAGATCCAGAACGGTCCGTTCTCGTTTATCCTCTGTAGCAGACACCACTCCTGCCGGCTTATGCAGCATGATATAGGTAAATGCCGCATAGACTGCCTTCTGTCCGTTGCAGACGACCCGGGCAGTGTTCTCATCGATCTTCTGCTCCGACTTTTTGACGGTCTCTCCGTCCACGGTAACCATGCCTTTTTTCAGAAAAGCTTTCACTTCGCTGCGGGTTCCAAAACCGGTCTCGCAAAGATACTTGTCCAGACGCATCATGCGTTCATCCTCCAGCCCGAAAAATATTTATTGCGAAGCGTTCCGCGGATCAGTTTGCCCCAGCCCAGGGGATATCCGTCCACGCAGACAAGCTGCCAGCCGCTGTCTCTTTGGCTTTCTCCATCTTCTGTCTCAATGGTTTCTCCCTTCAGATAGCGGAGAACGCGCTCATCAGAAGCAGCCAGATCGATCACGGACGCAAACTGCTCTTTTCTCAGTGCCATGGCAAATGCCTGGCTTGGCTCAAATCGTTTCTTCAGAAGCTCTCCCATATATAATCCGGAACGAAGGAAACGAAGCCCCGGACACTTCCCGATCCCCTCCGGCATCAGGAAGACCTTGGTATCCTTCACCTGGATCTGCGCCCGGTCTATGGGCATGGACACATCCGCAAGGAATTCCGTAAGCTCCGGCGGAAGCTTTGGCTCCCTTTTCTTTCCTTCCAGTGCATTGGGCGGTTTTTCTCCGTCTCTCTTTAGCAGCGCAAGGAAATGTCCCTCCCCGTCAATATGATGGGGAAACAGGCGGACACACTTTTCCAGCGGGAACGGACTGTCCACCAGAGCAGGATTCCCGTGACAGAAGCCCTCGTACCACGGGATATCTGCAAGATGAAAATCCGGGTGGCTGCCAAGAAAACCATGGATGCTTCCTTCGTTCTCCAGCTCAGAGAAGGTACAGGTGGAATACAGCATGGTTCCGCCCGGCTTCAAAAGCTCCGCCGCCTGATTCAGGATCTCCCGCTGCATCTTTGCAAATACTTCCGGTCCCTGCTTTTCCCATGCAGGGATCATATGTGCCTGCTTACGGAACATTCCTTCCCCGGAGCAGGGCGCGTCGATGAGGATCTTGTCAAAATATCCGTGAAAATACTGATCCAGCCGGTCGCCCATCTCACTGGTAATGAGGATATTCGGCATGCCGAATACCTCCAGATTCTTAAGCAGTGCCTTGGTACGGGAGGCACTGGCATCATTGGCCACCAGAAGTCCTGTGTGGTTCAGCTTTGCAGCCAGCTCTGTCGCCTTGCCTCCGGGAGCGGCGCACAGATCCAGCACCCGGTCCCCCTCCTCTACCGGAAGAACACTGGCAGGAGTCATGGCGCTTGGCTCCTGAATGTAATAAAGCCCCGCATAATAATAGGGATGATGCGTGGGTGCATCCTCCTCTGTATAATAATAGCCGTTCTTTACCCACGGCACTTTACGAAGGGTCTTAAACGGATGGATCCGTTCAAATTCCTCCACAGATATCTTGGACGTATTTACCCGAAGCCCTGTAAATTTAGGTTTTTCAAAGCTTTCCAGATATTCGGCAAGCTCTTCATCTCCGAGTATTTTTCGCATATTTTCTATAAATACTGTCGGAAGTCCCATGATTTCCTCCTTATCCTTTTCGTATGATAACAATTAAGTATATCACAAAACTCCACTAATAAGAATAGCTTAGTTTCTCATTTTCCAGATATTTCAGCATCCAATAGGGATTGACCGCCATCTCCCGGTCTGCTCCCAGCGGCACATAGATCCCCAGATGCAGATGGACCGGAAACTGTCCAAAGGTCCCCTCCTTTCCGTATCCCGTATCTCCCATATATCCGAGAAGCTCTCCTGCCGGGACGCTGTCCCCCTTTTTCCATTCCTTTGCATAGGAATGCAGATGTGCATAGTAATAATAATTGCCGCTGTCCGAACGAATGCCGATGCGCCATCCGCCCTTCTCCAGCCAGCCTACCTGCTCCACCACTCCATCTGTCATGCTCACAATGGGATAATAACCGGACTCTTTGACTCCTGCCATAATATCTGTTCCCTCATGTACGCGCTTTCCGCCATAATTTCGCTGTGCCTGCCATGTGTTTTCAAAAGCCACCGTCGCCTGAGGATTGGTGTCCGAAGCCGGGATCGGAAACCAGACAAGCTCATTCCAGAGTGCCTCCATGGTATCTGTATATTCCGCAAATTCATCCTGCATATGCTGTTCCGGCAATATCTGTTCCTGCACCATTTCCTGTATCCAGAACAATTCGCCCTGAACCAGACAGCTCAGGAATAAGACAGCCGTCAGATAAAACGCAATCTGCCGAATCGGATTCATATTTTACCGCCTGCCCCATAGACTGTAGGGAATTAGTTCATTATATGGGGGCGCCGTGAAAAAGATACTTTTCATCCTTGCAGCACCTGTCATCCTCATCCTGCTCATCACCCAGCCGGCAGTCATTGCCTCCGGGTGTTCAATGGGACTGACCCTCTGGTATCATGCGGTCCTTCCGTCTCTTCTGCCTTTTATGATCTTCTCCGGGCTTCTGGTACGCACCGGTATGTTCCGTTATCTGAACCGGTTCTATGCTCCTTTCCTGGGGAGGATCCTGCGCATTTCCGAAGACGGCTGTTATGCCGTGCTTTTTGGTTTTATCTGCGGGTTTCCAATGGGAGCGAAGGTCATTGCCGATCTGGTCCGGGAAAAGCATATTTCTTCTGAAGAGGGCAGTTATCTCCTTGGCTTCTGCAACAATGTAAGTCCCGCCTTTTTTCTGAACTATGTCTGTCTGTTAAAGCTGGGCTATGCTTCTGTACCCTGGAAGCTGGTCCTTCTCTTCTATTTGCTGCCGGCTGCCTATGGAATCGTCACCCGTCCTTTCTATCATTTTCCTGTGCCGGACCGCTCTGTATGCAGAAAAAAGCAGACATCCCTGCACCGGATGGATTTTCCGATGCTGGATGCCTGCATTATGGACGGTTTCACAACCATTACCCGTCTGGGCGGATATATCATGCTCTTCACCATACTGGTGCAGCTTCTGAAGCTTCTGCCGCTGTCTGAGACTGCCCTTGCCCTTCTTGGCGGAATGCTGGAGATCAGCTGCGGCATCGATCAGATCACTGCCCTTTCGTCCCTTTCCGCCGTATACCGAACGGCACTTACCTGTGCCTGCGCTTCCTTCGGCGGCTTATGTATCCTGGCTCAGACCAGAAGTGTTCTGGAAGGAACACCTCTGCGCGCGGGAACCTGGCTTTGCGGAAGAATCTTTACAGCTCTTCTGATCTTTCTTCTGCTTCAGCTTCCGATTGCGGTGAGAGCTCCTGGCGGTTGCTGGTAATTACATTGTAGAAGTCCTGGAAATTATTCATCATGGACTCGTAACGGCTGTTGGATGTCTCCACCAGCTTCTGTACCATCTCCTGAAGGTTGGCAAGCATATCGTCTGTATACTGGATCGCACCCAGACGGATCTCATTGGCATCTCTTGTTGCATTGTCAAGGATCTCCTGTGCCTGGTTGGTTGCCATCTCAATGACCTGATTTGCCTGCTCATATGCCTGCTGCATGATCTCATGCTCGTTGACCATCTCCTGGTTCTGGATATTTGCCTGGGCAATGATCGCCTGTGCCTTGGACTGCGCGTCTGCAAGAATGGCATCCTTGTTGGCAAGCACCTTCTGATAGCGCTTGATCTCCTCCGGCGTCTTCATACGCAGCTCCCGGAGCAGCTCCTCCAGTCTTTCACGGTTCACAACGATCTTATCTCCCGAACCTAACAGAGGACCCTTACAGGTATCAATATAGTCTTCAATCTCCTCAATAATCTGTTCAATACGGCTGTTACCCATTCTCCCTGTCTCCTTTTTCAGTTTCTATCTCTACGAACGTTTTTTCTTCTCCTGTATCTTTTCCTGCACCCGTTCAATGACCGGTCCCGGCACAAACTCACTGATATCTCCGTCAAAGGAAGCAACCTCCTTTACGGTGGTGGAGCTCAGATACGCATATTCCAGGCTGGTCGCCAGAAACATGGTATCCACTTTCGGATTCAGTTTCCGGTTGGTCTGCGCCATCTGCAGCTCATAGTCAAAATCAGAGATGGCACGTAAGCCTCTCACAATGACGGCAGACTCCGTATGTCTGGCAAAGTCCACCAGAAGTCCTGAGAATGACATTACCTTTACATTGGGCAGGTCTTTTGTCACTTCTTCTAACATATTAACACGTTCATCAATAGAAAACAATGGAGTTTTCCCCCCATTATTCAAAACTCCGACGATTAATTCATTGACGGTCCGGGACGCTCTTCTGATAATATCCAGATGCCCAAGCGTCACCGGGTCAAAGCTTCCCGGATAAATTGCACGAATCATCCTGTATCCTTTCACAGCAGCATCTTATGAATCCTTCTGCATAAATACGTGCTGGTTTGTCTTATATTTTTTGTATTTATATGCATGATAGCCCAGCTCCTCCAGATAGGAAAAATCTGTATTCAGAGAGGCTTCTGCAACAATTACGGTATATTCATCCGCAAGTGTACTGTGAACCAGGTGCTCCAGTACGCCTCTTTCCAGCTCCTGATCGTAGGGCGGGTCCATGAAAATAATGTCAAAGGGCTTCTGTCCTTCCATCCGGTGCAGTGCGGTCAATACGTCACATTTGTGGATCTCGGCACGCTCCAGAAGCTTTGTAAATGCCAGGTTCTCCCTGCTGCATTCCGCCGCCTTCACACTCTGTTCAACCAGAACCGCATGGGCGGCGCCCCGGCTCAGCGCCTCAATGGCGATAGATCCGCTGCCGCTGAACAGATCCAGAAACCGGCAGTCCGGAACATCTGCCTGAAGTACATTAAACAGTGTCTCTTTTGTCTTGTCGGTGGTTGGTCTGGTATCCATCCCTTTGATTGTCTTTAACGGCATACTCCGTGCCGTACCTGCGATTACTCTCATCGAATCTGTCCATTTCCATATATGATATATTTGCTTGAGGTCAATGCCTCCAGTCCCATGGGTCCTCTTGCGTGAAGCTTCTGGGTACTGATCCCGATCTCCGCGCCGAATCCGAACTCGAATCCGTCCGTGAACCGGGTCGATGCATTTACATAGACCGCAGCCGCATCGATCTCATTTAAAAATCTCTGTGCATTGGCATAATCTGAGGTCACGATCGCTTCCGAATGCCCTGTGTTGTAACGATTGATATGCCGGATCGCCTCATCAATGCCGGATACGGTCTTTACGGAAAGGATATAGTCCAGATATTCTCTTCCCCAGTCCCCTTCCTCTGCCGGAACCAGTCCCTCTGCTGCCTGAAGCGCTCTGTCGTCTCCACGCATCTCCACCTGCATCTCATCCAGCCGCTTCTTCAGCACGGGCAGGAAGGCATCCACGATCTTTTCATGGACTACCAGTGATTCGCAGGCATTGCACACACCAATACGCTGAGTCTTGGCATTGAAGATGATATCTGCCGCCATATCAAAATCCGCGCTCTCATCCACAAAAATGTGGCAGTTTCCGGTTCCGGTCTCGATCACCGGGATACGGCTGTTCTCCACCACCGTGCGAATCAGTCCGGCGCCGCCTCTTGGAATCAGAACATCCACATAGCGGTTCATCTTCATGAACTCCTGTACCGTCTCCCTTCTGGTGTCCTCGATCAGCTGGATCGCATCCTGAGGAATGCTCATATGTCCAAGAGCCGTACGGATTGCTTTTACAATGGCAAGATTGGAATAAAATGCATCGCTTCCGCCGCGCAGGATCACCACGTTGCCTGCCTTGAAGCACAGAGCAAATGCATCTGCAGTCACATTGGGACGGGATTCGTAGATGATACCAATCACGCCAAGCGGCACTCTCTTCTGCCCGATCATCAGACCGTTGGGGCGCTGCTTCATCGACAATACCTCGCCCACCGGGTCATTCAGCGCTGCTACCTGGCGGATTCCTTCTGCAATCCCTTCCATACGGCTTTCGTTCAGCATCAGACGGTCGATCAGACCCTGATTCATTCCGTTCTCTTTTGCCCGCGCCACATCCTTTGCATTCTCAGCAAGGATATAGCCGCTCATGGACATAAGCGTCTCTGCCACATGCAGAAGTGTTTCGTTCTTCTTTGAGGTATCCATGATTCTGAGTACAGGCTCCGCTTCTCTGGCACATACGCCGATCTCTTCCAGTGTTTTCATCTTTTTCTCCTCCGGTATCAATATCCGTAAATCTGTAACGATCATCTGAGGAAGGATATCATGTTCCTCAAAGGGCACCCCGGCAAATATCTGAAACTCGAATGCCAGCGCAATATGTACCAGTCCCGGGTGCTTTTCCAGATAACGGTCATAATAGCCGCCGCCGTAGCCTACCCTGTGACAGTGCTCATCGAACGCCACGCCGGGCATCAGAAGAAGCCCATCCTCCGTCTCACAAAGCGGACATTCCTTCTTCGGTTCCATAATGCCAAAGCTTCCAGGCTCCAGATCCTGAAGGCTGTCAATATAATAATAGTGCATGATGCCGCTGCCATCCACACGGGGAGCGGCAACCCTTTTGCCATCCTCCCATGCCTGCCGCATCAGAAGTCGTGTTTCCACCTCCCGTTTGGCATCCACATATGCAAGCAGAATCTGTGTGTCTTTATATGCATCCAGTTCTGTGAACTGCTGTACTGCCCGTTTGCTTGCCTCATGCAGAAGCCTGGGATCTGCATCTGCTCTTCTTCTCTTTACTTCTGTTCTAATTTCCTGCTTTCTGTTTTTGGTCATATTTTTCCCCCAGATTCACAATCGATCCGTCCGGTTCCTGAATATCAATATTGTCAAGCTGGCTCTTCAGATTCCTGCGAACTGCTGCCAGGAATTCCTGACGCAGAAGCTGCTGCTCCCGTTTCTCCTCCTCTGTCAGTCCTTCCGCTTTTGACTTGCGCGCCAGCTCATTGATTCTTGCAATCTTAATCTCGTCCATAGTTCCTCCTGTTACATCATCGGTGCTTCCAGATAATCGATCAGATAAAAATCCTCTGTGCGGTTCTCCTGAAACAGCGTACCGATCTGCTCACCGTTCATGATCCGGTGGATGATGCCCATATCCGCTCCATTGGCAATGATCATATCTGCCCCTGCCGAAGTGGCAAGCTTTGCAGCGTTCAGCTTGGTAGACATGCCTCCGGTACCCACATCGCTTGCAGAGCCCTTTGCCATCTTCTCGAAATGCCGGTCCACATGCTCCACATACTCAATAAATTCCGCATTGGGATTCTTATTGGGATCGTCCGTAAACAGCCCGTCAATGTCGGACAGCAGGATCAGAAGATCCGCCTGTACCAGAGCAGTCACAATCGCAGACAGAGTGTCGTTGTCTCCAAACTGGATCTCATAGGTGGAAATGGTATCGTTCTCGTTGACAATGGGAATCGCTCCCATGGAAAGCAGCATCTCGAAGGTATTCCTTGCATTGATCCGGTTCTCTCCGTTGGTCAGTGTATTCTTCGTCATCAGGATCTGGGAAGCCACCTGATTATACTCCATGAACAGCTTCTGATAGATCATCATCAGACGCGCCTGTCCGATGGACGCACATGCCTGCTTCACAGAAAGCTGTGTGGGACGTTCCTTCATGCCAATGGTCTTTCTTCCTACTGCAATGGCGCCTGAGCTTACCAGAATGACCTCCTTGCCCTGGTTATGCAGATCCGTCAGTTCACGAACCAGCTTTTCCATTTTGATCAGATCCATAAGCCCGGTCTTCGGATGGGTCAGGGAAGAGGTTCCCACCTTCACCACGATTCTCTTTTTATCCTTTAAATGTTCTCTAAGTGTCATATCTCTCACCAGTTTTTCTCATATGTTGTACCGATATTTTCCTGATACGATATATAATTTACATCATCTTGAAGGTAAAGACAATCCTAACTTGTATAATTCTCAAGAAAATTATATAATTCCTCTTCATTTTTCAAATATTTTCCCTGTTGGATCTCTTCCTGTAATTCTACAGGAAGAACCTCCATGATGATATCGGTATATTCATAGATCTCTCTTTCCGGGAGCTTATACACTGCCACATAGCTGTCATCATTGACCAGCAGGAACTGGTAATCCCCGCTTTCTGCCACATGGGCTTCCTCCCGGGGAATCTCTTCATCGGAAGCAGCCACACGCTCCGGATGTGTTTCGGTGGGGAGCATCTCCACCAGTTCTGTTCCCCGCTGCTCCTCCGGCGGCGTAGAGGTATCCCTCCCCAGATACCAGAAGACAAGTGCGACTGTAATTGCAAGGGCTGTCACGCCAAAGGTGATCCCCCAACTTTTCCTGGACATAATAAAACCTCCTTTTTCCATAGTATGAACTGGAAAAAAGAGGTTTATTCGTCAATATCTGCTTACAGCAGATGAATTTTCCGTGCGATCCTCACAAGCGTCCTGCCTTTGGGGAAGCTTAAAAGCTCCTCCTCGGTCAGCCCCTTCAGAAGCAGCAGTACGATTCCATAGACCAGAACCGCCGCCAGACAGGCTGCAATGGTTGCCGCGGTATTATTCTTTACCACTGCCATCAACCCCAGGTGAACGCCATATGCGGCAGCTCCCATGGCGGCTGACGCCGCAAGAGGAATCAGGAAGGTCCGCACCACCTCCTGCCGGTAACGCATATATCTGGCAATCGAACGGGAGTTGAGCACACACATCAGAAATGCAAAGAATATATTTGCCCATACCACCGCGTAAATATTCAGATCTCCGACCAAAATAAGGAAGACCAGAAGCAGTACATGCAGCACTAAAGAGACCGCCGCATGGATGACCGGGAGCCGCATCTTGTTCATTCCCTGAAGGATTCCATTCGTCAGGGTTGACATACCATAGAGCACTACGGACAGGGTTCCCATCTGTAAAAGCCCGGCGGAGATACCGGTGTGCTCTTCCTGCCCAAACAGAAGGATCAGGATCGGCTCTGCCAGCACAGAAAGCCCCACTGCACAGGGAATACAGATGACCATCACAAAGCGGATCGCATTTTCCGTCTTCTTCCTCATCTCCCGCCGGTCCTTCCGGACTCTTGCCATGGTCAGTGCCGGTATGGTGGAGGAAGCCATGGCAGATGCCACCGCGATCGGTACATTGGTCAGAAGCTTGTACTCTCCGCTGAAAATACCCCAAAGCTTATCAATCTGCATGCTGTCATAGTTCTTATATGCCATCAGATGCTTGAAGATACCCTGGTCGATGATCCCGCTGAGATTGTAGACCGCCGTACTCAGAATGACCGGAAGGATCGTAACCAGCAGAAGATAATAGATCTCTCCTGTGGACTCCACGCTTCCATGATGATCCATAAGCCTGCGCCTCTTCATGACCCGGTTAAACACAAACATCAGGAAGAGCAGGAACAGAAATCCTGCCAGTGCACCCATACCGGTTCCAAGCGTACTTCCGGCTGCGCCCCATGCATATGCCGCCGTGTCTGTGGACAACAGCGCTTCCAGTTTGCTTCCATATTGGAACAGTGCCCATGCCGCACCGATACTGACTGCCGCATTGATGACCTGCTCCACCACCTGGGAGACCGCCGTGGGAACCATCGAACCAAGTCCCTGAAAATAACCGCGGATACATCCCATCAGGGCAACTACCAGGATCGTGGGCGCCAGTACCTGCAGGGCAAGCCGGCTCTGCGGAGTCCGGACCACCACATCACTGAAAAAGCCTGCTCCGAAATAGACCAAAAGAGAACCAAGTCCGCCGGATACCAGTGCAAAAACAAGGGTACACTGGAATATCTTATATGCGCCTCTTACCTGCCCTTTTGCCATCCGCGCCGATACCAGCTTCGACACCGCCAGCGGAAGACTGAAGGAGGATATCAAAAGCACCATGGAATATACCTCATAAGCCGCCGAGTAATAGCTGTTGCCCACCGGACCAAGTATCCTTGTGACAGGAATCCTGTAGATCAGTCCGATGATCCTGACCAGGATCGAAGCGGCTGCCAGAATGCCTCCCTGTACAATGTAATTGGATTTTTGCTTATGATTTTTCGTGCTCATTGATATCCTCTTTATGTATCTGTATGATCGTATTCTTATCTATCTGCTGATTCCCAGATGATCCAGTATCGCAGTTTGCCTGCCCTCCATGCGGGCGGCATCCTCCTCTGTCATATGGTCATATCCCAACAAGTGTAACATACTGTGTGCAATAAGAAAAGCAAATTCTCTCTTCACACCGTGGTTGTACTTCTCTGCCTGCTCCTTTACCCTGTCCAGAGAAATGATAATGTCTCCCAGTACCAGCTCTCCAGTATCCGGGTCAAAGCAGTCCATCTCATGGGATTCTGCCCATGAAAAATCCGCCGGAATCTCATATTCCACCTGAGGAAAGGACAGCACATCCGTAGGACGGTCGATCTCCCGATATTCCAGATTGATCCGGTGGATCTCCTCATCCGATGTAAGAAGAAGATGGACTTCCGCCTCATAGGGACAGCCTTCCTCCTCCAGCACCTGCTCTATGACCTTTTCTGCAATTCCTTCATAATCAAGACCGAGATCCAGTCCGTATTCCTTTTCTACGCTTAACGTCATTGCTCTCCTTTCTCTGTGCGGTCCTCTTCTCATAATCCTCATATGCCGTCACAATCTTCTGTACCAGCGGATGACGCACCACGTCACGGCTGGTCAGCTTACAGAAAGAGATGCCCTCTACCCTGCCAAGCACCTTTTCCGCGATCTCAAGACCGGATCTCACATCCGGAGCCAGATCCTTCTGAGTCGCATCTCCGGTCACTACCACCTTGGAGCCGAAGCCGATACGGGTCAGGAACATCTTCATCTGTGCCTGTGTCGTATTCTGCGCCTCATCCAGTATGATAAACGCATTGTCCAGAGTACGTCCTCTCATATAGGCAAGAGGCGCCACCTCGATCAGTCCCTTTTCCATGTTCTTCTGGAAGCTCTCCGCACCCATGATCTGATACAGGGCATCGTACAGAGGTCTCAGATAAGGGTCAACCTTGCTCTGAAGATCTCCCGGCAGGAAGCCCAGCTTCTCTCCTGCCTCGATCGCCGGACGGGTCAGGATGATCCGCTCCACCTCGTTGGACTTGAATGCGGTGATAGCCATCGCCATGGCAAGATACGTCTTACCGGTACCGGCAGGACCGATGCCAAAGGTAACCATATCCCTGCGGATGGCGTCCACATACTGCTTCTGCCCCAGGGTCTTGGGCTTGATGGATTTGCCGCTGATCGTATGGCAGATGGTGTCACTGTCCACCGTCAGAAGGGCTCCTCCCTGATTCTCCATGGCAAGGGACAGTGCATAATCTACGTTTTGCTCTGTGATCTGGCTGCCTCTCTGTGACAGCTCCAGAAGCTCCAGGAGCACCTGCTTTGCACTTTTCACCTGGGCTTCATTGCCGATCAGTTTTAGTTTCCCGTCTCTGGAGACCACTGTCACGCCGATGGTTCTCTCAATCTTCTTCAGATAACTGTCAAATTGTCCGCACACATTCTGTTCGTGTTCGGACGGAATGTCAAAAATATTTTCTTCTAATGTCACTTACGTCTATTCCCTTTCCCCGTCAGGCTCTTCGTCCTGATCCGGGCTGATGATTTCCGGAGGCTGTTCCTGTACGGCGGATTCCTCAATGAGATAATCCCCCTTTGCAGTACACAGTTCTCCGCTGATTTCTATTCTAACATTATTTTCAATAATTTGAAGACCCTTTATACTTAATTTTTCAAAAAAGAGCTTCCACTCTTCCTCTGCGCGGGCTTTTGCCTCTTCTTTTGTGTAAACGGCATCGGCAGGAGTATATTCCCGCTCGGTCTGCTTTCCGAAAACCACCGGAAGATAAAAATTCTCGGTGATCTTCAGCGGAAATTCACTGGTGATAAAGTCGGAGACCTCATAACCGCTCCTGCGGGGAAGGGCAAATTCAAATTTTTTCTTTCCCAGTGTCAGAAAAAGCTGTGTCCGTTTTCTCCCGGAATACGCCTTTTTCACATACTGCATGGGAAAGGAAGCTTCATAATATGCACTTCTCTGTATGCGGATGTCCGCATCCGCATGGACATAAGAAGCACTGGCAACCTCTCCTGCATCATCCAGCACCTCTACCCGACTCTGCACCAGAATATCTCCCTTCTGCACCTCCATACCCTCAGAAACCAGAGGAGTTCCGCTGCGGACCACCATGGATACAATGACGCCTGTCTCAGAAGCTGCCAGATCCGCCGGCTCCTCTTCCGGAACAGTCTTCGGAACCGAATCCTCATTCTCCTGAATGTGGATGATCAGCCTTGTACCCTTCACCTCTGCGGAGGTCCAGGTGATCTCCGGAAAATGCTCTCGAAGCTTCGCTTCAATCACTTCTCCGTGTACCTTCCGCTTTGCCATACCATGAACGATCTCCTCTTCCTCCAGATAAGCGAGGATCACCTGGTCGCTGAGCCGGTAGTTTCCTTCTACATGAATGTTCCATACAAAGAGAGAGAGCAGATACAAAAGCCCAAGACCGCCGACCGCTCCCGCTGCGAACAGCTTCCGGCTCCGATATCGATACAGAATAAAAGGAAGGCCGTGTCTCTCCAGAATCACGACCTTCGTTCTTGTCTTATGTACCAGCGGACGCAGTGCGCGAAAGCCGCTGACACTGATGCACATCTCATACTCTGTTCCCACGGAGGTAAGTCCCCACAGAACAATATGATGATGGCTGCACAGATTCAGAAAACGTTCCGGCGAATAGCCGGACAAGCGTATGACCACATAGCCCTTCAGAAACTTCAGAATATTCGTCAGCAATAACGGATTTCTCCAATCTGTCCTGATATCTTCATCTCGTCCTCTGTATAATAATCAATATGGAGATGTTCTCCGCACAGAATCATCTGACAGGTCTTTGTCTGCAGACGGATCCTGTTTTCTGTATACTCAATGATTCCACGGTAATTCTCCACATAGGCTTCGCTTCTTCCGGTCACAGTCAGGACTGCCGCCCCCATAACCAGATCCTTGGGAAGCTTCATCTTCTCTGCCATCCGCTCTTTAAACTTCATGGCATCCCCGCCCCGGACGTTTATTATACTATATGTGGAGGTCTTTATTTTATGCCAGAGGGACAGTCTCTTACTCTCTGTACAGGATCAGGCTGAACCAGGTCACCACATTACAGCCGTTCATAAAGCCAAGCCCGTATTTTTCAGCCAGCTCTGTCACCAGTATTCCATAGCTCTCCAGGCACGGGAACATTCTGTCCGGAAATCTGCAGGGTCCTTTCGGATAGGCGCAGGTCTCACAAAGTGCACAGGACTCTGTGGAAAGTGCCTGTACATCCGTGCACTGTTCCAGAAACAGATCGCGGATATGCCTTGTGATCTCCTCATGCTCCATCCGGGTGGGCAGCGTTTCGGCCATATTGGAAGCATCCGATACTTCTGCGATCGTCGTGAACAGAAAACCGCCTGAATAGCTGCGGCATCTGGCTTCACATTCCGCCACAGTACCCACTGCCGGAGGGCAGGACCAGGATTTTCCGTACTGCGGGCATTCCGTCTCGCAGATATAACGCACCTGATCCAGAAAAGAAATATCATCGGGATTGATAAAAGCATATTCACATACCGGATATTCTGTAATCTGTCTTTCCAGTTTCTCCTGATCCATAGCGCTTCTCCTTGTTTATGATTTCTTTCCTGCAAAAACTGCCACCAGTACACATACAAGCAGAAGATACGGATAAAACAGATACGGAATGATCTGGATTGAAGAAATTCCTGCAATGCCTGCAGCAATCAGAAGCTGTGCACCGTAGGGAATGATTCCCTGTACGATACAGGTCGAGATATCCAGAAGGGATGCCGTTCTCTGAGGAGTTATATGGTATTCCTTACGGATATCTGTAGCAATGGGGGCTGTCACCACGATGGCTACCGTATTGTTTGCAGTTGCCACGTCCATCAGCATGGAGATCAGTATAATACCCAGCTGACCGCCCTTTGCACCGTGGAAATATTTTTTGATAAAAGCAATAATGGCTTCAAAACCGCCATTGTATTTGATCAGGGCAGAGAGGGCTGTCGCAAGGATCGTCACTGCAATGGTCTCATACATTCCGCTCACACCGCTTCCCATGGCGCTGAAGACGCCCTGTACGGCAATAGAGCCGCTTCCAAGACCGATCACACTGCACAGGAGCAGACCGCAGCCAAGCACTATAAATACATTGATGCCTGCCAGAGCAGCTGCAAGAATAACAAAATACGGAAGTGCACGTGCAATGTTATAGGAAGGAATGACCAGTGCGTCTGCTGAATTTCCGTTCCACGCAATCAGCAGCAGGATCACACAGGTGATCAGCGCTGCCGGAAGCGCAATGATAAAATTCTCCCGGAACTTGTCCTTCATCTGACATCCCTGGGTCTTGGTTGCCGCAATGGTCGTATCAGAGATGAAGGAAAGATTGTCTCCGAACATGGCTCCGCCCACCAGTGCGCCAAAGCAAAGGGGCAGAGAAATATCTGCCGACTGGGAAATGCTGAATGCCAGACTTCCCATGACCGTGATCGTACCGCAGGAGGTTCCCATTGCCATGGAGATCAGACATGCGATCAGAAAGATTCCCAGTACGGTCAGCTTTCCCGGAACAATGCTCAGAAGCAGATTCGCCGTATCCTCTGCACAGCCGGAAGCGGAAGCCACACCGCTGAATGCTCCGGCAAGCAGGAAGATAAAGATCATGATCAGGATATTATCGTCTCCGAGTCCGGAAGCGCAGATCTTCATCTTATCATCAAAGGAAACAGAACGGTTCTGAAACAGCGCCACAGCCAAAGCCGCCATGAATGCCACAACCACGGACATCACATAAAATCCCTGTACTCCCTCCTGCGGATTGATGTATTCGTAATATACGCCTACTCCTATGTAGATCACCAAAAATACCAGAATCGGAAGCAGGGCAAGTGCTTTCTTATTTTTCTTCATGAATTCTATCCTCTCTTTTGTCTAAAAGTGCTCCAGATGGATTTTTCCTGTCGGAAGCTCCTCCAGGGTATGCGGCTTTGGATGATCCTTCGGCATACCAAGGGACAGTATGGCTTCCAGCCTGTAGTTCTCCGGATAACCCAAAAGCTCTCTTACATATGCTTCTGTCGTTCTTCCGTCAGAAGCTTCTCTCAAACGACCCTGTATCCAGCAGCTTCCCACTCCCAGACTGTCTGCCATCAGGTGCATGTTCGTCATGGCAATGGAGCAGTCCTCCGTCCATACATCGGTCTTTTCCTCATCCCCAATGACAACGACCGCACAGTCTGCACCTTCCAGCATCTTTGCTCCCGCAGCTCTGGCAGATGCCATTTTCGTAAGCATCTCCTTGTCACAGACCAGAATAAATTCCCATGGACGGACCGCCCGTCCGGATGCAGACAAAAGTCCTGCCTGCAGGATCTTTTCCTTGTATTCGGCAGGTACAGCTTCCCCCGTGTAGGTTCGTACGCTTCTGCGCCTTTTCATAAGTTCCAGTAATTCCATAAAACATTCCCTCCCATTTTATATTTCATTCATGCTTCTTACAGGATCGAACTGCGCCCTCCGGGCAGCTTCTGATACATTCTCCGCACCGGATACACTCCGGGCTGTTTGGCTTCTCCCAGACACAGATATCCATGCCGCAGGCTTTCCTGCATCTGCCGCAGCGGGTACATTTCTTAGCATCCACCTCATATCGGTACAGCGCCACCGGATTGAACACGCTGTAGACTGCGCCAAGGGGGCACAGGTATTTACAGAATGGCCGATAAACGATCATTGACAGGAAAAGCAGCACAATCAGTATCCCCACCTTCCAGTAATACAGAAAACCGATTGCCTGCTGAAGAAGCGGATTGGATGATACCAGCGGTATTCCTGCCATCAAGGTTCCGCTCGGACAGATATATTTGCAGAACCAGGGAGATCCCTGTCCCACGATATCCACCGCAAAAAGCGGAAGTAAAATTACAACCCCAATCAAAATCAGGTATTTCAGCCAGACCAGCACCTGATGTCCCGGAAGATTTTTACGTTTCCCCGGAAACGGGATCTTATAGATCAGATCCTGTACCAGTCCAAAGGGGCAGAGCCAGCCGCAGACAAATCTTCCGGCAATGGCTCCCACCAGTATGAGAAAACCCGCCACATAAAATGAAAACTTATAATTCCTGCTGCCAAGCACTGCCTGCAGAGAACCGATGGGACAGGAGCCAAGAGCTCCCGGGCAGGAATAACAGTTCAGTCCCGGCACACAGAGCACTTTGGAATCTCCTGTGTAGATCCGCCCTCTGGCAAAGCCTGCCGCATATCCATTAGTCAGAGCGGTAAATACGATCTGCACCCACAGCCGTGCTTTCTTCTTAATCTTATATATCATGTCAGCCAATTCCAATGCACTCCAGACAAATATTCACAGATTTGGTAAAAACGACCGCAGCCTCGCCCCGCAGGATGCCTGTCCCAAGAAACACTGCTGCCAGGAGGATCAAAAACCATGCCGTCCTATTCTGCTTCATCTGCCACCTCACCAAGCATCTCATCGATGACCGTCACCCAGTCCTCTTTCTCTCTGGCTCCCATCACAATGCTGCCCACCTGATTTCCATCCTTGTCTACAAAGATGGTCGTAGGCACTGCCTGTACCTGCCAGAGAAAATTCCGGTAGAGATCCTCAGACAATACCATATGCATATAATCCGCTCCGGTGGCATCAATGACTTCCTGCGCCGCATCACCCCCCGGCTCCATCACATCGCTGACGATTCCCACGATCTGAAGTCCCTTCTCCGCATATTCCTCCGACAGCTCCGCCAGCGCCGGCATCTCCTGAATACACGGACCGCAGAAGGTTCCCCAGATATTGACCATGGTAAGATCCGCATCCGCGAAAATCTCCTGTGTCACTTCTTCTCCGTCCTGCGTATATGCACTGAAGGCGCCAAAAACCCCGGTCTGCTCCTCTGCCTCCTGTGTTTCCCCTTCGGTTGCCTGTGTCTCTGCAGTCTCTTCTTCCTTCGAACTGTCCTGCGGATCCTTTCCGCAGCCTGTCAGTACCATGGCGGTCATGCACAAAGCAATCGCCATATAACTTCCCAATCTCTTTTTGTCCATCAATTCATAAAAATCCTTTCTGTTTTATCGTCCCTTGTCCACTAAGGGTATTATAAAGCAAAGAAAAGCTTTTGTCTAATAACTATATTTTCCGCTTACTCCCAGTCACGAACAGCCTTTGCGTAATACTGCATCAACGCGGGTCTGGACAGAGAATTGATACGGATCTTTCCCTGAGGAAGCTCATCCTTCCCAAACATAAAAAGTGCCTCCACATTTTCCTCACTCAGATATCTGGTATCCACTGTAAATTGTATCTCACCTTTCAGTTCCTTTTTGGAAGCAAGCTGAAAGCCCCAGTCTCCGAAGGCAGGAACCTGCAGATGATACGGCTTCACCTGAAAGCCTTCACTTTTCAGTGTGTCATGGATGCACCAGAAGGCTTCCGGCGCATAGTATGGACTGGTAGACTGTACCGTCATAACGCCATCCTCTGTCAGCGCCTGTTTGCACAGCCGGTAAAATACATTGGTATACAGCTTGTTCAGTGCCTCATTATTGGGATCCGGAAGATCCACAATAATAACATCGAACTTTTCCTCCGTCTCCTCCAGATACTGATATGCATCCTGTGTCACGACTGTCAGCCGGTCACTGTCCAGTGAACCTTCATTCAGCGCGGCAATATTCGGATCTTCTCTGCAGATGGAGATCATCTGCTCATCCAGATCTACCAGCGTGATCCTGGGCTCCTCGTATTTCAAAAGCTCCCGCACTGCCAGTCCATCACCGCCGCCCAGAATCAGTACCTTATTCCGTTTCGCCACCGCGGACATGGGAATATGGACCAGGGCTTCATGATAACGGTATTCATCCAACGAGCAAAACTGTACATTGCCGTCAATGTACAGTCTCAGATCATCCTTATGCCTGGTCATGACAATATGCTGATACCTGGTCTGCTCGGACAGTATCACCTTGTCCCTGTACAGTCCGTCCTCCACATGATTGGAGATGTCTTCAGAAAACAGCATTCCCATGGTCATCAGCAGCAGAAGCGCCAGGACTGCCGTCTTATAAATCTGTACCTTTCTGATGCGGGGAGCATACTTGAATATGATCAGGACTGCCGCTGCAATATTCATACATCCGGTCAGAAAGGCAGTGGCAAAGTATCCAAGCTGCGGCAGAAGCAGCAGCGGAAACGCAATGGAACCCACAAGTCCGCCGATATAGTCAAAGCTGAATATAGAAGACAGCGTTACACGCAGATTCTCATTGTCATCCTCGATAATACGGGTCAGCAGCGGTATCTCCAATCCCACCAGCGTGCCGATCAGGATAATCTCCGCATACATGACAAGCTGATATGTATCCAGATACAGATTGGCATAGAACAGCACCAGCGCGCTGGTTCCGCCGATCAGCCCAACTCCCATCTCGATCAGGGCAAACCAGTTGAACAGATGGTTCTTCACATATTTGGAAAGATAGGAGCCAAGTCCCATGGCTGACATGTAAAGCCCGATGGTGATCGAATACTGAAGCGTACTGTCTCCCATCAGATAAGAGCTTACCGCACTGATGATCAGTTCATAGCAGATGGAGCATCCGGATATCATCAATGTGGTAAGCATCAGAAGTCTGTATTTGGTCATCAGCTGATCACTCCGCTGATGACAAGAGCAAGACCGACAAAGATACCGAATACCATGATTCCGGCAGCAACATTGCCTCTGCCGATCTCCTCATTCAGATTGTATCTCTTGTTCATAAGAAGGATCGCCAGATAACCAAGCATGAAAAACAGTATGCCCAGCACAAAATATACCGCACTGTCAAGGATGCCGACTGCAAGAGATGCCTCTGCTTCCTGTACTGCCGGAGACATGATCGCCGTACGCAGAATCATACCGATTCCGATAAAAGATCCGGCGCTCAGCCAGCCTACTGCCTGATTCCCTTTCCGGATCTCTGTCGGGAAATGACAGGGCACGATCAGGTCGATCAGATAATTTCCAAGCATCATAAGTGCGATGCCAAGCATTGAATAAACAGCTACATTTACGATTTCTATTAATAATCCTGTTTTTTCCATTTTTTTCTCTCCCTTTTTATTATTTACCGCTGCTGATGCCTCCGCCTGAAGAGGTTCGGTTATTGATACTGGACTGTCTTACACTGGATGAATAGGTATTGTAAGGATCTGAAGATATATCGTCGATGGTGCCGTCATCAAAGCTGCTGTACGGAGACGTATAGTTTCCAAAGCTTCCCATATCGCCTGCATATCCTCTGGTATAATAGTACCGTCTGAAATAATGTCCGGTGTGTGTCCGCGCATGATAGGGCGTGCTGTCCGTGGTATATGCATATTTACGGGTGCAGATCTGTACCAGGATCTCGTTCTCTTCAGATTCATATACCAGACAGTATTCCTTTTCTGTCAGGATCCCCACACTGTTGTCTCCATCCTCTGTATTCTGCTGTACATCCTCTGTCTGCCCTTCGATCCCGTCAAGGATATCCCGGACCGTAGTATCCAGATCATATGCCGAACGGTATACATCTGCTTTCTCTTTGTTGTTCCCGGTAATAGACGTCACATAGGTGTAGGCAGCCGTATTCTCCTTCAGGTAATCTGCAATGTCCTTTCCCCCTGAAAGCTTCGTAAGAAAAACAGCTCCTATGACAATGAAAGCGATCATTCCGACAAACAAAGAAACCAGTTTTGTGATGGCAGCTTCCGAAGAAGCGGTAGCTGCGGAGCCATCCGGCTCCCGGCAGAGACTTACCTCATCCCAGTCCAGATAATATCCGCAGGATGTCTCTTCTCCGTCGTCCCAGACCTCTACAGAGATGATCTTCTCCTCTGTGCTGTCTTCATATTCATAAAAGGCAGCCCGGTCTCCAACCTCTACGTCCACCTTTCCCCAGACCCCCAGAACCTCCTCGGTTCCCCGATCTACTTCGTGATAGCCCTCCTTGGATACCTTACCAGTCACCCAGGACAGGGAATACTCATTGTAGGCATCATCATAACTGAGCCACAGCTCTCTTCCGCTGCTCTTCTGCCGGAGCCGGTATTCATCCCATCGGCAGTTATCATCCAGATTCCTGTACTGTATCCTGCCAATAACCTGACAGATGTCTCCGTCCACCCGCAGGACATTTCCTACTGCATATTCCAAAGCTAAACCCTCCCTCTGATCTCTCTCTCGAATCGGCTGACTTTCTGTTCCTGCGCTCCGAATGCTTCCATCAGGCTTGCCGCTATCTCATCCGGCACGCTTTCATCACAGGAAAAAATATCCACTGCTGCATAGCCATACTCAGGCCATGTATGAATTGAAAAATGCGACGTGGTAATCACCGCAATATAGGTAATCCCAACCGGAGTAAACCGATGGCTGCACTCCTCTACAATATCGGCATGGATCTGACGGATGGCATGGTGTGCGATCTGACGGATCTTCTCCAGATCATCAATGACCTCACGGTCACAGCCGTATAAGTCCACAAACAACTGACCTGCCATTCTGACCTCTCCTTTCAATTTCCTTCTTATCATTCTAATATAGAACCATATCAATTGTCCAGATAAGAATGCCCAAAACAAAGTTTGTGACATAATCACAGATAATCTTCGACAAACTGTATATACTTAAGAAAAACAAAGGAAAGGAGCAGTGAATTATGTCTGCTGTAAATTTAAACAAAGAACTTTTTAGGAAACATGTATCAGAAGGGAATAAGCCTGTTCTGGTGGAATTCTGGGCACCATGGTGCGTCTACTGCCGCCGCATTGCTCCCGCCTTCGATAAGATCGCAGAGCAGTACGCAGATACACTTGTAAGCGGAAAGCTTAACATTGATGAGGTCCCGGAGCTTGCAGAACGTGAGCATATCGAAGTCATTCCCACCCTGATCCTTTATAAGGACGGACAGGCTGTTGATTTCATTACCGCACCGGATTCCAAAGCAAAAATAGAAGCATTTATCAATCAGCATCTGAACAAATGAGGAGACCATTATGAAACATACGTATGATGTGATTATCATTGGAGGAGGTCCCGGCGGATACACCGCAGCCCTTTACAGTGCCCGGGCAGGTCTGGATACCATCCTTCTGGAAAAACTGTCTGCCGGAGGGCAGATGGCGCTGACCGCACAGATCGATAACTATCCGGGCTTTCCGGAAGGCATTGACGGCTTTACCCTTGGAGAAAGCATGCAGGCAGGAGCAGAACGCTTCGGAGCCAGAACCGAGCTGGCAGAGGTTCTCTCTGTGAATCTGTCCGGTCCTGTCAAAGTTGTGGAAACAAGTGAAGGAACCTTCTATGGACGGACGGTCATCCTCTCCACGGGCGCAGTGCCAAGAGAGCTGGGGATTCCAAAAGAAAGAGAACTGACAGGAAAGGGTGTGAACTACTGCGCTGCCTGCGACGGTATGTTCTACAAAGGCAAAACCGTTGTTGTGGTTGGCGGCGGGAACTCCGCAGCGGCAGACGCACTGGCACTCTCCCGCATCTGCGAAAAAGTCATCCTTGTACACCGCAGAGACACTCTCCGGGCAACCCGAGTCTATCACGATCCTCTGATGAAAGCAGAAAATGTGGAATTCCGCTGGAACAGCACAGTAACCGGGCTTCTGCATGAGGAAAAGCTGACCGGAGTCCGGCTGGAAGACACGCTGACCGGGGAAGAGACCACCCAAAGCTGCGACGGTATCTTCATCAGCGTCGGAAGAAAACCCTCCACGGAGCTGGTAAAAGACCAGCTCACGCTTGATCCGGCAGGCTATGTGGTGGCAGACGAGTCCACCCGGACCAGTATCCCCGGAGTCTTCGCGGTGGGTGATGTACGCACCAAGATGCTCCGCCAGATCGTGACCGCGGTCGCTGACGGTGCCACTGCCGTTCATTATGCGGAGGAATATCTGGCTGATCAGTCAGGATCGTGAAAAATATGATCTCATATAGAATACCATTCCCACGATCATGACCACCCCTTCTGTCGCCGGAAAAGCACACCAGATTCCTGTCATGCCTGCCATACCTGCCAGAAGAAATGCCATTGGAATAATCACAAAAAAGCCCCGAAGAAGAGAGATCATATGTGCCGGGACCGCATACTCTGTAGAAGTAAAGTAAACTGAAATAATCACATTAAACCCTACAAACGGGCAGGCGATAAAATACAACTTTAAGCCCTGCACCGCAATCTCCTGTAAAAGTGCATTCCGCTCACTGTTAAATATGGCAGCAATGGGAGATGCCCCCAGATACACCCCTGTATAAATAAGTCCGGATATGATCAGCATAGCAGTAAGCGCATACCTTAGAACACTCTGCACATCCTTTTGATCGCCCGCGCCAAAACTGCTGCTGATCACCGGCTGAATCCCCTGTGCGATTCCCGTATAGACAGCAGCCACCACAAGAGAAAGATTCGCAATGACACCGTATGCCGCAACACCGGTATTTCCTTCCATGGACAGTATCATGGCATTAAATATGATGATCACAACACCGGAGGACACTTCTGTTATGAGAGACGGTATTCCGCTCGAAAAGATATTCGCAGATAATTTCCCGCTGTACCGGCATATGGAGAAATGAAACCCATTTTTTCTTCTGATAAAATACGGTGATAAAATCATCATACTGATAACCGGAGCCAGACCGGTTGCGAACACCGCTCCAAAGATTCCCATGTTACAGGGAAATATAAACACATAATCCAATATGATGTTAGACATACTGCCTCCAAGCATGGCTGCCATAGAAAGCTGGGGCGCTCCGTCATTGCGCACAAAACACAACAGCACATTGTTCATCAAAAATGCAGGTGAGAACAACAGAATCACCTGCATATATGTTTTTGTCATAGAAAACACATGTTCATCCGCACCTGACAGTGTGGCAAGAGCTCCGGAAAAGAAAATGCCGGCTGTCACAAAAAAGACCGCAAAAATAACAGCCAAATACACTGCATGCGTAAAGATTCTGTCAGTCGCCTTTTGATTCCCCTGATGCTTCTGAATGGAATATCTGGTTCCTCCGCCCATTCCAATCATAAGACCGCTTCCATGTATAAAGCTGTAGACAGGGATTGCCAGATTCAGGGCGGTCAGCCCATTTGCACCTAATCCCTTTGCAACAAAAAAGGTATCCGCCAGAATATAGCAGGATAACCCGATCATTCCAAGAACATTCAGGGAAGCATATTTCACAAATTCCCTGAAGCAATTTGATTTTACCATAATAACCTCTATGTATTTTTCGTTCTGTTATTCTTCCAGCAAATGGCTGATAAACGTATCTCTGTAATTTATAAACATCTCCATTACCTGATAGCTTTGTGTTTCTTCATAACTACACAGACAAAGCTCTCCTTCATCAAAGGACAAAATCTCGGCTCCGGGAATCCCAAGCAGAATGGGGGAATGAGTTGCAATCAGAAACTGTGAACCCTGTTCTGCCATCTTTGCAATCTGAATAAAAAGTGTGAGCTGTCTTTGAGGCGACAGTGCAGCCTCCGGCTCATCCATCAAATAAAGCCCTTCCCCCTGAAAGGTCTGAAAAAACGAAAGAAAGCTTTCTCCATGAGACTGTTCATGAAGTCCACGGATGCCATATTGACTTTCATACTCTACTGCCTTCGTTGCAACATTGAAAAAACTTTCCGCCCGAAAAAAATAGCTTCCACAAGGACGTTTAAACCCCTTTGTAAGACGAATTGCCTTTCCCAGCTCCGATATCTCTTCATAGGTACTGAACTGATAATTTCTGGTTCCTCCCTCCGGATTAAATCCATACGCAGCTGCAATTCCTTCCAGAAGTGTTGATTTCCCAGTTCCATTTTCTCCAACAAAAAAAGTTATATTGTTCTGGAAATGCAACTCTGTCAGATGGATCAGTGCCTCAATATCTCGGAGATAAGAATATTCGGCAATCATGTTCCAGTCGATATGAATAGATTGTATAAACCGATTTTTCATTTCTTTATCTTCTTTCATAGATCAGATCTGTGATTCCATTGTAACTCTTCGTCCCTGTCAGCTTCAGCTTCAACTCCCGATTTGATTCACCGAACAGACGGATCCCGCCGCCCAGCAGAGTCGGAATGGCCGAGATATAATACTGGTCTATCAGATCCTCCTTTACAAGCTGCTGTACCACATCTGCCCCTCCGCAGATCCAGATGCCCTGTCCCTCTTCCTGCCGAAGACGCCTGACCAGATCACACACTTTTTCCTTTGTAAACCGGATCTCCTCCGTAGGCGGCAGATTTCTGTGCGTAACCACATAGCTCTCCAATCCGCTGTACATCCAATTTTCCGGAGATAATTCCGTTGTTATCTGGTGATAGGTATTCCATCCCATAATAACGGTACTGATATCACGGATAAATTCTTCATAGCTCTCCATATCATCCTGGTCTGCTTCCTGCCCTGCCAGCCAGTCTACATTTCCGTCACTGCCGGCAATATATCCATCAAGGCTCATTGCAATAAATAAAACCGTTTTCCGCATATTTCCTCCGCTCTCTTTTTTCGTCTTATTCTTCATAGCCCCATATTTCATAAGCTGTATATGGACCGTCCAGATGATAGCCCAGCTTCCGGGCAAGTGCTGCCGACTCCGGATTATGGGCATCCCAGCTGGGATACAGATTTCTCTCTAAACACGCAAGGATCAGCTTCGCCCCGCAGGCTGCTGCCAGTCCCTGTCTTCGATATGCTTCCTTTGTATCGATCTCTATCTCGATCCCTCCCAGATAACCGGAATAGGAAGAAGCGCCGGATACAGGCTCCCCTTCCCACAAAACGACTGCTCCCAGCCCATGTTTTTGGTAGGTCTCATAATCCTCATACTGGCTGACCAGATCCCGGCTCCAGTCCTCTCTCATACATTGATAATAAAGCTCTTCGTCCATCATTCGCAGTTCGTAACCCGGCGGAAGCTCCGTCAGCCTCTGAAGTCGTTCCGTATCAAATACATCCGGTTCCTTTTTCATGGCATAGCGGGTCACCTTCTTAGCCCGCTCATTATAACCTTGTTCCACCAGTGCTGCCCATCCGGGACTTTGAGGAACCATGATGATAAAATCCTTTTTACATGATTTCGGTTTGTATTGAACCAGTTCTTCCTTTGGTTCTCCGGCAAAAAAACAAAAGTCTCCCAGAACTGCCATGGCAGACCCCGGATTTACCTGATCATCTGTATATACTGCGCCCATAACATTCTGAAGACAGGACCAGATGATGGTCTCCTGCCAGCCATCAAACAAATGAGCTGCATATTCTGTATGATAAAGTCTTGAAACCACTCTGTCCGACCTCCTTTTAAAAAGTCAGCCGCATTTCATACCATACAGCGTTGCCATGAACCGACTCCGATATCCCTTCATTTACAAATCCAAATTTGGCATAATAATGAATCAGCACTTCCTTACAGGTCAGTACCAGACCCTTTCGCTCCTGTTCTTTCGCATCCTGAATGACTCTTTTCAGAAGTCTTTCCGCACAGCCCTGTCTTCGGTATTTCGGAATCGTATTCACTCCGAAGATCATCTGCCATTGTCCCTTTTCCTGATGAAGCTCTGCATGTTCGTACATCTCATCTCTCAAATGTGCTTCATCTGTTACCATTCCGTCTACAAATCCGACCAGCCTGTCTTCGTCATACAAAAGCCAGAAATGATTCGGATAGACCATCAGCCGTTTCCGAATATCTTCCTCGGCTGCCGCCTCCGCCGCCGGAAAGCACAATGCCTCCACACCGGCAATTTCCTTCAGATCGCTGATATCTGCTGTTCTTATCTTCATATTCTCTGCTCTCTATCTGTTTTCATACCGAAGCTGGATCAATCGCTTTACTCCGGCATAGACCTCATCCTGATCTTCCAGATCCACCATCAGCCACCTCTGTCCATTCCCTTCCTCCGTCTGATGGTAAATTTCCCCAAGTACAGATGGCAGCTCTGGAAGAATCTGTTCTGCAGCTTCCTTTTCCCCTTTTCCAATAACCACCAGTGCCGTGAAATATCCTTCTCTGGGATACAGGGTACACAGAGTCCTTCCGGACTTTTTGAACTTTACGTTCCATCCATACTCCCATGAACATCTGCTGAACTCAATCTTCGCATTTGCCCGGTAAGTGCTCTGCATAAATTTGCAGAATTCCCCGAACAATTCATTTCTCACACAGGAAGCAAACTCCTCCAAAGTTGGCACATGGTTCATATCCTTTAAATCGATTCTGTCAGACATCACTTACTCTCCGCAGTTTAATCATATTTACACTCATTCTAAACAATCCTTTCTGGTATTTTGTTTATCTGTACAGCAGTATGGACGGAAAATAAAACAGATATGGCGCTGTGAACACTGCCATTGCCAGTGCGACCTTCCTTCTGTGCTCCTCGGAAAGCTCCGCCTTCCGTAAACAGAACTTCACATTAAACAGATAGATCAATGCTCCGGACAGGAGTGTACATACCGTCACCCATAAAAATGCGGCGATATTCTCAAAGGGATTAAACATGACACTGTTTGTCAGGTTCTCATATAACCAGTTCCCCAAAGCTGTATTTTGGTCATATTCCATCAAAGATGCCAGCAGCATGAAAAATCCGCCCACAAAATCTGCGGCAAACCCTAAAAGCCATACCCTCAGGATGGATTTCCCCGCTCTGCGCCGGATATCCGTGATGTTCAGATGCTTCATTACCAGTACCAGAACCAGCAGATCAATAAAAAAATTGGCAGGCAGCACAAAAATCCAGGTCTCGGGAAACAGCCATAAAAACCAAATAGGAAACATTACATTATACAGCTTTATCTCTTTCTTCATTGTATTTCCTCCGCTTATTTATTCTTTATCAGCTCTTCAAGTTCTCCAACTGCATATAAGGGCAGATTCATTAACCATTCTTCCATACGAAAATCAGACATAGAAGTACGTATGGAAAGATCTGGCTGATATTTTTCCCTGTAAGCCCTGAGACTTTTCGCTTTCAGCTGCTGAAGTACGTACTGCTCAGTCAATGTTTTTACAACGAATTTTATTTTACATCCACTTCAAACTCGTCATAGGACTGTTCCAGCAATAACTTCAGCTGTTCCGTATCCAGATTCTTCAATTCGGAGATATCCTGCCAGCCAAAGGTAACCGTATACTGGTTCATTCCGTCATATATCCTTTCATCTGTCTGCAGGTACTCCTCTTCCGTAATTTCTCTCCCATCTTCATCTGTACAGGTAATCGTTCCCGTACCCTGCTCATCATATTCCTCCAGGCGGTATGCCAAAGGCTGCTCTGATACCATATTTTCTTCAATGACCAGTGCTCCGATCCTCTGCACATACCGAACCGGCGACTCCTTCAGAAAATCTGTGAAAACATAATAATAGATGTCCTCAGCAGTCGGATGATACACCGTTGCAGTATCCACCATCAGATCCAGCTGAGAATCTCCTTCTTTATAGGAACTCTGCCACTCCATCAGCCCGTCAAAGCTTTCATTTACCTCATACAGGTGCGTATATGTATAGCTTCCGGTTCCACCCATATGGGAGACCATGATTTCCCACTTGTCATCCAGATCCAGATTGGTAATGGCATACTGATAAGCATCATCGGCATATTCCGGCTCTGCATTCCAGACCTCCATATTTTCAGCAATGACTGCCAGCTGCGAGTCCAGGCTGTGAGAACCATCCAGAGAGTCCGCATAGTCCTTATAGCTCTCTTTTGCCGCCATAACAGAAGCAATGCTGTCCGTATAATGATTTTTGAGCAGATATTCTGCCAGAAGCTCATCCAGCACATATGCATTTCCGTCGCTCTGCTGGATATATACCCTTGGAGCATACCATCGGAATCCATCTTCTGTCTGCTCATATTCATTAATTACGATCACGTCTGTCTTCTTATCGTCATTGTAATCTTTGAATGCCACTGCTGCCACCTGAAGGAACTGTTCTCCATACAATGAATTCCCTGCATACACACCGGGAAACTCATACACAGTCTCCTGATCCCTCATCAGCTTGAACTCCACATCCATGGATCCTTTTGGTGCAAAGGATGCAAAGACCACATCTCCCCATCCCTCCAGATTTACCTTAAAGGTCTGCTCTGCAATCAGGCGTGACATCAGATTTTCGTCTGATTGTCCGGAAGAAGTCTCAGAATCTGCCTCCTGTGCTTCTTCCATAACAACAGCCTCTGTATTCCCGGGTTCCAAATATGCCGCAGATTCCTTTTTATTGCCACAGGCAGTCAGGCATGTACACATGATAAAGGCGGCTGTGGTTATAAATATAATTCTTCTCATCATAACTCCTTATTGAAAAGTTTCATTCTATGATTCGATTCTAAAATCCACCTTCATTATATGCTCTTGTAATTACATAGGACGGCTCATAGTATGCACTGCAATTATAGTTATCAATCGTTTCGCAGATTTCGTCATTATACACTCTGATCAATCCATCTACATAATCCTCTTCTGGCTGTAACGTTGCTAAAATTAATCGCATATAAACTTTTCCCATCTGAGTAGGGTATGGAATTTCATTCACTAATTCAGAATCTACATCCGCAATATCAAAATTTCCTTTTTCCAAGTGATAATCAGCGATCCATTCATCTTCTACTTTAAGTGGATTTTCACAATGCAATATATTGGCAAAACTGATGAGCCGTTTCCATTCATCTTGTGAAATATGATTTACGACATATTTATTTCTCTGACATAATTTTCGTGCAACACGTTCAATCATATAGCAAATGAAATCTAAGTCATTATCCGTTATTTCTTCATCTTCAAAAAATATGTTTGTCATAGTGAATGGCTCCCTTCAAATTTTAAAGTTTTCAAGGCATTTTCCGTGCAAAATACAATCTGGTGTGTCGGATATTTGAACTTAACTAATTCCCAAAAGGCTGCTTTTGATATTTTTTCACTCATATAATCTTCTATATAATCCCAAATTGTGTCATCAGCCATTGCTCCTTCTACAATATCATAATCATGCTTAATTCCTCTGCGGCAATCTACCACAAACTCTAACCATTCATCGGTCATTTCTTTAAATACTTTCATTTTTAATTCGGAATTTTCTGTGTATTCATATTGATTAACAACGTGATTTCTTTTCTTTGACAAAGCCCACCTTCTTGCCTGTTTTTCAAATATCGTACAATAAAATCCATAACCAAAATCTTTATAATGTCCATTTGTTAAAATTTCAGGTTTTTCAACTGTAACACTGCTTCCATAAAATAACATCATATTTTTTCCCTTTCCATAGCTGTTTTACTTATGGTACGGTTCATGATTCCGTATCCGAAAGCTTCTGTATATCTGTTCCAGCAGAATGACCCGCATAAGCTGATGCGGAAATGTCATTTTTGAAAAGCTGAGCTTATAATCTGCCCTTTTTAATACCGTTGGCGCCAGTCCCAGGGAACCTCCGATCACGAACACTACATGGCTGATTCCGCCCACGTTCCATCGCTCCATCTGTTCCGCCAGCTCTTCTGAATCCAGCATCTTCCCATCAATAGCAAGAGCGACAACCCAGGCATTTTCCGGCAGCTTTTGAAGAATACGCTCACCTTCCTTCTCCCTGATCTGAAGCTCCAGTGCCTCTCCTGCTCCATCCGGCGTTTTCTCATCCGCAACCTCGATCATTTCCAGTCTACAATAACGTCCCAGCCGCTTGGCATACTCCTCTATGGCTCCGGTAAAATACTTTTCTTTTATTTTTCCCACTCCGATAACTGTAATTTTCATTCTTCACACCTGTTGTATATTATTTTTTAATTCCGCACACGTTTTATTGATTATAACATGAATTCCAGTTATAATAAAGAGAACTTACAGCAGCTTTGCAAAGCTGCCAAAACAAAGACAAAAGGAGGAATCACCTATGCCATGGTGTCCTGTATGCAAAAATGAATACGTAGAGGGAAAGACGCACTGTCCGGATTGTGATGTGGATCTGGTCGATGAACTGATAGAGGAGGCCCCGGAAGAACCGGAGCATTATATTCCAACGGAGGAAGAGCTCCGGGATCTGGCTGCAAGAAAAGCAGCGACTGCACATATGAGTACCTATACTTCTGCCAAAAACAAATACTCTGAGATAAAGTCCTCCGCATGGACCTTCCTGCTGGTGGGCTGTGCCGGATTTCTTATCATTACGCTGGCTCTTCTGGATATTATATCTCTTCCATTGAACCAGTTTGCTTTACTCATCATGGAAGCCATGTTTATCGCCTTCCTGATCATATCCGCACTCTCCTTCAAAAGCGCGGCAAAGCTTTCCGGCGATATTTCCAGAGAGGATGACCGTGAGACCCGGATCAATGCCTGGGCAGAAGAAAATCTGACCATGGAGGAGCTGACGGTAGACCTGGATGAGAATACTTCAGACGAGATGAAATATTTTATGATCACAGAACTGATCCGGGAACGGCTGATGCTGACCTTCCCGGAAATTGATGATGCCTATGCGGAGGAACTGACAGAAAGATTCTACAATGAACGATTCTCATAAGATGAAAACCCATTCCAGACATCATTACTATATGTTCTATAAGCCCTTCGGCTGCGTCACGGCACACAGGGACGACCGCTTTCCCGTTGTCATGGATTACTTCAGGCATCTGGACAACGAAAAGCTCTCTCCCGTAGGACGTCTGGACCGTGAGACGGAAGGGCTTTTGATCATCACCGACGACGGTGTATGGAATCAGAGGATGATCCACCCCTCCTTTCATGTCCCCAAGACCTATGAATTCATGGCGTTGGGGACACTGGATGAACAAAAGCTGCAAAAGCTCTCTCAGGGAGTGCTTCTGACCGGTGCCGACCATCCGACTACCGGAGCACAGGTCACCGTCACAGGAAAAAGTACGCTTTCCCGAATCTGTCCCGCGCTCCATCCGGACATGCAGAAAAAGCTCCGGCACAATCTGCCGGAGCATCCGGTTGTCCATGGTACAATTACCATTACGGAAGGGAAAAAGCGTCAGATACGGCGAATGCTGAAAACCGTCGGCTGCTGTGTGATCTTCCTGAAAAGAATCTCCATTGGAGATATTGTATTGAATCCGGAGCTGAAGCCCGGAGAATATATAGAAATGAATTTTACCCGGACATAGCTTTTAGCTGCTCCTGTCCGGGAATTTTTGATATTTGGGTACAGAGCAGCAATCCGATTAGTATGCCTAAAATACAGCTTCCTATAAAACTTCCAACCAGATAGATAAAGTTTTCCAACTGCTGTACTTTTGTTACAAGGACAAATATATTTTTTCCATCAATCGCCCCATTCCCCGCTTGACCAGCTGATCAACCCTGTAATATAATAGGTTGAAAGAACTGTGAGGTGTAATTATGCTTATTTCGACCAAAGGCAGATATGCTTTAAGAGTGATGATCGAGCTTGCCGAACACAAAAGTGATGAATATGTCCCCCTCAAGGTCATTGCAGACAAGCAGGGAATCTCTGTAAAATACCTGGAAAATATCATTCCTGTCCTTTCCAAATCCGGTATCATAGACGGATTAAAAGGAAAGGGCGGCGGTTATCGCTTAAACCGCCTGCCGGAAGAATATTCCGTCGGGGAGATTCTCAGGCTGACGGAAGGGACTCTGGCGCCTGTAACCTGTCTCGACACGCAGCCGAATACATGCAAAAAGGCGGTATCCTGCCGCACACTCCCCATGTGGGAGGGACTGAACGCAGTCATCACAAATTATCTTGATCACTATTCCATAGCTGACCTGATCGATCCTTCCCGAAAAGGGGATTATCACATATAACTTCTGAAATCCTGCTCTTTTGAGAGCAGGATTTATTTTTTTCTTTCAACCTATTGACTTTATGAGTTGAATATATTACAATACGTTCAACTCACAAGAAAGGTAGGAAAACAAATGAGCAATTTGTTTAAAAAACTTGTTCGTGCAAATTTCCGCTTTGGTCGAATGTGTCGATGCCGGGAATCGTAACACATGACATATCAACCAATCAGAAAGGAAATTACAAAGATGAGTAAATATAAATTTGAAACCTTACAATTGCACGTAGGACAGGAACAGGCAGATATTGCAACCGATGCCCGTGCCGTACCCATTTACCAGACCACAAGCTATGTATTTCACAACTCCGAACATGCAGCCGCACGATTCGGATTAACTGACTCCGGAAATATTTACGGCAGGCTGACTAATTCAACACAGGATGTTTTTGAAAAGAGAATCGCTGCTCTTGAAGGAGGCGTCGCTGCTCTTGCTCTTGCTTCCGGTGCGGCAGCTATTACATATACAATAGAGGCACTGGCACAGGCAGGCGATCATATCGTCGCACAGAAAACCATTTACGGCGGCAGTTATAATCTGCTTGCGCACACCCTGCCCCAGTACGGCATTACCACAACCTTTGTGGATGCGCATGATCTGTCCGAGCTGACAGCGGCTATTCAGCCCAATACCAAAGCAGTTTATCTTGAAACCCTGGGAAATCCCAACAGTGATATTCCCGATATTGATGCAATAGCAAAGATTGCTCATGCTCACGGTCTGCCGCTTGTTATTGACAACACCTTTGGTACGCCATACTGGATCCACCCGATCGAGCACGGTGCGGATATCGTGATTCATTCCGCCACAAAATTCATCGGCGGACACGGCACAACACTCGGCGGTATTATTGTGGATTCAGGCAATTTCGATTGGAAGGCAAGCGGAAAATATCCGCGTATCTCCGAACCGAATCCCTCTTACCACGGTGTCAGCTTTACAGATGCTGCCGGCAAAGCCGCTTTTGTTACTTACATCAGAGCCATTCTTCTTCGTGATACCGGTGCGGCGATTTCACCGTTTCATGCATTTTTACTTTTACAGGGTGTTGAAACACTGTCCCTTCGTCTTGACAGACATGCAGAAAACGCGAAGAAGGTAGTTGACTTTCTGGCAAAGCATCCGCAGGTCGAAAAGGTCAACCATCCAGGTCTTGCCGATCATCCGGACCACGCACTGTATGAGAAGTATTTTTCCAGAGGAGGCGCTTCGATCTTCACATTTGACATCAAAGGCGGTCAGAAGGAGGCTTACAAATTTATTGACAGCCTGGAGATATTCTCACTTCTTGCCAACGTTGCGGATGTAAAGAGCCTTGTCATTCATCCTGCCACCACTACTCATTCTCAGCTTTCACAGGAAGAACTCAAGGAGCAGGATATTAAGCCGAACACCATAAGACTTTCTATCGGAACAGAACACATTGATGACATCATCGCCGATCTTGAAAAGGGCTTTGAAGCCGTAAGAAATGAGGAGGAATAAGCAATGTCGAAAATATACAGATCAGCGGACGAGCTGATTGGTCATACTCCGCTTTTGGAACTGAGCAATATCGAAAAATCAGAAGGTCTGCAGGCTGCAGTTCTTGTAAAATTAGAATATTTCAACCCTGCAGGCTCTGTCAAGGACAGAATCGCAAAAGCAATGCTTGACGATGCCGAGAAAAAGGGATTGCTGAGTCCCAACTCGGTGATCATTGAGCCGACCAGCGGAAATACGGGAATCGGTCTTGCCTCGGTTGCAGCCGCAAGAGGCTATCGGATCATTATTGTAATGCCCGAAACAATGTCAGTGGAACGCAGGCAGCTTATGAAAGCCTACGGGGCGGAGCTTGTACTCACAGACGGAACAAAAGGCATGAAAGGCGCTATCGCAAAAGCAGAGGAACTGTCAAAAGAGATTCCGAACAGCTTTATTCCCGGTCAGTTCCAGAACCCCTCCAACCCCGAAGCACACCGGAACACAACAGGTCCGGAAATATGGAACGATACGGATGGTAAGGTGGATATATTCGTTGCCGGCGTCGGTACAGGCGGCACGGTCACGGGCGTGGGAGAATATTTGAAATCACAGAATCCCGATGTTATAATCGTTGCCGTAGAACCTGCAACCTCGGCAGTTCTGTCAACAGGAGTACCGGGAGCACATAAAATACAAGGGATCGGAGCCGGCTTCGTTCCCCCTGTGCTGAATACAAAGATTTATGATGAAATTATCACCGTAACCAACGAAGACGCCTTTGCCACAGGAAAGCTGATTGGCAAAAGCGAAGGCATCCTTGTGGGAATCTCATCCGGTGCTGCCGTCTTTGCTGCAGTTTCACTTGCCAGGAGACCTGAAAATAAGGGGAAAACGATTGTCGCGCTGCTGCCCGACACAGGTGACAGATATCTGTCAACCCCGCTGTTTACCGATTAAATCCATATAAATCAAACAGATTGGAAATATGCAGCCCTACACAAAAACAGGAAGAAAATCCATCAAATGGACTTCTTCCTGTTTCTTATTTCGGTCTTATTTCTGGCTCAGATATTCATGAATCCCTTTTGCTGCTGCTTTACCGGCACCCATTGCAAGGATAACGGTAGCTGCACCGGTCACAGCGTCACCGCCTGCGTATACGCCCTCTTTGGAGGTTGCGCCGGTGTCTTCTGTGGCAACAATACACTGTCTTCTGTTGATCTCCAAACCTTTGGTAGTGGAGGAGATCAGCGGGTTCGGAGAAGTACCAAGGGACATTACTACGGTATCACAGTCAATGATAAACTCAGATCCCGGAACTTCAACCGGACGGCGTCTTCCGGATGCATCCGGCTCGCCCAGTTCCATTTTGATACATTTGATACCGGTTACCCAGTCGTTCTCGTCGACGATAATCTCAACCGGATTGGTCAGAAGGTCAAAGATGATGCCTTCCTCTTTTGCGTGATGAACCTCTTCCGCACGTGCCGGAAGTTCGGATTCACTACGTCTGTATACAATATGTGTCTCTGCGCCAAGGCGGAGAGCAGTACGTGCAGCATCCATAGCAACGTTTCCGCCGCCTACTACTACAACCTTCTTACCATGTACGATCGGAGTATCATAATCCGGATTGAAGGACTTCATCAGATTGTTTCTGGTCAGGTATTCATTTGCAGAGAGAACGCCGCAGGCAGTCTCACCCGGGATTCCCATGAACTTCGGAAGACCTGCACCGGAACCGATAAATACCGCATCAAAGCCTTCATCCTCCATCAGCTCGTCCAGCTTTACAGTCTTACCAACGATAACGTCAGTCTCGATCTTAACACCCAGAGATTTTACATTCTCTACTTCCGGTCCCACTACACGGTCCTTCGGAAGACGGAACTCCGGAATACCGTATACAAGAACGCCGCCTGCTTTATGCAGAGCTTCAAAGATCGTTACATCATAGCCTAATTTTGCAAGATCGCCTGCACAGGTCAGACCGGAAGGACCGGAACCGATCACTGCAACCTTCTTGCCGTTCTTCTCAGCCGGAGCCTCCGGCTTGATTCCGTTCTCACGTGCCCAGTCAGCCACAAAACGCTCCAGCTTACCAATGGAGATCGGATCTCCCTTGATGCCGCGGATACATTTGCCCTCACACTGGCTCTCCTGAGGACATACACGTCCGCAGACTGCCGGGAGTGCAGAAGACTGGCTGATGATCTTGAATGCTTCTTCAAACTTTTCCTCTTTTACTGCTGCAATAAAGCTCGGAATATCGATAGATACCGGACATCCCTGCATACATTTTGCATTTTTGCAGCCGATACAGCGCTGTGCCTCTTCTACTGCCTCTTCTTTATTATAACCGTAGCATACCTCTTCAAAGTTCGTTGCACGAACCTGCGGATTCTGCTCTCTTACCGGTACTCTCTTTAATACGTCTGCCATTATTTGTCACCTCCGCAATTTCCGCATCCGCCGTGATGGGTATCACCCTCCTGATATTTCAGAAGACGTCTGCCCTCTTCACTCTTATACATAGCGGCTCTCTTCATAGCCTGATCAAAATCGATCTTGTGTCCGTCAAACTCCGGTCCGTCCACACATGCGAACTTCACTTCGTCGCCAACCATAACACGGCAGGCTCCGCACATACCGGTACCATCTACCATGATCGGGTTCATGCTGACAATGGTCGGAATACCAAGCTTCTTCGTGGTAAGGCATGCAAATTTCATCATGATCATCGGTCCGATCGCAACACACAGGTCATACTGATGTCCTTCGCTTACCAGCTTCTCCAGCATCGCAGTACCCACACCATGGAAGCCATAGCTGCCATCGTCCGTACACAGATGCAGATTGCCTACCTTACTCATCTCATCTTCCAGGATCAGGAGGTCTTTGGTTCTTGCACCTACGATAATATCACACTCAATGCCATGCTCATGCAGCCATTTTGCCTGAGGATAAACAGGTGCGGTTCCTACGCCGCCTGCAATGAACACAACTTTTTTCTTCTTTACTTCTTCAAAATCATCCGTTACCAGCTCGGACGGACGTCCCAGCGGTCCAACGAAATCTGCGATCTCATCGCCTGCCTTCAGTGCAACCAGCTTGTTGGTAGATACACCGATGGGCTGGAATACGATGGTAATGGTTCCTGCTTCTCTGTCATAATCACAGATCGTCAGCGGAATACGCTCTGCGGTCTCATCTAATCTTACAATAATAAACTGCCCCGGCTCACAGGACTTTGCTACTCTTGGAGCAAGTACGACCTGCTTGTAGACATTTGCAGAGAGCTGCTCTGCCTCTAAAATCTTGAACATATGTTTCCTCCTAAATATTGTAGTGATCCTATATGACTACAAATCATCACCTTTTATCTTAATCCAAAATTATATATATTTCAACAATAATTTACGAAACCGGCACGGATTCGGTCGGAATCTGAACAGGATCAGCTGACTGAGGCACAGAATTTTCCTCCACATTGTAGATTGCTTCCACCACTCCGCTTATCCCTCCGTCTTCATCCATGGAAATTGCCTGGAGCACTGTAAGCCCCGGATAAATGTGAATCGGTCCCCGGTACAGTCTGGAGCCTCCGTTCGGCTCCTCTCCATTGGTTGTATAATAGATCCTGCAGTCCTCTTCCGCTGTCAGTATCACATCAAAGCCCTGTGAATAGTCTCCTCCGGGAACACTGAACCCTGGCTCCTCCGGATAATCAAAGACCACCTCAAAGGTTCCGTTCACTTCCTCGCTCTGCATTCCGTCAGAACGTATGAAGACAGCTCTGATGACCGTAGTTCCTTCTCCAATCTCTATGGAACCATTATAAATCATACTCTCCGTATCCGGTGTCGTACCATCTGTCGTATAGTAGATCACTCCCTCCGTCCTCTGCGCATGAGAGATCGTGAGCACCGGGGCATAATCATAAAGTCCCGGCAGAATATTAAACTCCGGCTTTTCCAGAAGCTCCGGGATGTCCGATTCTGCCACTGTTTCCTGCGGATTCAGCATAAACCCGTAAGCAAACCGGTATGCTGCAATTCCGAACAGCACCAGACACACCCCCGCAATCCTGTACCGATACCGGTACCACCGTGACTGCGTCTCCTGTACTGACAGCTCCTCCTGCGTCCGGGAAAGCTCTTCTGCCTCTTTCTCCCGGTTCTCCTCTGTGACGATGGCAATATCATCCGCCGGATTGTAGTCCGGCACCATCTGAATCGCAGTTCCACAGTTTTCGCAGTATATTTTATTTTCAGGAATATCAACTCCGCATTTCTGACATTTCATATGAAACGGTGTTTCCTTTCTGAATTTCCTATACGTATTCGTCCACGTATGCTTCAAATTCCTCCATGGACATCAGCACTTTTCTTGGTCTGGTTCCTTCCTCTTCGCCTACGACACCCGCATCTGCAAGCTGATCCATGATCCTTGCCGCACGGTTAAAGCCGATCTTGAACCATCTCTGGAGCATTCCGATAGAGGCCTTGTCCTTCTCGATGATGAATTTTCCCGCTTCCGTGAAAAGCACATCCCGGTCACTGCCTCCGCCTGTCTCCGGTATGGACACACTCTCCACGGCTGTCTGGATCTGCTTCATCTGCTCCGCGATCCGCTCGCCCTGTTCACTGCTGCCGGTGCTCTGACTGCTCAGAAATTCTACAACCGCACTTACCTCTGCGTCTGACACAAAGGCGCCCTGTACACGGAGGGGCTTTGGCAGACCATAAGGGGAGAACAGCATATCGCCTTTTCCAAGCAGCTTCTCCGCTCCGTTCATATCCAGAATCGTTCTGGAGTCCACGCCTGACGATACGGCAAATGCGATTCGGGACGGCATATTCGCCTTGATCAGACCGGTAATTACATTGACCGATGGTCTCTGGGTTGCAATGATCAGGTGAATACCCGCTGCACGGGCAAGCTGTGCCAGACGGCAGATTGCATCCTCCACCTCACCGGGAGAGACCATCATCAGATCCGCAAGCTCATCCACTATAATGACGATCTGCGGCATCTTCTCCGGTTTGGTATCATCCTCGATCTCCGCAATAGCATCGATCTTACTGTTATAACCTTCAATGTTACGTACATTCAGCTCTGCGAACCGGTTGTACCTGCCCATCATCTCGTTCACCGCCCAGTTCAGGGCTCCCGCCGCCTTCTTGGGATCTGTCACCACAGGGATCAGAAGATGCGGAATCCCATTATAAGCGCTCAGCTCCACTACCTTAGGATCGATCATGATGAGCTTCACCTCGTCCGGACGCGCTTTGTACAGAATACTCATGATCAGTGTATTAATGCATACGGATTTACCGGAACCGGTTGCTCCGGCGATCAAAAGATGAGGCATCTTGGCAATGTCTGTCACCATAATGTTCCCGCCAATATCCTTACCCACTGCAAATGCGATTTTCGATGAATGCTTTTTGAATTCTCCGGAATCCAGCAGCTCTCTGAGCATAACGGTAGAATTCTCCTTATTCGGGACCTCAATGCCAACCGCCGCCTTTCCCGGGATCGGCGCTTCGATACGGATATCCGAAACGGCAAGATTCAGCTTGATATCGTCAGAAAGTCCCACGATCTTATTCACCTTCACACCATGGGCAGGCTGTACCTCGAACCTTGTCACTGCCGGTCCCTGACTTGCATTGGTCACGACTGCATTTACGCCAAAATCCTCCAGGATCTGCTGCAGATGTCCTGCCGTCTCCTGAAGCTGCCCGGATATATCCTTTTTGCCGGATTCCCGTCTGGGGGCCTTCAAAAGTCTTAGAGGCGGGTATTGATATTCCTTTACCGGTTCCGGTCCTTCCAGCACCGCCTTTGCCGCCTCTTCTGCTTCCCGCTGTGCCTCCTTAACCGCTTCCTCTTCTGCTTCCCTGCCTGTTCTGTGTTCCCGTTCGGCCTCCAGCTCTCTTCTGCTCAGTGCATTTTTCAGGAGATCCTCCTCATTAAAGCCGATCTCCTCTGTTCCGCCTGTTGAGGCGGGCATTGTATCCTCTGCTTCCGCATAATGCTCCGGCTCCGGCTTATGTACAGGGAAAGAGAAGACACGTTCCATATCCGGCTCCGCCGGTATCTCCGCCTGCACGGGAGATGGATCTGGAAGCCGCTCTGATGAGGGGATCTGTTCCACCTCCTGAAGACCTGTCTCCTGCTTCTTCGGAATGGACACATCCTTCGCAACACCGCTGACCCTGCGCTCCAGCCGCTGCTCCCTCTTCTGCTCCTTCCGGACTACCGCCGCTTCCTTTCTTCGTTCCATATCCTGTCTGGCTGACTCATATACCTTCCGGCTTCCTTTGGACATGCCTTTTACAAAGGAACGCTCCGTTACGATCACAGCACAGATGATCAGAACTCCCAGCAGGATCAGATATGCCCCGACCGTTCCAAAGGCATCATGAAGAAAGCCTGACAGAAGTCCGCCGATCAGTCCTCCTCCTGTCTTGTGTTCTGCACAGTAGCTGTAGATTTCCATCCATCCCTCTGCTCCCGCACGGGACATGGTGATCATATGCAGCAGAGCGCTCAATGCGATACATCCCAGAACTGCACCTGCTGTCTTGACCACTGCCGCCAGGCTCTCTCTGTTCGCCAGTGAGAACAATACCAGTATCAGTACTACCAGTGGAAACACATAGGCAAAAAGCCCAAGAAGACCAAAAAGGATATTGCTCATGATCTTTCCCACCGGACCTCCGAATCCAAAATTGCTGACAAAGAGAAATATAGACGCCACCAGGATCACCACCAGAAGCACCTCATCCCATATACCGTTTCCTTTCTCTGTTACCGTTTTTCCGGAACTGCTCTTTTTTTCTGTATTTTTATTAACCGTTTTCCTGCTCGCTGTGTTCTTGCCTGCGGAAGCATTCTTCTTCCTGCTTCCGGACTGTCGGGTTTCACTCATAAATTCTTCCTGTCCTTCTTAATTATATACCGTCTAGTGTAACATTAAATGCCCGATTCGTCAAAGCCCGCAAAAAGGACTTGTCCCTCGGGCAAGTCCTCTTCTTACTTTTCCTGTATGATCAGGGTCTACAGATTCTCCTCGAAAAAAGCCAGCATCTCTTCTGCCGCGATCTCCTCATCCGAACCTTCTACTGTAACTGTAACCGTGTCTCCGAACTGAATATCCAGATCCACTACTGACAGCAGTCTCTTCAGATTCCCCTTTTTCCCCTTATTGGAAACCGTGATCTTACTGTCAAATTCCTTGGCAAGCTGAAGAATCAATCCTGCCGGTCTTGCATGCATGCCAAGCTCTTCCTTAACCGTGTACTGAAACGTCTTCATATTCCCCTCCCATGGTCATACATTTGATTTCAGCCGCTCAGACAGGGCTTCTGCGGCTTATACAGAAGCCGCCCAAACACTGATATAACATACCTGTATTATACCATGACCGCCGGCGGTCATAGTGCCTCCGGCGGATGCGCCGGACTTTCTGCGGTTCCGCAGAAATCCGATGCGCAGGTATAATGTCTATCGACATTATACCATAATCACACCCTGCTGTAAATGCAAAACAGGGAAGTCCCTGCTTTGAAAAGCAGCGGCTTCCCTGCATTTTTTCATACAGAACATTTAGTTTTTCTTCTGAAGCTGAAGTAAAACCTTACTTCCGTCGATGACCATGATCACTGCCAGTACAACGATCGGAACGATGATCACATTCTGCAGTACCGGAGTAAAGACAGAAGCAGCTCCGCCGCCTGCCAGGATCGCTGTCATGTTCGCCTTAAAGGTCAGTACAAGTGAAGTCAGGGTTGCACAGAGCATGAAGATCATTGGGATGAACAGCATCTTGTTGTTTTTGCCCTTTCTTCCAAGGTATACGGCAATGGCAAGGAATGCCGGAACCGCTACCAGCTGGTTGCATGCTCCAAACAGCGGCCAGATCTTTGCATATCCTGCAAGACAGAGTACAAATCCGCCCAGTGCAGTAATCGCAGTTGCCACATACATATTGTTCAGCATGTTCGGCTTCTCGCCTTCCTTCGGTGCAAACAGCTCCTGGAACATGAAACGTCCAAGTCTGGTTGCCGTATCCAGACTGGTCAGACAGAAGCAGGATACTGCAAGACAAATAACCGTATAGGTCGCATTGACCGTTGCTTCACCGAATCCAAGCTGTGCAAAGAATCCGGAGATTGCCGTACCGAATACGATGGTAGGAGTAATTGCCTCCAGTCCAAGCGCATCCTTAACGAATGCCATGCTTCCGTCACCGGAAAGGCTTGCAACTGCAATCAGAGAAACTACAGCCAGTACACACTCGATCAGCATGGAGCCGTATCCGATCGCCAGCGCATCCTTCTCACTGTCAAGCTGCTTGGAGGTCGTACCGGAACCAATCAGTGAATGAAAGCCGGATACCGCACCGCAGGCAACGGTAATAAACAGTGTCGGGAACAGATAATTGCCGCCAACCGCGAATCCGGTAAATGCCGGTGTCTGGATGGACGGGTTTGCACCAATGATACCAACCACTGCTGCGATGATCATGAAATACAGCAGATAGCTGCTCAGATAATCTCTTGGCTGAAGCAGGATCCATACAGGTGTTACGGATGCGATCATAATATATACAAATACAAATACAAGCCAGAAATTCTTGGACATCATGATCGGGAACTTCAGTCCGATCAGCACACATGCAGCCAGCAAAACGACTCCGACTACAGAAGCTGCTACCATTGGTGCATTCTTTCTGTACACCACAAAACCAAATCCAATAGCCAGCGGAATAAACAGAACGGAAGCCGTTGCTACGGAACCGTTTGCCACACTTCCGGTAAAGCTGCTTGCCACGATATCGGCAAATGCTGCAACGACCAGAAGAAGAACCAGCCAGGAGAATACGGTAAAGAGCACCTTACATTTGTGCCCGATGTTCTCCTCAATCACTTCGCCCAGAGATTTACCCTGATGACGGATGGATACGAAGACAGAACCGAAGTCCTGAACTGCACCGAAGAAAATACCTCCGATCACGATCCACAAGAATACCGGAACCCATCCGAAAAATGCTGCCTGGATCGGTCCGTTGATCGGTCCCGCTCCTGCGATGGATGAGAAATGATGGCCCATCAGTACCGGTGCCTTTGCGGGACAATAGTCCACGCCGTCTTCCAGCTCATGTGCCGGAGTTTTTTTGGAAGGGTCAATGCCCCACTGTTTTGCCAGCCATCTGCCGTATGTAAGATATGCACCTACAAAAATGACAATGGAGGCTACGATTAAAACTATTCCACTCACGATTTATTTCCTCCTGTTCTTTTGTTATATAAATGTGTTTGTGAAACCTTTTTCATACGGGCGTATGTTCCTGCGCCCTGTCGAAATCCTTCAGCACCTGTCGATAGTGCTTCCGAAGCTTTCTTCCCTGATAATTATAATAGAGCCTGCCCTTCTTCAGATCCACGGCGATCAGCCTTCCCTGGCTGTAGCCCCGGACATTCATCATGTATCCCTTCTCGAACCGGAACCTGCGGACCGCCCGGACAGTCTCCCGGGGAATCTCCTGTTCACTGATCAGAACACAGGTAATATAGGTATACATGTGGTTTTCCGGCATGGTCTTTTCACCCTTGCGCACAAGCTGCGGTTCTACATAATCCGTAATTGTCCGGTGAAGACGGGTAATCTCCTCCGGCAGAAGCTCTTTTTCAAAGGTCTTGAAAAATATATGCTCATGGCTGTCTGCGGACCACAGATTTGCCTCTCTCATCAGTACATACTTCTCCAGATGCGAAAAAAAGTATCCGTAAGCCGGATACTCTTCCCCATTCATGTCATACGGCCTGTAGATGTCAAAGGTTCTGGCATACCCTGGAAGCAGTTCCTCTAAGAACATCTCAGCCTTCATATGCGTACCCCTTTACTGGAATTATAAAAATTCTATAAACTTTATAAACTTTTCCGTTTATTATAGTACAGGGATTTGCACATTTCAAGATTTTTTTTATCTTTTTTGCATTTTTTTGATTTTCAAAGCTTCTTCAGCAGTTTCTGAAAATATTCCGGCAGGGGAGCCTCTGCCTCAATATACGCTCCCGTAGAAGGATGACAAAGCCCCAGAATCCGTGCATGAAGGGTCTGTCCCTCCAGATGAAGAGGATTCTTATCCGGACCATAGACGGTGTCTCCCAGAATCGGATGATGCAGGGATGCCATATGAACACGGATCTGGTGGGTCCGTCCGGTCTCAAGCTGACACTCAATGTACGTATGATTGGCAAACCGTTTAAGCACCCGGTAATGAGTCACTGCACGCTTTCCGTTCTTCTCATTGACTGCCATTTTCCTGCGCTCTGTGGGATGGCGTCCGATGGGAGCGTCCACCGTACCCTCGTCTTCCCGGATCACACCGCAGACGATTGCCTGATATTTTCTTGTGATTGAATGAACCTTCAGCTGCTCTGCCACATGGTTATGGGCAGCATCATTCTTGCAGATGACCAGTGCACCCGTCGTATCCTTGTCAATGCGGTGAACAATACCTGGGCGCATGACGCCGTTGATCCCCGATAACTGTCCGCGGCAATGATACAGGACTGCATTGACCAGGGTTCCGGAGCTGTGCCCTGCAGAAGGATGAACAACCATCCCCTTGGGCTTGTTGACGATCAGAAGATCCTGATCTTCATAGAGAATATCCAGCGGAATATCCTCTGCTTCGATCTTGGGTTCCGTAAGCTCCGGCAGATCAATGGTCACCTCGTCCTGATCCTCCATCCGATAGCTCGCCTTTACCGGCTTTCCGTTTACCAGCACACTGCCCTCTTTTATGATCTTCTGCAGATAAGAACGGGACTGCTCCGGCAGCATACCGCTCAGGAACTTGTCCACTCTCTCGTCCATATAGCTCTCATCTGCTTCCAGCCGTATCAGGCTCATGATTTTTTCCCCTTCCGCTTCTCCAGCAGTCCATCCAGCTCCTCGTCCTTATATACGAACAGGATCAGAACGATCAGCACTGCCGTTCCCACACTTACATAGATATCCGCCACATTGAAAATAGGGAAATCGATCAGTTTAAAGTAAAAGAAATCCACCACATAGGACAAACGCACCCGGTCGATCATATTGCCCCAGGCACCTGCCAGTACAAATACCGCGATCAGCCGGATGGGCAGAAACCGCTGATCCTTCGACATATGCAGGAACAGATAGATCACTGCGGCAAACACAATGATCCCTGTCACAAAGAAAAAGATCTGTCTGCCCTGAAGCATGCCGAATGCCGCTCCACGGTTCTCCAGATAATGCAGCTCAAATACACCGTCCCAGATCACAAACGGCTCCTGATCCTTTAAAAACTGCACGGCAAGCATCTTCGTCCACTGATCCAGCAGTACAAGGACTGCGGTCAGAAGCGCGATCCCCCAGGGACGGCAGAGAAATTTATTCATAATCAGTCTCCTCACTTATATATCGTATTGCTTCCAGAAGCTCCGCATCCTCCACATCCTGCGTGACAAATGCCTCTCCCGTTCTGTTCAGGAGCACGAACCTGATCTTTCCGGCTTCCATCTTCTTGTCCAGCTTCGTTGCCGCCAGCACCTCCTCCGGTATAAGACCGGATACCCGGACCGGAAGTGAGAAGCTCTGCAGGGTATGCTCTATCCCTTCTCTCTCCTCCAGAGACAAATGACCTCTCTTCCAGGAGATCCATGCGGCTGCCACACATCCGATGGATACACATTCCCCATGGTACAGCGCAAAATTCTTCAGCTTCTCCACGGCATGTCCTGCCGTATGCCCGAAATTCAGCCAGGCACGGATCCCCTGCTCCGTCGGATCCTCCTCTACCACACGTCTCTTGATCTGACAGCTTCCATGGATCATATGGCGAAGAGCCTCATAATCCCTCTTTAAAATATCTTCCCGATGCGCCATAAGCCACTCATAATATTCCCTGTCCTGGATCAGCCCATGCTTGATGATCTCCGCCATCCCTTCGGCAAACAGCCTTTCCGAAAGCGTCTCAAGAACATTGAGGTTCATATATACCAGCTTCGGCATGTGGAATGCGCCGACCATATTCTTGTAATCATCAAAATCAACACCGGTCTTTCCGCCGATGCTGGAATCCACCTGTGCCAGCAGAGTCGTGGGGATCTGAATAAAATCAATTCCCCTCAGATATGTGGCTGCCGCAAATCCGGTCAGATCACCGACCACACCGCCTCCCAGCGCCACTAACATATCCTTTCGGTCGAATTTTTCCAGGATCAGATGCTCATACAGATCTCTTACGGTGTAAAGGGTCTTATGCTCTTCTCCTGCGGGAAATACAAACAGAGATACACTCCCGCAGATTTCCTCCAGCTTTTTCTTTAAAGCTTCCGTATACAGCTGATCCACGGTACTGTCCGTGACGATACAAAGCTTTTTCTTCTCCGTGTGAAAAGGTTCCAGCGCTTCTGCAAGATGTTCAAAATCCGGCTCCAGCCAGATTGTATAGCTGCAGCTTCCATCTCTTTTCACCTGGATCTTCGTCATATTTTCGTTCATACGCTCTCCTGATTCTTACTTTTTCATACAGTAAAGAGCATCGGACGTAACCCATCTGATGCTCTTCGTGCTATTAAATCATATAGGAAATCCTGTGTTCCGGCTAAATCGTCGGAATATCAAAAGCTCCGGTCAGAATATCCTGAAAATCTCCGGAAATGTCTACGCTCTTCGGTGTCACGATGAATATGTAGTTGGAAACCTTCTGAAGATTTCCTCCGATAGCATAACAGGAACCGGAGGTAAAGTCGATAATACGCTGTGCGATCTCCACGTCAAGACCTTCAAAGTTCAGTACAACGGTGCAGTTGCCAAGCAGCGTATCCGTGATCTCTCTGGACTCCTCAAACTGTGTTGGCTTAAATACACATACTTCCATTCCATTGCCTCCCTTTTTGGACCTCATGGGGGTGATCCTTGCCGGCTGCTTCACAGGCTTTACCTTATTGGCCTCCGTTACCAGATCATCTTCCAGGTCATAGTCGAAATCCTCTTTATCCTTTTTCCTGAAGATGCCTCCTCTCCGGGGACGTTCTTCTTCATAATCATCATCAAAATCGTCGTAATCATCGTAGTCGTCTTCATTGCCCAGATGCATGGTATCTATGATCTTATCAAATATTCCCATATCAGTTCTCCTTTAGATCGAATAATTGCGCTCTCCGAATATTCCGGTTCCAACACGTACCATAGTCGCTCCCTCTTCTATCGCCACTTCATAGTCTCCGGTCATTCCCATGGAAAGCACATCCATACGTACATTATCAATGTTTTTCATTTTGATGTCAACTGCCAATTTTTTTAATTCACGAAAAACCGGGCGATTTTCCTCCGGATCCGTTACATACGGTGCGATTGTCATCAGCCCCTGAATGCTCAGATTAGGCAAAAGCGCGATCTGCCGTACCAGTGCCTCTGTATCTGCCGTCTTTACGCCAAACTTGCTTTCCTCCTCTGCCACATTGACCTCTATAAGGATCCGGGTAGTCGCTCCTTTTTTCACGGACTCCCGGCTCAGCTCCTCTGCCAGACGTAGAGAATCTACCGAATGGATCAGTTCCGCCTTTCCCACGATGTATTTTACTTTATTTCTCTGAAGATGTCCGATCAGATGCCAGTGCAGTCCCTGCGGCAGGATCTCATATTTCTCACAGAGCTCCTGTACCTTATTCTCTCCGAATACCTCTGCGCCTGCTTCCATGGCTTCCCGGATCATCTCCACCGGCTTTGTCTTGCTCACTGCGATCAGAGTCACATCCTGCCGGCTGCGCCCGCTCCTTTTACATGCCTCACTGACCTTTTCTTCTACTTCTCTGTATTGTTCCGCAACCATAACTCTCACTCCTCATTAATAGATCACCTGTTCTTCATCTACCGCCTCACCGTTCAGTACAATATGATCGTACACGGTCAGACCATAGCTGGTTCCCTGTTCCACCAGAGTAAATTCCTCATTCTGATACAGAATATTGATCTGACGGAACTGCGTATATCCTTTATTGATATTGTAGACCCCCTTCAGGGTACTGTTCATACCGATCTGGAATCGCTCCTGGCTGTCCGGCGCTACCAGATAGGTGCCGATGGGCAGCTTCTCCTTGCCGGTAGCAAAATCCGACTCCTTAGGATCCACATAATAATTTTCTTCATCCGCATAGTACAGGGTCATACTCACGAATTCCACAGATGCCTGTCCGTTCTCGTCGTAGACCTCCTTCATAAATCCCTTATACTCATCCTGCTCCACCAGAAATGTCTTAGGGATCAGATAAAACTCCTTCTCCACGATCGCCGTATTAGGAATCTTCAGCCCCGATGCATCATCAATCAGGAATTCCACTTCAATATAACGCAGATCTGCAAAACGAACCATGGAGTTGTTAAAATCCAGTCTTGCACAGGGGGATGCCCCCACATAGATGATGGAGAAATCCGCCCACGCCGTCGTATGATCTCTGGTAAACTCCACCTCCATATACTTCTTCTCTTCCTGCATAAAACCCGCCGCCTCTTCTGCCGTCAGAGGAACGACCAGACTCCACTTTTCGGAGGTAGAAAGCTTATAGACAGGCTCTCCGCTCTGCACGATCTCTTTTTTCAGGCTCTGCTTCTCATAAGCGGACGGATCCAGCATCTCCTCTGTCATACTTTCCACAGTGACCCCTTCATATCCATCCGTATAATATTCCAGGATCCCGATACCATTGGAATAAACTCTGGAGAACATGGAATCCTCTCCTGCATCCTCAAGACTTGCCAGCATGTTCTGGTTCATCAGATCCATAACAGAGCTTTCAAGCGAGGATTCAAAATCATAGACTCCCGAGAACTCCATATCGTCATAATCATTCATGTATCCCCGGATGCTGCTTCTGATCAGGGAAAAATTCTCATCCGTCAGATCCACACTCTCCGCATTCTGCTGGATCAGCTCATTGATCTCGCCTTTCTCATCAATGGTGTAGACCAGCGAGGAACCGGATACCCGTTCCCCTTCTCTCGCATAATAGCTGATATATCCGGAGGTCTCTGCGCTGTAGACCTCTTCCTGCCGGACTGCAAATCCCGTATAGGTATGATCTACTGCCAGCGTTCCGGCATTGACCTCATATCCGGCAATGTGTTCGGAACTCATTCCCATGTAACAGACCACACATATGTAGACCGCCACTGCCCCAAAAAAGACAAGATCAATATTCATCGGTCTCCTGCTCCGGACACTGACTACTTTTTTCTTTCTGCGGCGCTGCGCCATGAAATGTTCCTCCTTAAAAAATAATGAAGCGGATGTCCTTAAATGGGCATCCGCTTATATGTATATATCTAAACCCTAAATTACCTGCGCTTTGGCAAATTCCGGTAAATCTTCTTCCTTTATTGATACGCTGAGTACCATCTTAACTTTGAACTGCTCACTGATCGCATTGAGCTGAGAAAGTGCGTTGGAAATGTCCTGACCTTCCAATCTGGCAATCTTTAAAAATCCATCAAGATACATCTCTTCAAGATCATAGTCCTGAGAACAAATACCGCAGACAAAACCAATAAACTGATCTGCGTTCTGAATCGGATACTCTGATACATTAATTAAACGAACCTTGTTGTCCAGTTCATGCATATTCTGAGATGACTTATCCAGATATACAATGTTGCCGTTTACTGATTTCATGGATGTATGTACATGATCCAGCATCTTCTTTGTCTTTCCTGCGCCCTTTACTCCTACAATTAATTGTACCATAACGGTGCCCTCCTTAGGTTCCTCAAGTTGTTAGTCATATTATACCATCCAGAGGGTGGGAATACAAGAATTAATTGTTCAAATTAGATAAAAAGCTCTGCATCTCCTGATACAGGATCGCCCGCTCCTTACAGCCAAGGATGATCGCCACATACTGCGCCCCTTCGGCATCTTCAAAAAGCTGAACCAGGCAGGATCTTGCCGCCATGGTCGTACCGGTCTTGCCGCCTGCTGCAGTCACGCCCTCCGGAACCGTCACGTCGCCCTTTGTGAACTGGTTCGTGTTGGACCATGACGCTTCCACGGCAGATCCGTCTGCCGCCAGATAGGAGGTATCATAGGTTACCGTCTTCAGTATCTCCAGAAATGTCTCATTCTTCAGTGCTTCCTGAAAGATCAGATACAGATCGTATGCAGTGGTATAGTGCTCTTCGTCATGCAGTCCGCTGGGATTGACAAAATGCGTTCCGGTGGCTCCAATCCGCGCCGCTTCTTCATTCATCATTCCCACAAACTCTTCTGAAGTACCGCCTACGTGCTCTGCGATCACATTTGCGGCATCATTGGCAGAAGACAAAAGAAGCGCGTATAAAAGCTGCCGAAGTGTCAGCACATCGCCTTCCTTCAGATGGACTGTAGATACTCCGCTTTCAGAAAAAGTGATCGCTTCTTTGCTGACGGTCATCTGAGCATCCAGATCACCCTTCTCAAGAGCGATCAGCGCAGTCATGATCTTGGTCGTACTTGCCGGATACAGACGGTCATATACGTTTTTTGCATAAAGGATCTCCTGAGTATCCAGATTGAAAAAACATGCGGCCAGTGCTTCCGCGGTATCCGCCTCAATGGCTTCCACATTCCCGTCTACTACGCACAGATCCTCTGCAAACCAGGATATCTCCATATCCGTACTCTGCTCCTGCACACCAAGACCCGGCAGATCTGCCGCAAAAGCATCCGCAAGCTCTGTACCTCTGCCGCATCCGCCCAGAAGAACAGCCCCAAGACAGACTGCTGTCAGAAGACTTATTCTGCGCTTCTGATTGTTATTTGTACATCTCACGCCACTCCATATCTCCTCTGTCCAGTGATTTGATCAAAAGCTCTGCAGTCGCCAGATTTGTTGCGATCGGAATATTGTGTATATCACAGAGCTGGATCACATAACCCAGATCCGGTTCATGACTCTTTGGACGAATCGGATCGCGCAAAAAGATCACAAGGTCGATCTGATCATGTTCGATCTGTGCTCCCAGCTGCTGCTCCCCCCCAAGATGCCCAGCCAGAAACTTATGAACATTCAAGTTCGCCACCTCTTCAATCAGTCTTCCGGTCGTTCCGGTCGCATAAAGCTCATTTTTACAGAGGATACCTCTGTATGCAATGCAGAAATTCTGCATCAGGACTTTTTTTGCATCATGTGCAATCAATCCAATGTTCATAGTGAAAACCCCCTTCTTAATATTTTTTAGGCTGTAAGCCAATATTCAGAACGATTCCTGTTCCCATATACAGCATAACAAGTGATGTAAGCCCATAACTTACAAAAGGAAGCGGGATACCTGTGTTCGGCATCAGTCCTGTAGCAACACAGATATTGACCAGGCTCTGAAAAGCGATCAGTCCGCCAAAGCCGCAGCAGATGATCTGCCCCTCTCTGTCTCTGGCATTCTTGCCGATCCAGAGACACTCCATCACAATCAGTGCCAGCAGAATAATGATCGCCGCACATCCGATGAATCCCAGCTCCTCGCCTGCAACGGCAAAGATAAAATCGGTTTGAGGTTCTACAATAAAATTGCCGTTCTTTACGGAGGAAATGTCATTGTTATATAATCCCTTTCCGTAGAGCTGGCCGGAGCCGATGGCAATAATGGAATTCTGCTGCTGATATGCGTCATCTGCATATTCCGCAGGCTTCAGCCATGCCATGATCCTCTTGAGCTGGTAATCATCCAGAATCTGCTGTCCCTCCTGCATGATCAGATTGATAAAGATCACTGCAGAGGGAATCAGTACAGCAGCTACTGCACCAATGATCCGGTAGCTGAGTCCCGCTGTAAAAATCACCACACAAAATACAAATGCAATGGTAATGGTTGTAGACAGGTCCGGCTGCTCCTTTACCATTCCAAGCGGAATCAGAAGAAGCACCCCTGACGCCAGCAGCACCTTCCAGGTATTGAGCCGCTCTGCATACTTCGTAAAAAACCGGGCAAAAAACAGAATCAGCAAAAGCTTGGTAAGCTCTGACGGCTGAAACTGCATGAACCCAAGATTTACCCATCTCCTTGCGCCGTTTACCTCCTTGCCCAGCGGTGAATAGATACTGAGCAGAAACACAAGATTCGCCACATACACCAGCCAGTACAGATTCATCATCATATGGTAATCCGTCAACGCAAATACAAGCATTGCAATGCTTCCCAGTACCATTCCTGCCACCTGCTGGCTCTGATATTCCGACTTGGCACTGCCAATGACCAGAATCCCGATAATCGTAATTGCATATACAAATACAACCAGACGTAATTTAAAATCACGCAGTTGATATTGCCTGAACATATCTCACCTGATTTCTAAGATCTTTTTTTCATGTCTTTGACCGGAATATTCGCACAGAGCACCGGAACCGTACCATGACCGCCCTCGGATTCTGTCTGCGTGATCTGAATATCCAGTCCCTCGCAGTCTATCTCCATATATTTGGTGATAACTTTAATAATATCATTTTTAATTGCTTCCATGATCTCCGGCGAACAGTTCGCACGATCGGAGATCAACAGTAATTTAAGGCGATCCTTCGCCACTTCCCCTGAATTCTTCTTACGAAAGAAATCCATGAACGCCATATTCTTGCCCCCTCTTATTTGAACAGCTTTTTCAGTTTTTCCAGGAATCCGCCTTTGATCTTCAGATCCAAAAACGGTACTTCTTCCCCCATAATACGGTGACAGATATTCATATAAGCCTGTCCCGCCTGTGAGCTGTCTCCCACACACGGCTCACCCTGATTGGTCGAGATTACAATGCTCTCATCATCGGGAACCACTCCGATCAGATCAATGGCAAGGATCTCTACCACATCATCCATGGACATCATATTGCCGCTCTCTACCATATCCATACGAATACGGTTGACGATCAGATCTGACTTGCGGATCTCATTGGCCTCCAGAAGTCCGATGATACGGTCAGCGTCACGGATCGCGGATACCTCCGGTGTGGTCACGATCAGCGCACGGTCCGCTGCTGCAATGGCATTCTTAAATCCCTGCTCGATGCCTGCCGGGCAGTCCAGCAGTATGTAATCGAACTCCTCACGGAGCTCGTCGATCAGCTTGATCATCTGCTCCGGAGATACAGCGGTCTTGTCCCTTGTCTGAGCAGAAGGAAGAAGGAAGAGATTCGGATATCTCTTATCCTTGATCAGCGCCTGCTTGATTCTGCAGTTCCCCTCAATCACATCCACCAGATTATATACAATGCGGTTCTCCAGTCCCATAACCACATCCAGATTGCGAAGTCCGATATCTGTATCGATCAGAACCACTTTCTGATCCAGCTTTGCCAGTCCGGTTCCCACATTGGCGGTGGTAGTCGTCTTTCCGACGCCTCCCTTTCCAGATGTAATAACAATTACTTCACTCATTTTGCTTCCTCCAACCTTTCATATCGATAGCCCGAATCTATATCCGGATGTCATTAATGACTTCTTTTGTAATCGGCTCCATATAGATGTTGCCACCCTCCGTATACGCGATCATCGGACCTGTCATGCTTCCTTTCACAGCAGCGGGACCATCCGCAGAACGCGCGATCGCATCTGCGATACGGATCTGCATGGGATCCATGTTCAGCGCCGCCACAAATGTATGCTCATTGCCTACGGCACCTGCATGGATCGTCCCCTTCAGGGTTCCCAGAACGACCACATTTCCCTTGGACACCACCGTTGCTCCGGGATTGACATCTCCCAGTATGATGATGCTTGTCTCTGACTCCAGGACCTGCCCGGAACGGAGTGTTCCTTTATAAAATCTGCCGTCATTGGAAGCCCTCTGATGCTGTCTCTCCTCCAATGCCTGCTTCATATAGGACTCTTTTAATGCATCCTGCTCCATGACACAGAGAATCTCAAGTGTAGAGTTCTCCTGAATCACCCGGATGACCTCAAGCTGTTCCTCCCTGCTCAGATCCCTGCCCTCAAAGGCAAGCGCCATCTGTGCATTCTCGAAGAATTTGGCGGATGCCTGAAACTTATCCGCAATATCCTTCAACAGCTTCTCAAAAGACAGCTCTCTGTCCAGGAACAGAGTAATCCCGTATTTATTGCTTTTAATCACAACTGTCTGCTGCTTCATCACTGTCTCCCTAGTCATTGATCACTGCCGTCGTTGCCTCTGACGCAGTACCTGTCAACAACTCTTCCTTATCTGTAAGATCAAAATAATATTTAAAGATATCGGACACCATAGCTGCGGCATTGGCAGAGGTATAACCGTTGGCAATCCGGATGGCAATGCTGATCTGGGGATTCTCATACGGAGCATACCCGACAAAAAGCGCATGGTTTGGATGCCGTCTGGACTGCTGCGCCGTACCGGTCTTGCCCGCAATACTCAGCTCCAGTCCGTCAAATGCCTTGGTATTCAGCGCTACCTGATGCATTCCTTCCTGTATGGAATACCAGGAAGTGTCAGAAATATCAATGTTATTATATACTGATGCGGAATATTCTTCAATAGTGTTTCCCTCAGAATCTGTGATTTTGTCCAGAAGGGTCAGGTCATAGACAGTTCCTCTGTTTGCCACCGCACTGATATATCTTGCAAGCTGGGAGACGCTGAACAGATGCGTACCCTGTCCGATCGCAGAACGGATGCCGTCTGTATCTGACAGCTGCGGTTCGTTCTCCAGAAGCTCCAGCCCGGACTTCGCATCCAGTCCGAATTCCGCCGCGTATTTTGCCAGAAGCTCCAGCGCCTGGTCTGATGAATATCCGGTAGTTCTTCCGCCTCCCAGACGAAATGCCGTCTCGTAGAAGTAATAGTTGCAGGATACGCGGATTGCATCCACAACATTGATCTTCCCGTGGCTTCCGTGATACTGGTTGTAGATCCAGCAGGTAGGCGAACCATAGGCATCCTTAAATACACCTGTGGCATTGATCAGCTCGGAAGGGCTGATCACGCCCTCCTCCAGACCTGCCACGGTGCTGACTGCCTTGAAGGTAGAACCCGGAGCCGTCTGCTCCTGAGTCGCGCGGCTGTACAGCGGCTTGGACTCATCCCGGTTCAGCTCTGCCCAGTAAGCAGAATCCATCGTGTTGGTAAGCCGGTTATTGTCGTATCCCGGATAGGACACACATGCCAGCACCTCTCCGGTGTTGGGATCCGTGATCACACATCCTGCACTGCATGGCTCCAGCGCAAGCTGCGCCGGAGTGATCTCAAGACTGCTGATCTTGTCGATCAGGAAATTATATGCCGAATAAGCACCGCTTTTCAGTTTCCCAACCGTCTCCTCATCATACTCCAGAACACCCTGTTCGTACAAGAGCAAACATACTTCTTTTCCCGTCACAATATCGTCTAACAGGATATATTTATACAGCATATTATGGAAATCGACATCTTTTTCCAGTTCTGTCGAAATATAATCCATCACGACCTGATAGATCTCTTCGGAATTCAGGTACGGTGTCTCCACCTCCAGACCTGACACATCCACCCAGTTCATGGAAATGGCATATTCCAGATATTCCTTCAGACTGATCACCTCGTCCGTGGTCCATGCGATATAGGTCGCATCCTCCCGGTCGATGGCATCCTTCATCAGGATATTCTTCTCTCCCATCAGCACATCGGAAACAATATAGCTCATGTAGTTCTTCATGTCAATGGTCAGATCCGTGTAGGCTTTTGGACTTCCTGACTGAAGCTCTGCCATGATCTGATCGATGGCGCTCTGAAGTCTTGCCTCAAATCTCTGCTGAATAGAAGCCTCCAGTTCTGTGGCATCCTCAGCGGAAAAATGTGTGGTATCAATGACATGATTGCGGATCAGTGCATAATACACATCATAGATCGGGATCAGAATATGCTCTGCGGAACTGTTGGGGGATGCCGTATATTCCTTCATATTCCGTATCTTTGATACCAGAACGCCTGCAAGCCGCTGCTCCAGAATATCATAAACCGCCTTCTGAAGATCCTTATCAATGGTCAGATAGACATCCTTTCCGGATTCCGGCTGTATTTCCTGCTCTACCTCCAGCACATTTCCCACGCTGTCCACGTAGATCGTCCGGTTACCCTTCCGCCCCTGAAGTTGCGTCTCCATATACTGCTCAATACCCGCTTTTCCAACGATATCATTGAGCTCATAGTTCTCATTTTCCAGCTTTAAGCTGTCCAGCTCTTCCTGAGACGGCTTTCCGATATATCCCAGCAGGGACGCAAAATACTCTGCATCCTCATAAACTCTCAGACTGCTCTGGGCAATGTCGATACCCTGAAGACTGTCCTGATTCTCCAGGATCTCTGCCACGGTCTCATCACTTACATCCGAAGCGATCTCTGTCTTCACATACCGTTTGTAGCCATTCAGACTCATGGCATAACGTACATTGACCAGCTTCAGCTTCTCTTCCGGTGACAGCTCCTCCTCCGAGATATCATAGGCTTCCTTCTGTTCCTCATTGTAAGCGTCCCTGGAGATATAATATTTCTTACTGCTGCACAGGTAATCCATCATCTGCTCCGCAGACGCGGATGCCTCCGCTGGCTCCAGAAGATCGATGGTCCTGCGTCCATACACATCCGCCTTAAACCTGGACAGTGCCGTCCCGGTCTGTGTGTACTTATATTCTCCGTTTTCATAGATAATGCCGAAATCACTGATCACACTGTCTCCATGGGACTCAACGATCTCGATCACGCGCCGGATCGTCTTGTTCAGCGTTGCCTGCTTTTCCCTGCTGTTCTGATAGGTTCCGTTATCTTCAATGGTCACGGAATAGGACAGCACATTATCAGCCAGAATCTTTCCATTCCGGTCATAGATCCTTCCCCGGGTACTGGGGATGTTGATCTCCTTTTTGATCTTCATGGTGAAGCTTTCCGCATAGCCTTCTCCGTCAATGATCTGCAGCTGGAATACCCTGCCAAGCAGGATCCCGAAAAAGGTCAGAAATACCAGCATCAGCACAAAGATCCTGGATGTTACAAAATTAAAAAAAGACTCTTTAAAATCCTCAAACAATCTATATGCTCCTTACGAATGGTTCTCCAGCCTGCGGTTGATATTGTAGATCAGCCGGTAGAAAACCAGGGTCATAATAATAGTGTATACAAGCTCCGGAAGTATGATCCTTGCCATATAATAAGGAAAGGCAAAACGGCTTCTCATCACGAACATAATTGCATAGGTTCCAAGTCCGTATACCAGCTCGCTCAAAGAGATCAGGGAGATCGGAAGCTTAATGTCTTCTCCGTAAAAAATGTGATTAAAGTATCCATTCGCATACCCTATGTACATGTACATCATGGCATGCATGCCCAGAAGTCTTCCATAAAAGATATCTTCCAGAAGACCGCAGAAAAATCCTACCCAAAGTCCTTCCTTTTTCCCCCGCATAAAGCCGAAGGAGGAAGTGACGATGATCATCAGATTGGGGCTGATGGATCCGATGGAAAACGTCTTGAACACCGTGCTCTGCAAAAGAAAGCTGACCATGATAATCAGTGCAATAATAATTTTACGCTTCATTCCGCCAGTTCCTTTCTCTGTCATTCGTCCGTATCCACCTGCTGCTTTAAATCGGTGATCACAAGCACCGTACTCAGATGTTCAAAATCCACCGCAGGCGTCAGACTTCCGGACTTGGTCAGATTATTGGCATCTGTCGTGATTTCATTCACATATCCAATCAGAATCCCCTTATGATATTTGGCACTGGCATAGGATGTAACCACCTTATCTCCGGACTCCACTTCATCGTCTGTATCACGGAGCTGGTTGAGCTGCATGGTGCCCTCCGTCATCATCTGAAGATCGCCCCGCACATAACACAGATCCGAATTCTTCAGGATCATGGCACTTACATTGCTCATATCGTCAATAATAGAACGCACCTGCGCCCAGTCCGGTCCGGTCTTGGTCACGATCCCTACCAGACCGCCGTCTGCGATCACGTTCATATCCACCTGAATCCCGTCATTGGAGCCCTTGTCGATGATGAACATATTGAACCAGTTGCCCGTATCCTTGCCGATGACATTTGCCGCGATCTTCTCCAGATCGGAATAATCACTGTCCAGCTCATAAAGCTGCCGAAGCTCCTCCAGCTCATACCGCTCCTGCTGGAGGGTATTATTCTCCAGCGTAAGCTCTGCCAGCTGTTCCTTCAAAAGCTCATTCTCCTTCTTGACTTCCTTTAAGTCCTCCAGGTTTTCCACTCTGTCCCGGAGCCAGCCGCCGGCATAGTTGATTCCCTTCTGGACCGGGACCAGCATATAGCCGGCCACCACATTCAGCGGTCCTCCGTCAAAATTGGTCAGAAAGGACAGGGACATGGTCCCAACGCACAGAACCGTCAATGCAAACAATATATATTTCCTTGGAATTGTAAATCGGTCTCTTCGTTTCATTTACCACAGCTCCCGCCGTTATTCATATTTCTGTTCCTTGGTCACAAAAGCAAGGGGACGGAACTCTCTCTCATTCATCACTCTTGCCAGTCCTCTTGCAACACTCATCTCCGGCTCCTCGTCCACAGAGACACGGATACCGGACTTCTGGCTCAAAAGCTCATCCAGCTTGCGGATCTTCGCAGACCCACCGGTCAGATAGATACCGTTCTGGATAATATCCACTCCCAGCTCCGGAGGCGTCCTTTCAAGGATCGTCTTTACTGCATCCATAATAATACCCAGCTGCTCCTTGATCGCGTCATATACAAAAGCAGAAGTGATCTCCAGCATCTGCGGAAGACCGATGACCATATTGCGTCCGCAGATCTTCATGGAAGCCTCCTCCGGATCTGCCGCGTAGGCAAGCTCTCTCTTAATGGACTCTGCCGTCTTGCTTCCGATAAAGAAATTATATTCCTTGCGGATGGCACTCTGAATGGCGTCATCAATGGAACGTCCTCCGGTCTGGATCAGGCGGCTGATCACGATACCGCCCAGAGACAGCACGGAGATCTCCGTAGTCTCGGCTCCAATATCCACGATCATGACTCCCTGGGCTTCCCGCACGTTGATGCCAAGTCCCAGTCCGGCTGCCACCGGCTTATCTACCAGGTAAACACCCTTCGCCTTCAGAGTCGAATCCTGGATCAGGGTCGTGAAGATACGCTCCTGCATATCGGTAGGCAGAGCCACAAAATACTCAGCGCCCTTTAACTGCCCCTTGGTATTGCTTTCCAGCAGTTTTTTCAAAAATGCCTGCATATTGCTGATGCTGGCAAGGTTTCCATAAGACATGGGGCTGGAAACATCGATATTCGCCGGAGCCTTTTCATACATGGCATATGCCTCATCTCCGTATGCCAGCATCTCCTTCTTGTCCTGAACAGCCACCATATTGTGCTGAAGCAGATAACTGTCTGCATCTTTGTGGTATATTTTCAGATGATAAGATCCAAAATCGCAGCCAAAACTATGATTATTCATGGTATATTCTCTCTTTCTCTGTATTTTACAGGTAATTTTTTTCCCGGAGGCTCACATAAGAGCGGTCTCCGATGATGATATGGTCTGTCAGACTGACGCCCAGAAGCTTTCCTGCCTCTGCGATCTTCCTGGTCACATTCAGGTCCTCTCTGCTCGGGCTGGCGTCTCCGCTCGGGTGGTTGTGCAGAAGAATGATCTGCACAGCTCTGGAAGAAAGCGCTTCCAGAAAGATCTCCCGGGGAGAGACCACAGACGCATTGACCGTACCTTTGAACATATATTTCTCTCTCAACAGCCTTCCCTTCTGATTCAGCATAAGAAGGAGCAGCACCTCCTGCTCTTCATGCCTCATATCCTCCATATAATACTCTGCCACCGCTTCGGCACTGGTGAAAAAGGTTCCTTCTCCTGCTTCCTCTCGCGCCATCCTTCTGGCAATCTCCAGGATACATTTCAGCTGGACCGCCTTTACCTTTCCGATTCCCCGGACTGCGGACAGCTCTTCAAGGCTTAACCGCCGTATGCCTGTAAAGCCTTCCCTTTCAGGAACCAGCTTCAAAAGATCATTCGCCAGCTCCAGAACCGGATGCCCTTTCGCCCCTGTTCTTAAAATCGCTGCCAGAAGCTCCCGATTTGTCAAAGCCTCCACTCCATATCGGATGCATTTTTCATAGGGTCTGTCTTCTCTGGGCAGACTGTTAAAATTCTCATTCATACTGATAACCTCCGTTCGTCCTCCAGACACCCCGTCGGCTACCTGTTTTATTATCCTCTTTTTTTCATTCTATATCCAGCGATAGACCAGAATTGCAAGGACAATCCCGATAATGCCTGCAATGGTGATCTTAATGGTAAGCCCGAAGGTAATCACCACCAGCCCAAGGGATAAGACGATGGGATTCTCCAGTCCGAAGCCCTGACCATAGTTCAGCCAGCCAAGTCCGGAAATGCCTTCTGTCAGGCTTCCGATGAATCCGCCCAGCACAACACCGGCAAGAACAAGCAAAAGCAGCGTCCAGCCGTTTTTTGCACCTCTCATATGTATCACTACCTCCATATATTCAAAAAGATTTACGTTTAATCATAACATGGCATATATTTTTTTGCAATTGCTTCTGCAATCTTTAATCCGTCCATGGCTGCAGATGTGATACCTCCCGCGTATCCGGCTCCCTCACCACAGGGATAAAGCCCCCGTATCCGGCTTTCAAACGCCTCATCCCGAAGGATCCTCACAGGGGAGGAGGTTCTGCTCTCCACGCCGGAGAGCACTGCATCCGGGCGCGCGAAGCCATGGATCAGGCGGTCACAGCCCCGGATGCCTTCCTCCAGCGCCGCAGAAAGCTCCGGCGGAAAGATACTCCGCACATTTGCCAGTTCATAGCTGCCCTTGATACAGGGCTCTACCTCCCCCAATACGGAGGATGCCGTGTTCTGACAGAAATCACCGAAAAGCTGCACCGGAACCTTCCCACTGCCAACCTGATATGCCGCCTTTTCAAGCCTGCGCTGAAACTCCATGCCCGAAAGCACATCCGCCCCTTCATAATCCTCCGGCGTGACGGTCACGATCATGGCGCTGTTGGCATTTCTGCTGTCTCTTGCCTGATAGCTCATACCATTTACCGCAAGATGCCCTTCCTCCGAAGAAGCATTGACCACATAGCCGCCCGGACACATACAGAAGGAATAGACGCCTCTGCCATTGCCGGTCTGCCGGGTTACCTTATAGGCTGCCGCGGGCAGGATGGACGGATAATCTGCGCCATACTGACTGATATTTATCATCTCCTGCGGGTGCTCCATACGCACGCCGACTGCAAAGGACTTTGCCTGCATGGGAATCTGATGTCCTTTCAGCATCTCAAAGGTATCTCTGGCACTGTGCCCCACCGCCAGGACTACCTGCTCCGCTTCCAGAAATTCCGATTCCTGATCTCTCTGTCTCTGCACATACACACCTCTGACCGTCCCATTTTCAATCTTTAAATCTGTCACCCGGGAACCGAAATGCACCTCGCCTCCAAGACGACAAATCTCCTCTCTCATGCGGGTCACAATGCCGATCAGTACATCTGTCCCCAGATGGGGCTTATTCATATACAGGATCTCCTCCGGCGCTCCCGCTTCCACAAAAAGCTCCAGTACCTTCCTGTTTCTTCCCTCCGGATCCTTGACCAGCGTATTCAGCTTTCCGTCAGAAAAGGTTCCTGCTCCGCCTTCTCCAAACTGCACGTTGGACTGGGGATCCAGTACCCCCAGCTTCCAGAAGGTCTCCACCGTCTTTGCCCGGTCTGCCGCACACTGTCCCCTCTCCAGAAGAACCGGGGCATAGCCTGCCCGTGCAAGCATCAGTCCGCAGAAAAGCCCTGCCGGTCCCGTTCCTATAATAACCGGACGATGGGTAAGTCTCTCTGTCCCGGATGCCGGGAACTGATACCAGGTACGAACTGCCTTAGCCACCTGCTTCGGGCATTTCTTCAGAACGGCAGGCTCTCTTTTCACCTCTGCATCTATCACATAGACATATCTGAGCTCTCCTCCTCTGGCATCCAGAGACTGCTTCACGATCTCATAACGGAGCAGCTCCTCCGGACGGATATGAAGGGTCTTTATGATCTTCTCATGCAGCTCTCTTTCCGAGTGCTGTACTTTTAATTTTAATTGTTGAATTCTTAGCATCTTCTATTTCGCTTCCTTCTATAATACCGCATGAAAGCCTGCCAGATATCCGCTGGTCCATGCCCACTGCAGGTTATAACCGCCGCAGGCTCCGTCCACATCCAGAAGCTCGCCTGCAAAGTACAGTCCCGGCACATGTGCCGATTCCATGGTAATGCCCTGCAGCTCTGTCAGCGGAACACCTCCGGTACAGACCTGTGCCTGCTCATAGCCCCGGCAGCGGGTAATGGTAAAACGAAGCTCCTTGATCCGGGAGACAAGACGCATCAGCTCCTGCTCTGTCCAGTCTCCTGCTTTTTTCTTCAACGAGATCCCTGCCCGTTCCAGAAGAACCTGAGAAAGCTTCTCCGGGAACATGCCGAGCAGCGCATCGGTTCCGCTCCTGCCGCCTGTATGGGGCAGTCTGCCCTGTATCCATACATATAGGAGCTCACGGGTACGCTCCGGATGAAGATCCATGAGAATCTCACAGGTCTGTCCCTGTTCCAGTGCCTTTGCCGCATAACGGCTGAGCTGAAAAACAGGGATACCGGACAGACCATAGGAGGTAAACTGTACCTCCCCTTCCTCCGTAAAACGGTCTTTCCCCACCTGCATCGTAAGCACTGCATCCTGCCGGACACCCGAAAGCTTCCCGCAGTCCTTCTCCGCCGCATAAAGCCCGGTCAGCGCCGGAAGCGGCGGGATCAGTGTATGTCCAAGCTCTGTTGCAAAACGGTATCCGTCTCCGGTGGAACCGGTCTCAGGCGCTGCCCTGGAGCCGCAGGCAAGAATCACCGCATCCGCCTCATAATTCCAGCCCTCTGTTTTCACCGCAAACTTGTCTCCCTGCTTTTCGACACTGAGCACCTCCGTATTGCAGGACACCTTGACCTGAAGCCTCAAAAGCTCCAGCCGAAGCACCTCCGCGATTGAAGCCGCCTGACCGCTGCCCGGATAGAGATAACCGCTGCGGTCCTTGATCAGTATCCCCAGTTCTTCAAAAAATCCCACCGTATCCGGCATGGAATATGCCTCCAGGGCATGCCGGACAAGCTCCGGACAGTCTGTCCTGTATTTGTCTTTATTCTGGTTCCGGTTCGTAAAATTACATCGTCCGTTCCCTGTCACAAGAAGCTTTTTGCCAACCTGCCGGTTCTTCTCCAGCAAAGTGACCCTGGCTCCCTGTCGGGCTGCTGTGATGGCTGCCATCATACCGGACGCTCCGCCTCCGATGACAATGATTTTCCTGCTCATATCCAACCTCTTAATCCAGCTTTGCGATTCCCGCATCCACCAGCTTCTGCAAAGACTTGAGAATTCCGAATCTGGCATGCTCCCAGGTCAGTCCTCCCTGAAAATACACGGCGTAAGGAGGCTTGATGGGGCCGTCCGCAGATAACTCGATGGAGGAGCCCTGTACGAATGCGCCTGCTGCCATGATCACATCGCTGTCATAGCCCGGCATCGCCCACGGCTCCGGCTCCACATAGCTGTCCACCGGAGCGGCCGCCTGGATTCCCTTACAGAACTCGATCACACCCTCAGGGGTTCCGAAGGTGATCGCCTGAATGATATCGTGGCGGCTCTCCTGTCCGTCCGGCAGCACGGAGAATCCAAGACGTTCATAGATATTCGCCGCATAGATCGCTCCCTTCAAAGCTCCTGCCGTCACGGTGGGAGCCAGGAAGAATCCCTGATAGAAGGACTGCATGACGCCCAGTGTGGCGCCGACCTCTTTTCCCAGTCCCGGAGAGGTCAGGCGGTATGCACAGTTCTCTATGCAGCTTTCCTTTCCTACAATATAGCCCCCGATGGGTGCCAGCCCGCCGCCCGGATTCTTGATCAGGGAACCGACACACATATCTGCCCCCACATCTGTGGGCTCTATACGCTCTACAAATTCGCCATAACAGTTGTCCACCATGCAGATCACTTCCGGTTTGATGGATTTCACAAATGCAATCACTTCTCCGATCTCGGAAACAGACAGGGTCTTTCTGGTCTGATAGCCCTTGGAGCGCTGGATATGAACCATTTTCGTATGCTCGCTGATGGCTGCCCGGATCCCTTCCAGATCAAAGCTGCTGTCCTCTAAAAGATCCACCTGCCGATAGGTAATCCCGTATTCTGCCAGACTTCCATTGGACGGACGGATACCGATCACTTCCTCCAGCGTGTCATATGGCTTGCCGGACACTGCTAAAAGCTCATCCCCGGGACGTAAGTTTGCCGCCAGCGCCACCGCCAGGGCATGGGTCCCGCAGGTGATCTGTGGACGCACCAGAGCCGCTTCTGCATGAAATGCCTCTGCGTAAACCTCTTCCAGTGTATCTCTTCCCAGATCATTGTAGCCGTAACCGCTGGTTGCCGCAAAATGAATATCGCTTACTCTGCATTTCTGCATGGCGCCAAGTACCTTCAGCTGGTTATATTCTGCATTTTCATCCACCTGGGCGAAGCGTTCTTTTAAGCTCTCTTCTATCTTCTTCCCATAGACATAAACCTGAGGGCTGATGCCCATCTTCTCATACATGATTTCCAAACTCATTTGATGATTTCCTTCTTCCGTAATATTTCCAGCATATGGGCAAGAAGCTTCTCCTCCTCATATGCATATTCTTCCTTGTTCAGCCAGATGACCTCCCGTTCCCGGCGGAACCAGGTCAGCTGTCTCTTGGCAAAATGCCTGGTATCCCGTTTCAGGATCTCCACCGCCTCCGGAAGGGAGCATTCCCCGTCCAGATATGCCAGGATCTCCTTATAACCAAGTCCCTGCATGGACACCATGCTTCTGTGGCAGCCCATCTCTTTCAGCCTGGACACCTCTTCCACGAGACCTTCTTCCAGCATCTCGTCAATGCGCTGTTCAATGCGCCGGTAGAGCTTTTCCCTGTCATCATTCAATACAAAGTAGGCAAAGTTATAGGGGGATCCCTTTTCTCTCTGCTCTTCATTGTGTTCTGATATCTTCTTTCCTGTCATCCGGTAAAATTCCAGTGCGCGGATGACTCTTTTGATGTTATTTTCATGAATCGCAGCTGCAGATTCAGGATCTGCCTTTGCCAGCTCCTCATGCAGATATGCCGGGCCCTTCTCCTGTGCCAGCGACTCCAGCTCTGCCCGGTAAGGACTTGCTTCATTTTCCGTAAAATCGATATCATTGACGATCGCCTGTATATAGAAGCCTGTGCCTCCCACCAATATGGGAATATGCCCCCGGCTCCTGATCTCCTCCATAGCTGCCTTTGCCATCTGCTGAAAGCGCACCACATGGAACTCCTCCTTCGGATCCAGTACATCCACCAGATAATGGGGAATGCCCTGCATCTGCGACCTTTGTATCTTCGCAGAGCCAATGTCCATATATTTGTAAACCTGCATGGAATCTGCCGATATGATCTCCCCGCCGATGGCTTTCGCCAGAGCGATGGAGAGCTTTGTCTTTCCGACCGCTGTAGGACCGGTCAGGATCACCAGTGGTTGTCTCATCATTTACTCCTCTGATTCACTCAGCCAGTTTCGCTCCATCTCTTTTTTCAGATCATGGAACATATGATAATATCTGGTTTTTGTAAGCTTTACAATATCCAGCGCAACTGCCTGATTATATGCATGTGTCACATTATTTCTGGATACCAGCGCATCCAGCCAGAGCTTTTCATCTCTTAACATTCCTGCCTGATAAGCTGTTTTTAATATCTGCCTGGGAGAACCTGTCTGCCCCTCAGGAAAACCCTGACTTTGCAGAACTTCTTTCATTGCCTTCCAGGACTGCTCAAAACAGATCTCATATAGTGCCACAAGCCCTGTCAGAACCACATTTTCATAAGGCTCCTCATATTTATAAATATCCTCCAGATTTGCCAGTGCCGCACAAAAGTTTTCAAATTTTTTCATACATCACCCTTCCCTCTTTCTGAACAGAGGACAGAAGCTCCTCCTGTACTGCTCCATCCATATTTACAATATCAAATTTCAACAAAGTAGAAGTTTCATCTTCGACTGCCAAAGAGAATTCTGTAATATTCCCACCGCTGACAGCCAGATCTATATCACTGGTATCTCTGTAATCACCTCTTGCTCTGGAGCCAAATAATATAACCCGGCATAATCCATATTTTTCCGCAAGCGAAATAATCTCCCTTATTACTTCCTCTCTTATGCCTGTCTGATATTCCATCTGACCGCCTCCATTCTGTCAGGTTCTATACAATCCTCTTAAACTTCTTCTCCAGCTCGTATTTTGTCATGGATATGATGGTGGGTCTTCCGTGGGGACAGTTGTAGGGATTTTCCAGAGTCAAAAGCTCATCGATCAGCGCCTTTGCTTCCATGGCTGACATCTGATGATTTCCTTTAACGGCTGCCTTGCAGGACATGGATGCCACCTTGTCCAGCAGGGATTCCGAGCTGATATTTCCGGAAATATCCGACAGGCTGTCCATAAGCTCCATCAGAACATCATTCTTTGCGACACCCGGAAGGTTAGATGGAACTGCCCGAACTGCATAAGCCCGGTCACCAAATTCCTCGATTTCAAACCCCATATCCGCAAAACAGCTCTGATATCGAAGATACAGCTCTTCCTCCTGCATGGTCATATTCAGGACAATGGGAGGCGACAAAAGCTGAGACTGGAAGGTACGTTCCCTGAGATCCTTCATAAGCCGCTCATAAAGCACCTTTTCATGGGCAGCATGCTGGTCGATAATGTAAAGCTTATCACCGAACTGTACCAGCCAGTAAGTGTCAAAGAGCTGACCGATGATCACGTGCTGAAGAGCTGCCTCCCGGGACAGCAGTCTGCCGTCGAACAGATCCAGCTGCTCCGGCTTTGAGACAGGAACACTTTGCTTTTCAGACTGCTTTGGTTTCACGCTGTAAGTTTCTTCTTCCCGTATCATCTGCGGTTCCTGTGCCGGCGGCTTGGGCATATGACGATCCTCTACCCGCTTCCTCATCTCTGCCATAAAGTAGTCCAGATTCTTATCCTGGGGTGTCACTGCTTCCCTGGCGGCAGCAGGCGTCTTCCAGAGCTTTTCCAGGGGAACCTGCTCCTGGGATCCCGGAGGAAGCTGCTTCTGCGGATCTGCAGGAAGCTTTTCCACCGGCTTCAAAGGCGCCCTCTGTTCCTCACGGGAAGCCCGTGCCTCCTGCACCGGCTTTTCCTTCTGACCGTCCAGCTCCACTTCCGGAATCAGTTCCCTGCCCGACAGCACATCCTGCACCGTCCGCCGGATCAGGTCGTAGACCAGATTCTGGTCACTGAACCGAAGCTCCATCTTGGTCGGATGCACATTCACATCCAGAAGCTTCCCGTCAATACGGATATCCAGACACACAAAGGGATAGCGATGCTGCATCATAAATGTCTTGTAGCCGTCCTCGATCCCCTTTGCAATGATCTTGCTCTTCACATATCTTCCATTCACAAAATAATTCTCATAATTCCGGTTTCCCCGGGAGATCTCCGGCTTTCCGATAAAGCCTGTAATATGAAGAGGTCCCTCTCTGCGGTCCACGGGCAGCAGGCGCATCGCCACATCCCGTCCATAGACATGATAGATCACATCCTTCAGATTACCGCTGCCTGCTGTCTGCAGTTTCATCTGGTTCTTAATAATCACCTTAAAGGAGATCTCCGGATGTGACAGCGCCAGATGCGTCATCAGCTCATGAACCGCCGCCGCTTCCGTCATATCCGTGCGCAGAAACTTCTTCCGGGCAGGCGTATTGTAAAACAGATTCCGGATAATAAAGGTCGTTCCGTCCGGAGCGCCGATCTCCTCCAGACTCTTCTGAATACCGCCCTCCAGATAACAGCGGCTTCCCAGCACACTTTCTCTGGTCTTGGTGATCAGCTCCACCATGGAGACCGCTGAGATACTGGACAGCGCCTCTCCCCGGAAGCCCAGGGAAGCTACTCCCTGCAGATCCTCCACACTTCTGATCTTGCTGGTGGAGTGGCGCAGAAACGCCACCGGAATATCCTCCTTCTCCATCCCGCTTCCATTGTCTGTGATCCGTATAAAATCAATGCCGCCTTCCCGGAGCTCCACCGTGATCTGAGAAGCTCCTGCATCGATGGCATTCTCCACCAGCTCCTTGACTACGGAAGCCGGACGCTCCACCACCTCTCCGGCGGCGATCTTATCTATCGTCTGTTGGTCTAATACTGCAATCCTGCCCATCTATCCTCACCATCTGTTCTTCAGCTTATTCTGCAGGCGGTAAAGAGTGTTCATGGCGTCCATAGGCGTCATGTTGGAGATATCAAGCTCCGTCAGCTCCTTTACCACATCATCATCCTTTACCGTATCGAAAAGGGATATCTGTTCCAGATCCACCTCATCGTACTTTTTCGACTTCGTCTTCTGTTTCGCCCTGGTTTTGCTCTCCTGTGCAATATTCTTCGCTTTCACGGAGATATCCGCCTGGCTTAACTCCTCCACCAGCTCCTTTGCCCTGACTATGACACTATCCGGTACGCCGGCCAGCTTTGCCACCTGAATTCCGTAGGACTTGTCCGCGCCGCCCTTGACGATCTTGCGGAGGAACACAATATCATCGCCCTTTTCCTTGACCGCGATACAGTAATTGTTCACGCCGTCCATGGTGCCCTCCAGCTCGGTCAGTTCATGGTAATGGGTGGCAAAAAGGGTCTTTGCCCCCAGAAGCCGTTTATCCGCAATATGCTCAATGACTGCCCAGGCAATACTCAGACCGTCAAAGGTACTGGTTCCCCGCCCGATCTCATCCAGGATTAAAAGGCTGTTCGCCGTGGCGTTCCTGAGTATGTTGGACACCTCGTTCATCTCCACCATAAAGGTACTCTGTCCGCTTGCCAGATCATCGGAAGCACCCACCCGGGTGAAGATCCGGTCCACAATGCCGATGTCCGCACTCTCTGCCGGAACAAAGCTGCCCACCTGCGCCATAAGCACGATCAGCGCAGTCTGCCGCATATAGGTGGATTTACCTGCCATGTTGGGTCCTGTGATGACGGAGATCCGGTTTGTCCCATTGTCCAGATAAGTGTCATTGGAGATAAACATCTGATTGGGGATCATATTCTCCACCACCGGATGCCGTCCGTTGCGGATATCGATCACGCCCCGCTCGTTAATCTTCGGCTTTACATATCCATTCTTATCTGCCACAAATGCAAGGGAAGCAAAGACATCCAGCTTCGCCACTGCCTTCGCGGTCCTCTGGACCCGTACCATCTGCGCCGCAATATGGTCGCGCACCTGGGAAAAAAGCTCATATTCCAGAGCCGTCAGCTTCTCTTCCGCACCCAGGATCGTCTCCTCCAGCTCCTTCAGCTCCGGCGTAATGTATCGCTCTGCATTGGTCAGGGTCTGCTTGCGGATATAATCCTCCGGAACCATATCCTTATAGGAATTGGTCACCTCCAGATAATAGCCGAACACCTTGTTGTATTTGATACGCATGGTCTTGATGCCCGTGCGCTCCCGTTCTCTCGCTTCAATATCTGCCAGCCAGCTTTTCCCCTCTGTCTTTGCCTTCCGAAGCCGGTCCACATCCTCATTGTAGCCGTCCCGGATCATATTGCCGTCCCGGACTGAGATCGGCGGATCCTCCTGAATCGACTGTTCCACCAGACTGTAAAGATCCTCCAGAGGATCCAGCTCCTCCAGAATCTCCTGCATCAGCGGACTTTTCAGATCCTGAAGAAGCAGACGGATATGGGGCAGCATCCCAAGAGAGGTCCTGAATGCGATCAGATCTCTGGGATTCGCCGTCTGATAGCTGATGCGCCCGATCAGACGTTCCAGATCATAGACCGGACTTAAATATTCTCTCAGCTCCTCTCGTGTGATCAGCTGAGTATTCAGCTCTTCGATCGCCGTCAGCCGCTTTTCGATCTCAGCGCGTTCGATCAGCGGCTGTTCCATATAGCCTCTGAGCATCCTGGCTCCCATGGCTGTTTTGGTTTTATCCAGCACCCATAGAAGAGATCCCCTCTTCTGCTTCTCCCGAAGTGTCTCCACCAGCTCCAGATTTCTGCGGCTGGAGCTGTCGATGACCATATAATTACCGGACACATAAGGCTGAAGCCTGGACAGATGACCAAGAGAGGTCTTCTGAGTTTCCGTCAGATACCGAAGCAGTGCTCCCGCAGCAATGACGCCGCAGCCAAAGTCCGCAACTCCCAGCCCTTCCATGGATTTGACCTGAAAATGCTCCTCCAGCTCTTTTCTGCACAGATCATCATCAAAATACCAGTTCTCCAGAGAATACATGGTAATGCCAAGTCTCTCCTTTAACTCCTCCAGCTCGATGCCGCTCATCATCAGCGCCTCATTGCAGACAACTTCTCTGGGAGTAAACTTATAGATCTCATCCATAAGCTTCCGGGCGGAATCTACCTCCGTAACAAAATAATCGCCGGTGGTCACATCCGCAAAGGATATCCCGAACCGGTCGCTTACATACACAATGCTCATAATGTAATTATTTCTGGATTCATCCAGCGCCTGTGCATTCAGGTTCGTGCCCGGCGTCACCACCCGTATGACCTCCCTTTTCACGATTCCCTTTGCCTGTGCCGGATCCTCCATCTGCTCACAGATCGCCACCTTATATCCTCTGGACACCAGACGGCTCAAATATCCCTCTACCGCATGAAAGGGAACTCCGCACATGGGCGCTCGCTCTTCCAGCCCGCAGTTTTTTCCTGTCAGCGTAAGCTCCAGCTCCCGGGACACCACCTTCGCATCCTCAAAAAACATCTCATAAAAATCGCCCAGGCGATAAAATAAAATGCAGTCCTTATATTTCTCTTTTGTCTTCATATACTGCTGCATCATTGGTGTTAATTCTGCCACAAAATTACCTCTCTTTGTCAAATGCGCCTATTTCCACATATAGGGCAATTATAGCATAAAGTCAAAAAAGGGTAAAGAATAAAAAACACCCCTTCATCTCCGAAGCCTCTGCTCCTTCGATGAAAGGATGTTTTCTATTATATATACCGTTCCAGAACCTGATCCCCCAGGAAAAGGGCGATCGCCAGCCCTGCTGCCAGAAAGGGTCCCAGGGCAAAGGAATCCTTTCTCCCCATTTTCCCTTTCGCAAGCATCCAGCCTCCATACACGCCGCTGCCAAAGAGGGCAATGACCATGGCACATACCACAGCACGCCAGCCTAAAAACCAGCCGGATGCTGCCATCAGCTTAATGTCTCCGCCGCCAAAAGCTCCGGGGATCAAAACCGTCAGCACCAGCATGGGAACCGACACCGCCAGAAACCCGATTCCCCGGTCCAGGATCGTATGCTCCGGAAACAGCCGGACCGCTGCTGCTCCAAGGGCAAGGATCATCAGAAAGAAGACGTTATCGATCCGCCGGGTCTTCCAGTCGGTCCATGCAGCTCCTATAAGGATCAGAAGATATGCACCGCAGCAGATAAAGGCTGCCGCTCCCATAAAGCCCTGTGTTCCCATAGATCTCCTGTCCCCCTTCCTTCAGCCGCAGACAGCCGTCCCACGCTCATATTCTTATAACGGAATATTTCCG
>JAHABX010000064.1 GCA_018376135.1 Clostridiales bacterium | reverse complement strand
TCAGCTCCGCCATCGCGTCCTCGGCCGACTGCCTCGTCTCCTCCGCGACCGTCGCGTCCGACTGGTTGCGCCAACGCCGCAGTGATTCCGGCGCTATCCCCGGATCCTTCGCCACCGCGGAGATCGCGTTCGTCTCCGACGAATACGAGGAACGCGATTCCGCCAGCAGTCTGACCGCCTTCGCCCTGAACTCCGGCGTATATCGAGTGCCCTTTGCCATGGTTCCATCATCTCCCATCGAGTCAGAGGAAATACGGAACAAAAATCAGTTCATATCACGTGGAAGCGAACTGATAACCGTGCCATGGACGGGCGAAATCACATTTGTGCATACTTTCGGGCACTACCACCGAACATCCTCATCCCATGTCGTTCGTCGCGTCCGAGCATTGGAAGCCGACGAGGAAAGGGGGTTAAGTAAAGAAAAGTGTGTCTTAAATCCAGGGTGGGGCTTACTCCCGTCTTGCGTGTTGGGGTGTGATTAACGTTTTCGTCGTTAATTCGTCCGGGTGCTTGACTTTTCGTGTTGACTTGTTCCATGAGCAGGAACAAGTCCTCGAGGGCGAGGAAGAGGAAGCCGGCCGGGGACGACGGGCCCATGCCCGGCACCATGACGGCCTTGCAGGAACCGACCGACGGCGTCAACGCCTACGAGAGCGGGTTCGGCGTCAGAACAGGCTGGGCGGGACGCTCGCACTAACCCACCAACACGCCAACAACACACCCGAATAAGACCCACGTTTCTTTACTTAACCCTACTTTTTGACCCTTAACCCGTAGTCGCTATGCGGTTATGCCGCATAGCGCGGGAGCCGGCCCCCATGATGCACAGGGAATCCGGCTCCTACTTCCATTTCCTCCTCAGAGGTTGGCTTACTGGTAAGTATATACCATTCGGCTGACGGCCTTAGTGTGACCCGGGTTCTAAATAGAAGTGCAACACCTTGTCTAGGGTTGGAAGTGTTCGAAGTTTCTAACTTAAGAAGGTGTTGCACTCATGGGTCAACAGTATTCGCACCTGTCGTCCGAGGAGAGGATCCTGATCGAGAAG
>JAHABX010000063.1 GCA_018376135.1 Clostridiales bacterium | reverse complement strand
TTAAATATCACATTATCAGATTTTTTTGACTTTGAATTATATCCACTGCAAAATGAAAATCTGACACCAGAAGAGGATGAACTGATTAACAAATACAGGTCTTTAAACAAGAATAAGCAGGAACGCCTTCAAACATATCTTGACGGTCTGAGTGAGTCATAAAAATATCGGCAGGAACAAGCCCTGCCTCGGATACCCCCTATCAAAGTATTAGTTTGCATGCAAGTCTCGTAGCCAACGTTCCACTTCTTCCATGTCATACGGATACTTTTCGTGATACTCTTTGTATAACTTCTCAGCCTCAGCCTCACCTACCACTTTAATGACACCATTCTTCACATGAAAAGCTGTTTGATAAAATAAATCTTCAATCTTACTTGGATACCAATCATGTACTACGAATACAATATCAAGGTCTGGACAAACACAGAGCCAACCCAATATACTTTCCAAAATCTCAAGTGGTTCTGGATACTTAAAAAAGTTTGTGCCTGTGTACCCAATCACTTTATTGTTACAACAATGTTCAAAATCACGGTTTGGACAATTCTTAGAAAGGCACTTCTTACCACAAGTTCCTCGGACAGAATACAATGGATACTTCATATAGGAATCGTTGGCATCTTCCAACCCTTCAACTTCAGTTGTCATCAATACCTTAACAACTTGACATTGCTCCTCCTCTGATTTGTCATAAAGCAAGTCTTCCAAAATTCTAAACTTATCATCATAATTATATGTATTTCTTGGAAAGAAACTTATGTACTGATAATAATACTTTCCATCTTTATTCGTGATGAAGAAGTACTGAAAGTCCTTCTTGTATTCAATACAAGTCATACTCTCTTCTGTAGCAGTTGTCTCCCCTTCTTCCACTATAACGTCTGCCAAAAAATTTAATACATTCATATTAGATACCCTCCTTCTTCACTGATTTTGCAGGTTCTGACGCAGGAACTTCTGACTTCTTATCTGATTTTGCAGGTTCTGACGCAGGAACTTCTGACTTCTTATCTGATTTTGCAGGTTCTGACGTAGGAACCTCTGATTTCTTT
>JAHABX010000062.1 GCA_018376135.1 Clostridiales bacterium | reverse complement strand
TGGAACAAAAATTCCTTGATGGATATTTTTAAATGGTTTCTGCAATTTTCTGAAAAATCAATTCCTGCACATACTCTAAATGATAGGTATACAGCATACTCATTTTTTTATAAGTCATTTTCTTCTTTTTATCAAATCGTGTATCCAATTTCATTAGGTTATAACAAATCTTTCTAATCAGGGCTAAATTCTGCATTGCTTTTTCTTCTTTAATCTTGCAGGCATCTTCCCGAAAATGTACATCCAATACCCAATGCAGGCTGTTTTCTATCTCCCAATGTCCCCTCACAATGTGTGACATTTCTTCCGCTGTCATCTCTTCATCCAAGATATAGTATCTTGTTTCACGGCTTCTTTTTCCACTGATTTCACGGACACTTTCTACCTTGCCAATGGATTTTAACCCCTTCCAGTTTTCTTTTCCCGTCAGATAATCAATATCCCGGGTAATGAAATAGTTTCTTTTTTCTATTCGTCCATGATTTTTTTCTATAGTTCGGTATGTACTGAGTTTTTCCGGTTCTTCTTTTTCTGCATAAGAAAAATACTCTTTTACCTCTTCATACAGGAGTGGCTGGTTTGTTTTTACTGCAAGACAATAATGACCTTTTTGTTCTACAATCTGTTTTGCAATCGGCTTCTGACATCCGATTGCATCGATAGTTATTACACAATTCGATATGTCCAGCTTCTTTAATAACTTTGGTATTTCTTTGATTTCATTGGTCTTTTCCCCTACTTTTAACTGCCCAATGGAAAGACCATAATTTCCTAGATATGCGGATATGATATAGGGAATACCTCTGCCATTCGCCGCCGCTGCACGCACAGCTTTTCCGTCAATGGCAATCCTTTTCGGGTCTGTATCTTCATTTTTCTGAAGTACTGACAGTACATCCCTGATCCATTGATAAAACAGCTCCATAAATTTTTCCGGTTCTATGAGTGCAAACACGCGCAGTAAGGTATCCGCAGAAGGAACTCCATACTTTAAGTCCAGCATTTTTTCAAAATAAGGTTCTTGAAGCTTCATAAAGAACGCCATATTTTCTGCATCAGTATAACCACATAAAACAGCATAAATGCTCATAACGAT
>JAHABX010000061.1 GCA_018376135.1 Clostridiales bacterium | reverse complement strand
TTTGTTTCTAATTTTTACTGGGAGGATTCTGTTGGACCTGTTTCTGAAAGACCCCACCGTCTGGAACTGGCGTGGAGAAGCCTGGAAAAGAATGAAGTTGGTTTAAATGAGTTTTCCAAGTGGGCGAAACAGGTAAATTCAGAGGTTATGATGGCAGTCAATCTGGGAACCAGAGGTATTCAGGATGCATGTAATCTTCTGGAATACTGCAATCATCCTTCGGGAACAAAGTACAGTGACCTTCGTATCAGGCATGGTGTAAAGGATCCGCATAATATTAAAGTCTGGTGTCTGGGAAATGAAATGGATGGTCCATGGCAGATTGGCCATAAAACTATGGAAGAATATGGACGTCTGGCAGAGGAAACAGCCAAAGCCATGCGCCTTATTGATCCAGGTATTGAACTGGTTTCCTGCGGCAGTTCCAACCGTGACATGCCAACCTTCCCGGATTGGGAGGCAGTGACATTGTCCCATACTTATGATTATGTGGACTATGTTTCCATGCATCAGTATTACGGAAATCGTGATAATGACAGCAATGATTATCTGGCGCAGTCGGATGATATGGATGATTTTATCCGTACCGTGATTTCTACCTGTGACTATGTGAAGGCGAAAAAACGCAGTAAAAAGACCATGAATTTAAGCTTTGATGAGTGGAATGTATGGTTCCATTCCAATGCAGCGGATGATGATATTACAGAAAATCATCCATGGCAGGTAGCGCCGCCTATGCTGGAGGATATCTATAATTTTGAGGATGCCCTCTTAGTAGGTTTGATGCTGATTACCTTAATGAAACATGCAGACCGTGTGAAAATGGCGTGTCTGGCACAGTTGGTGAATGTCATTGCTCCGATCATGACAGATGCAGCAGGGGGAGCATGGAAACAGACCATCTTCTATCCATTTATGCATGCATCTAAATATGGTCGCGGTATTGCATTGCAGCCGGTAATTTCCGGAACAAAACATGCAACAGCCAAACATGATGAAATTACGGATATTGAATCCATTGCTGTTTATAATGAAGAAAAAGAGGAAGTTACCATCTTTGCGGTAAACCGTAATCTGGAAGAAGACGTGGAACTTAC
>JAHABX010000060.1 GCA_018376135.1 Clostridiales bacterium | reverse complement strand
CATATCGTCCATTAATGGAGTAATTAAAGTTTGCAAACGTGCAAGTACATTTGTTTCTAAATTAAAAGTATCACCCGGCAAGACTTCCATAACATCAAAAGGAACTAAATCACCGGCATTAAATGTTGTTTTAATAGTGTGAGACATATCAAACTTAGAGCGTTGTATACCACGAATATTTGTAGGGTTAACCGCAAAACGGCTATTACTGTCAATTAAACTCATTATTCTTTACCACCTTTCTTATTTGTTGCATTTTTTGGCTCTTGAGGCTCAATTTGAACTTGTGGGGGTTCATCTGCCTTTGGCTCTGTTTGGGCTTGTGGGGTAGCATATTTAGCCAAAATGTCATTAAATGCTTGTGTACCAAACTGAGACACAAAGTTTTTAACAGAATAATTAAACTCCTTACGAATTTCTTCCGGAAGTCCATTAAACATATTTTCTCCTTTTTGAACAAGATTAAACATACCGCCTAGAGTAGTAGGCATAGATGCATAATCTACAATTCCACTATTAACTAAGTCATCGGCAGTAAAAGAACTAACCATGCTAGACAAAGCAGTAGGGTCAATATTGCGAAGCAACATAGCGAGGTCACAACCCTCTCTATACGACTGTATTTCTGCGTAAATATCGGTTTGTCCAGTACAAACCAAGCATTCACAACCACTATCATCAATATTAAGCATATAAGTACGAGCGATGCCTTCACCGCTAGGCATAAAAAACCGTTCACGGTTAGCAACTCTCTTTCTCCATGTCAAGATTGGCAATGTCATCATCTCCTTTCAGTACTTCAATATTTCTAGAATTAATAAGAGTAACCAACTCATTATAAGCAGTAAGACCATTAATAACAAATTTAGGCTCAGTTACATTAATAACACCTTCATCTACAGTAAAATCTGCAACAGAATACAAACTATAATCTTCTAAACGACCTAATTCAGGCTTTGCATTAAAAAAACCTTTACCAAAATTTAATCTAGCAACTTCATCATTATGGTCTAGAACAACATTCATATAACCAACTTTTTCATCTTTAACAACATAAATTTTCATTCTAATTTTCCTCCACAATATCAATTTGTTTAGCTTTTCTACGTCTAAAATTAATAAAATTCTTAGCAAGTGTCACAATCGCAAAAATCACAAT
>JAHABX010000023.1 GCA_018376135.1 Clostridiales bacterium | reverse complement strand
TTCTTCCGGTGATCACATTAGTGCTGTATGTGGGAGAGACTCCCTGGGATGGGGCAGAAAATCTGCGGGAAATGGTGGATATGTACCGAATACCGGAGACGATATCGGATGATACGTATATAGCTCTGGCGGATTATACCGGGGAGCCGGGGCTTTTGAAGATCATGGAAGAAGTGAAAAAAGAAGGAGGAGGATTGGATATGTGTCAGGCAATCAGAGAGATGGTGGAAGATGGAAGAAAGGAAGGCAGACGCCTTGGCGAACAGAGACTCAGGCTTTTGATGACATATATGTGTGATGCGGGAGAGAGCGATATGATCGTAAAGGTTGTGCAGGATGAGGAGCTCCTTCAGGAGATGTACCGTAAATACCAGATAAGGTAAAATTGGAGATTTAATATCAATAAACTGCATGCAAAAATCCGGAACAATTCCTGAAACAAAAGGATTCCGTCCGGATTTTGCATATATAGAGCGATACCTTCTTTATGACTGTTTTACAGCAGTTCCATTAACTGTTCAATTTTGGCTTCTGTGGTTGCCCAGCTGGTGGCAAAGCGCACGACCGTATGGTCTTCATCGTATGGCTCCCAGATGCTGAAGGATACATGGTTTTTCAGCCGCTCCATCTGTTTATTTTCAAGAATGATGAACTGCTGGTTGGTCGGTGAATCCAGATAGAAGGAATATCCCTTCTCCTGAAGTCCCTTCTTCAGAAGCTCTGCCATCCGGATGGCGTGGCGGCTGATCTGGAAATACAGATCGTCGGTGAACAGGGTATCGAACTGAATGCCCAGCAGTCTGCCCTTTGCCACCATTGCTCCATGCTGCTTGATCCGGGTTATGAAGTGCCTGGGGGTATTGCCTTTGGTAAATACGACTGCTTCGCCGCACAGTGCGCCGACCTTTGTTCCTCCAATGTAAAAGGCATCACAGCATTCAGCGAGGAAGGGAAGTGTCACGTCTGTATGACTGCTCATAAGACCGTATCCAAGGCGGGCTCCGTCCATATACAGAGGGATCTGGTAAGCCCGGCAGATAGCGGAGATATCCTCCAGCTCGGATATGCTGTAAAGAGTTCCGTATTCGGTGGGATGAGAGATATACACCATTCCCGGAAATACCATGTGTTCATGTGTGCCGTCATCCCAGAAGTTTCGTAAAAATGCTTCCAGTTCACCGGCACGGATTTTTCCTTCGTGCTGCGGGATGGTAAGGACCTTGTGTCCGGTGTATTCGACGGCTCCCGCTTCATGGAGACTTATGTGACCGGTGACGGCTGCCACCACGCCCTCGTAGGGGGCGAGCATGGTGTCGATGACCGTGGCATTGGTCTGTGTACCGCCGGTCAGAAAATAAATATCTGCCTCCGGGCAGGCACATGCAGCGCGGATCTTTTCTTTGGCACTGTCACAGTAGGGATCCGTGCCGTACCCGGGCAGAGCTTCCAGATTTGTTTCTATCAGACGCTGAAGTATTTTCTCATGTGCGCCTTCGATGTAGTCGTTTTCAAATGATAGCATGCGTGTATCCTCCCTTTTCTGTGGTATATTTTAGCATTACCGCAAAAGGCGGTCAACTGCGAATCTTTTCTTGTGTGAAATCATCCGACCATGTATAATTTTATTATGAAAATCCCGTCACGCAGCCATGAACGGGTCGTGTTTGTATGAGCGCGTTTGTGGATATGGGACGGCAGAAACATGTCTGTCCGGAGAGAGGATGGAGGGGAGGAGAACTATGAGACATTTTGACCATCAATTGAGCGAGCTGCAGAATCAGGTATTTAACCAGAGACGTATGAGAGCGAAGTTAGAGGAGCTTCAGGCACAGAGTGAATATCTGAGGAAACGGATTGAGGAGCTTTCAGTGGAGCGGCAGACAGAGCTGGAGGATGTGGAGCGGCTGGAGAAGCACAGTCTGTCATCTCTTTATTACAGGATGATCGGGAAAAAGGATGAGAAGCTTCAGAAGGAGCGCAAGGAGGCTTATGCGGCAGCAGTAAAATATGATACGGCAGTCCGTGAGCTGGAGGAGCTGACCCGTTATATAGAAAAATGTGAGATGGAGCTTGCAGCTCTGACCGGATGTGAAGACAGATATGCAGCAGTTCTGAAGGAAAAGGAAGATCTGCTGAAACTGAGCGGCGGGGAGACTGCCAGACGGATTCTCACACTGGAGAAGAAGATCGGATATGCAGATCAGCAGGAGAATGAGATCAGGGAAGCGCTGGATGCGGGAAGAAGGGCGCTTGGCACAGCGGAGGAAGTCATTGAGACGCTGGACAGCGCAGAGAGCTGGAGTACCTGGGATATGCTGGGCGGCGGACTTCTTACGGATATGGCAAAATACGAGGAGCTGGATCAGGTACAGGATCTGGTGGAAAGGCTTCAGGGAGAGCTTCACAGCCTGAAGACAGAGCTGTCAGATGTGGATGTCTATGCGGATATCTCTGTGGAGATCGATGGATTCCTGCAGTTTGCAGATTTCTTCTTTGACGGATTTTTCGCGGACCTGGCGGTCAGAGAGCAGATCCATGTGTCACAGGAGCAGGCGGAGCAGGTCAGAAGTCAGATTCAGGTGGTGCTGGCGCGTCTGGAAGCACTCCAGACAGCACTGGATGAACAACGGGAGGGCTATAAGAAAGAGCTGGAAAGCTGCGTGCTTCATGGATCCTGCGTATCGGATTTCTGCGGAACCGCAGAAAGTCCTGCGCATCCGCCGGAGGCACTATGATCGCCTGCGATCATGGTATACCTTACTGATGTTGGGAATATATTAGTATGAATATACGGTTTCTTTTGGTGAACAGGGGGAAGTCCGTGAGCTTATTCTACTATATTTCCGACTTTATCATACCGATCATCCTGTTTTATATCATTGCCTATGCTCTGACAGAAAGAGTCCATGTGTATGATGAATTTGTCAAAGGAGCGGCCGGAGGGCTGAAGACGATCCTGAAGATCATGCCCACCCTTGTGGGGCTGATGGCGGCAGTGGGTATGCTGCGGGCATCCGGTTTTCTGGATTTTGTGGCGGAGCAGCTAATCGGACTGGCGGCGTTCCTGCATTTTCCGGTGCAGCTCATACCGCTTGCGATCGTCCGGCTGTTTTCTTCCTCTGCAGCCACTTCTCTGGCTTTGGATATCTATAAGTCCTATGGGACAGATTCGTATATCGGTCTGACCGCGTCCATCATGATGGGCTGCACAGAGACGGTCTTTTACACTATGAGCGTATATTTTCTGACGGCAAAAGTAACGAAGACCCGGTGGACGCTGGCCGGTGCGCTTTTGAGTACCCTTGCCGGGATTGCTGCCAGCGTGATGCTGGCAGGAAGGATGTGAGAGGGGAAATTGGCTGTTCTATATTTTTTTGCTCTCGAAATACGGGAATCGTTCCAGCGCATCCAGAATATCCCGGAAGTCTTCTCTGGGGGCGAGCTTCATGTAGCGCTGCAGAAGCTCGGTCTCCTGGTCTTTATATCTGCCATAGAAAATGTCGAAAAGGTTGTGACCGCGCATATAGATCCGGATCTCTTCCATATGCTGCCGGACATCATCGACCGTCTCAAGATCCTTTCCAAGAACTTCTTTTAAGTGTCTGCCGCTGCTGATGCGGTGCAGATATTCCTTCCATTTTTCCAGAAAAATCTTATAGAAAGCTTCTTCGGATTCCACGATTCCAAGCTGTGCCATGACCGTGGGATTCAGAAAATAATTTTCAAAGGAGTAATATTTCAGGATCAGTACATTCTCCGGACGTACCCGGGGAAGCTTATCCATATCTTCCAGATTGCGTTCTTCATAATAGCGGCAGAGCTGTCTGCCCAGGACAGTCGGATCCTTGCCGTCACCGTCACGGATCATGAGGAACTGATCCCGGAGATAGATCTGATTCATGTATTTTAAGTTTGCGTAGGTCTTGATATTGGTGCAGCTGTTGGTGGTGATGATGGCAATGCGGGACAGGTTTCCGTCGATGTCATAGGTCTCGGAATAATATTTGCGAAGCAGAAGGGGCAGTCGGCTCTTATCCTGTTTACCCTCTACAATAAATACAAAGTTCACATTCATCAGGTCTCCTGCTGTATACCCAAGGTCATCCAAAATGGCGCTGATATCTGTTTTTTCACGGATACTGGAGCAGCCGTCCTCTCCGATGACAACCTGCCGGATCTGCCGACTGTTAAAGTTGGGCAGCAGATTGGGTGAATGGGTGGTGAAGATGACCTGATTCTTACGGGAAAGACGATACAGAATCTCGCCGGACACCTTCTGAAGCCGGGGATGAAGGAAAATCTCAGGGTCCTCGATCATGATGATGCTGGGAAGATTTTTCTCAATCTCCGTATATGCTTCCAGCAGGGAAAAGAGATAGATACAGCGCATACCTTTTCCCATGCGGCTGATCGGACGCGTGAAATTCTGTGACGGGTTCCAGATCTCGGTGGTTACGTGGAGCATTTGTTCCACATCCCGGTTCATGGAGTAGAGGATCTCTTCTCTTCCTCCATTTTTGTGAAAGCTTTTGTTGATCTTCTTGGCAAATTCATCCAGATTCAGCTGATACAGCTTGTAATCCAGAAGCTTTGCCGTCTCGAAGACATTCAGTTCAGCCGGACTTTTCTGTTCCAGAAGACCGATACAGCTGAAGCAGTAGTTGCAGCGTTTGGCCTGAGTGAAGATACAGCATCCGGAACGCATCCGCTGCAGGATCTCGTCCTCCTGAAGGAGCAGGAGATCGCTTTGAAGCTGTTCCAGACTCCGGTCGGTATCTACATAATAGATTTTAGGAAATACCTCTGCAATATAGGGATTGTGCTTTTTGATTCCGTCAGAGTAACGGATCTTTCCCTCCCGGTTGGCGATCATGGTGAAGGTGAGCCGTTCCTCAGACCAGGAGGGGAGCTTTCGGCAGAAATCCTGTATCCAGGAATCCCTCCGCTTATACTGGCTGACAATTCCGTTTCGGTGAAGAAGATCCAGGTCCTCTTTTGTAAAATCCAGCGAGATGCGGATCTCAATATTTGCACCGTCCTCTCCAAAGTCCTCAGGACAGATCTCGTAATCTCCGCCTACAGCGCGGATTGCGTCCAGTACGGTGGTCTTGCCGGTATTGTTCTGTCCCACAAGAATCAGCGCATTTTCGATATCCTGAATATGCATGTCATGGATAGATTTAAAATTCTGAATGTGAAGATCCGCGATTTTCATAGTTTTTCTCCTGTATGAACGTATTTTTGTTTTAAATATCGTTTTAAAAGAAAGGTGCAGAAGTATGGAAAGGTGTAGATATCATCGCCAAAACCGATATTACTTCCGGTAAATTTGATACCATAATGAATGTCAGGATAATGTTCGCTTCCGATTAATGTTTTCAGGGATTTTGCTTTTCCATTGGTGGCTTTTACTTCTACAGGAATCAGCTCAGAGGCAGTTCTCACGAAGAAGTCCTGTTCTAAAGTAGAATCGTCCCTTTTGTAGTAGTACAGGTCATAGCCGCTTTTAACAAGTGCTTCGCCGACCATATTTTCATAGAGTGCACCTTTGTATACACCAAGGTTTTTGTTTGTCCGCAGGTCGTCCTGTGCTTCTTCATCCAGCATGGCAACCAGAAGTCCGCTGTCTGCAAAGTAGATTTTATATTTTGTATGATCATAGTTTCCGCGGAGAGGAAGCTCAGGAAAATTCAGGCAATAGCACAGGTTGACAATTCCTGTATCTTTCAGCCATTCAATACAACCCCGGTAATCTTTGAAGCGTGCTCCGGAGGAAACCTTTGAGATCTGAAATTTTTTGTTATCCTTTGCCAGCTGTGGAGGAATCTGATTGAAGATATTCAGGATACGTGTCTGATCCATGCCATCAGCGTATTTTCGAATATCCTCTTTATAATCCGCAATTAGCTGTCGTTGGGTAACAAGAGAGCCTTCAAAAGTTCCTTTGACGATATAGTCTCTTACGACTGCGGGCATGCCTCCAAGAAGACAGTAATCAAGAAAAAGAGCGTTGTAGACGGATAATTCCAGTTCATTAAATGGAGTCAGTGTCAGCATATGTGTCAGCATGTCATTCATAAGGTCATCGCTATAACCCTTTGCCCATAAAAATTCTTCAAAATCAAGTGAAAACATCTCGTAATCTGTCTTATAGCCGACGCTGTTGCTCTCAATTCTCTGATAGTTAATACCAAGCATAGAGCCACTGCAGATAATGTCAAACCGACCATCCATATGAAAAAATTTCAAAGAAGTTGCAATTTCAGGAAATTCCTGAAGTTCATCAAAGAAAATCAGCGTTTCATTTGCTTCAAATTGTTTGGAGGGGTCAATGCGGGAAATATTTTTAATAATATCATCGGGCTTGTAGCTGTCTTCCAGAATTTTCTTATACTTAGGCTCTTCCACGAAGTTGATGGAGATAATATATTTATAATTATTTTCTGCAAAGCGTTTTATAGATTCCGTTTTTCCTACCTGCCTTGGACCCTTTACAATTAATGGCTTTCTGTCTGGATCTGTCTTCCATTCTGATAGAAAGATATCAATTTTTCTTTTTAAATAAAGCATAAAGCCACCTCCTGAACAGTCGCAGTATTTATCTATAGTATATGCTATAATTTATAAAAAAACAATTCTATTACAAAAAAATGAGGGAATAATCTACGCTTGACAACAAAAAAATGAGGGAATAATCAGCACTTAACTACAAAAAAATGAGGGAAACAAAATTTGTATACAAAGGATACATATTCCGAAAGTGCGTGTCGGCAGGGAATCTGGCGATATGCACAAATTCAGCCATGCAATATTAGCATCTTGTACCAATTGACGCGGATGTATCTGCATGGTAGTATAAAGAAAAGATGTGAATACGTATTCACAAGCCGGAGGATCACATGATTACGATGACAGAAATAGCAAGACTGACGGGTGTCTCACAGCCCACAGTCTCCCGGGTACTGAACGGGAATAAAGCAGTGAATCCGGATATCAGAGAACGGGTTCTGGCATGTGCCAGAGAGCATGGATTTCAGCCCAATGTTATGGCACAGAGTCTGGTAGGAAGCAGGACGCATCTGATCGGAGTGGTTCTTACAGATATTTCCAATCCGTTTTTTGCAGATCTGGTCAAATATCTGGAGCAGGAGGCGAAGAAGGAAGGATACAGCCTGATCCTGTTTAATTCCAATTATGATATGGAAAAGGAGAAGGAGTGTCTGGAGGTTGTACAGCGCTACCGGGTAGACGGATTGATCGCGGTTCCGGTAGATGAGGATTCTCCCCAGTGGCGGACCATGATCCGGCATCTGGATATGCCGACCGTAGTGCTTACCAGAAATGCATCCGGTATGGATTCGGTCTATGTGGCGCATGATGATGCCGGTGCACAGGTGGGAAGACATCTCTGCGAGGAAGGCTTTGATGAGTTTCTTTTCTTCGGGAATACAGAGGACATCAAGTATCAGGGATTTGTGGATGCGCTGGCAAAAGAGAGAACAGATTTTCGCCGGCACCTTTCCATTCTTCGTACGAAGGACAGTCATGAGGTGAGGGCATATATGGAAGAGTATTTCCGGAAGACAGCCGGAAGGACCGGAATCTTTGCTTACAATGACAGACGGGCAATCCAGATGATGGGGATCCTGCAGCAGCTAGGCATTCATATTCCGGAGCAGGCGGGTGTGGTAGGATTTGATAACACCTATATGTGCGAGTATCTGTATCCAAAGCTGTCCAGTGTATCTCAGCCCAATGAAGAGATGGCAGCTATGGCGGTACAGCGTCTTCTGTACCGGATCGATCATCCGGAGGAGCAGAAAATAGAAAATCGTCCTCTGAAGGCAAAGCTGATGAGAAGAGGCAGTTCAGCCAGGGAGCGGGAATAATAGGAGAACAACAATATGTTGTTCTTTTATATGAAGTCATAAGAATACGTATTCACAAATAAAAGGAGAAGGTTATGAACGCATTACATCGAACTTACGAATTGCTGCTCATGGAAAGGGCAGAGCAGAAAAGGGAGACAGAGGAAGCCCTGCGCTGGCGCCCTTGTCTGCATGTGGCGCCGCCCTTTGGCTGGCTGAATGATCCCAACGGATTGTGCCAGTATCAGGGAGTCTATCATGCATTTTATCAGTTTGCTCCATTCCAGGTAGAGGGGGGGCTGAAGTTCTGGGCGCATTCCACCAGCACGGATCTGCTTCACTGGAAGGACGAGGGAGTGTTCCTGTCACCGGATCAGCCTTATGACTGTCATGGTGTTTATTCAGGATCAGCTCTTATAGAGGAGGACGGCATGTACCTGTACTATACAGGAAATGTGAAGCTTCTTGGAGATTATGACTATGTGAGCACGGGGAGAGAATCCAATACGGTGCTTGCGGTCAGCAGAGACGGTCAGCAGATGGAATACAAGGAGCTGCTCATGAAAAATGAGGATTATCCGGAGGATCTGACCAACCATGTACGGGATCCCAAGGTATGGAAGCAGGACGGGATGTACTATATGGTACAGGGAGCCAGAACGAAGGAGGACAAGGGTGTGGTTCTTGTATTTTCCTCTTCGGACAGGAAAAACTGGAAATACATTCATCGTCTGGAGATGAAGGAGCCTTTTGGATTTATGTGGGAGTGTCCGGATCTGTACGAGCTGGACGGACATACGGTGCTTTCCATTTCACCACAGGGACTGGAGCAGAAAGGGCTTCTGTATGCCAATGTATATCAGAGTGGAACCTGTATCCTGGAAGGCGATTTCCGCACATGCACGGTGCCTGAGAATTTCCGGGAGCTGGATGCGGGATTTGATTTTTATGCACCCCAGAGCTTTCTGACAGAGGATGGCAGAAGGGTGCTGATTGGCTGGATGGGAATGCCGGATGTGGATGAGTATTATACGAACCGGACCATAGAGCATGGATGGCAGCATGTGCTGACCTTCCCAAGGGAGCTGTCTGTCAGGGATGGTATTGTGTGCCAGAATCCGGTGAGAGAGCTGGCAGACTGGTGGAATTGGGAGACGGAGTTCCGGGGAGAATTCCGTGGAGAGCTGGATTCCTGCTGTGAGATAGAACTGAATCATCCGGGAAGCAGCATGAGGATTGTCCTGGCAGAGGGGCTGGAGCTGCGCTATGATGGCGAGGAGAAGATCTTCTGGATGGAATTTACAGATAAGAGCCTCGGTGCAGGACGAACGATCCGCGGCAGAGAGGTGGAGAAGCTTGAGGATGTGAAGGTTTTGGTAGATGCATCCTGTGTGGAGGTATTTATAAACGGAGGCAGGGACGTGTTCTCGACCCGTTTCTATCCAAAGCAGGGACAGTATACCGTTGAGATAACCATGGAAACCGGCAGCGGAATGTACCGCAGCCACAAATAAAAAAGGAGAGAGTTATGGATTACAGAAAAACAGCAAGTGAGATCTACGAAAAAGTAGGCGGAAAAGAGAATCTGGTATCGGCAGCACACTGTGCCACAAGACTTCGTCTGGTACTGGCAGATGATGCAAAATGTGATGCAAAGGCAGTGGAGGATGTTGACGGTGTAAAGGGTGTGTTCAGTGCAGCAGGACAGCTTCAGATCGTTCTTGGAACCGGAACGGTGAACAAGGTGTATGATGAGTTTCTGGCTGTATCCGGATTATCCGCAGGCAGCAAAGAGGATGTGAAGGCAGCGGCAGCGGCAAAGCAGCCATTTTACAAGAAAGCAATCAAGACATTGGGAGATATCTTTGTGCCGATCATTCCGGCAATCGTAGCAAGCGGTTTCCTGATGGGTATCATGGAGGCGCTGAACTTCATGGTCAACAACGGATTTCTGAACATTGATACTTCCGGTTCTATCTTTGTATTTGCCAATCTGTTTGCAAATACGGCATATGTATTCCTGCCGATCCTGATTGCTTACAGCGCTGCAAAGACCTTTGGCGGGAACCCCTATCTGGGAGCGGTTATCGGTATGCTGATGATCCATCCGGATCTGCAGAACGCATGGACGGTAGCAAGTCAGGGTGTGCAGAAGACACAGAGTGTCTGGTTTGGCTTGTATGAGATTGATCTGGTAGGCTATCAGGGACATGTAATTCCGGTAATTATCGCAGTATTTGTTATGTGCATGATCGAAAAGAAGCTGCATAAGATCGTACCGCCTATGTTCGACCTGTTCGTTACTCCGCTGGTCAGTGTATTTGTGACCGGTTATCTGACCTACTCCATCATTGGACCGGTATTCGTGACGATCGAGAACGGGATTCTGGGAGGCGTACAGCAGCTGATCATGCTTCCTTTCGGAATTGGAAGCTTTATCATGGGAGGTCTGTATTCTGCAACGGTTGTAGCAGGTGTTCATCATATGTACACGGTAATTGATGTAGGACAGTTAGGACTTTATGGACTGACTTACTGGCTCCCGCTTGCATCTGCAGCAAATATTGCACAGGGTGCGGCAACGCTGGCAGTTGCATTGAAAACCAGGAATCAGAAAACCAAATCCATGGCAGTGCCATCCGCAATGTCCTGCTTTATGGGAATTACAGAGCCGGCAATCTTCGGTGTAAACTTGAGATTCTTCAAGCCATTTATCTGTGGTGCAGTAGGAGGCGCATGCGGTGCTCTGTATGCTTCCATCGTGGGACTTGGTGCGACCGGAACGGGTGTAACCGGAATCTTTGGTCTGCTGCTCTGCCTGAATGACCCGATCAATTACATTATCATGTTCCTGATATCTGCAGGAGTTGCGTTTGTGCTGACCTGGATGTTTGGATATAAAGACGCGGAGTAAAAACCCCAACATTGCGAACCCGCCGTACTTGTGTTATACTGTACGCAGATAAGATTTGTACGGAGGTGGGGATGTGAAGCAGGAAGAGCTCTTTAACAATTTACTGGTCATGCTTTTTAACGAGATTCTGGATGTGGAGCATAAGGCATTGATATCAGGACCGTTTAAAGAGATCTCCATCAATGATATGCATATCATTGAAGCAATCGGCATCCGGGAACCGAAGAACATGTCTACCGTTGCGAAGAAGATGACAGTGACCGTGGGAACACTGACCACTGCCATCAACAATCTGGTGAAAAAGGGTTATGTATCACGTGTCCGCAGTGCGGAGGATAAGAGGGTCGTGCTTCTTTCCCTGACGGAAAAGGGAGTTGCAGCCTATGAGAGACATATGGGCTTCCATCAGAAGATGGTCCGGACGGTTATGGAAGGGTTCGAGGGCGAGGAGATGGATATTCTGGTCCGTGCTCTGGAGAAGCTGAGAGGATACTTCAAGGAGCTGTAGCCGTTTTTTCAGAATCGGGAACGGTGCGGGACCGGATTCCAGAAACCATTTGTGAAAATCATAAAGTGACAGATCAGGAGAGAGTGCGAGAGCACTCTCTTTTAGTCTGCAGATCTCCAGGTAGCCAAGGTAATATTTCAGGTAGTTGGATGGCTCTTCCAGAATATTCAGATAGAGCTCGTGGATCTGTGTCCGGTCAGTGATACCAAAAGCAGACAGATACTGGATGCAGTCTTCTTCCGTCCAGCCTTCTCCGTGGATAGACAGATCCAGGCTGGCACAGATGGCATAATTCAGAGAAGACAGGGCGCGCAGAAAATCCGCTTCGGTGTCGGAGAGTCCCAGAAAATCATAGGCATAGAACTCGCTGTAGAGTCCCCAGCCTTCGGTATATCCCCCGATATAGATCAGGTTCCGTACCGGGTGGATTGTTTTTTCAAAGGAATTCTGATACAGGTGTCCGGGGTAGCCTTCATGGGCAAGGGTGGTGATCAGCTCCGTCCGGTCGGGCTCATAGGACGGATTTATGTAGATGGTGTTCTGCTCCTCTGCATCGATGGCAGGAGTCATATAAAAGGCGGGGCTTAGATGATCTGCCAGAGAGGCAGGCACCTTTTTTACCTGCCAGGAGATAGCACGTGCTCTGGGGAAATCTGCCTGGATCTGTCCCTGCAGATCTTTCAGAATGTCGGCAGGCTGCTCGATAGAAGGAGTATCCTGACTGACAGCAAGAAGATCCATGCCCTGATGGATGGCATAGAGGATCGTCTCATAGTCACTTTCCATCTGTTCCTCCAGAAGCTGGTGGATCTTAGCCATACTCAGGTCTGTCCCAATAGAGTATTTGAGGAGAGACTCATAGTAGGAGATGCCGTCCGGAGTATGGTAAAGACCATTGGGATTTTTGCCGGTTCCCCGGAGTCTGCCAATGGATTCACTGAGTGATTGGTATGCCGGAGCAAAATAATTTTGAAGGATACGATGATTGTGTGCCTCATAGGCGATTTTCTGGTCGGAGCTTAGAAAATCACAGCTGTCCAGCCGTTCCTGAAAGGTCGTGACCAGAAAATGAGACCCGGTTATGGAGAAAAGAGACTGACACTGATTCAGGATCCGGTCCAGGATCTCGTCATTCATAAACAGACCAAGCCGGGACTTTTCTTCTTCAAACTCTGCAATCTGCTGAAAATAATCGGGAAGGGTGGTAATGAGCTTCAGATAAGTATCCACATCCGCCTGATCCCGGAAGGGAAATTCTGCCAGAAGTACGGGGAGCTGCGCCTGGATTCCCAGAGTGGGTCCCAGAGGCTCCTGATAGTAATAATATTCTTCGGAATGAATCTGCCCGGTCAGCCACCAGTCCAGAATATCGGCAGTAAGCTGTTCCTCCTGATTCAGACCATGTGCAGGAAGAGCCTGCAGCTTTTTCTGATATTTCTTCAAATAATCCAGTTCTTTGTCCAGGCTGGAATGATCCAGGGTACCGAAGGTTGGGCTGGATGACTCCTTCAATCCACAAGCGTCAGGGTCAGCCAGCGTATAGTGCAGGTTCAGGGTATTTTCGGACAGCTCGTGCCGAAACAGCTCCATGGCAAGCTCGCCAAAGGAATGGGAAATGATCGGTGAGTGGAAAAACAGAAAGATCAGGATCCCCAGACCGGCGATCAGTCCGGGAATCCATCTGTGAGATTTAAGATGAAGAATGTGCATAAACGGATACCCTCCTGCTTTCTAATGTCAGGAAAGTATATGTCGGGAAAAGGAGGGATATTCCCCCAGAATCAGTATCAGAAGCTGATTCTAGATCTTTTAGCAGATCTCAGCCCCTGCCGGCATTGGTTTTTCAGGAGTCATTAAGGAGAGAACTCCGTTCTCATCCTCTGCGCAGAGCAGCATACCCTCGGATACCAGTCCTCGGATCTTTCTTGGCTCCAGATTTACCAGAACCATGACTTTTTTGCCAACCATCTCTTCCGGGGTGTAGGTGCTGCGGATACCGGATACGATCTGGCGTACCTGGCTTCCGATCTTTACCTGAGAGCAGAGCAGCTTGTCTGCCTTCGGAACTGCTTCACAGGAAAGGATCTGGCCTACCTGGAACTGCAGCTTGCAGAAGTCGTCGTATGCCACGTTCTCCTTGGGCTCTATGTCGATGACAGGCTCCTTCGGAGCTTTTGCTGCTTCCTCAGCGGCTTTTTTCGCTTCTACCTTTTCCAGCACTTCATTCACATCCAGACGTGCGAAGAGGATCTCCGGCTTTTCGGTTACCTTTGTGCCGGACTCATAGAGACCGAAGGTGTTCATCTCCTCGATGGTGCGGCTCTTTGCATGAAGCTGTTCCAGGATCTTCCTGGAAGTGGAAGGCATGAATGCTTCCAGCAGAGCTGCGCCGTAGCTGATGCTTTCTACCAGATTGTAAAGTACGGCTGCAAGACGATCTTTCTTCGCTTCATCCTTTGCAAGAGCCCATGGCATGGTCTCGTCGATATATTTATTGCAGCGTTTGAACAGTGCGAAGATCTCAGTAATCGCGTCTGCCACACGGAGCTGCTCCATCTTCTCGCTTACCTTTGGAAGGGTATCCAGAACCACCTTCTTCAGATCCTCGTCTACTTCTTCTGTCACACCCGTATTGGTCACAACGCCGCCGAAATATTTATTGGACATGGAGATGGTACGGTTTACCAGATTGCCAAGGGTATTGGCAAGGTCGGAATTCATACGCTCTACCATCAGCTCCCAGGTGATCACGCCGTCATTTTCAAAGGGCATCTCGTGGAGTACGAAATAACGGACTGCGTCCACACCGAAGAAATCTACCAGCTCATCTGCATAGAGTACATTTCCTTTGGATTTGCTCATCTTGCCGTCGCCCTGTAAGAGCCAGGGATGACCGAATATCTGCCTGGGCAGCGGAAGATCCAGAGACATCAGAAAGATCGGCCAGTAAATGGTGTGGAAACGGATGATATCCTTACCGATCAGGTGCAGGTCAGCCGGCCAGTTCTCGTTGAACAGCTTACAGCATTCTCCGTCACAGTTGTATCCGATTCCGGTGATATAGTTGGTCAGTGCGTCCAGCCATACATAGGTCACATGCTTCGGGTCAAAGCTGACAGGGATGCCCCACTTGAAGGAGGTTCTGGATACGCACAGATCCTGCAGACCCGGAAGAAGGAAGTTGTTCATCATCTCATTCTTACGGGACACCGGCTGGATAAATTCCGGATGCGTATTGATGTGCTCGATCAGGCGGTCTGCATATTTGCTCATTTTGAAGAAATATGCTTCTTCCTTTGCAGGCTGTACCTCGCGTCCGCAGTCCGGGCATTTGCCGTCGACCAGCTGGGATTCGGTGAAGAAGGATTCACAGGGAGTACAGTACATTCCTTCGTAATATCCCTTGTAGATATCGCCTTTTTCATACATATACTTAAAGATCTTCTGAACCTGCTTTTCATGTTCTTCATCGGTGGTTCGGATGAATTTGTCATAGGAGGTGTCCATCAGATCCCAGATTTCCTTAATCTGTCCGGCAACATTGTCCACAAATTCCTTCGGGGTAATGCCGGCTTCTTCTGCCTTCAGTTCGATCTTCTGTCCATGCTCGTCTGTTCCGGTCTGGAAGAACACATCATAACCCTGAAATCTCTTGTAGCGGGCAATGCTGTCTGCCAGTACGATCTCGTAGGTGTTGCCGATGTGTGGTTTTCCGGATGTATAAGCAATGGCAGTGGTCATATAAAACTTTTTCTTGTCCATGTTTTCAACCTCTGTTTCCTTAAAATTTCTGAGAAAAAACCATTTTCTATAGGTTAGCACAGGAAGAAAAAGAAGTCAACAAATCCTGGTCTGTCCGGTGATCCAGAAGGAATATTCCAGATCCTTTTCTGCGCTGATGCAGTATTCCGGATATACGGGAGCGCCCCAGCTGTCATCGCCGCCGACCCCTCTCATGGCGCCGTAGATACAGACATTGGTAAAGCGAGGTGGCGGAAGCTCCTCCCAATGGGTGGCTGCTTCCAGCTCCTCTGCGGAGTAGGGAAGTACAGATGCCTCAAAGGGGCGTTCGTCAGCAGAGAAGTGCAGGCTGCAGCCATCCGGAGCAGTTACGGTAAGCCGGCGGATGCCTGTGTGATTTCCGCATTCCTGAGGACGGAGATAATGGGACAGGGATGCCGCTGGTGTACTCTGATAAATACCCAGACGGGCACCCTCCCTGCGGTCACAGTAATTTTCTTCCGGACCGTTGCCGTACCATTCGATAGACGCGGCATTTTCAGGAAGCCGGAAACGCATGCCCAGAGCGGGAAGCTCCGGCAGTCCCTGCTTTCCATGGTAATGTACCTGTACGTGGACAGAGCCGTTTCCGTATACCTGATAGGACACGGTGGTGCAGGTCTTTGGAACCACAGATAACTGATAGGTGCAGGTGATCCGTACATATTCTGCAGTTTCCTCTACGGTGCAGTCCTGATTGCTGTATCCGGGGAACAGTCCTGCGCCCAGCCACATGGCGCTGGATACAGCGAATTTATTGCCCAGATCATTGTCCGTGGCTGCCCTCCAGTATACGGGCATGGGAGGTCTGGTGATCCATTCTTTTCCTTCATAGACCAGAGAGACGATACCGCCGTCCTGTCTGGAAAAGAGCATATGGAAGTTCTGTCCCCGGATGCCGATATTTACATCGCCATGAATGACCTGAGGAGCAGTGCAGCGCACTTCCGGCATGGAAGGAGGGCTGCCGATGCGTCCGGTATGCTGTCCGAAGGCGGTCTCGAATCCGCTCTTGGCCCACAGCGTATTTGATTTGAGCTGCGCCTGAACCTGCCAGGTGTATTCGCCGTCAGCGGTCAGCTCAGGGGAGGGCAGTTCTATATACTGTTCTTCCTGAGGGCGCACACATGCTTCAAAAGAAAGAGTATGGATGCAGCGCCCCTCCTTCAGCACCTGATAAAGGAACTGAAGATCAGAGGTATTGGTAAAGAGACGGCGGTTCCGGATGCGGACTCCATTTCTGTCCGGGAAAAGCTGAATATCCTGATAGAGATATTTGACCTCCTGCGCCTTGGGAGAAACGGTGCGGTCCGCGTAGACGATCCCGTTGCCGCAGAACTGATAGTCTGTGGGGCGGTCCCCGAAATCACCGCCATAGGCGAGGTATTCCTTTCCGTCAGCATTTTTTTTCATCAGAGCCTGGTCCATATAATCCCAGATAAAACCGCCCTGGTACATGGGGTAACGATCCTCCAGGCTGGTGTATTTTCTCATTCCGCCAAGGGAATTTCCCATGGCATGCATATATTCACACAGGATAAATGGCTTCTTGGGGTCGGACTGCAGATACTTCTCCACATCCGCGGGTTTTCCGTACATGAAGCTTTCCATGTCACTGATTCTTTCAAAATCACGGTTCCAGAAAACGCCTTCATAGTGCACCAGGCGGGAGGGATCCCGCTGCCGGAAATAGTCGGACATGGCGAGGATATCCTCGCCGGCATAGGATTCGTTGCCGCAGGACCAGATCAGGACGGACGGGTGGTTCTTGTCTCTTTCCAGCATGGACACGGCACGGTCTACCACGCATGCTTTCCATTCGGGAAGACTTCCCGGAACATTCCAGGATGGTTCACAGACACCCATCTTCTGCCAGGAGCCGTGGCTTTCCAGATTGGCTTCATCGATGAGATAGATACCGTATTCATCGCAGAGCTCGTACCAGCGGGTCTGGTTCGGATAGTGGCAGGTGCGGACTGCATTGATGTTGTGCTGCTTCATGAAGCGGATATCCCAGAGCATATCCTCCTCCGAGATGGCGCGTCCTTTTCTCATATGGAATTCATGCCGGTTAATGCCCCGGAACACCAGCCTTTTCCCGTTCAGACACATGATACCGTCCACCATTCGGAAGCGGCGGAAGCCCACCTTCTGCGGAACGATCTCCAGAAGCGTGCCCTGCCGGTCAAAAAGCTTCAGATACAGGGTATACAGGCAGGGATCCTCTCCGCTCCAGGGATGGATATCTGCGAGCTTCTCATACAGCGCTGACGGACCGGAGGCGGGGATCTGTTTCCCGGTGCAGACGGTCTTCCCGTCCGGAGCTTCAAGGGAGACCTCCAGACTTACGGACGGGTTCCCTATGATCTCACAATCCACAGACAAGAGTCCGGTCTTCCCGTCATCGTCCAGATCTGCCTTCACGAACAGATCCCGGATGTGGCTTTCGGGCACCGCATAGAGATCCACATCCCGGAAGATACCGGAGAAGCGGAAAAAATCCTGATCCTCCAGCCAGCTTGCACTGCTTCTTTTGTAGACCTCCACAGCCAGCCGGTTGTTAGTATCCTTCACCCAGTCCGTGATCTCGAATTCAGAGGGAGTAAAGGAATCCTCGGAGTATCCGATGAAAACACCGTTCAGCCAGACGTAGATGGCAGTCTCCACACCGTGGAAGGAGAGAAACAGGCGTTTTCCCCTCAGGGAGTGGTCGAGATCAAATTCCTTCACATAGCTTCCCACAGGATTGTGTTCCATATCCACAGCAGGCGGACGCAGATCCTGATGACCGTCCCAGGGGTACATGGTATTGACGTAATGACAGCGTCCCCAGTCCTGGAGTTCCATATGTCCGGGAACAGTGATGGTACCAAAGTGCTGCAGATCATAATCCAAATGGTAAAAATCCTGTTCCCGAAGGGAGGGATTTTCAGAGTAGGAAAAACGCCAGGTCCCGTTCAGGGACTGGCGAAGATGCATGGAGCCGCTCTGCAGCTCCTCCATGCTTTCATAATACCGGTGGTCAGAATGTGCGTCCAGGCGGTTCACCCGGAAGACTTCCGGGGAAGAGAGCCAGGACAGGTCGGGATATTCTGTTCTCATGCGTGTAACCTCCTATTCTTTGACTGCTCCGGCTGCCACGCCTGCCAGGATGTATTTCTGGAAGAAGATATAGATCAGAATGGTAGGCAGCATGATGATGATGATGCCGGCTGCCAGAGACTGCCAGGAGCCCTGCTGTGCATTGGCATAGTTCATCAGGAAGGTGGTCAGGGTGCGGAGCTTGTTCTTGGGCATGTACAGATAAGGAACGTACATATCGTTGATGATGACGATCGCCTTGATAATGACTACCGTTGCGGTTGCCGGAGCCAGCAGCGGGAAGATAACTCTGCGGAACAGTCCAAAATAGGAGCATCCGTCCAGCAGTGCGCTTTCATCCAGTGCTACCGGAATCGATGAGATGAACTGCCGGTAGATATAGAGCTGCATCAGGTCCGAGGCAATGTAAATGACGATCGGCGCGCCCAGAGTGTTGTAAAGTCCCAGTCCGTTGATGATCTTAAAGCGGGCGATCTCTGTTACGAAGCTGGGGATCAGCATGCCCAGGAAGAACAGGGCGATGATCGCCCGTTTGAACCGGAATTCAAACCGTTCCAGAATATAGGCGGTGATCGTACCAAAGAGGACATTAAAGAAAATGCTGACTATAAGGATAATACCTGTATTTTTAAAACCAATCAACAGGTATTTGTCGGAAAGGACCTCTTTAAAGTTTTCCAGCGTAATTCTTGCCGCAGGCGGAAGCAGAAGCGGCGAGGTATTTACCATGTCTGCTTTGGTCTTGAAGGCTGCAAAAAGTGTAAGGATGATCGGAGCCAGAACGATCAGCACCATACCGATACAGACCAGCTGCTTCAGAATCTGGATAAGCGTCCGTTTTTTCATCAGTTTTTACCTCCCTTCAGGATAAAGCCATGGATAAGCTTGTTCTGTATGATATAGATGATGACGATCATGACCATAATGGCAACTGCCATGGTGGAGGCAAGACCGAAGTTGCTGTATTTGAATGCGGTGTCAATGGTATACAGGGTAAAGGTCGAGGATGCATATCCGGGACCGCCGCTGGTCATAACGTAAGGAATATCAAATACCTGAAGTGCACCGCGGATGTTGTCGAACAGGATGAAGTCCACCATCAGCATGATGGAAGGAACCTGAATGTACCGGAACATCTGCCAGGGGGTAGTACCGTCCATAAGGGCTGCCTCCTGAATATCCTGAGGTACGGACTGCAGAGCCGCCATAAAGAGAACGATATGGTAGCCGGAAAATCTCCACAGGGAGACAAATGCCAGTACAAAGTTCACTACCTTCTCATCAGACAGCCAGCCCCGGATGAAGGGAGCCATATTGAGGAGTGTCAGGATCTCATCGAAGGCTCCGTTGATGGGGGAGAAAAAGTAGGAGAAGGCATAGGAGATGGCAACTCCGTTGATGATGTAAGGCATAAAGACCATGGTCTTATAGAATTTGGCTGCCCGGAGCTTTGAGGTCAGCAGCACTGCAAACATAAGCTCAACAGGAATGAAGAGCAGGTGTGCAAAGAAGTAGACTGCATTGTTGCGAAGGGAAAGCCAAAGGTTTTCGTTTTTGAACATTTCTATGTAGTTATCAAATTTGATCCAGTCATAGTCGGCAGAATAGCCGTCCCAGTTGGTAAAGCTCATGCGGATCAGATCCAGTCCGGGAACCATGACAAAGCATACCAGCAGGAATGTGGGCAGGATCAGAGCGCTTATGATAAATATTTTTTTCTTTCTTTCCAATGAATGCATGGGAATCCTCCTTGATAAAGGCGGTAAAAAGGACAGGGCAATGAAGCCCTGTCCCTTCGACTGCCAAATCAAACTGTTTATTTAATACCGAGTTTCGTTCTGGCTTCCGTCCATTTTGTATCCAGAGCGGAAAGCTCTGCCTCAAGGTCAAATCCTTCCGTGAACATCTGAGCGCCCAGTTTCTTGTAATCGAATGCGATCTCATTCTGGATCGCCTGGAAGTCGTCTCCGCCGCCGTCATACATAACAAGCTCCATATCCGGCTGAAGTGCATCGGACTCTGCCAGGATCGGATCCTTTTCCTTCGGAATGTTGGTCATGGAAGAGGCACTGGTTACGTAGTTGATGTATCCCGGATACCATTCTTCGCTGTAGAACCATTCTACGAATGCTTTTGCCAGCTCCGGATTTTCGCTGTGTGTGGTTACACCCATGAAGGAGTCACCCTGTACAATAACACGGAACGGATCGTTTTCGCTGTCTCTGGTCGGCAGATAGAAGGTTCCAAGCTGGGAGCAGTCCTCTGCACCGTTCTGGATATTCTGAAGTCCCCAGTCACCCAGCGCGATGATTGCTGCCTGCTTCTGCGTGAAGAGAGAGGTTGCCTGATCGTTTCCGAGTCCCAGAGGATCTTTTCCGAATACGTCCATGCTGAACAGTTCATTTACCTTGTGATATGCTTTGTTGATATCGGTTCCCTCTGCAAAAGGAGTATCGGTCTTAGCCATATCGTTCCAGTTCTGTCCGTTTGCACCTTCCAGTGCCGGCATGAACTCCATGTACGGGTAATCCGGCCATTCATCCTTGGCTCCAAGAGCGATCGCCATGAAATCAGGATTGTCTTTTCCGTAGTAATCCTGAAGCGTCTGTGCGGCAGCTTCAAAATCTGCCCATGTGGTCGGCACTTCCACGCCTGCTTCCTGGAACATATCCTTCCAGTAGTATACATACTCATATCCGGCAGTCATAGGTACGCCCAGGATCTTGCCGTCCAGTGCATAGCCTGCTGCAAGAGAGTTGTTTTTTGCTGCTTCTGTATCAGACAGATCAAGCAGATAATCTTTGAAGCGGGACAGAGTAAATGGTTTATTGAACATCACATCCGGCAGCTGATTTGCGGATGCACGCATCTTCATTGCATTCCAGTATTCAGAGTCATCCTTGATCTTCTCTACTTCGATCTCTGCGTTTGGATATTTCTCCTGAAACTTGCCGACCATGTCGTTCTGGTCGATGTAGTCCATCAGGTTGTTGTCCCAGATGGCAAATACAAGCTCCCCCTCCAGGTCTTCTGCTGCGGTTTCTGTTTCAGCCGGAGCTTCTGCAGCTGCTTCTGTCTCTTCTGCCGGTTCGGCAGGGGTCGTGGTCTCTTTGGAAGAAGAGCAGCCGGTCATTGCGCCTGCGATCATTGCCGCACAGAGTCCAATTGCTAACATACGTTTTTTCATGTGGTATAACCTCCCGTGTTTTGATGGTCTCATTTTAGCTGATTTCTGCGTTATACTCTATGAAGTATGGTTTGAAAACTTGATATATCGTCAGGTCTTTACTCATTTTCGGTAGTTTCTCGGACTGACCTTACATATTTTCTTGAAGACCCTGGTAAAATGCTCCACACTGTTGTAACCCACGCTCTGACTGACCTCGTAGATCTTCATGTTGGTCTCAGACATCAGTTCTCTGGCTTTTCTGATCCGCACCTCGGTCAGATAGTTGCTGAAGGTGGTTCCTTCTTCCTTTGTGAAACGGGTGCTGAAATACTTTTCATTCAGTCCTACAAAGCCTGCCACGATTCCCAGAGTCAGTTCCGGGTTCGCATAGTTGTCCAGTATAAAGCGTTTTGCGCGGCTCATCAGATCCGCCTGATGCCGGTCCTGGGTGTGCTGAATATAGTCCAGAACCCAGCGGAAGTAGTTGTTCAGCCATAGCTCCAGATTGGGTATCTCGTCCAGACGCCGGAGCTTTTCATAATAATTGATCTCTTCCATAAAGATAGAATGAATGCTGTCATTGTTGTCCACAAGCTTCCAGGCAAGCTGGCAGATCAGGGCGAGTACCGTCTCCTTTGCCTGATCCAGACTGCCGGTGTACAGATGAGAGAAGAGCTGCTTTCTGGCTTCATCTACAGCCAGCTCATCTCCGGTCAGCAGTCCGCGGAACAGATCCGGGTATTGTTCGCTTATTTCACATACAGAGGAATAGGAGATAAGTCCTTCGTCCCAGGGAGACAGGATCTGATTTTTCTGGTTCAGAAAGCGCAGGTGCAGAAGGTTCTCTGCTTCCTCCAAAAGGTTCGGAAAATCCTCGGGGCAGTTTCCGAGGGAGCTGATTCCTGCAGAAATGTGCAGATTCATATAGTTATTCCATACATTACAGAGCTGCCTGCAGGTGGAGATCACATTCTGCTGATACTGCAGGGGGTCTGCCACCCGGTAGAGCATAAGGTATCGGGAGGCGGAAATGCTTCCCAGAATACATCGGCTGGCAACCCGCGGGATCTGCCCGGCGAAGCCAAGGAGAGGATTTATAAGGCTTTCCTCCAGCTGATCAGTAAATCTGCCTGCTTCCCGGTAGAAGTGATCGATCTCAAACTGGACGATCAGGTAATTTCCGGAGAGCAGTTCCCTGTCGACGGGACGTTTGCCGGCTGCCATTTCTCCCAGAAGGACCGCGGTGTCACAGGTATCCGGCTTTTTCACTGAAAGCGCAGATGGCTCCTCATTGGGAAAGGCTTCCCGGGAGAGCTTTTGCAGCATATCTGTCAAAACAGCCGCATTCAGGTCAGACTTCAGAAGATAATCGAAGGCGCCCAGGCGAAAGGCCTCCCGGACAAGCTGAAAGTCATCATATCCGCTCAGGACCAGGATCTGGGGCAGCTTCTGTACTTCTGATGAAAGGGCTTCCATCAGTCCCAGCCCGTCCAGTACGGGCATCTTCATATCCGTGATCAGCAGATCAACGGGCTGCTCCCGCATGAGCTGCAGGGCATGTTCCCCGTTCCTTGCATCTGCGACGACGGTATAGCCAAGGCTTTCCCAGTCTATCAGTGACCGCAGTGTCATCCTGACAATGGTCTCATCATCAACAATCAATACTTTTTTCATATATCCCCCGTGTTTTGTTCCGGCATACCGCTAAGGCTGCCGTTCTGTGTGCTCCCGGCCGGCAGGAAAGCGGATCCGGGTATTGGTATAGGAGCCTTTTTGGCTTTCCATGGTCAGTCTGCAGTCTGCTCCGTAATTGAGGACCAGCCGGGCATTTACATTGCGGATGCCAATGCTCTGATGCTCGCTGTCGTCGGTCTCACTGCCGGACAGCAGACGCCGGATCTCTTCTGCGGACATACCTTTGCCATTGTCCCGGACACAAATGATAAGGAAGCCTTCTTCCTCCCGTATGTTCAGACGGATCTCCCCTAATTCGTCCATCAGGTCACTGAAACCATGTACAATGGAATTTTCAACTACCGGCTGAAGGATCAGTCTCGGTACCAGACAGTCCAGGCAGGCATCCTCAACTTCATAATGGATCTCAAAGGAGTCCGAATAGCGGATCTTCATGAGATAGATAAAGCCATCCAGAACCTCCAGTTCTTCCTTCAGGGTATAGAAGCCTTTATTGCCCCGGAAGGAGCAGGAAAGGATCTTCATCAGCGCCTCTGCCATACGGGCGATGGAGTCAAATCTGGATGCCTGGGCAATGAAGCGGATGGAGCTTAATGAGTTTACCAGAAAGTGCGGATTGATCTGGGACTGCAGAGCCCGGATCTCGGTTTCGGATTTTTTGCGCTCCAGATCCCGGGTCTCCTCCATCAGCTCCTTCAGTCTGCGGGTCATGCGATTAAAGGAGTGGATCATTGTGCGGAGCTCTGCCTGTCCCCGGGGATCAATATGTACCTGAAGATTACCATTTTCCACATCCTGCATACCCTGTACCGTGGTATGGATCGGATCTATGATATTTCGCAGGAAGTAGCTGGAAAATACATAGAAAAGTCCGAACAGGAACACGATCACCAGAATGATCAGGGCAGCGACACGATTATAATCCCGGGTCAGTGTATCGGATGCCACGATGCTTACGATCTTCAGACCGCTGACCGGTTCTTCGGAAACCACATAGACATATTTTCTTCCGTTGGCACGATGATAGAACTGATCCTGTCCGCTGAATTTTTCCGTACCGGGAAGGAGGTGTGACGCGCCGCCTTCGTCGAATACCACCGTTCCTTCAGCATCCAGGAGCAGGGTAGTTCCCAGAAGCTCGTCCGTGTTGTACTCCCGGATCAGATGTCCGGTCTGGGCATCGGCGAACAGTGCCGCCATTTCGATGGCGCCGTCCCGGTCCACATCGATACCGGGTGACAGGGCCGCTACAAGCGTCAGCGTATGGGCGGTCCTTCTGGAAGTGGTTACGTTTGTATTGTAGAAACCGATCTTGACTGTATTTTTATCCGCAATAGCGGACTGATACCAGGAGGAGGTTTTCAGCTCGGTGTCCGGAAGGACAATGTCATCCTTCATGTAGACGTGAGCCCCGTCCTTCATATAGAAGACCGTGGAAAGGATATCCTGAACAGGAACCATGGCATAATTGAAGGCTTCCGTAAGAACTTCGGTATAGTGATGCTTCTCTACCACATCCCGGGTATCTGTTTTGGCTGCGATCTTCATGATTTCATTATTGTTCACATAGATGAAATGGGAGAGACGCAGAGAGATATCCTTGACTTCATTTTCCAGAGTGGAAGCAATGGTATCCTGCGCCTGACGGATGTTACGGGTGGCTGAGTCAAACATCATCGTTCGGATGACCAGAATCGATATGAGTGTGATCAGAAGAATGGGAATTACAATCAGGGCAAAAAAGCTGTAGTAATAAGATGCTTTCAGATGTTGTTTTTTGCTCATCCACATGTGACGATGCCCTCCTGCGTATTTGTAATTTCAAGTTAACACAGAAATCGGGGGTTGTAAAGCAAACTGCCCTTGAAAAAAGGAAGGATATTTTATATGATAGAGGCATCTGAGCATAGTGATGCAAAATCGGAGGATACGTTATGTTTGCAAAAATGCGCAGCCGGCTGACAGGAACCCAGTGGATCGCAGTCGGCTTTTTGATGGTCATATTGTGCGGCACACTGCTGCTGATGCTTCCGGTATCCAGCAGGGGACCGGGAGGAACGGATTTTCTCTCTTCGCTGTTCACGGCAACCAGCGCGACCTGTGTGACCGGACTGGTAGTGGTGGATACCTGGCAGCACTGGAGTCTGTTCGGGCAGATCGTGATTCTGATGATGATCCAGACCGGGGGGCTGGGTTTTGTGACCATCGGTGTAACGATCCTGATGATCATGGGGAAGAAGATCGGACTGGCAGACCGGGGTCTTCTGAAGGACAGTGTGAATACTCAGCAGATCGGCGGAATCGTCAGACTGACAAAGCTGATTGTAAAGGGAACGCTTCTGATCGAGGGGCTGGGAGCGCTTTTATTTGCAATTCGGTTCATTCCGGAGTTCGGACTTCTGGAAGGTATTTATTATAGTATCTTTCATTCCATATCCGCTTTCTGCAATGCGGGCTTTGACCTGATGGGACGGTATGAGACATATTCTTCTCTGACCCGGTATGCCGGTGACTGGATTGTGAATCTGGCGGCGATGGGGCTGATCCTGCTTGGCGGTCTTGGATTTGTAGTCTGGAGTGATCTGTATAAGAACCGGCTGCATATCCGCAGATACACGCTGCATACGAAAATGGTCATGACCGCCCTGGTGGTGCTGGTGGCAGTGCCCGCAATTTTGTTCCTGATCCTGGAGCGGAATGGAGTTTTAAGCGGACTGGAAGGACCGGACAAGGTGCTGGGCGCATTTTTTGCGGCAGTCACACCCAGAACGGCGGGATTTAACACAACGGATGTTGCGGGTCTTGGAGATGCGGGAAAGCTGCTTACGATCGTTCTGATGCTGATCGGAGGGAATCCCGGATCCACAGCAGGAGGCGTGAAGACCACTACGATCATGGTGCTTCTGTTCTATATTATTTCCATGATCCGACATACAGACGGCGTCAATATTTATGGACGAAGACTGGAGGACGGAATCATTGAGAAGGCGGCGGTAGTATTTACACTGACCCTTACCATGGCAGTCACGGCATCGTTTATCATCTGTGCAGTGGATGGTCTTCCGCTGACAGACGTATTTCTGGAAACCTTCTCTGCAGTGAATACGGTGGGTATCTCCACCGGAATCACAAGGGATACGGGGACGATCTCCAGAGTCGTGCTGATCCTGCTCATGTACTGCGGACGGATCGGCAGCCTGTCATTTGCACTGGCATTTACCGACAAGAGAAATAAGTCAAGTCTCCGGCAGCCTATGGAGCGAATCAGTGTCGGATGAGAATCAAACAGGTAGGAGGACAAGGATATGAAATCATTTTTAATTATCGGTATGGGACGTTTTGGACAATATCTGTGCAGAGAGCTGGCAAAGCTCGGGAATGAGATACTGATCGTGGATGAGGATGAGGAGCGGCTTACGCCCTGTCTGCCTCTTGCTACCAGTGCCAAGATCGGGGACTGTACGAAGCCGGAAGTATTAAAGGAGCTGGGTATCGGCAATTTTGACGCCAGCTTTGTCTGTATCGGAACGAATTTCCAGAGCAGTCTGGAGATCACAAGCCTTTTGAAGGAGATGGGCTCCAAATGGGTCATCAGCCGTGCAAGTACGGATGTACAGGCAAAGTTTCTGCTCAGAAACGGTGCGGACGAGGTGGTCTATCCGGAGAGAGACATTGCGGAGAGAGCAGCCAAAAAAGCAAGCGCCAATCATGTATTTGACTTTGTGGATCTGGCGGGAGATTATGGAATCTATGAGATTCCGCCGATGAAGACATGGATCGGAAAGTCCATAAAAGAAGTAAATGTACGTGCGGATTATCATATCAGTATTCTGGGAATTAAAAAGGACGAGGCAACCGTCATGATGCCGGGTGCGGATTACCGGTTCCAGGAGCAGGATCATCTGCTGGTGCTGGGACAGGATGAAGTGATGAATAAGTTTCTGAAGAAGCTGTAAAAAACGGGAGGCTGCCTGATCAGGGCATGCCTCCCGTATGATTTATCCCGTGGTGGAATCCAAAAGTGCTGCCTGCCTTAGAAGAAAACGGTATCTCATCTGTACTGCTTTCAGCTCGTAGATGGAACAGTCGATCAGATCCGGGTCGACTACGTTTTCAAAATTCGAGTAGGCGCAGTCCAGGGCATATTTGGTTTTCTGTATATCGTCCAGAAGCTGCTGCTTTCTGGAATCGGCGGTTATGCTGGGGTCTGTGCGTTTCATCTGCATCTTCCTTCCTGTTATGGGAAATTAAGTTATTACAAGTATAGTCGCTGGAAGGAAAATTTATACGGAACCGGGAATATTTCTCCTGCATTTTCATATAGTGAAGCAGAGAGGAGCGATATCTATGGAAAAACAGATGGGATTCTTGATGATTGCGGGAGCCTGTTTACTGGTGCTCTTCATTGTTACGGTAAAAAACAAAGCGGAATTCTTTCTCAACTTCTGCCTGCGTGCGGTAATGGGAGGGATTGCCATCTTCGGAATTAATTTATTCATGGAATCGTGGGGGATTCCATGTGCGGTAGGGATCAATCTGTGCAGTCTTTTGACATCCGGAACCCTTGGTTTCAGCGGGATTTCTCTGCTTTACGCAGTAGCCGCATTTCAGTTTTTGTGAGATAGTTCCAAAAATTATGAACAAATTGTAAACCCCATAGACGGATTTGAATTCATTATTTATAATAAAAGACGTGATAAACGTTTATCTGATTAGTGGCATTCGCCACAGGCTCAAGGTTATTTCGGAGCCGGATTCCATTATGAAATTGCAGCATAAGAAAACCGGATTTTGTGTTGCGGGAGGTTATTGTGAAAAGCACGCGATTATGGATTGCGGATTCAGATGCTTCTTATATGGAAGCTTTTCGAGAGTACGTAAATCTGAAAAAAAGCCATCTGTTTCAGGTGAGAATGTGCACGGAAAAGGAGCAGCTCGTCAGGGCGGCAGCCGGAGAAGAGATCGAAATATTGCTGATATCAGCAGAGCGGTATGAGGTATGTAAGGAACTCATCCGCAGAGAGTGTGTGATCCTGCTGTCGGACGGCAGCCTTCCCAGGGAGCTTGGCATGTATCCTGCCGTGTACAAGTACCAGTCCGTGGAAAATATTCTGCGGGAGATCATGTACTATTATTCTGAACAGGATGCAGAGGAGGAGTATCTGACAGGGATACACAAAGACAACAGAGTCATAGGGGTGTATACTCCGGCAGGAGGAATTGGTAAGAATGTATTTGCACTAACACTTGGGCAGATACTGGCAGCGAACCAGAATGTTTTATATCTAAATCTTGAGGAGTGCTGCGGTTTCACAGAGCTCCTTGGGAAAAGCCACTGGAACTTATCCGATTTGATTTATTTTCTGAGACAGAAAAATACAACACCGTTTCTCTATCGTCTGAACAGCATGGTCCAGAAGCTGGACCGGATGGATTATATTCCCACCTGTGCGTCTTATACGGATTTCAGGCAGGTTACCGTGGAAGAGTGGCAGCGTCTGCTGGATCTGATCCGCACACAGAGTTCGTATGATTCCGTGATATTGGATCTGGGGAATGCAGCCGGACATGAATTGGACCTGCTGCGGAAGTGCGACGGGATCTATGTGCCCGCCGGCAGAGATATCATCTCTCAGACCAAGATCAACCAGTGGCAGAAGTATATTCAGATTTTAGACGGGATGGATATACTGGAGAGCCTGCAGACGCTGGAGCTTCCGGACTGTACGGTCAGTCTGGAAAGTGAGGAGGAGCTGCTTATGCTGCCGCAGCAGGAGCTGGGACATTATATCCGGGGGCTGCTGCGGGAATAAGGAGGAACCATGGATTATGTGTCAGAAGATACAGAGAGATTTACAGAACTCAAAAGGCGGATTCTGGATCAGGTAGACCTTAGCCGGGAAGTACCGGATGAGGAGATGCAGGAGCTGATCGACGAGGTCGTGCTTTCCTATGGGAAAGAGCAGTATCTTGCTCTGGATGAAAAGTGCAGACTGAAGAAGGAGCTGTTCTACGCACTGCGTAAGATGGACGTTCTTCAGGAGCTTTTAGAGGAGCAGGATGTGACAGAGATTATGGTCAATGGCATGGACGGAATCTTTGTGGAACGGGGTGGAAAGCTCCTGCGATGGGAGAAAAATTTTTATTCCAGAGAGAGGATCCAGGACATTATCCAACAGATGACGGGAGCCTGCAACCGGATCGTCAACGAATCCCAGCCCATCGTAGATGCAAGGCTGGAGAACGGGGACAGGGTGCATGTCGTTCTTCCCCCGGTTGCAGTGAATGGGCCGATCATCACAATACGAAGATTTCCGGAAAAGCCCATAACGATGGAAAAGCTGTTGGAGCTGGAGAGTATTTCTCCGGAAGAAGCTCATTTTCTCAGGGATGCAGTATGTGCCGGATACTCCATATTGATTGCGGGAGGAACCGGTTCGGGCAAGACTACGTTTTTAAATGCGCTCTCGGAATATATTCCGAAGGAGGAGCGGGTGATTGTAATAGAAGATACAGCAGAGCTGCAGATTCAGAATGTGGAGAATCTGGTGAGGCTGGAGACCCGCTCCACAGGAATGGAGGATTGTCGTGAGATTACCATGCGCGACCTGATCCGGGCATCCCTGCGGATGAGACCATCCCGGATCATTGTGGGAGAGGTGAGGGGCGCCGAGGCATTTGAACTTCTGACCTGTCTGAATACAGGACACGACGGAAGTATCAGCACCTGTCATGCGAACAGCACCAGAGACACAGTCAGCCGTTTGGAGACCATGGTCCTTATGGGAATGGAGCTGCCTTTACAGGCAATCCGGAGGCAGATCGCTTCCGGAATTGATCTGATCGTTTATCTGGGGAGACTGCGGGATAAAAGCCGCAGGCTTCTCGAAATCACAGAAGTGACCGGTATGGAAGGGGATCAGGTGGAGTTAAATCCGCTGTTCCTCTTCCGGGAAACCGGTGAGATATCCGGCAGGATCTGCGGGATACAGGAAAAAGCAGGAGAAATGAAAAATATTGAAAAGTTTCAGCGTGCCGGGATCATGGCGGATAGATAGAGCCGCCGCCCTGGATATAGTCCAGGGAATTGTTTTCGTTTTTATCTTTGCCTGGCTGTTCTACGATTCTTTCTATGCAGTTCTTTTTTTATCCCCTTTTATATGGTTTTGGCACAGGGAGTGTGCAGCGGCAAGAAGACGGAGAGAAGAGGAGCAGTTCCGGAAAATGTTCCGGGAATGGATCCTTTTGCTGGCTTCGTCTCTGTCTGCCGGATATTCGGTGGAGAATGCTCTGGGGCAGTCTTATCGGGAGCTTGCGCTGATGTTTCCCGGGGGAGGAATCATGCTGGAGGAGCTTAAATGGATGCTGGCGAAGGCGGGCAATAATCAGAGACCGGAGACGCTTATGATGGAGCTTGCATTCAGACACCCTATGGAAGAGGTCAAAAGCTTTGCGGAGGTTTTCTGTACTGCAAGGACAAGCGGAGGGAGCCTGAACGCGGTAATAAGGAGTACGGCGGCACAGATGGCAGAAGTGATGGATACCAGAAGAGAGATTGCTGCCATGCTGGCGGCAAAGGTCTACGAACAGAGAATCATGACGGTTATGCCGGCAGCGATCCTTTTGTATATGAGGATAGGCTCGGAGGAATTTCTGAAGGGGCTGTATCATGAGCCGGCAGGAATCGTGGTAATGACCATAAGTCTCTGCATCTATCTGGCTGCGTATCTGATCGGAAAGAGGATGGTGCAGTTTGAAATATAGGACACGATGGGGATTGCTTGGGATCACGGGAGTGGCTTTAAGTGTGGCGTGCTTTTTTTATGACGGAAGAGAGCAGGAGGCGCTGCAGACGCTGACGCGCCCGGAGCAGGGAGAAGGAGATCAGGAACAAAAGCTTCAGGCAGAGCTTGGAGGAAAGAGATATCCGCTGGAGATTACGCTGGTGGAGATGCCCTGCAGTGAGGAGGAGATCCATGAGATTTTAACGGCGGCATCGGCAGGTCTGGAAAAAATGTTCTTAAAGAACAATACGGATTTGTATCATATTAAAACGGATATTCAGATGCCGTCCGTGATACCGGATACCGAGGTGGAGGTACAGTGGTATCTGGATTCCTGGGAATATGTGGATCCCGATGGGACGGTACGAAATGAGAGTCTGAAGGAACCGGTGCCTCTGAAGGTTCAGGCTGTGCTTTCCCTGGGAGACAGGAGCGTTACGTGGAAAAGAGATCTGAAGCTGTGCCCGCCCGGAGAGCCGGATACGGAGCAGAAGATGAGGCTTTTGGAATATCAGATTCAGGAACGGCAGAAGGATGACAGTTCCGGAGAGCTTTTACTTCCGTCGGAGGTATTTGGCGAACCGGTGTCCTGGTATCAGACGACGGACCGGCGCGGTATCTGGATGCTGGCTCTTACGGTATGTTCGCTGGCAGCAGTGGAGATTGGGAGACGCAGGGAGGAGGAGCAGTCTGCCAGAAAGCGGGAGCGGAGCATGCAGCTTGATTATCCGGAGATCGTCAGCCGGCTGAGTCTGTATATGGGAGCGGGAATCAGTACAAGAAAGGCATGGGAACGGATTGTAGAGAACTATGAAAAGAAAAACGGAGAAAGCACGGAGCACCGTGCGGCATATGAAGAGATGCGTAAAACGCTGCATGAAATGCAGAGCGGGATACCGGAGACATTAGCGTATGAACGCTTTGGAACCAGATGCCGTGTGCCGGCATATTTGAAGCTGGGGACGCTGCTGAGTCAGAATCTCAGGAAGGGAACCAGGAATCTGGCGGAGCTTCTGCGGGAAGAAGCGAGAGAAGCCTTTGAGGATCGGAAGGCACTGGCAAGAAGAATGGGCGAGGAGTGCGAAAGCAAACTGCTTCTGCCCATGGGAATGCTGCTTTTGACGGTTCTGATCATGGTAATGTATCCGGCATTGGTATCTTTTTAAGGACTAACAGGAAGGAGACGGAAGATGAAAGCATTTTGGAAGAGGCTCTGGGAGGACCAGGGCGGTATGGGAGTTGTTGAGGTTATTTTGATCATTGTGGTATTGATCGGGCTGGTCATTATATTTAAGAATCAGATCACAGGAGTCGTCAATGATATTTTTGAAAAAATTGTTTCGCAGAGCAGCAGTATCTGACAGGCAGTCCGGTCAGGTCACTGTCTGGATGGCGCTTGCGTTTCTGGTATTTTTAAGCCTGTACCTGGTCTGCCTGGAATCTGTCTGGAAGCAGCTTCAGAGGCAGCAGTCGGAGCAGGCTTCGGAGGCGGCCGTATTTTCTCTGTTTTCGGAGTTTGAGCCTCATCTTCTGGAAAGATATGACCTGTTCTATCTGGATACATCTTTTGGAACCGGAAGAGAGAGGATGGATGAGCTCTGCAGCCATCTGTGGAATTTTATGGAGAATAACATCACTGACAGATCAGGCGGAAGTCTGTACGGACTGGAGCTTAAAGGTGTTGATCTGAAGAATCCGGTACGGGCAACGGATGGCAGGGGTGCGGTCTTTTACCGGCAGGCAGTACAGGTCATGAAGGAGAAGCGGGGTGCGTCACTGGCGGAGGACTGGCTTCTGCAGGATATGGTGGAGGCATCCGCAGAAGAGGATTCTGCCAGATTCCAAGAGGATTGTGAAGCTTATGAAGGAAGCGTGGAAGAGTATGAGGCGGAAGAGGAAGAGGAGGAGCTGGCGGATGAGGCGTATCAGTTTGATGGGCTCCGGAACAGTTTTACCTTGTCCATGGCAGTTCCGGGAGACAGGAGCTGGTCTGATAAGAGAGTGGACCTTACGTCGGCACCATCTCGCAGAGTACTCTCCCAGGGGACAGGAAGGGCAGATGGGACAGAAGACCGGCTTTTACAGAAGCAGTGGTTTGTCAGTTATCTGTGTGAGTATCTGACCCATGCACAGGAGATGCTGCCCGGGCAGAAGAAAGCAGAATATCTGGACTATCAGCTGGAATATATAATTGGAGACATGGCATCTGATCAGGAGAATCTGGAAATTGTCGTGAGGCGGCTGCTTCTGATGCGGGAGGGCGTAAATTATGTATTCCTGCTGTCTCATCCGGAATTTCAGGGAAAAGCGGAAGTGCTGGCAGATATACTGGCAGGCTTTACCGGGAATCCGGCGCTGGTAGAAGGGCTGAAGCATCTGATCCTTCTGGGCTGGGCATATGGGGAAAGCCTGGTGGAGGTAAGGCAGCTTCTGGGCGGATATGAGCTTGCGGCAGTAAAGACGGCAGAGGACTGGCAGGTGCCTTTGTCCAGGCTTCTTCCGCTTATGGGAGATCCGGGAAAATATGATGTACAGGTGAAAAAGCAGCAGGGTATAGATTATGAGCTGTGTCTCAGGATCTTTCTTATGGGAGAATCTTCAGAGAATCTTGCCATGCGGGCAATGGATGTGATCGAAGGAGAATGGACTAGGGAAGAGGGCAGTGAGAATATGCATCTGGATCATTGTGTGGAGCAGCTGACGGCACAGATCTGGCTGGACGGGATCAGCCTGGAGAGGAGCTGCGGATATGAATAAAAGAGAGAGAAAGCACACAGGGAAATCCTTCTGTGGAAGAAAAAGACAGAAAAACTTACTCCAGACACCCCACGTACGGAAAAGATCCTTTCATACCGAGCGTATGCTTCCTTTGGTTCACAGAAGGATTTCCCTGTGTGCTTTTCAAAGGGGCAGCCTGACACTGGAGACGGCGCTTGTCCTGCCGCTTCTTCTGTATGCGGTAATGGCACTGCTCTATATTTATACATTTACAGGAGTTCAGGCAGTGGAATACCAAAAGTTGATGGAACGGGCAAAGCTTCTGGCAGTGACGGTGGGACAGGGCTATGGGGAGGATCCCTATATCCGGCTTTCGGCTCCGGTTTCTGCCAGGCTTCCTTTTCCGGGAGGTGTGATCGGGGGAAGACTGTGTGTGCAGAGAGTGACGGTACGTGCGTGGACAGGCTATACAGGAGAGACCTTTCGGAATGGGGCGTCAGGAGAGATGGTCTATCTGACGCCGGAGGGGACCGTCTGTCACAGGAGCAGAGACTGTACCTATCTCCGGCTGTCAGTGCGTACCCTGCCGGTGGTGGAAGTGGAGGAAGCGAGGAATCATTCCGGAGGGAGGTATGATCCCTGCGAATATTGTGTAACGGCTTCCGGGACAGGAGCGGCAGTCTACATCACGGATTATGGAACCAGCTATCACAGCCGGAGAGAGTGTCAGGGATTAAAACGGACGGTGATGTCAGTTCCCTGGTCGGAAGCGGGAGGACTTCCGCTCTGTTCCCGGTGCGGCGGTTCATGAGCTGGTGGTGGATCTTCGGGCACCTTCTCGTTTTGTCAGTGGAAGATATCAAAGAGAGACAGCTTTATATGCCGGCTATTCTGGAGCTGGGAATGACCGGGCTGCTTTTCGGAGGAGGAACGGGAGGCTGGATTTTGGGGATATTAATGCTTGGAGTTGGTTATATCAGTGGAGAACGGATTGGATATGGGGATGGATGGCTGATACTGGCACTGGGAATGTGGATAACCTCAGGGCGGCTCGTGTGGATGCTCCTGATCGGACTGACGCTTACCCTGCTGTATTCATTTTGTTCAGGAAAGAAGGAGCTTCCCTTTGTTCCCTTTTTGCTGGCTGGTTATGTGTTGGGAGGATGGATATGAAGAAGAAAGGGCATTTCGTGGCAGAGGCGGCAGTGCTGATACCGGCAGTCTGTGTGTTGCTTGTACAGCTGGTGTTTTTTACACTGTATGTCCATGATTATGCGGTATGCAGACATGCAGCAATTGAGTCCGGGATAAAAGGAAGCTATCCGGATGGAAGGACGGACCGCCGGAGGGAATATGAGATCAGAGAGGATCTGGAACGGAAGCTTCAGGAAAGACTGCTGTGGATGCAGGATCCGGAAGTAGAAGCAGAAGTAAATCCGGTACAGATGGTGATCCGTATAAAGGGAGCCGGGAATTTCCTGCCGGTGGATGAGATCGAGGTCCGGCAGAAGATATTCCGGATCAAACCATGTGAAAGTGTGCGCAGAAGCAGATGGCTGAAGGGCTGAGGGAGGATATGATGGAAGTTCGTTACAAAAGAGATTTAAACAGCAACTATATGATTTTGACAGAGGAGCAGCCAATGGCGGAAAGCTATGAGATTCGGATGATCACAGAGAATCGGATCTATGGATTTCTGCCATGCGTGCAGCAGATACATGAGAGCGGAACGGAATATTATTTTGAGATTACGGGCAGGCAGAGTATGAAGCTGCTCTACGAGCGGCGGAAGATGGACTGCGCACATCTGAAAGGGCTGTTAAAGGAACTGGAACGGATCCTGGAATCTGCCGGGGAGTATCTGCTGAATCCGGATCATTTTGTCCTGGATCCGGAGTTCATGTATATGCAGGCGAAGACAGAAAAGCTGTGCCTGTGCTATTATCCGGGCAGCAGAAAAGACATTCGGGAAGCATTTCTGGATTTGGCAGAATACCTGCTTGGCAGGCTGGATAAGAATGATACGGAAGGAATTGAGTTTGGATATGATCTGTATCAGAGGGCGCTGGAGCCGAATTTCAGTCTTCTGGAGCTGCTGAACAGCTATACGGAGACTGCAGAAGAGAAGGAGCTGTCCGTGGAAGCGCCTCCAATGATATCCGTGCAGGAGGAGATACTGGAGAAGACCGGAAGCTGGAAGAATTTTTTCAGGAAGAAGGAGAAAAAAGCGCGGCTGGAAGATTATGTTGCCGAGGCGGATCAGATGGGAAGCGGTTCGGTCCTGTTCCTGAGAGAAGAGGGAAAACCCCAGCAGACGGCGTGGCTGCAGCCGGAGAAGAGAGAAGGACTCCGGCTGCAGAGCAAAAATCCGGAATACCCCAGCTTTGATGTTGCGGATGACTGCTTCCTGATCGGAAAGCGCAGGGAGAGCGTAGATGGCTGTCTGCCGGCGCCGACCGTGAGCAGGATCCATGCGCGTATTACTTTTGACGGTTCTCTTTATTATGTAGAGGATCTGAACTCTACCAACGGCACATGGGCAGACATGGTGCAGCTGAATCCTTATGAGCCGGTTCCGCTGGCAGATGGGATGCGTGTTGTATTTGCAAGTGTGGAGTATGAGGTGCTGCTGTAAACTATGGCTGTTGAGGAGGCGTTCCGGTACGATACTGACCTGGCGTCATGTTTTCGTATTGTTTGAAGGTTCTCATAAAGCTTCGAACATTACGAAAACCAACCTGAAAGCCAATCTGTTCTATCGTGATTTTGGTCTCTTTTAGAAGTTTTTTTGCTCTGGAAATACGCAAGGTATTCAGATATTCAAGAAAACCAATATTCAGGTTCTCTTTGAACAGGCGGCTTACATAAGAAGGACTTAAGTTACAAAGCTCAGCAAGATCATTCAGGGAGATATCTTCCTGAAGATGATTATTTATATAATCAATCATACGTTCCACAATTCGGTGGGAATGGGTTTTATTGAAAGTCTGTATCAGATTAACAATATTGTTGAGAATCTGAATTGTGTTTTGGCATAAATCCTCTGGGCTGAGAGAACTCTGCAAGAGTTCGTAGTAATATTCGGAGTGGTGCGGGTTATTTGGTGAGTCTAAGTCTATTCCAAGCTCTATTAAGATTTTCAGAGAAGAATTTACAATGTTAGATGCTGTGGAAAATATAAGCTCATTTGAGCAGGACTGCTCTGACATAGAGCAGAATATTTCCTGACAATAATTTTCGACATCCTTTAAAGAGCCCGTACGCAGAGCCTGAAAGAGCGTTTCTCTGGATTTTGCATCAGAGAAAAAAAGTTCAGGAACAGCTGGTTCTTTACCCTCCTGATATTGCAGAAGACGAAGGGCTTCCATCGCATCCTGATAGGAATAGTGAAGATCTGTAATTGCATGGTAGATACCACCGGTAGCAATTTTAAAAAAGGAATAATCTTTAATATACTGGTTCATTAAAGTTTCAGTATTTCTTAAAACAGATTCTTTTTGAGAGGTATCTATGGATGACAGATTAAGAATCAGTGCCCAGGTGGACTGATCTGTTTTAAAAAAAGTGCATGGAAAAGACAGCTTTTCCAACATGACAGAAACAGTCTTTGAGAGTGTATATTGATGAAGACTTTGTACCGATTCGGGAAAGGCGTGGCAATACTCCTCATAATCGGAAATCTGGAGGAGTATTGCCGCATAGTCTTCGGTAGTATAATTTTCACCAATAAAAGACAACTTTGCACGGATATCATCTTGGGTAAACTGTTTTCCGAGCAGCAGGCTGAAGAAGAAGTCATTTGTCACAGCGGGGCGTGCAGATTGGATGGCTTCTTCCATGTTTTGATAGGCATTATGAATAAAGCGGTATTCTTCCGGCAGCTGTTCGTTGGAACAGGGGGCTTTTTTGCCGCTGACCATATCGACTAAATGCTTAAGCGGCAGATACAGACGATATGCAATCACAAAGGAGAATAAAAAGGATAATACCAGAGTGAGAGCAGCAATGCGGAGTAAAAGCCGGGAGGTGGCACGGTAGGAGTTATAAAAAACAGGGATAGGAGAGGTACCTACATAGGTCCATCCGGTCACCGGAGAAAACGAACTTAAAATAATCTGAGGTTCATTTTCTATATCATAAGTGAAGGCTCCATTACTTTTATATAGCTGATTCTGAAAATCTTTTGTCATGGGTACCGGACCATTGGAATTTTGAGTATAAAGGCAGGAACCATCTGCATCATAGACAGACATCTGCATGATAGCGGCTTCATCTCGAGTGGAAAATAGATAGTTTATATCCATATTCAGAATCAGACAACCGATAGATCCGGTTGAATTACGGGGAATATTCTGGTATAGAGTAATACAATCCTGTTGACTTCCGCTGGAAGATACTACAGACCTTGACACAATTGGTCCGTAAAGATCTTCAGAATATAAGTCGAGAGCGTTTTGATCAAAAAATGTTTCGTAAGTATAACCCATTTTATCAGATGTTAAAATCAGGTCCTGAAAATTTGAATAAAGATAAACGCTGTTTACCCCATTGTCTGCAGTTTGTATATCGTTCAGTGATTTCATGATTAAAGTATTTCGTTGAACGTCTTCAAAGCCGGGGTCCGTAATAAAAGACAGTACAGACTGGTTATCTGCCAATTGGTAAGATGCCTGTTGTGCTGTCAAAATTCGGTTGTCTATAGAGTTTGTATACTGAAAGAATGCTTTTTGATTGAATCGAAAATTTTCGCTTTTCCAAAACCTTTCAGCCATAGAAGAAAAATAGAAAGCCATGCACAGAATTGGGATTACGGAAAATATACTGAGCAGAATAAAGGTTCTGATAAAAGTTGAGGCGGGGCGAAGTGATTTCAACTGTTTCATAAGATCATTACCATCCAGGGACTATTGTTAATTTTAGATTAAATTATATCATAAAAATGTAAAAAAACCATAAAAAGAAGGAAAAAATGACATGACAAAAATTGTGATAGGTGTTTTCCGCAATTTTTGTCATCTGTTTTGGGGTTTAAAATAAAAAAATGTCAATTGTATGTGGAAAGAAGGAAATCTATAATATAGACATGTCATGCATGATAGATGTGAGGTACCAAGCAATATGAAAAAGAGCATATGTGGAGCAAGTATTATAAGTTTGATCTGTTTTAGTATGATTCTGATGACAGGGTGTGGTCATACCTCAAGCCTGGAGAAAGAAAGTACGGAAACTGAATCAAAGGAAGCAATACAGTCTGAAAAACAAGAAGGAAATGCAGAACCGTATCCTGTTAAGATAGCAGATTTTCTGGCAGATAATCATCCGGTGAATGAAATGCTCAGAACTGTCATGAAACCTCTTTTGGAAGAAAAGACAGAGGGACGTTATACATTAGAAGTGTATGCGGATGGAGATTTGGGTGGGGAAGAAGACTTCCTTAAAGGAATTCAAAATGGAACCATTGAAGTGGGGATTGCCGGTGTGGAATTGTCAGAGCAGTATCCGGCTTTAAAGGTGATTGATTTTCCATTTGTATTTTCTGATATTGACAGCAGTTTTCTGGCTCTGTCAGATACAGAGATTATGGAGGAAGTGAACCGCCAGATTTCATCCTCCGGAATATTGTGTAAAGGGTTTGTTTTGACAGGAGTCAGAGCCATATCGAACAGCGTTCGTCCTATTTACAGTCCTGAAGATTGTAAAGGTTTGACAATACGTGAGCCTGATGTGAATCAATTTATAGAATATGCAGAGAAGCTGGGGTTCGAGACGATGACGGCATCTGTACCGGAAATATTTACTGTGCTGCAGCAGAAGCTTGCAGACGGACAGGAAAATCCGCCAATTGCTCTTCTGACAAGTGACTGGTATCTTGTACAGGACTATCTTTCCCTGACCAATCATCAGATTACATATAACTGGCTGGCTGTGAACAGTGGGTTTTATGAGCAGATGTCCGAAGAAGATCAGAGGGCATTTGATGAGTGCTGCCAGATATATGCCAGAACGGTGAAAGAAACTTATCAGGAGAGAGAAGATCAGGTGCTGGAGGAACTGGCGCACAGGGGCGTAAATATTACAGAGGTAGACAGAGAGCCGTTTCGTCAGACAGCACAGGAGCTGTTAGATGAATATTGTAAACGATACCCTTCTTTTCAGGATATGCTCTTAATGCTTCAGTCAAAGGGAGCCAGATGACAGGAGAAAAGAAAATGATAAAGAAAGAAAATGATTTTGTACTTGGAATACTTACCTTGATATTCAGTGGTTTTCTGTTTTTTGGAAAGCTGACAAAAAATGTTCCGGAGTATAGTCAGGGAGGTCTGTTTGCAAGAGCGGATGTATGGATTCGAATGATAGCAGTTATGCTGGCTGTTGTTGCTGTTCTTCTTGTAATCAGTTCGCTGAATTTTACAGCTAAAAAAGAGGAAAAGGATCCATTTCATTTCGTTTTGGATGGTACCATGATCTGTACGGCAGGCGCTCTGATATGTTATGCGTTGCTTTTCCCGGTTTTGGGATTTGAAATGACAACCTTTTTGGAAATCATATTTTTGACGGGACTTTACACCCTGAAAGAAGAAGGAAAAGCAATTCGGGACATAAACAGGCAGGAATGGATTCGGATAGGAAAGAAAAGTGTAATCACAGCAGCAGTCATGCTGATTGTATTGTGGCTGATATTTGGAAAATTATTAGCTGTTCAGTTGCCATAAAAGGGAGTGTATTTATGATGAAGAAAAAAATTTTTAAGATCGTTTTAACTGCAGTATTAGCAGCGTGCGCTTTGTGCGGCTGCCAGAAGGAGAGCGGAGATAAGGCAGAATATCCTACAAAGTCAATTAATGTTATTGTTCCATTTGCGCCAGGCGGTGGATCTGATGTCTTGACCAGATCTATGATGGAGTATTTAAAACTGCCTAATGATCAGAATTTTGTGGCTGTAAATGTAGAGGGAGCAGGAGGATATGTCGGATGTGAACAGGCATATAATTCTGCAAATGATGGCTATACTCTTTTAGCACATAATCCGATGGATATGGTTTCCTATACGCTGGGAGGTACTACAGACACAGAGCTTTACAAGGAATTGGAACTGATCTGCGGAATTGCAGACGATTTCAATTTTCTGGTAACCAATCAGAGAAGTGGGTGGACCTCTATTGAAGATATGGTAGAGTATGTGAAGGCACATCCTGGTGAGGTAAAGGTTGGAAATACGGGATCTATGAATTGTAATATGGCAGACGGAATGAGAGTATTAGAGGAATTGGGAATTGAAGATGATGTAACGATCGTGCCATATAACAGCGGAGCAGATAATAAAGTTGCAGTTATGGGAAACCATGTACAGCTTAGTATCAATACAGGTGCAGATATCACTGCGTCAGTGGCATCCGGTGATCTGGTTCCGCTGCTGGCTATCAGTGACAGACGTTCTCAGGCTCTTCCAGATACGCCATGTACGAAAGAGCTTGGATATGATGTGGTAACCACAAAACCAAGAGCTTTATATGCACCAAAAGGAACCAGTGCGGAGCAGTTGGACATAATCAGAGGTGCTGTAGAGGAAGTCTGTGCAAATGAAGAGTTTCAGGAAAAGGTGCTGAGTCTTGGTCTGGAAGTAAACTATGTGGCAGGTGAAGAGCTGCAGCAGAAGATCGACGGATGGGTAGAGGATATAAAGCCGGTATTTGAAGAAATGAAACAAATGCAGTAGAGAACAGGAGGAAAACCATGGAAACAATAATGCTTGGTTTTGCAGAGATATTTTCAGATCCCGTATGTCTTTTGCTCCTGCCGGGAGGAGTGTTTCTGGGGATTGTGTTTGGATGTATTCCGGGCTTGACAGCAACGCTCGGAGTTACATTGATGATTCCGTTTACATATGGTCTGACAGCGGCTCAGGGCTTGACTTTACTAATCGCTATTTATGTAGGCGGTATCAGCGGAGGGCTGATTACAGCAACATTGATCAATATACCTGGAACACCGTCATCTATCTTTACATGCTATGATGGCTATCCCATGGCAAAGAGTGGGAAGCCGGGACAGGCGCTGTCTATAGGGGTATTTGCATCACTGGTAGGGGGAACAGTATCCGCATTGGCATTGTTTTTTGTTGCCCCGCCGCTTTCTAAAGTATCTTTGATTTTTGGAAACTGGGAGTATTTTGCAGTAGCTCTGATGGGACTTGCAGTTGTGATTACAATGGCTGCAGACGATTTATTAAAAGGATTGATTGGCGCTTTGATTGGAATTGTCTGCGGAAGTATAGGTTTGGATGCAGTATCCGGGGCACAGAGAATGACATTTGGCATGTGGCAGCTGACAAGTGGATTGCAGTCTACAGCGTTGATGATGGGATTGTTTGCAGTCTGTGAAATTTTAATTCAGAGCCATAGCCTTGGAAAAGAGAAAAAGGATATTCATCTTGGAAAGATGTCTTTCCTTCCTCCGATTAAAGAGATGAAAGGATGTGCTCTTCCGCTTGGACTGGGCTGCCTTTACGGCACAGGGATTGGTATACTTCCGGGTATAGGACAGAATGCGGCTACTTTAATTACCTATAATCAGGCGAAGAAATTTTCCAAACATCCGGAACGTTTTGGAAAGGGTTCTCCGGAGGGAATCTGTGCTTCTGAATCCTCTAATAATGCGGTAAACGGCGGAGCTTTGATTCCGCTGACAACGCTGGGGATTCCCGGGGATTTAACGACCGCTGCTCTGGTGGGAGGTCTGATGATTCATGGACTTCAGCCAGGACCGCTTTTGTTTAAGACAAATACAGATGTAGTTGGGGCAATTATGGTAGCATATTTTCTTGCTAATATTGTGATGTATGTTATGGAACTGGGATTGATCCGTGTATTTGTCAAAGCAGTAAATATTAAGTTCTCTTATTTATTCCCGGCAATCCTGATGTTCTGCCTTCTTGGAAGCTTTGCTCTGAATAATAGAACCTTTGATTTATGGGTATTGATTATTTCCGGAATTGTTGCATATATTCTGACGCAGTTTAAAGTTGATATGGCTCCGGTTATCTTAGGATTTATTCTGGGACCATTAGTTGAAAAATACTTCAGAATGGCAATGACAGCTGAAAATGGTAACTTTGGTGCAATTATGCACAGACCGATTGCAGTGATATGTCTGGTGATTGCAGCCTTGTTCCTTATGATGCCGTTCATAAAATTATTTTTTGTAAAAAGAAAGCAAACAGTATGATCTCCTAATAATTGAATGATTATAAAAGGATCAGGATTCCGGTCTGTGACCGGAATCCTGATCCTTTTATTGCATTACAGTCTGAAAACCGCTATACTGGTATCACAAATATGGCAGAACAGGAGTGGAATTCATGATATTTGACAGCCATGCGCATTATGATGACCAGGCATTTGATGAAGACAGGAAGGAGCTTCTTACTTCCCTTGCAGCATACGGAGTAGGGACAGTGGTCAATGTGGGCGCCAGTCTGGACGGTGTACGCAGGACGGTGGAGCTGACAGAACAGTATCCTTTCCTGTACGGAGCTGCGGGCGTGCACCCGGATGAAGCAGGAGAGCTGAATGAAGAGAGCTTTCAGTGGCTGAGGGAACAGTGCCGGAAGGAAAAGATCGTGGCTGTGGGCGAGATCGGTCTCGACTATTACTGGGATAAGGAGAACCATGAGCTTCAGAAGCACTGGTTTGTCCGGCAGCTTGAGCTTGCCGGGGAGCTTGGGATGCCGGTGATTGTACACAGCAGGGAAGCTGCTGCGGATACCATGGAGATTCTGAAGGCGGAGTACCGCCCGGAGGTTCCGGTGGTGGTACACTGCTATTCTTATTCTTTGGAGATGGCGAGAGCTTATCTGGACATGGGGTATTACCTTGGAATCGGCGGAGTGCTGACCTTCAGGAATGCGAAGAAGCTGAAGGAGGTCGTGAAGGAGGCGCCGATTGACCGGCTTTTACTGGAAACGGACTGCCCATATCTCGCACCGGTTCCCTACAGAGGGAAACGGAATGATTCCCGTAACCTTACGCTGGTGGCGGAAGCCATGGGAGAGCTGAAAGGCATATCTGCGGAGGAAGTGATCCGTATCACAGAAGAGAATGCCAGAAGATTTTACAGACTGTAACAGGAGAGTGTGTGATGACAAATCCAATTCCCAATCTGGGGACCCCCCAGAATACCATTGAGATATTAAATAAGTACAAGTTCGTATTTCAGAAGAAGTTCGGACAGAATTTTCTGATCGATACCCATGTGCTGGATAAGATCATCCAGGCGGCAGATATTACAAAGGATGACTTTGTGGTGGAGATCGGTCCCGGGATCGGAACCATGACCCAGTATCTGGCAGCGGCAGCGGGCGGTGTGGCAGCGATCGAGATCGACAAGGCGCTGATTCCTATTCTGAAGGATACGTTAAGCGGTTATGATAATGTGACGGTTATCAATGATGATGTGCTGAAGGTGGATCTTGGAAAGCTTGCAGATGAGATGAATGGAGGAAGACCGGTTAAGATTGTCGCAAATCTTCCATACTATATAACGACGCCGATCATTATGGGGCTTTTTGAGAATCATGTTCCGGTAGAAAGTATTACGGTCATGGTGCAGAAGGAAGTGGCTGACCGGATGCAGGTGGGACCGGGAACCAAGGACTACGGTGCGCTGTCCCTGGCGGTACAGTATTATGCGGAGCCGTATATTGTGGCAAATGTGCCTCCGAACTGCTTTATGCCGCGCCCGAATGTGGGATCCGCGGTCATCCGGCTGACGGTTCATAAGAATCCGCCGGTGACGGTCCGGGATGAGAGACTTTTGTTTGCGATCATCCGGGCATCCTTTAACCAGCGCAGGAAGACTCTGCAGAATGGACTGGGCAATGTGCCGGAGCTTGGAATCTCCAAGGATCTGACCGTAAGTATTCTGGAGAAGATGGGGCTGTCTCCCACGATCCGGGGAGAGGCTATGACACTGGCGCAGTTTGCACAGTTTGCGGACCTGGTGACAGAAGCCAGAGCATAAGCGCTCCGGGACGGGCATAGAATATACCGGAAGGACAGGAGGGATGTTCTATGCAGGAACACAGGAGAAGGATCGCATATCTCTATGCGTATGAGTATGGAGAGAAGATGCGCAGTGCGGGATTTGTAAAGGCAGAGGAACGAAGCGGCAGGTGCAGACTGGAGATCCATCTGAAGACTGCCGGTCATCCGGGAGAAGATGCCGGAAAAGCATATATTTATTTTTGCCATCAGAACCGGACGATCGGAATCTATCTTGGAGACCTGGAGGAGAAGGATGGAAGCCTGCTGTGGCAGGGAGACATAGACTGCGGGGATATTCTGGGCAAAGGGATCGGGATCTCAGATACAAAAGGAATCTGGATCCGTCGTCCGGGCTCCGGAGATTTTGTGGCAGGATGGGATGATGCGCCGGTGGATATCAGCCGTTTCATCCTGTATCCGAAGGGCGGACAGAAATGTATCCGCTGTCCGTGGTTCGGAAGCTGTGAAAGGAGCGGTGTGAGTGCGTCTGACAGAAGAGGAAAAGTATATGAAGGAAGCCATCCGGCAGGCACATAAGGCGTGGAAGCTTCAGGAGGTTCCCATTGGATGTGTGATCGTAAGGGACGGGAAGATCATTGCCAGAGGCTATAATCGGAGAAATACCGATAAGAATACGCTGGCACATGCGGAGCTTCTGGCGATCCGGCGGGCGAGCCGGGCAGTGGGAGACTGGAGGCTGGAGGAATGCACCATGTATATTACGCTGGAGCCCTGCCAGATGTGTGCGGGAGCTATTGTACAGGCAAGGATTCCCCGGGTGGTCATCGGAAGCCGTAATCCTAAAGCCGGGTGTGCCGGTTCGATCCTGAATCTTCTGCAGGTGCCGGCTTTTAATCATCAGGTGGAGCTGACAGAAGGGGTGCTGGAAGCGGAATGCTCCGCCATGCTGACGGATTTTTTCCGGGAGCTTCGCAGCCGCAGGAAACTTCAATTGACAAACCCGTGAAAACAGGCTATACTGAACAGGCATTTAAATTCATAAAGTCATAAGATTTCCGTGCAGCTGGGGAAGTGGCGGTTCCCTGTACCTACAATCCGCCATAGTAGGAGTGATATCCTGCCTCGGGCTGTCCGGCTGGAAGCCGCCCTGTATAAGTGGCGTTGATGTCTGGGTCTTACGCAACAGGAACCCGTGAACCGTGTCAGGTTGGGAACAAAGCAGCACTAAGCGGGAGCTCCTGTGTGCCGTGAGGGTGCCTGGGCTGAGTTAACTGTACAGGTAACGTTCCGGTTTAAAGTTCAAAGCAGGATGCACGGAATTTAAAAATAACAGATGGCATGAGAACCCCATATGGGAGTCTTGTGCTTTTTTGTTTTCTGCCGGGCTTCCGAAAGGCAGATACTTGTGAAAAGTGGAGGTTTGGTTTATAATCAGAATAGCTACCTCAGTGTATAAGGGAACATACGGTTGAGTAAGGTGAATTTGAACGCCTGCTGCGTTACTTTCACTTGGCGTACGTCCCCTTGTACACTGAGGATATGAATGGTTTCGTAAAAAATCAAATAAAGGAGAAGAAGCTATGAAGAGAGTTGGGCTTTTAACAAGCGGCGGCGACTGCCAGGCATTGAATGCGACCATGAGGGGGGTTGTAAAAGGGCTCTATAATGAACTGGGCGGGGATGTGGAGATCTATGGATTTGAAGAAGGCTACAAGGGTCTGATCTACAATGAGTACCGGCTTCTGAGCGGCAGAGATTTTTCCGGTATCCTGACCAAGGGAGGAACGATCCTCGGAAGCTCCAGACAGTCCTTTAAGACTATGAGAGTGCCGGATGAGAACGGACTGGACAAGGTGGCTGCCATGAAGCAGAATTACCGGAAGCTGGATCTGGACTGTCTGGTGATCCTGGGTGGTAATGGAACGCAGAAGACAGCGAATCTTTTAAGAGAGGAAGGACTGAATATTATTCATCTTCCAAAGACGATCGACAATGATATCTGGGGAACGGATATGACCTTTGGATTCCAGAGTGCGGTGGATATTGCGACAGACTGCATCGACTGTATTCATACAACGGCGGCTTCCCACGGACGTGTGTTTATCGTGGAGGTCATGGGACACAAGGTGGGCTGGCTGACCCTTCATGCGGGCATTGCAGGCGGAGCAGACATCGTACTGATCCCTGAGATCCCCTATGATATTGACAAGGTATGCGCGGCAATTGAGAAGAGAACGAAGGCGAAGAAGGGATTCACCATCCTTGCGGTTGCAGAAGGTGCGATCTCCAAGGAGGATGCAGCCCTGTCCAAGAAGGAATACAAGGCGAAGATGGCATCCTATCCGTATCCGTCCGTATCCTATGAGCTGGCTGAGCTGATCAGGCAGAAAACCAATGCGGATGTACGGGTGACTGTCCCCGGACATACACAAAGAGGAGGCTCTCCGAAGCCTTATGACCGTGTGCTCTCCACCCGTCTGGGAGCAAGAGCGGCAAAGCTGATCATTGACGAAAAGTACGGTTATATGGTAGGAATCGTCAATGGAGAGACCTGCAAAGTACCTCTGGGAGAGGTGGCAGGAAAATTAAAGATGGTTGATCCGAATTCGGGTATTATTGAAGAAGCCAAGATGATAGGAATCAGCTTCGGCGATTAACAGGAGTGAAGAAGACATGTCTTATACAGCATTATACCGGAAGTTTCGTCCTGCGGAGTTCTCGGATGTAAAAGGTCAGGACCATATTGTGACAACTTTGAAGAATCAGATCCGTGCTGACCGTATCGGACATGCCTACCTTTTCTGCGGTACAAGAGGTACCGGTAAGACAACGATTGCGAAGATATTTGCAAAGGCAGTAAACTGCGAGCATCCGGCGGACGGAAATCCCTGCGGGACCTGTGCGTCCTGCAGGGCAATTGCCGCCGGGACATCTATGAATGTCATCGAGATCGACGCGGCGTCCAACAATGGTGTGGACAATATCCGTGAGATCCGGGATGAGGTGGCATATTCCCCCACGGAAGGGAAATACAAAGTCTATATTATCGATGAGGTGCATATGCTTTCCATCGGAGCATTTAATGCCCTTTTGAAAACACTGGAGGAACCGCCCTCCTATGTGATCTTTATTCTGGCGACTACAGAGGCTCACAAGATTCCGATCACGATCCTGTCCAGGTGTCAGAGATATGATTTCCGGAGGATCACCACGGAGACCATTGCGGACCGGCTTCGGGAGCTGATGGAGGAAGAGAAGGTAGAGGTGGAGGACCGGGCGCTTGTCTATGTGGCAAAGGCGGCGGACGGCTCCATGAGAGATGCGCTGAGTCTTCTGGATCAGTGCATTGCCTTTTATCTGGGACAGAAGCTGACCTATGATCATGTGCTGGAGGTGCTGGGAGCCGTGGACATGGATGTGTTCGGCAGCCTGTTCCGTAAGATCTGTGCACAGAATCTGGCAGAGGTGATCCGGGAGCTGGAGCAGATCATTTTACAGGGAAGAGAATTATCCCAGTTCGTCATGGATTTTATCTGGTATCTCAGAAATCTCCTGATGCTGAAGAGCGATCAGGGCATGGAGGATGTACTGGATGTATCCAGCGAGCACCTTGCGCAGATGAAGGAGGAGGCAGACCTTACGGATGCCGATACGCTGATGCGCTATATCCGGGTATTTTCGGAATTGTCCGGTCAGATACGCTATGCCAGTCAGAAAAGAGTGCTGGTAGAGCTGACATTGATCAAATTATGCAAGCCGTCCATGGAGAGAAATCTGGACTCTGTTCTTCAGAGGCTTTCACAGCTTGAAAAGATGATGGAGCAGGGGATGGCGCCGGTAACAGCCGGTCAGCTGCCCCAGGGTGGAGCCGCAGTGCAGGAGCCGGTCAGAAAACCAGTGGAGAAGATATCTCCGGAAGCTCTGCCTGCAGATATCAGGACGTTTATTGACCGGTTTCAGGAGATTCGCAGGAAGACAGGCTCCTGGTCTCAGTTTGTGTTAAAGGATGCCCAGTGCAGGGAGCTTCCGGAGCATGGAGGCGTACAGATCATTCTGTGCAGGGATCATGCGGTGGATGAGAAGGAGCTGGCGGAGGAAGTGGAGCAGGTCATAGAGAGAGAGTTGAACGTCCGTATGAAGGTACAGGTGTGTACCCCCATGACGGATACGAGACCGCAGGAGCCGGTCATTGATCTGGCAAAATCTATCAATATGGATATTGACATAGATTTCAATTAAAACACGAAACAAGGAGGATATAACATGGCAAAAAGAGGCGGGTTCCCGGGAGGCGGGATGCCGGGAAATATGAGTAACCTGATGAAACAGGCACAGCGTATGCAGCGTCAGATGGAGGAGAGCCAGAAGGAGCTGGAGACTGCGGAGTTCACGGCGGCAGCCGGAGGCGGAGCTGTGGAAGTGACAGTGACAGGCAAAAAAGAAGTGACAAAGGTAAAGCTGGATCCGGAAGCGGTAGATCCGGATGACGTGGAGATGCTAGAGGATGTGATCATGGCGGCAGTCAATGAGGCGCTGCGCAAGGCAGACGAGGCATCCGCTGCCAATATGGCGAAGCTGACCGGAGGACTTGGAGGAGGCTTCCCGTTCTGATGGAATACTACAGCAATCAGATCAGCCAGTTGATCGAGCAGCTGGCTTCCCTGCCGGGAATCGGCGCCAAGACTGCGCAGAGACTGGCGTTTCATATCATCGATATGCCGAAGGAACGGGTAGAGAAGCTGGCAGATACCATCGTGAGAGCAAAGAGTACGATCCGTTACTGCAGCCAGTGTCTGACATTGACGGATCAGGAGACCTGTCCCATCTGCAGCAATCCTGCCCGCGACCAGAAGGTCATTATGGTGGTGGAGAATCCCAGGGATATGAGCGCTTATGAGAAGACCGGTAAATATAACGGTGTGTATCACGTGCTTCACGGAGCGATCTCCCCTATGCTGGGGATCGGACCGGGTGACATTCGTCTGAAGGAGCTGATGCACCGTCTGGAGAAGGATGTGGATGAGGTGATCATCGCAACCAATTCCAGCCTGGAGGGAGAGACGACAGCCATGTATATCAGTAAGCTGGTCAAGCCCACAGGTATCCGGGTGAGCAGGATCGCCAGCGGAGTTCCGGTGGGCGGAGATCTGGAATATATTGATGAAGTGACGCTTCTGCGTGCGCTGGAGGGGCGCGTGGAGCTGTAAAGGAGAGGGATTATGAGTATCAGCAGGAGAGAATTTGGAATCACCGGAGACGGCAGACATGCATCTTTATATACCATCAGCAATCGGAATGGAATGGAAGCGTCCATTACAGATTTTGGTGCGATCCTTGTGAAGCTGCTTGTGCCGGATGAAAAGGGCGTGAAAAAGGATCTGGTCCTTGGCTATGATCGTCTGGAAGATTATGAGGAGAATGGCTGTTTCTTCGGAGCAACCATCGGACGGAATGCCAACCGGATCGGAGGGGCTTCCTTTACCCTGGACGGAGTGACCTATCCGCTGGCAGCGAATGAGAACGGCAATAACCTTCATACGGATTTTCAGAAGGGCTTTCACAAGATGCTGTGGGATGCAGAGCTTATGGAAGAAGAGAATGCAGTAAAGCTTTCTTACATAAGTCCGGATGGAGAAAACGGATTTCCGGGTACTCTGCATATTTCTGTGACCTATACACTTCTGGAGGACAACGGAATTCAGATTACCTATGACGGAGTCTGCGATAAGAAGACGACCATCAATGTGACCAATCACAGCTACTTTAATCTGGGCGGACATGATGCAGGGGATATCTGTCATGAGAAGATGATGATCTGTGCCAGTGGGTTTGCCGGGATCCTGCCGGGGGCGATCCCTACGGGCGAGATCCTTCCTGTGGAAGGGACACCCATGGATTTCCGTCAGGCGAGATGCATCGGTGACCGGATCGATGAGGATTGGGAGCAGCTGACGCTGGTGCAGGGCTATGACCATAACTGGGCGCTGGACACCACCTTCGGAAAGGTGGAGAAGATCGCACAGGTAGAGGATGAGAAGGCAGGACGTATCATGGAGGTGTATTCTGATCTGCCGGGCGTGCAGTTTTATGCAGGGAACTGTATCACCCCACAGACCGGAAAGGATGGCGTTCATTACGATAAGCGTCATGCACTCTGTCTTGAGACGCAGTATTTCCCCAACAGCATCAATACGCCTGCGTTCCGCCAGCCAGTATTTGAGGCGGGTCAGCCGTATCATACGACGACCATTTATAAATTCAAATAAAGATATGCAGAAGTGGCCGCTCCTGATGGAACGGTCATTTTTGGTATAAGAGACAGGGCGTGAGGGAGAAAATGCTGAAAGTATTCTTAGTGGAAGACGAGATCGTTATGCGTGAAGGGATAAAGAATAAGAGAGGGCTGGGACATATCCTGGTGACCGGAGAGCTGGCGGATAAAAACGATCCGTCGGGCTTTGGGCTGTTTAATGTGGATCAGCGGATTCATCTGAATTACGGAACGGAATACGGATTGGAGATCGACAGTGTCTACGGAGAGTGGACAGAGGCAAGGGCTGTGATCCCAGCCGTAAAAAAATAAACTTTTATCTGAAAAACAAACTTTATGGCGGAATTGTTCAAAAATCAATAAAAAAGTGCACTTATTCCCGAAAGAATTCCGTTTCCAGAACCTCCCGGATATTGTATGCTGCTATCGCAGCCAAGGCAAAATAGCAAAAACAAATCCACAGGGAGGTTTTATTTATCATGAAAAGAAAAATTGTGAGCGTAGTTTTATGTGCGGCAATGGCAATGACCATGGCAGTTGGATGCGGAGCAAAAGAGGAAGCTCCGGCAGCAGCAGAACCGGTAGCAGATGGAGAGCTGATCAAAGTCGGCATCATCAACAACGACCCGAACGAGTCCGGATATCGTACCGCAAATGATAAAGATTTAAAAGCAACCTTTACTGAAGAAAACGGATATGAGGCATCTTTCGCATACGGCCTGAAGAACGATGAGCAGATCACGGCAGGATGGGATTCCGTATTACAGGATGCACAGGACGCAGGCATCAGAGTAATCTTATTTGACCGTACCATCGATGCAGATGAGAGCCTTTACGAGGCATCCATCGTATCCGATATGGACAAAGAGGGTGAGACCGCTGTGAACTGGTTAAAAGAGCAGGGACTTGAGGAGTACAACATCATCCATCTGCAGGGTGTTATGGGATCCGCAGCACAGCAGGGACGTTCCGGTGCACTGGATGCAGCAGTTGTTTCTGACGGATGGAATCTGGTTACTCAGCAGACTGCAGAGTGGAATGCTGAGAAAGCACAGCAGATCGAAGCTGGTGAGACTCTGGCTGAGAAGGTCATCATCATGGACGAGAAGGGCTTTGATGCAGCTACCATTACTCAGGAAGATGTAGATACATACGGTATCTAAACAGATAAATAAATTTTGACTATGATTTTAAAGCGCGGCGCAGTAGCAATGATATTATAAAGCCTGCACCGCGCTTTATTTTCGGAAATAAACAGGAGGTGAGCTCAGGAGTGGAAGAACAGGTTGCATTACAGATGAGAAATATACATAAAAGCTGTCCGGGACAATATTATTCTTGCCCAGCAGGTGCTCAGAGGCTTCTTAAAGCCCTATACAAAAGCGGAAGCGGATAAGATCGCAAAGGAGTACATAGAGCTTCTGAATATTAAGACGGCATCTGCGGATACGCCGATCAAGTCTCTGTCAGGCGGTAATCAGCAGAAGGTGATCCTTGCCATTGTCATGACGCTGGTTGCAGTATTCGGGATCCAGCCCATGATCGCCACACCTGATCCTGTATACGGCAGGACGTTCTATCGCAGCATGGATCAATAACAACGAGCTTCCGGTTATCAGTGAACCGTCCTTTACTTATTTTGGTGAATTTATTCCGGGCATTCCGATTCTGACGCCGTTCTTTATTGCACTCGCATGTATTGCAGTCATTGCACTGGTGCTGAAATTCACGAACCTGAGACTGTACACACAGGCAGTTGGTATCAATGAGAGCTCGGAAAAGCTGAACGGACTGACTCCGGTGTTTATCAAGATCCTGTCCTTCGTGATCCTGGGGCTCTGCGTTGGAGTAGTAGGGCTGATCAAGGTGAGCCGTATCTCCACGATCAACTACTCGGTCATCGCAAAGGATATTGAGATGGATGCGATCCTTGCGGTTGCGCTGGGAGGAAATGCACTGAGCGGCGGCAAATTCAATATGACTGCTTCTATTGTAGGTGCATATGTGATCCAGAGTGTGGTCATGAGCATCCGCAAGAAAAGGCTGTAGGAGAAAATATACAGCGAGTCTGTCGGGAATCGCATTTGCGATTCCCTTTTTTGGAAGGCTATAGTAAAATGGGAAAGAGAGCATGGACAGGAAGGCGGTATATATGAAGAGAGATTCATGAAAGCCGGGACTTTTCCTTCTGGCTGCCCTTTTGGCGGCAGGCTGTACCGGAGAGGAAGAGGTGCATCAGGATTCATATCTATATAAGGAAGAGATGGAAGTGAACGGGAGCGGTGACTCTATCGTGGTAGGTTTTTCCCAGGTGGGTTCTGAATCCGACTGGCGCAGAGCAAGTACAGAATCCTTCAAGACTGCATTTACGGCGGCGAACGGGTATTATCTGCTGTTTGAGGACGGACAGCAGAAGCAGGAGAAACCGTAGAAAAGATTCAATATGTAGAAGAACAGTATTTTGATGCTGCCATGGATCTTCACAGCATTTTACAGGAACGAACTTATTAAAGAGACGCTTCGGCGTCTCTTTTTGTCGATGAGATACCGCTTCTTACCCCTTTGTTTCGTCAAAAACAGGATCTTTTCTGTGCTACGATGTAGACAAAATGGAGGTTGGTAAGAGAATGGAACTGATAGAACGGCAAAATGCGAAAGAAGAGCGGAAGCTTCCGAAGAATATACGTCAGATAGGAGAACCGGGAGAGGGCATGAAGATCCTGGTGGAAGATTATACCTATACATATCTGCATCAGACGGCAGAAGCAAATCTGACCTGTATCAAGACACTGGTACTGGTGGGCAGGGTAGAAGAGCCTTTCGGAATCTATATCCAGGGCGCTCTGGAAGTGGATATGGGACAGGATATGAAAGGCTGGTTTTCGCATGAGCACTGGAGGAATATCTTTCAGACGATCCAGACCTGGTTTGACGGTCTGGAGGTGGTGGGATGGTGTATGGCGAATCCAGGCTTTCCACCTGTGCTGACAGAGGAGCTTCGGACTGTGCACGCGCAGAATTTCTCAGGCAGAGCCTGCGTCTTTCTACAGATGGATGTGCTGGAGAATGAGGCGGTCTTCTATATGCGAGGAGAAAACGGACTGGCTCCGTTGTGCGGCTATTATATATATTATGAAAAAAATGACATGATGCAGGCGTATATGAGCCAGCAGAGAGGCGGCATGGGGATCGAGCCGGAAGGGATCATAAAGGACCGGGCAGCAGCAAGATTCCGCAATGTCATGCAGGAGAAAAGGGAGCAGAATACACAGAAAAAGGTGATGGCGCTTTTGTACACCTCATGTACCTTCCTCGTGATGGTCATTCTGGTCATAGGCGTTACCACGGTGAATAATTATGACCGCATGGTGGATATGGAGGACGCCATCCACCAGATCTCCGAAAATCTGGGACCGGAAGAAGAGCTGCCGGTGCAGGACATGCAGGAGATAGAGCTGGCGGCGGCAGAGGAGAATCAGAAGGCTTTGGATGAAAAGGCGGAGGAAGCACAGCCGGAAGATACTCCGGCAGATGAGGAAGAGCAGGCTCCGCAGCCGGAAGCTGTGGAAGAACCCCAGCCGGAGGAGACAGAGACCGGGGATTCATCAGAGCCGGGGCCGGTACAGCAGGAGACTGGGGAAGAAACTCAGGCGGTTATGTCGGAATCGGTAAAGGAACCGGAGAAATACAGGGTACAGACAGGAGACACCCTTCTTGACATCAGCCGGGAACGGTACGGGACGGAAGATATGGTGGACAAGATCTGCGAGATCAACGGGCTGGATGACAGCGACAAAATATATATTGGAGAAATTATTTTACTTCCCTGATGGAAAATGCTATACTACTTAAAATCAATATCCTTAAATCAATGTTCTTAAAATGGAAGAAAACGATGAGTATACAGTTACTAAAGAAAAATACAAGCATAGACGCGGACATGGATTCCTATAAAAAGGATCTTCGGAAGCATCGCCTGAAGAATCTGGCGATTGGCGCAGGAGTTCTGGCTGCTGCGGCATTGTGCCTGCTTGGCATCGGCGCCGGTATGCAGAACCGGACTTATGAGACCTATGAGGTCGTAAACAGCTATGAGCGATCAGATACCATGACCACTCAGTATACGGAGTTCCTCAATTATGTTTTAAAATATGGAAAGGATGGAATCTCCTGTGTGGATTCGGATAATCAGCTTATCTGGAGTCAGACCTATAACATGCAGAATCCGGTGGTGGATGTATGCAGGGGCAGCGCGGCGGTAGCGGAAGAAAATGGTACGGAGGCAATGGTGTTTGATAAGACCGGGCTTCAGGGTACCATAGAGACCAGACTTCCCATTCGGCAGATCGAGGTGTCCTCTCAGGGAGTGGTTGCGGCGCTTCTGGAGGATGGAGATATTATGCGTCTCAATCTGTATAATAAGAAAGGCGAGGAGCTGGCAAATTCCAAGTTCGAACTGCAGGAGACGGGATATCCGCTGAGAATGTCGCTCAGTACAGATGCAACCAAGCTGGCGGTGACATTTCTGCAGGTGCAGGACGGCGGGATCAATGCCTGCCTTGCCTTTTATAATTTTGATTCCGTAGGAGAGAATTACGCGGATCATATGGTTGCAGCGAAGACAATTGCAGGTACGGTAGTGCCGAGCGTACAGTATATAGATGACACCCATTGCTTTGCCGTGGGCACAGAACAGCTTCTATTATATGAGGGAAAGCAGATACCGGAGCTGAAGGCGGAGATACCGCTTGACCGAGAAGTCTACAGCGTTGCCGCTTCGGACGGTGGAATTGGGCTGATCGTAGAAGGAAAAGAACAGAAATATGCACTGCAGGTGTATGATACACAGGGGAACCTGGAATTTGAGACGGAATTTGAACAGGAGTACCGGGAACTGAAGTTTTCAGGCAGCAATATTCTGATTTATGATGAATTTGACTGTATGATCCTCAATGGCAGGGGGAAGGTGTTCTTCACCGGTACTTTTGAAGAATCCATATCGAATCTGTATACGCTGTCCGGGCGGAGCCGGTATGTGGTCATGCATGCATCGAGAACAGATGAGATTCATCTGAAGTAGGAGGTACAACGTGGAAATGTGGAATATGGCAGATATATTGGGGGCCTTGTTTCTGGGATTTGGAATTGTAGACGGATACCGAAAGGGTCTTGTGAAAAAAGGAGCGTCACTGGTGATCACACTGGTGACGTTGCTTGCTGTTTATTTTGCTTCTCCGTATGTGGAGGAATTTCTGAGAGGAATACTGCCGGGAGCGCTGTCTCTGGAGCATCTGGTAGAAACAGATGGAGAGATCTACCGTATGCTTGCTCTTGGGGGCTTTGGGGATCTGGCAGATGAATATATACAGGGATTTGCCGCAAGAATTCTTTCATGGATCATAACGTATCTGGTTGTAAAGCTATTTCTGCGCACGGTCGTCCTGTCTTTGGAGATCCTGGTGAAGGTTCCGGGTTTAAGTCTTCTGAACCGGCTTCTGGGAGCGGGGCTGGGTGTGGTCCTGCAGATACTTGCTCTCTGGGTGTTTTTCCTGATCCTGGCGATCTTCAGCGGAAGTGCATGGGGAGAACCGGCGTATGAGCTGGTACAGCAGAGCTCATGGCTTGTGGGGCTTTATGAGAACAACCTGCTTCTGCTGGTCGGAATCCTGCTTGTTCTGGGGGTATAAGGACCGGAAGTTACGGTTACATTTCACTCTGGAAATTCGTTTCTGGAAATTCTGGAAACTTTTTGAAAAAAGGTGTTGACTTTTGCGGAAGGGTTTGATATTATAATCGAGCTGGTTGCGAGAGCGGTCAGCAAGACATCACATCGATTTCGAGTCAAAAAAGTTTTTCAAAAAAATGAAAAAAAGTTGTTGACAAAAGGAAAGAGAAGTGATAAGATAATCAAGTCGCTGTTGAAGCGGCGCGACCGACAGACGAAAGTCTGGAGGAGATGAACCTTGATAATTAAATAGTGCTTTGAAAAATCTTCGAAAATTCTTTTGAAAAAGATTTATTC
>JAHABX010000041.1 GCA_018376135.1 Clostridiales bacterium | reverse complement strand
CTGATCCACATGGACTACCGCAGGCTCTCCCTGGGGGCCGCAGGCCCGGTAGTCCAGGAAGATCATATCGTGTCCGGCGCTGGGGCAGTCGCAGATGGCTACGCCGATGGCAGGATACTCCCACTCATCGATCATAAACTGGCTGCCCAGCTCTCCGCAGAGGGAGCAGCTCTTTTCCCGTCCGATGCCGAAAATGCCGGTGATGGCCACATGGTCTTCTGCCCAACAGGTAGGCTCATCGCAGGGATAGCAGGTATTCACCGGAATGCCGCCGTTGTGTTGCTTCATCAGCCAGATGTAGGCGGCGGGCAGCTTATAGCCCAGCTCCTCCTCCACACTGGCGATCAGCTCATCGGAAGGCGGATCGCTGACATACTCTTTCAGCGCATACATACTGTCGTCCCAGAAGTTGGTGAGGTCGAAGCCCTCGAAGGGGGTATCACCAGGCACGAATTTAACCTTCTTTTTCCGGCTACGCTGGCGTTTTTTGATCTCTGCTTTGCACTCTTGGATCACCGCAGAGGCATTTCCATCCTCCGGGTTCAGTTCCGCCCATCGCTGGGCGTAGGGAATGGCCTTTTCCTCCTGACCATGGAGATACTGATAGGCATAAGCCATCCGCATATTCCACTCCGACTTGTCCTGGCCCTCCTCCCGGACGGACTCCAGCACTTCGATGGCACGGAGCAGGGCTTTGTCCCCCTTGTAGTTTGGGGTGCCTTCGTCATGGTCTCCGATGATGGCGTAGTTCTCCAGTGCCCGTGCCATGGCGTAGGCAATGCGGTAGTCCCGCCAGTCTTCCGGTACAGCATTCAACGCCTGAATGCAGCGGGTGTACTCGTCCTCGTCGTTCCACTGCTCCAGCTGTTCATAGAACGCCTCGGCGTTCTGTTTCGTGTAGGGAATATAGTCCATGCCCGTCAGCGTCTCGTCCAACTCGTCATCCTGATCCTCGGCTTCTGGCTCATCATCTTGTTGTTTTAGGGGCACAGAACCTGCTTCACGGCGGAATGAGTGAAAAATAGCCCAGGGAATGTCCGTGCCTTCAAAGAACTCTTTTGCCATGTTCAGCGCCTCACGAATGTCCCAGGCAATGAAGTCCACATAGCCGCAGTAAATACCGGTAGCACCGCCGGTTAAGGTAAGAACTTCCGCTCCTTCATCAGTGGCAAACACTTCCTCCAACTCATCCCGGAAATCAAAGATCTTCTGTGTTCCTTCCTCCTCCCGCAGGGTATCCAGAGGATAGCAGAAGAAGCCCGCCACCGCGCCGTCAGCGTGGAGTTGATCCATAAAATCATTGTCAGCATTCAAATAGCCGTTGATGAGAGGCACACAGTTGGTGGAACCAGCTATCACATCCAGCCGCCAGTCAGCATCCGGGTCCTTGTTGGGTTCCATTTTGTACCCAAGGCAACTGTCCAGATAGGCTTCCGGATCGGTGGAGAGATTCGCTCCCTTTTCCTTCAGCTTGTCGGGTAGTTGAGACAGGAGGAAGGACGGCTCCGCCTTGGGCTTTTCCATTACATCGAAGTCGTCAATGTACCACATATGGGAGATCTCACCCAGTACCTGATCAGTGAGAGTGGTGAGCATCCACCAGACTCTGCCTTCTTCCTCTTGAAGCTTAGGCAGCAGCTTTTCACAGTAGGCGGAGATGGCAAAGCTGTTTTCACCCTGTTCCTCCAGCCAGATCTGCACATCATCCCCAGAGATATCCCAGCCATCATTGGTTCGCAGACCGATGTTTTGAACCGGTTGACGGCCCACCAGGATGTTCCAGTGCTCCAGCACTTCTTTCGGAGCGTGCTTCTGAAAATAGATTAGCTCAAACAGTTTGACCTTGTCGCCCTCAGGGGTGAGGATTAGTTCATGCTTTTCGCCATTGAAGCCCATTTCGAAAGAAATCTCGTCAAAAACCAGATTCAGGGTTTCCTGCATTTGGGCCACGAGTTCTGCGCCACGGGTACGATCCTTATCCTCGTCCATCATCTGGCGTAATTCTGCTTCCATCTCGGCAAAGGTTTCCCACCAGTTTTCTGTACGCTCCCGGAAGCACTCCGAGAATTGTGGCAAAGTAATGCGGCTCTCGCAGTCATCAATGAGTTTTTGGGTGTCCTCGTCTCCAGGAAGTTTCTCCAGTGCCTTGCGGAAATAGGGCAATGCCCGACCCTCTTGGTCCAGAAAGTAATAGGAATATCCCATACGGAAGTTCCAACGGTAGTCTTCTGCAAAGTAGTCTGCATGGGGTTTCAGCAAGGAAAGGGCCTTCTGATACAGTTCCCGATTCCCTGGAACAGCTAAGTTGTTATAGGCACGGGCCAGTTCACTGTCCATCTCAGGGGTACGCTCCTCGGCGGGGATAGCCTCCAGTGCGTCAATGATCTTCTGGTATTGGCCCTTTTCATTCCACTTCTGGCATTGTTCTAAAATATCCATATCCGGGGCCTCCTCATCCTGTTCCGGTTTCCAGTCTTTAATCTGCTGGAACACGCCATTCTCATCCCGTTCAAAGGCGCAGGGGGCGGGCGTATGCAGCAGCGGAATAATATCGGGATCGTCGTTGCAGATTGTGTTCAATTTGTAAATTCCAGCATTGTTGGGGTCGTCCATGTAGTCATCACTCTCGTCATCGGCAGTGAAGCGCCAGCCGCTGTCCCAGTTACCGTCTGGATTCTCACGATAGCAGTAGCCCACCTTGCAGCCCTCCACCGTGATACAGTTGGTGGCGATGCAGCCATCGGCACCCTCCCAGTCAGGAAGCAGATGTTTCACATCCTCCGCTTTCACATGGTAGTTGCGGTTGCGGCCAGCTGCTTCATACAGTTCTTTCCGCAGCGCCTCTACATGATGTGCCATCTCCTGAATTTCCTCATCATCCATCATCTCATGGAGATCATAAGACAGGGGATTTTGGGCAAAGTCCGCAAGTGCCTTGTTCATGGAGTCATGTTCCTCTGGTGTGGCAGTGATGCGGATACGACGAGAAGGCGTGTTATATTCGTCTAAATCTTGCAGGTTCACACTGCCGTTGACGCTGCACTCCAGCAGAATAGCGGCCAGATCAGTGACCACATCAATAGCAAAGTGGAAGTCCATCTCCACACCGTCCGAATGGGTGAATTCCAGATACTCCACGGTCTGATGGAAGTCCCAGTTCTGCTTGTCCAGTCCGATTTTGGCAAAAATCTCGCTGAGGGGGATTTCTTCTTTCTTCAGATCTTCCAAAAATGCCACAAGGTTCAGGCTATCATCCGAGCCTCCGATATAGTTGTCCCAATATTTGTCGATATACATATATTACTCCTCCTTTTATTCCGGCCACTCATCTCCGTCACAACGGCTGATGAAGTCATAGTGCAGGCTTTCAAAATAGTCGTTGGGATAGGATTCACCGTACTGATGAAGCTCCAAACCATCCAAGTCCATCATTTTATTGATATACGCAAGAGTGGTATGGATACCCGCAATATGTTCGTCCTAAAGCATCTCGGCCAGCACATCTTTTTGCTCCGGGGTCAGTGTGGCAAGAAGATCGTTTTTCGCCTTGTTGTCCGCTATCTTTGGGAAACCATCACCCTTGACCCACAGGGCCGTCACGCTGTTTTTCCGTTCTACAAGACCATCAATAAAATTTTTATACAACTCCAGTTCTTTGCCCATATCTGTTTCCTCTTTTCCTGTTTTTATCTTATTTTCTCACCAGATTTCCATTGTCAATAAAAGCAGCTTCCCGGATGCGCTGGAGAGTGTCCGGTTCCAGTAAAAATTCCCGCAGGTTTGGATCTTCAAAGAATGTCATCGGTCGTACCTGTGTAGGTCCGGCAACAACCCATAATCGTTCTGTTGCTAACCTTTCCGCTGTCTGAAGTGCTTTTTCCCGGTCACCAAGATAGATGTAACGGGCGATTGCGTCTCGATAGGAGGAGTCAGCCATAGGCACGCCCTGAATCTCCTCAAACAGATCCACCGCATCCCTGGCTGTTCCGAACATACAGCAGTGGTTATATAACTTCCGTTTGGCATCGGGATCGTCCGGCGAGAGCTTTTTATTCTGTTCCACCAGCTTTGCCCAGAGCTGCTCCTTTGTCTGTGGTTCTTCCGGTTCATGGTAGGGATAGTTCTTATCGTTGTCCGCGAAGGGCATAACGCCCCGCTTGAGGTAGTCCATCAGGATGTCACAGAAACGATCTCGCTGGGGGAGGCCATTCTCAGACCGGATACGCGCCTGTTCCTTCGTCAGCGCCTCTATCAGTTCCTGCTCCCGGTGTAGCTGGATAGCGGCTACCGTCATGGCGATCATGTGCTCGTCGCTTACATTGCTGTAATACCACTCTTCCAGCCAGGGAAGAACCGTCAGATCCAGATTCAGTGCTGCTTCATAGTCCAGATTGAAATAGGCAACCTCTGCCTTGATTGCTGCCACTTGATGCGGGTATTTGTCAGCGAAAGTTTCCAAAGCAGTGAGTGCTTCTTCTTTGCCATCCATGATCTCATAGCAGACCATGCGGAACTTTTTTGGCAGTTTGATTACTTCCATGTCTGTATCTCCTTTTACTTCAGTTTATCATCTTTTTTATTATCAGAACAGCACGTTTGTGTTTTCTGTACATCATTTTTTGAGGGCTGAAAGTTCGATTGAACTTTTGAAAAATATGTTCCATATCGTCCCCAAAGCTTGGTGCCCAGATTTTCCTTTTTGATATCTGCCACCTGCCAAAAGACCGGCTTGATTGCCTATCAGCAAAGACAGGCGAGGCTGTCAGCGGCGGCTCATGAAATGTGCAGTTCATCTTGACCGTTGCTTGCCCGGTTGGCTTTGCTATCTCCCCGATAAATGGGAAGTTATCGACTTGTTTTTGATAGTCTGTTCTGCAAGAAGGTGACAGCGGCTTCATGTACTTCTTCTCTTAATTCGCCCTGTGTAGGACTTTTTGCAATCCTCTGTATATCTGAGAGAATACAATTTATGCTCTCATCGGAAAAAAGAGGTGCCAGACAGGTGATAATCCAATATTTCCATATGTCGTCTTTTTCATGTGGACTTAAAACTCTATGAATTAAAGGGACAAGGGCTGATTGGTGTAAAGCGAGCATCGGCAAAATATCACCAGCAACAGGCCAATTACAGTCCTGTATCCACTCCAAAAGAGAGGGTAATATCGGCTCAATCTCATTGTCAGTAAGGTGTTTTAGCCTCTCTATATTTGAACTATCAAATTTATTTTTTGGCACTAAGTCGAGAATATCTGTCATATTAGCTCTTAATCTCCATCTCAAATTTTATTTTGTCGTTCTCCAAATACTTTTTTGTGATTAAAGAAGACGGAGCGTGTTGTTCACCTTGTCTGTACCATACGCGGTACACATGGCATTCACTCCTCTAAGCGTTTCAGGTACGGAGCAGGGACCACCTTTGTCAGCCACACTCCATTGGCGGATAAATAAAAGAGATATCCGTCCCGGTGCATCTGTCCGGCATCCACCAGGTAAATCACAGGCTTGCCGTGCCGCTGGCCTACTTTTTCGGCGGTTTCGGGATCAGGGGACAGATGGACATACAGGCGGCTTTGGGGAAGCAGTCCCTGGGTCTCAATGGAGGCGGCAAACCGCTGGGCTGTTCCATGGTAGAGCGTTTCCGGTGGTTCAGTTACGGGGAGTTCCACATCCACCTGAATAGAGTGGCCCTGATTGGCCCGGATTTTTGTCCCATCCTCGCTGAAGGAATACCGCTGCTTTTCATCACTCTGCACAATTTCCTCCAGGATGTCCCGATTGATGGGGTGCTTCTTGCTGATGCCTGCCAGCAGCGTATTGACATCCGCCCAGCCGTGGGTATCCAACTTGATTCCAATAACCTCCGGCTTGTGCCGAAGGATCAAACTGATATACTTGCTGATCCTTGTGAGATCGCGTGTTATTTCTTTCATAAGTAACCTCTTGAAAATTATCTTTTAAGCCATCGTTCCAACATATTGATTTCTTGGAATGGATGCCACAATAATTCTGCTATTTGTATAGAGATTTGTTGCTCTGACTCAGACGGATTAGAGTAGGGCGTTAAGCTCAGTACCAATTCTTTCTCGGTTTGATTTTGGATGGCAATTTGATGATCATGTGTATCCAATGTCAAGGCCGTGAATTGTCGATCATACAGATCCAGAAGAAGTAGAGGACACTCCACTCGATTTTGGCCGGATAAGTACATCTGAGACTTCAAACATACATACCTGCCATTCGCAGAAAACACAGGGGATTGAGGAGAAAAATGGGCTTTGTATGCGTTCAGTATCAGAGCAGGATGCTCTCGGCTTTCAAAAACAGCCAGACAACCCACTTCGTTGCACATACTCACTTCTGCAATGGAATAAATCAGGATGGCATACTCACCAGACGGAGACTGGGTGAGCTGATCGTAAACATAGGGGAAACGATCTCTAATTCTCCAATGTGGCAAGTTTTCAAAGAGATAATTCCAGCCATTGATTTCCATTGTTTCCCTCCATTCTTTTAATCCGTCTCCACTCGTATGATAGGGCGACAAAAATCATAATCGCCATTTAATTGCTTATTCTCCTGTACTTCCGGCTTGCAGTGCGGAGAACAAGGCAGGAAACCGAGAAAGATTCCAAGTCCGCCACAGATGCTGCGCCCGCCATCACCGCCGCATGTAGTAAACACATCAGCTTTCACTATTTCTCGCATATATGGATCATAGGCAATGGATAGGCCGAAGAAGTTGGGTTCTTCCATATCGAAAGGTTTATCCTCATCTTCCGGGCTTTCAAAATGATGCAGGTGCATGGAGTAGTCCATTCCGTCACCCCAAGGAAATAGGGTGCGGCATCCGCCGCCGCATAAGTAAGCCCATTCATTTGCAGTGGGCAGCGAAAGGCTCTGCTTTTCCATTTGCTCCATAAGTGAATCGTAATCCATTTGGTTATAAATCCAGATCTGAAAGCCCTTTTCCGTCCGTTCAATGCGGACCGACTGATGCAAGGTAAGGCTATCAAGGTCGCTCCAGGCAAAATCCCGGAACTTCTTCAGCCAGTCAGGATGGGCGGTCAGTCTGGGATCGTCCATCTTGACCGGTTCCCAACAGAGTTCTTCCAACTCCCGTCCAACCAGCATGGGACTGATTGCTGCCTTCCGAACAGGAGCCATGCTTTCTCGAATCATCTCATTCGGATCGCACTCCATCTCCCATTCCTGAATCAGATAGTCCAGCTCCTCTTGGCTGTCCTGATTCAGCCCTATAGCGAACTGTTCCCAACCCAGTGTGACAGTATCACCGGGAACAAAAACAAACTCTCGGCTGTCTTTCTGAAATATACCCGTGGTGCAGCTCTGACCCCATCGGTCAAAGGTATGTAGACCGAGAAAGGTCATATCATAACGGGCAGCCAGGATTTCCATCAGCGCCTGCTTCTCGGTGTTTTCCATTTGATTGAATTGGGTGCGAAATAGTTTTTCGTTCATGGAAAGTCCTCCTTCAATCCTTTTTGCGTGTTCCAGCAGATAGCTCCGACCATCCTGCTTGGCCCGTTCCAAGTATTGTGGAAGCAGGTCGGAATGGATGGCATCCAGTGAGACCAGAACGGCGATCCGCTGGTATTCCTGAAGCTCAGGAGAGTAACAGTTGCGCTTCCAAAACAGCGGAGCGAACTGTTCCACACAGTCAGGACGCAGAGCGGGCATCGCCAAAAGCGCCCGACGGCTCACATATTCATTGGGGTCCTTTGCGAAATCCAGAATTATGTCCCTGACTTTCTGACTACATGAGCATTCCGGCAGATAGGCGGCAAACTGCCACTTGGCCTCACTCTCATTGGAGGCTGAGGCCCTGCGGCAGAGGCACTCAAACCATTGGGGATGGGAAGTGGTTTCCTGTATAAATCCCTCCGCTTCGTTGGCCCTGGCAATTAAATAGACCATCTCATCCAGCAGGACGCTGTCTGCCATTTCTACATTCATTTGGGTCAACACATGGCAAAAGGCATCAAATATATCATTCCACGCAGGGTAATCAACCTCCCACACACCGCCAATCTCCTCGGTGGTTTTTCCGGGATAAGTGATTTCCTGCCACTGATGAAATTTTCTTGCCTGCTCCAGCAGGCACTCCCTGATGTCCTTTG
>JAHABX010000059.1 GCA_018376135.1 Clostridiales bacterium | reverse complement strand
CGGACACGGTACTGCATATGACATTGCAGGAAAAGGAATCGTAACCACCGCATCCTTTGAGAATGCAGTAAAGCAGTGTTCTCAGATGGCGGCAGTGGCTGCAAAATAAACAGGAGGTAGTTAAGAGTGAAAAAGTTTGGTTCAAAACAGCTGATTCCGATTATCACCGCTCTCATCGGCGTGGTATTTGCCTATATCGGATTCACACAGCTTGGATTCTGGGATAAGGAGCCCCAGCCCGGTTTCTTCCCGAGCATCATCGCAATCGTTATGGTGATCTCCAGTATTGCCGCTTTCTTCCAGACACTGAAAGAGGAAGGACAGCCGGAGTACAATAAGCATGAGATCACGGTTATCCTTGGAGGATTATCCATCATCCTTGGAAGCTTTCTGGTAGGAATGATCCCCATGCTGTTCCTGTACGTACTCTTCTGGCTGAAGGTCGTAGAGAAAGGAACGCCATGGAAGCATGTGATTATTATTGAAGCGATCATTGCAGTCATTGTTTTGGGCGTGTTTGCCGGCTGGCTGCAGGTACAGTTCCCGTGGGGACTGTTTGAGATGTTCATGTAGGAGGAAATATTTATGGAAAATTTTGCGTTATTATTCCAGGGCTTCGGTACCGCATTGACTCCTATCAATATCGGAGCATGTATGCTTGGAGCGGTTCTGGGACTGATCGTAGGCGCCATGCCTGGTATCGGATCCCTTGCAGGAGTTGCACTTCTGCTTCCACTGACTTATAAATTCAACCCGGCGACGGCGATCATCATGCTGGGCGCACTGTACTATTCCAATATGTACGGCGGAAGCTTCAGTGCGATCCTTCTGAATATCCCGGGTGACTCGCCGGCAGTCTGTACCACACTGGACGGATATCCCATGGCTACCAAGGGAAAACGTCCCGGTCAGGCGCTTCTGACTGCAAATATGGCATCCTGTATCGGCGGTACGATCGGTATGATCATCCTGACCTTCACAGGTCCAGCCCTTGCAAACCTGGGTCTGAAGTTCGGACCGTCCGAGATGACGGCGATCCTGCTCATTGCCATGACCTCCATCAGCTGGCTGGTAGGCGAGAATCCGGTCAAGGGTGTGGTGATCACCTGTCTGGGTATCCTTCTTGCAAGTATGGGTATGGACACGCTGTCCGGTGCACCCAGATATGAGTTCGGCAATATG
>JAHABX010000058.1 GCA_018376135.1 Clostridiales bacterium | reverse complement strand
CGGACACGGTACTGCATATGACATTGCAGGAAAAGGAATCGTAACCACCGCATCCTTTGAGAATGCAGTAAAGCAGTGTTCTCAGATGGCGGCAGTGGCAGCCAGATAAATTTGGAGGTAGTTAAGAGTGAAAAAGTTTGGTTCAAAACAGCTGATTCCGATTGTGACAGCCATCATCGGTATTGTCTTTGCTTACATCGGATTTACACAGCTTGGATTCTGGGATAAGGAGCCGAAGCCAGGTTTCTTCCCGAGCATCATCGCAATTGTTATGGTAATTGCAAGTATTGCCGCTTTCTTCCAGACTCTGAAGGAGGAAGGGCAGCCGGAGTATAATAAGAATGAGCTCTCGGTCATTCTTGGAGGATTATCTATCATCCTCGGAAGCTTTCTGGTAGGAATGATCCCCATGCTGTTCCTGTTCGTACTCTTCTGGCTGAAGGTCGTAGAGAAGGGTACTCCGTGGAAGCATATAATCATTATTGAAGCGATCATCGCAGTCATTGTTCTGGGCGTGTTTGCCGGCTGGCTGCAGGTACAGTTCCCGTGGGGACTGTTCGAGATGTTCATGTAGGAGGAAACATACATATGGAAAATTTTGCGTTATTATTCCAGGGCTTCGGTACCGCATTGACTCCTATCAATATTGGAGCATGTATGCTTGGAGCGGTTCTGGGACTGATCGTAGGCGCCATGCCTGGTATCGGATCCCTTGCGGGAGTTGCACTTCTGCTTCCGCTGACTTATAAATTCAACCCGGCGACGGCGATCATCATGCTGGGCGCACTGTATTACTCCAATATGTACGGCGGAAGCTTCAGTGCGATTCTTCTGAATATCCCGGGCGACTCTCCGGCTGTTGTAACTACGCTGGACGGTTATCCCATGGCAACGAAGAAAAAACGTCCCGGTCAGGCACTTCTGACTGCAAATACCGCATCCTTCCTGGGTGGTACGATCGGTATTATTATTCTGACCTTCACAGGTCCTGCGCTTGCAAACCTGGGTCTGAAGTTCGGACCGTCCGAGATGACGGCTCTGCTGTTCATTGCCATGACCTCTATCAGCTGGCTGGTAGGCGAGAACCCGGTCAAGGGTGTGGTGATCACCTGTCTGGGTATCCTTCTTGCAAGTATGGGTATGGACACGCTGTCCGGTGCACCCAGATATGAGTTCGGCAATATG
>JAHABX010000022.1 GCA_018376135.1 Clostridiales bacterium | reverse complement strand
TCTTTTTGAATTTGGGCAGATACACATCAAAATGCTCCAGCACTTCTTTGCCCTTTCTGGATCCGGTATGCTCCACATGGGACTTTATCAGATTCTTTAATTCCTCCTGATCGGCTCTGGTCTCCACCTTCTCCATAAGAACCATTTCCTTATTCAGGTTTTTATACAGGCAGTTTCCTTCATCCAATACATACGCAATTCCGCCGCTCATGCCGGCCGCAAAATTCTTGCCGGTAGATCCCAGCACTACCACACGGCCTCCGGTCATATACTCGCAGCCGTGCTCACCGACGCCTTCTACCACTGCCGCCGCCCCGGAATTGCGGATACAGAACCGCTCTCCTGCCACGCCTGCAATATAGGCTTCTCCTGCGGTCGCACCGTAGAGCGCCACATTGCCAATGATGATATTTTCCTCCGGTGCATACTTTGCATCAGCAGGTGCGAAGACCGACAGCTTTCCTCCGGAGAGACCCTTTCCGAAATAATCGTTGCTGTCTCCTGCAAGAGAAAGCGTAAGTCCGCCGGGAAGAAATGCGCCAAAGCTCTGTCCGCCGGAGCCTTCGCAGCGGATGGTGATTGTATCAGCCGGCAGTCCCTCCGGCCGAAGCCTGGTGATCTCCGCTCCCAGAAGGGTTCCGAAGGTCCGGTCCGTATTGGTCAGCTTCATCCGGCAGGTCTTCCTGGTTCCTCCGGCAATTGCCTCCCGAAGCTCCTTTTTCTTCAAAAGGACTCCTTCATCCTTGGTGTTCTGCAGCCCGAAATCATAAGCGTCCTCCGGATGGAATACCGAGGTCCTCCGGTCTGTATCCGGCACCGGATACAGAATGCTGCTCAGATCCACCTTTGCCTGCTGTCCGGTCAGATTTTCTTTCTTCTTCAGAAGATCTGTCCGCCCTACCATCTCATCTACCGTGCGCACTCCAAGCCTTGCCATATATTCCCGCAGCTCCTGTGCCGCAAAGAGCATAAAGTTCATGACATATTCCGGCTTTCCTGAAAAACGCTTCCGAAGCTCAGGATCCTGAGTGGCGATTCCCATGGGGCACGTATCCAGATGACAGACTCGCATCATGACACAGCCCAGTGCCACAAGAGGTGCTGTGGCAAAGCCGAACTCCTCTGCTCCGAGAAGTGCCGCTATGGCAATATCCCGTCCGGTCATCAGCTTACCGTCTGTCTCTATGATGACCCTGCTGCGAAGCCCGTTCTGAAGAAGCGTCTGATGAGTCTCCGCCAGTCCCAGCTCCCAGGGCAGACCTGCGTTATGAATGGAACTGATCGGAGCCGCTCCGGTACCGCCATCGTAGCCGGAGACAAGGATCACCTGTGCCCCTGCCTTTGCCACACCTGCCGCAACGGTTCCCACACCTGCCTCAGACACAAGCTTCACGGAGATACGTGCATGCTTGTTGGCATTTTTCAGATCATAGATCAGCTGCGCCAGATCCTCAATGGAATAAATATCATGGTGCGGCGGCGGAGAGATCAGGCTTACACCAGGTGTGGAATGGCGGGTCTTCGCGATCCACGGATATACCTTTTTCGCCGGAAGATGTCCTCCCTCTCCGGGCTTCGCTCCCTGTGCCATCTTGATCTGAATCTCCTTTGCACTCACCAGATAGCGGCTGGTCACACCAAAGCGTCCGCTGGCAACCTGCTTGATTGCTGAGCTTCTATCCTGTTCGGTTCCTGCGGATCTTAATCTTTCATCACTCTCTCCGCCTTCACCGCTGTTGGATCTGCCCTGCAGACGATTCATTGCCACCGCCAGCGCTTCATGTGCCTCCTCCGAGATGGAACCGTATGACATGGCTCCGGTCTTAAAGCGCTTCACGATAGACTGCACGCTTTCCACCTCTTCCAGCGGAACTCCTTCCTCCGGCCATGCAAAATCCATAAGGCTTCTCAGATACCCTGTATTTTCACCATCTGCCAGCCTGGTGTACTCACGAAACTTCTCATAGCTGTCTTCTCTTACCGCCTGCTGCAGCAGATGGATGGTTTTCGGATTAAAACGGTGCGTCTCTCCTTTGCTTCTCAGCTTATGCCTTCCCATAACCGGCAGGGACAGATCCTTGTCAAGTCCCAGCAGATCAAAGGCTCTGGTATGCTGGGCATCTGTCTGCGCTGCGATATCCTTTAAGGTGATTCCTCCGATCCGGCTTACTGTTCCTGTAAAATAGCGGTCGACCACCTCGCTGGAGATACCCACTGCCTCAAAGATCTGGCTTCCCTGATAGGACTGGATCGTGGATATGCCCATCTTGGAGGCGATCTTAACAATGCCCTGCAGGATGGCATGATCATAATCCTCTACCGCCGCGTAATAATCCTTATTCAAGAGACCTTCCTCTACCAGCTCTCCAATGGTGGAATGCGCAAGATACGGGTTCACCGCACAGGCTCCATAGCCAAGAAGCGCTGCAAAGTCATGTACCTCTCTTGGTTCTCCCGCTTCCAGAATGATCGAGAGTGCCGTACACTTTTTCGTCCTGACCAGATGCTTATGCACTGCAGAGACCGCAAGCAGAGAGGGAACTGCCACATGGTTCTCATCCACACCCCGGTCGGAAAGGATCAGAATATTCGCTCCGTTCCGGTATGCCTTATCCACCTCCACAAACAGATGCTCCAGTACCCGGTCCAGAGGCGTACTCTTATAGTAGAGAATGGAAACACATGCGGTCTTGAAGCCGGGATGCTTCATGGTCCTGATCTTCAGAAGATCCAGATCTGTCAGAATCGGATTATTGATCTTCAGCATCCTGCAGTTCTCCGGTTTCTCCTCCAGAAGATTTCCGTTCTTTCCCACATACATCGCAGTGGAGGTCACGATCTTCTCCCGTACTGCGTCAATGGGAGGATTGGTCACCTGAGCGAACATCTGCTTAAAATAATAGAACAAGGGCTGATATTCTCTGGACAGGACAGCCAGCGGGGTATCCACACCCATAGACCCGATATTCTCTGTACCGTTCAGCGCCATGGAGCAGATACTTTCTCTGTACTCTTCACTGGTATAACCAAAAGCTTTCTGCAGACGCGCCCTCTCTTCTCTGTTATACGAGATTACCTTTTCATTTGGAATCTTCAGCTCATGCAGAGATACCAGATTGCTGTCCAGCCATTCTCCGTACGGCTCCTTTTTCGCGTAACATTCCTTGATCTCTTCATCTCCCAGAACCTCGCCCTTTACCGTATCCACCAGCAGCATTTTCCCCGGATGCAGACGTTCCTTTTTCAGGATATGTCCGGTAGGAATATCCAGCACTCCCACCTCGGAGGAAAGGATCAGGCGGTCATCATCCGTGATATAATAACGGGAGGGGCGCAGACCGTTTCTGTCCAGCACAGCTCCCATCAGATCTCCGTCGGACAAAAGTATCGATGCCGGTCCGTCCCAGGGTTCCATCATCGTTGCATAGTACTGATAGAAATCTCTGACCTCCTGAGAAAGAGTGTCGTTATGCGCCCACGGCTCCGGTATGGTGATCAGCACTGCCAGCGGCAGGCTAAGACCGCTCATTACAAGAAATTCCAGTGTATTGTCCAGCATTGCCGAATCCGATCCGCTTCCGTTGACTACCGGAAGGATCTTGATAAGATCATCCTCCGAAAGCTTCGGTGCACACATGGTCTCTTCTCTGGCAAGCATTTTGTCGGCGTTTCCTCTGATGGTGTTGATCTCTCCGTTATGTACGATCAGACGATTGGGATGAGCCCGTTCCCAGCTTGGATTGGTGTTCGTGGAAAAACGGGAATGCACAATGGCAATGGCGGAATCGTACAGCTCATCCTGAAGATCTGTAAAAAAGGTCCGAAGCTGTCCCACCAGAAACATTCCTTTATATACAATGGTCCGGCTGGAAAGGGAGGGAACATAGGTATTGTCATTGCTCTGCTCAAAGGTCCGGCGGACGATATAAAGCTTCCGGTCGAACTCCAGTCCCTTCTCTGTCTGCTCCGGCTTCTTTACAAAGCCCTGGCAGATGACCGGCATACACTCTCTTGCCTTGTGTCCCAGCACCTGAGGCATTGAGGGAACCTCTCTCCAGCCCAGGAACTCCATTCCTTCTTTTTCCAGAATAATTTCAAACATCTTCTTTGCCTGGCGGCGTTTCTGTTCGTCCTGCGGGAAAAAGAACATGCCCACACCATATTCCCGTTCTTCTCCGATAAGGATCCCGCATTCTTTGCAGACCTTTTTTAAAAACCGATGCGGAACCTGTGTCAGTATTCCTACACCGTCTCCGGTCTCTCCCCTGGCATCTTTACCTGCACGATGTTCCAGATTTTCCACGATCTTCAGCGCATCGTCCACGATCTGATGACTTTTCTTTCCTTTTATATGGACCACTGCTCCAATTCCGCAGTTATCATGTTCAAATACCGGACTGTAAAGTCCTCTCTGTTCTCCGCCTCTGTTCATCGCTTCTCCTCCTTGTTTCTGATCATGCCGGACATCTCTTCTCCTGACCGCTTACATGCTGCCGCCGCAATCAGCCCTGCAAAGAGCGGATGTGCATGATTGGGTCTGGATTTAAATTCCGGATGTGCCTGCGTCGCCACAAAATATGGATGATCTGCCAGCTCTATCATCTCTACGATTCTGCCGTCCGGGGACAGACCGGAAAGTATCATGCCCTTCTGTACCAGAATCTCACGATATGCATTATTTACCTCATAACGATGTCTGTGCCGTTCAGATATCTCCTCTTTTCCATACAGCGCACAGATTCTTGTTCCTCTTGAAAGCCTGCATGGATACGCTCCCAGACGGAGCGTGCCTCCCAGATCTTCTACTCCGTTCTGCTCCGGCATCAGTGCGATGACCGGATCCGGAGTGTCCGGATCAAATTCTATACTGTCCGCACGCTCGATCCCTGCCACATTTCTGGCATATTCCACGATCGCCAGCTGCATGCCGAGACAGATTCCCAGGAACGGTATCTTCTGACGTCTTGCATAACCGATTGCAAGGATCTTCCCTTCCGTCCCCCGCTGTCCAAAGCCTCCCGGAACCAGTATGCCATCCACATCATGGAGATATTCCTCCAGATTTTCCGGAGTAAGGACCTCCGCATCGATCCACCGGATAGTTACCTCCGTCCGGTTGGCGATTCCGCCGTGCTTCAGAGCTTCCGCCACACTGAGGTATGCATCATGGAGCCCCACATATTTCCCGACCAGCGCAATGGTCACAGAACGAAGAGGATGATGGAGCGCATCCACCATAGCTTTCCAGTCCCCAAGCTCCGGTTCCGGACAGGAGATATGCAGACATTCGCACACTGCCTGTGCCAGCCGTTCCTCCTCCAGCATGAGAGGCACCTCATAGAGGGATGCGGCATCCAGATTCTGGAATACATGATCCTTCTTCACATTACAGAAAAGGGATATCTTTTCCTTCATCCGCTCATCAATGGGATAATCCGAACGGCACACCAGAATATCCGGCCAGATCCCCATACTCTGCAGCTCCTTCACACTCATCTGGGTAGGCTTCGTCTTCATCTCCCCGGATGCCTTCAGATATGGAATCAACGTCACCTGGATCAGAATCGCATTTTCTCTTCCCGCCTCATGCTGAAACTGCCGGATCGCCTCCAGGAACGGCTGACTCTCCATATCGCCCACCGTGCCGCCCACCTCAATAATGGAGATGGTTTCCTCCTCCGGGGTCTTTCCTCTGTAGAAACGGGATTTGATCTCATTGGTAATATGAGGAATGACCTGAACCGTTCCTCCCTCGTAATCCCCCCGCCTCTCCTTATGGAGAACCGACCAGTAGATCTTACCCGTGGTCACATTGGAATTCTTATCCAGACTCTCGTCAATGAATCTCTCATAATGTCCAAGATCCAGATCTGTCTCCGTCCCGTCATCCGTCACAAATACCTCACCGTGCTGGATTGGATTCATCGTTCCCGGATCTACATTAATGTAAGGATCAAATTTCTGCATGGTCACGTGAAAGCCTCTTGCCTTCAGAAGCCGCCCCAGTGATGCCGCTGTGATTCCCTTTCCCAGTCCGGATACAACACCGCCTGTTACAAATACATATTTCACCGACATATTTTCTTCACTCCACTCCTGTATGTCTCCCACAGGCAGAAGCTTTCTGCCATACAAAAAGGCGCCAAAGAAGCCTGCTTTCGCAAGCTCTCTGACGCCTTTGTCATCTCTGTCCTGTCAGACACAATTATTTTTCTGCGTTACAGTCTAACCCATTTATTTTCATTTGTAAAGTATTTTCTTCTTGACAATTTCAAAATTGGGCGTATACTACGTAGCATAAAGCAAAGGCGCTTTGGAGAATGATCTCCGAGGCGCCTTTTTTGTATCTTTGTATCTTTGAAAGGAGAACATACATTATGACAAAAAGTATTCCTGAACTCTACGGCAGTCTTGTTTTCAACGACAAGGTCATGCGCGACAAGCTTCCCAAAGACATCTATAACGCGCTGAAAAAAACAATTGAAAATAACACCCATCTGGAGCTCGACGTGGCAAACTCCGTTGCAGTTGCCATGAAAGAATGGGCGGTTGAGCATGGAGCAACTCACTTCAGCCACTGGTTCCAGCCCATGACCGGCTTCACCGCAGAAAAGCACGACAGCTTCATCTCTCCCACCGGCAGCGGACAGATCATCATGGATTTCTCCGGAAAAGAGCTGGTAAAAGGAGAACCGGATGCATCCAGCTTCCCCTCCGGCGGACTGAGAGCCACCTTCGAAGCAAGAGGCTACACTGCCTGGGATCCTACCTCACCTGCATTTATCAAAGACTGTACCTTATATATCCCCACCGCTTTCTGCTCCTACAGCGGAGAGGCTCTGGATAAGAAAACTCCTCTCCTGCGTTCCATGGAAACTCTGGACAGAGAGGCTGTCCGGATCCTGCAGCTTCTTGGCAGAAAAGACGTGACCGGCGTATCCGCCACCATCGGACCGGAGCAGGAATATTTTCTGGTCAAAAAGGAGCTGTACCGGCAGAGAAAGGACCTGATCTTCACCGGAAGAACTCTTTTTGGCGCCATGCCTCCAAAAGGACAGGAGATGGAGGATCACTATTTCGGTGCGCTCAAGCCTCACGTATCCGCTTTCATGCATGATCTGGATGAGGAGCTTTGGAGACTGGGAATCCCGGCAAAAACCAAACACAACGAAGTCGCTCCTTCCCAGCATGAGCTTGCTCCGGTCTTTGAGACCGCCAACATTGCCGTGGATCACAACCAGCTCACCATGGAGATCATGAAAAAAACAGCTGACAAACACGGTCTTGTATGCCTTCTTCATGAAAAGCCCTTTGACGGTATTAACGGCTCCGGAAAACACAACAACTGGTCCATGGTGACCAATACCGGCATCAACCTGCTGGATCCGGGCAGAACACCTGCTGAGAATACCCAGTTCCTTCTGTTTCTTATGGCAGTGATCAAAGCCGTGGATGATTATGCAGATCTTTTGCGTGTCTCTGTGGCAAGCGCAGGAAATGACCACCGGCTTGGCGCCAACGAGGCTCCGCCTGCCATTGTGTCGATCTTCCTTGGAGATGAACTGACTGCCGTACTGGATTCTATTGAGAACGATACCTTCTTCGGCAGACAGCAGAAGGTACAGATGGATACGGGTGCAGCAGTGCTGCCGCATTTCTTCCGGGATACCACAGACCGGAACCGTACCTCTCCTTTTGCCTTTACCGGAAACAAATTCGAGTTCCGTATGCTGGGCTCCTCTCTGTCTGTTGCCGGTCCGAACGTGGTGTTAAACACGGCGGTAGCGGAAGAGCTGTCACAATTCTACAAAATACTGGAAAAAGCCCCGGCAGACCAGCTGGAGAATGCCGTTCATGATCTGGTAAAGCAGACGATCCAGGAGCACAGACGCATTATCTTCAACGGCAACGGTTACACCGACCAGTGGGTGGCAGAAGCAGAAAAACGCGGTCTTTACAACTTGAAATCCACACCGGAGGCACTGCCCTGCTTCATTGCCGAGAAAAACATCCAGCTGTTTACCAGCCACAAGGTATTCACCAGAGACGAGATCCTTTCCAGATATGAAATTCTTCTGGAGGAATACTGCAAAACTCTGCATATTGAAGCAAAAACCATGCAGGATATGATCCGCCGCGATCTGCTTCCGGCACTTATGGAATACACGGATAAGGTGACCTGTTCCATCAGCAAAAAACAGTCCGTTGCCAGTCTGCCCTGCACTGCAGAGACCAGACTTCTGGAAAAGCTTGCCGGATATTACGATGCGATCTTTGAAGCAGAGGAAAAGCTTGCCGCAGACACCAGGACAGCGGAAGAAATGAGCGATATGCTTGAGGCTGCCGGCTTCTATCACAGCACCATCCTGGCAGATATGGATGCGATCCGTACTGCAGCAGATAAAGCAGAAGAATATCTGCCGGACAGCATCCTGCCTTACCCGAACTACGAGCAGCTGCTCTTTACCGTTTAAGGAGGAAAACGAAAATCTATGTCCATACAGTGGGAAGAGGATAAAGTCAAAGAAGAGTGCGGTGTTTTCGGGATTTTTCATCCGGACGGAGACTCCGCCGCTCCTTCCATCTATTATGGTCTGTGCGCACTGCAGCACAGAGGACAGGAGGCATGTGGTATCGCTGTATGCGATACCCATGGTCCCCGTGGAAACATCACATGGCACAAGGATCTGGGGCTGGTCGGAGAAGTATTCCGCCATAAGGAGCTGGAACAGCTTACAGGAAATATGGGCGTGGGGCACGTACGCTACTCCACCACCGGCGCAGACACTGTGGAAAATGCACAGCCCCTGGTGCTTAAATATCTGAAAGGGACGCTCGCTCTGGCTCACAACGGAAATCTGATCAATGCAGATACGCTTCGCCGGGAACTGCAGGAAGGCGGAGCAATCTTCCATACCACTACCGACTCGGAAGTCATTGCCTGCTGCATTGCAAAGGAACGCACCCACACCTCCTGCGTGGAAGATGCGATCCTCCACACGGCACAGAAATTAAAGGGCGGCTACGCACTGGTCGTTATGAGTCCCAGAAAGCTCATCGGGGTCCGTGACCCTCTTGGGCTGAAGCCCTTATGCCTGGGCAGACAGGGAAACAGCTATATCCTGGCATCCGAAAGCTGTGCACTGACTGCTGTGAATGCAGAATTTATCCGTGATATCGAGCCGGGTGAGATCCTCACGATCAGCAGCGGTCAGCTGAAGTCTGACCATCGTCTTTCTCAGACGGCGCATGCACACTGCATCTTTGAATACATCTACTTTGCAAGACCGGATTCCACTCTGGATCAGATCAATGTCTATGACGCAAGGATTCGTGCCGGAAAAGCGCTGGCAGCCTCCTGCCCCGCAGATGCCGATCTTGTTACCGGAGTTCCGGACTCCGGTCTGGCTGCCGCAATGGGATATGCGCAGGAAACAGGTCTGCCCTTTGCCTTCGCCTTTCATAAAAACAGCTACATAGGCAGAACCTTTATAAAACCTACACAGGAGGAGCGGGAATCTGCAGTCCATTTAAAGCTCAGCGTTCTTGGCAGTGTAGTTGCCGGAAAGCGCCTGATCCTGATTGACGACTCCATCGTCCGCGGAACCACCATTGCAGGTCTGATCCGCATGCTGAAGGAAGCCGGCGCCAGAGAGGTGCATGTACGCATCTGCTCTCCCCCTTTTCTGTATCCCTGTTACTATGGAACGGACGTTCCCAGCAACGGACAGCTGATTGCATCTTCCCTGACAAAAGAAGAAATCTGCACCCGTATAGGCGCAGACTCCCTCGATTATATGAAGCTGGAAGATCTAAAACAGATGACCGGAGATCTTCCTCTGTGCAAAGCATGCTTTGACGGTCAGTACCCCGTATGACCGGATCCCTTCCGCAGATTTCTCAGCGGATCACAGGTCCTATGATACGGGTAATATCATTAAAGAGAACCATTACCATCAGCGCCATCAGGAAAATAAAGCCGAGAAAATGAACCATGCTTTCTTTTTCCTGAGGCAGCGCTTTTCCTCTCACTGCTTCGATCAGCAGGAATACCAGCCGTCCCCCATCCAGTGCGGGAATCGGAAGCAGATTCATAACTCCAAGATTCACGGACAGCAGGATCGACATCATTGCCATGCTCAAAGCCACATAATACCAGCCATCCGCCCGGTTTGCCTCATAGGTGTCTCCGATGGCGCTGACGATTCCCACAGGACCGGACAGATCGTCAAATCCTACCTGCCCCTGAAACAGCATGACAAGGCTCTCGATGGTTGCCTTCAGCCAGTAACGAAGCTCCGCAAAGCTGTATTTGACTGTCTCAAACACATTTCCCTTTGTGCGTGCCGCAATCTTCTCAAATCCGTACCGGTACACACCATCCTCCCCCTGTCTGGGGGTCAGCGTCGTATGATACTGTTCTCCATTCCGTTCATAGACCACTTCCGCAGGCTGTCCCTGATGGAAACTGTTAAACATGGTAATCTCCCGGTACACATAGACACGGCTGCCTCCCAGCTTCAGGATCTCATCGCCATCCAGAAGCCCTTCCGCTTCTGCCGCAGAACCGGGGGTAATATTCACTACGGTATCATCATAGCCCAGATTGGAGACCAGGATGACCGACAGAACAAGCGCCAGCAGAAAGTTAAAGATCGGACCTGCCGCCACCACTGCGATCCTTGCCCAGACAGATTTACTCCCAAAGGAACCCTCTTCGCTGCTTTCTTCCTCTTCTCCCACCATCATGCAGGAGCCTCCAAAGGGAAGCAGCTTCAGGGAATAACAGGTTCCTCTCCATTCATGGCTCAGAAGCCGGGGACCCATCCCCACTGAAAATTCTGTAACTGTAATTCCATTATATTTTGCAAGTAAAAAATGTCCCAGTTCATGGACAATCACTATAGCACTGAATATCAGAAGTGCCAGAATAATACTCAATCTACCACCTGCTCTCAATCATTTCATAAGCTGCGGCTTCTGTTTCCAGAATCTGCTCCACCGTCGGAGCCTCTATGATTCGGTGCTCTGCCATACAGCTTCCAATAATCTCCGGAATATCCAGAAATCCGATCTCATGGTTCAAAAACTTTGCCACTGCCCGTTCGTTTGCCGCATTGTATACTGTTGGAAGGCTTCCGCCGCCTGCAGCCGCATCAAAGGCAAGCTTAAGTCCCGGGAAATTCTCCATATCCGGCTTCTCAAATGCAATCTGACCCATACTCCAGAAATCCAGCCTTTCTCCCGGCAGATACCGGCGTTCCGGATAATAGAGGGCATACTGGATCGGGAGCTTCATATCCGGCGTCCCAAGCTGTGCGATCACCGCTCCGTCCACAAATTCCACCATGGAATGGATAATGCTCTTTGGCTGTACCACAATCTGAATATCCTGCGGCTCCACGCCGAACAGCCACCTTGCCTCCATCATCTCCAGTCCCTTATTGACCAGCGTCGCAGAGTCAATGGTGATCTTCCGTCCCATAGACCAGTTGGGATGCTTCAGCGCATCCTCCACCCGGACATTTTTAAGCTCATCCTTTTTCTTTCCCCGGAAAGGTCCGCCGGATGCCGTCAGGAGGATCCTGCTAAGCTGTGTCCGGCTTTCTCCGTTCAGGCACTGGAAAATGGCACTGTGCTCGCTGTCCACCGGAAGGATCCTTACACCGCATTCCTCTGCCAGAGGCATGATAATATGTCCTGCCGTTACCAGCGTCTCCTTATTTGCCAGCGCGATATCCTTACCTGCCTTCATTGCTGCTATGGTCGGACGGATACCGATCATACCCACGATCGCCGTCACCAGAAGCTCTGACTCCGGCATGACTGCCACTTCCAGCAGTCCTTCCATACCACAGACGATCCTTACATCCAGATCAGCCGTCATGGACTTCAGCTCCTTTGCCTTTTCCTCCGTCCATACAGCCACCAGCGCCGGATGAAATTCCCGGATCTGTGCCTCCAGAAGCTTCACATTAGCGCCTGCTGCCAGAGCCACGATCTCCAGATCCTTATTCTCTCTTGCCACCTCCAGAGTCTGGGTTCCGATAGAACCCGTAGATCCCAGAATCGCTATCTTCTTCATACGTTCTCTCCTTACATTTACCCGATCAGCGCCACTGCCAGAATGTAGATCATAGGCGCAGTCACGATCACACTGTCAAAACGGTCCAGAATACCGCCGTGTCCCGGTATCAGTCTGCCATAGTCTTTGATTCCGTGCTGCCGCTTGATGGCGGAAGCTGCCAGATCTCCGATCTGAGAAGCGACCGCGCCCACCGCACAGATCAGGGCATATTCCAGAACCGGAGCGGTCATGATGCCTGCATACACTGCTCCCAGCAGGGCAGCGCCTGCCACGCCTCCTACTGCCCCTTCTATGGATTTCTTCGGACTTAATACCGGCGCCAGCTTATGCTTTCCGAGCAGCATCCCGGTACAGTACGCAAAGGTATCACATCCCCAGGAACAGAAAAAGATCAGCCACACAAGCTGAAGACCGCTCTCCAGCATCCTGGTCTGATAGATAAAGGACAGCATGACCGGTACATAAACAATGCCGAAAAACGCCGCCATGATCTGCTGCGTGTCATATTTGGGAAATGTAAATACATATACCGCCATGATCAGCAGAAATACCACCATCAGGATCAGCCACATTCCCTCTGTCTTTGCCGTAAGCCCCCCGCCTGATGCCACATGGACTCCCATCATCCACAATGCCGTTCCCAGATACCCTGCAAACCCGGGACTTTTATCCTGAATGCCGAATACCTTATAGAACTCCATCTGTCCAATATAACCGATCAGAAGCAGGAACAGCCACAGAAGCCCTCCTCCGTACCAGCAGGTTGCAAAGATCAGCGCCACCAGAATGATTCCGCTTAAAAGCCTTGTCAAAAATGATTTCATCAGGATTCCTCCTCCGGCTCTTCCTTCACCCCGCCATACCGGCGGTCTCTCTGATTATACTTTTTAATCGCTTTTGTGAGCTCTTCCCTGTCAAAATCCGGCCAGGGCACATCGGTAAAATAAAACTCCGTATATGCCAGCTGCCACATCAGATAATTGGACAGACGAAGCTCTCCGCTAGTACGGATCAAAAGATCCGGATCCGGGATACCTGCCGTGTCCAGATAATCTGAGATCACTTCCTCCGTAATATCCTCCGAACGGATTCCATCCGAAGCGATCTTCCTCACTGCACGGCAGATCTCATCTCTGCTGCCATAGTTGATGGCAATGGTAAAATTCAGTCCGTCCTGATCGGCAGATTCTCTCTCCAGAGCAGCAATGCTTTCCTGAATATCCGGTGCAAGTCCGGTCTTGTCTCCAATCACACGCACACACATGTGATTTTTCCTGGCAGTCTTTACACAGGTCTTCATATAGTTGCGCAGAAGTGTCATCAGCGCATCCACTTCCTCTTTTGAGCGTTTCCAGTTCTCTGTAGAAAATGCATACACGGTCAGATATTTGATCCCCATCTTCCATGCATCCTCACAGATACGCTCCACGTTCTTTGCTCCCTGCACATGCCCGTAATTGCGGGGCATTCCCTTTGCTTTCGCCCAGCGTCCGTTTCCGTCCAGAATGATCGCTACATGCTGCGGAATCTTCATAGGTAAGCCTCCTTCGGTTTTCCTGTAAGTCAAGAAACAGGCAGATGCGCGCTGCACCTGCCTTATCTTCGGTCTCCTTGATGATTATACGGTCATAATCTCCTTCGTCTTCTCATCGATTGCTTTGTCGATATCTGCAATGTATTTGTCCGTAAGCTTCTGGATCTTGGTCTCCAGATCCTTCTGATCATCCTCGGTCAGTTCATTGTTCTTATTCATCTTCTTGAAGTTTTCATTGGCATCACGGCGGATATTACGGATCGCAACCTTTGCCTCATCACCCTTCTTCTTCACATCCTTCGCCAGCGCTTTACGGCGTTCCTCTGTCAGCTCCGGAAATACCAGACGGATAATCGAACCATCGTTAGTCGGATTGATGCCCAGATCAGAAGTCATGATCGCCTTCTCGATCTCACGGATCATCTTCTTCTCCCATGGCTGGATCTGAATGATGCGTGCCTCCGGAACAGAAATATTGCCTACCTGCTGAAGAGGGGTCGGAGTTCCATAGTAATCTACCTTGATCCTGTCCAGTACATGCGGATTCGCACGTCCCGCCCGGATCGCTCCGTACTCTCTCTGTAATGCATCGTAGGATTTGCTCATCTTAGTCTCGTATGGCTGTAATCTTTCTTCCATGTCTATTGTTCCTCCCTTTATACGGTTACTTTTGTTCCTGAAAATCTGCCCTGAACAGTATTCACGATGCTGTTCTCTTCGTTCAGACCGAATACCATCATAGGCATCCTGTTCTCCATACACATAATGGATGCGGTCAGATCCATCACTCCCAGCTTCTGATCGATCACAGACTGGATCGGGATCTCGTCATACTTTTTCGCATCCGGGTTCAGCTTCGGATCACTGTCGTAGACGCCGTCAATTGCCTTCGCCAGCAGGATCACATCCGCCTCGATCTCAACCGCACGCAGAGTCGTGGTGGTATCCGTGGAAAAATACGGGTGTCCCGTTCCTCCTGCAAAAAAGGTCACTACGCCATTTTCCAGACATTCCACAGCCGCATCCTTCGTAAACAGCTCTGCAATCGGACCGCAGGCAAAGGGTGTAAACACCTTGGTCTTCATGCCTGCACTGCGGAAGATCTCCGATACATAAATACAGTTCATGATCGTTGCGAGCATACCAATCTGATCAGATTTGGTACGGTCGATATTCTCGCTGGTACGCCCTCTCCAGAAGTTGCCTCCGCCGATCACAACCCCCACTTGAATACCTTCATCCAGTACGGTCTTTACCTGTTTTGCCACCTGCATACAGGTAGCTTCGTCAAATCCGGTGTGTTTTTCCCCTGCAAGGGCTTCACCGCTTAATTTTAAAAGTACACGTTTCATATCGCACCTCAGTTGTATAATTATCTATACCTTACCATAATTTTACGTTCTTTTCAACCATATTTCAGCCGGCGGGCATATGCCTGAATTTCCCGTTTATGCAAACAGCTCCTCCGAATCCAGCACAACTGTAAAGGGACCGTCATTCAAAAGCTCCACCTTCATATCTGCACCGAATTCTCCCCGTTCCACCACCGGAACCTGCTCCCGGCATTTTTCAATGATGTATTCATACATGCTTTCTGCCATATCCGGCTTTCCCGCCCGGATGAAGCTTGGGCGGTTGCCCTTCCTGCAGTCCGCATACAGAGTAAACTGGGAGATCAGAAGAAGCTCTCCCCCTACCGTATGCAGATCCAGATTGGTTTTTCCGTTCTCATCCTCAAAAATACGCAGCCCCAGCATCTTTTTCACCATCCGGTCAGCCACTTCCTTCGTATCCTCATCCGACACCCCGATCAGGACCATAAAACCCTTCCCGATCCTTCCCAGCGTCTCGCCGTCCACGGTCACTGAAGCATGAGTGACCCTCTGTATCACTAATCTCATCCTATGTTCGTCCTTTCTGTCAGATCCACTCCCACTGCCAGCAGTTCCTGATAGAGCCTGCCCACCGGCAGCCCTACCACATTATTATAATCTCCTTCAATACCGGACACATATGCGGCAAATCTGCCCTGAATGCCATACGCTCCTGCTTTATCCATGGGTTCACCGCTCTCCACATAAGCTTTGATCTGTGCATCCGTCATTGGAAATACATGCACCTTCGTCACCTCTGCAAAGCAGATACGCTTCCCCTGCTCCTTCAGGATCACCGTCACCCCGGTAATCACTTCATGATCTGTGCCCTGCAAAAGTTTCAGCATCCGCACTGCATCTGCCCGGTCCTTCGGCTTCCCTAAAATCTGTCCTTCTATCGCCACAACGGTATCTGCACCGATGATGACCGTTCCCGCTGCTTTTTCTGCCACTTCCTGCGCTTTCTGCCCGGACAGCTCCTTTACAACCTCCTGCGGAATATCCGAGGTAATGACCTCTTCTCCTTCTGCCTTTCTGATCTCAAATGCCGCTCCGATCTGCTCCAGAAGCTCTTTTCTTCTCGGCGAAGCGGAGGCAAGTATAATCTTCTCCATAATGTACCTTTCTTTTCTCGTTCAGATACTTAGATTATACAAAAAGAAGACCTGCTGTGCAAGTCTTCTGATTTTGAGGATTCAGTTTACTCACTTCCAAAGGGATTCCGATACCCTGCCAGATCCCCCAGCTCCTCCTGGATCCTGAGAAGCTGATTATATTTTTCCGTCCGCTCTGCCCGGCAGGGCGCTCCGGTCTTGATCTGCCCTGCACCGCAGGCAACTGCGATATCCGCTATGATATCCTCCGATGTCTCACCGCTGCGGTGTGATATAATCGTACGGTAGCCTGCCTTCTGTGCCATATGAATCGCATCAAATGCCTCTGTCAGTGTTCCAATCTGATTCACCTTGATCAGGATCGCATTTGCCGCCTGGAGCTTGATCCCGCAGGAAAGCCTCTTTGTATTGGTCACAAACAGATCATCTCCCACAAGCTGTACCTTATCCCCGATCCGTCGGGTCATCTCCTGCCAGCCTTCCCAGTCGTCTTCTGACAATCCGTCCTCGATGGACACCAGCGGATAGGTATCGATCAAATCTTCATAGTAATCGATCAGTTCTTCCGCTGTCCTGCTGACCTTATGACCGTTCATCTGGGATTCTCCCGGGAAATCATAGCGGTTGGTCTTCTCATTCACCAGCTCACTTGCCGCCGCATCCATGGCGAATACAAAATCCCTGCCCGGCTCATAGCCGGCTTCCTCCACTGCCTCCTTCAGATACAGGAAAGCTTCTCTTGCATCCCGGATATCCGGCGCAAAGCCGCCCTCATCACCCACTGCCGTGGTCAGTCCCTCCTTCGCCAGGATCAGCTTCAGCTTGTGATAGACCTCCACACCCATGCGGATGCCCTCCTTAAAGCTCGGTGCACCGACGGGCATGATCATAAATTCCTGAAAATCCAGAGAGTTTTTAGAGTGCCGCCCGCCATTTAAGATATTCATCATGGGAACCGGCATGGTATCCGCCCGAATGCCTCCCAGATACTGATAGAGCGGCAGTCCCAGCGCTTTGGCAGATGCCTTTGCCACTGCCATGGACACAGCCAGCAGTGCATTGGCGCCCAGATTGGACTTGTTCTCCGTACCGTCCGCATCGATCAGTAAATGATCAATATACCCCTGATTCAGCGCATTCTCTCCCAGCAGCACATTTGCTATCTTTGTATTTACATTAGTGACTGCCTTTTCCACTCCAAGCCCCAGATAGCGCTCCTGTCCATCCCGAAGCTCCACCGCTTCAAATCGTCCGGTCGAAGCTCCTGACGGGGCGGATGCCCTTGCCTGATGCACCCCGTCCAGCAGCACCTCTGCCTCCACCGTTGGATTGCCTCTGGAATCCAGTATTTCTCTGGCGTAAATATAAGTAATCGGCAAATATCGATTCATAAAAAAAGAACCTCCTTATACTTTTTTAGTAGTATAAGCAGGTTCTTATATTCTTATTCTGCTGCTGACAGGTACTGAGACTTCACATAGCCCTCTTCATCGTTCTGATCAATACAGCGGATCTGTACCCATTCCTGGGACGGATCGCCAAGGACCTCAACCGTCTCTCCTTCGTTCACCTGGGTCAGTACGGAGCTGTCCGTATTGGACTCGCTGCGCACATTGATGGAGCTTCCATTCACCACCATGATCATGGTCTCCGGTTCAGCAGGAGCTTCCTCTTCCGGCTCCTCCTCTGCAGGCGATTCTTCCTCCTCAGGTGTCTCCTCTCCTGCAGACGGCTCTTCCTCCTCGGTATCATCCGGACCATCTCCCTTGATGATCAGGGAAGCATCTCCTTCTTCCTCCTGTTCCGTCTGCGTCTGTTCTCCGTCATCGCCACGGTTCAGAAGTTTCATGGCGCCAAAGCCAACCAGCGCCACAATGACCAGCGCAAGGACAATTCCAAGGATCACCATCTTCCGTCCGTCATCCTCCAGATCCCAGTCATAACGGTCGTCCTCATAGTCCTCCTCGTCCTCATCTTCGTCATCCTCGTCATAGATGTCGTCGTCATCCTCGTCTTCGTCTTCCGGTTCTGCTACTACCGGTGCCTGTTTCTTCTTCGGCTTCACCTCAGACAGATCCACATCTGCCACAAAGTATTCAAAGGAATCCTCCTTTTTGGGAGCCGGCTCTGCCGGAATCCCTGCTGCCGCCGCTGCTTCCTTATACAGCTGATCTGCCCATACCGCAGTCCCCATTCCAAGGATCTTCCTGGACGCACCCAGAAGCAGTGTCTGCCAGCTTCCAAGATAAGCCTCTCTGTTCTCCGGCTGCCCCTTCGTCAGGGAAGGGAGCACCTTCTGAAGCTTCTGAAGCTCTTCGTTCACCTTATCTTCTCCGAGCCCGAACACTGCCGAGATCTCTCCTGCTGTAAACTGATCCATACAGGACATCACCAGCATGATCCTGTGAAGCAGCGGAAGTGCACCCGGTATCTCCGCCAGAGTCCGGACACCGCCTGCATAGGGAGCATCCTTCTCCTGTTCTGCCAGAAGCACATGATACTGCTTGCGCAGCTTCTGATAATATCTCTGCCAGAGCCATCTCTCCAGATCCCCTGCATCCTCCGCCTGATCCAGCGTGACAAACAGTTCGCTGAAGAACTCCTTCATAAATCCCTTTGCCCGTTCTTCCTTCTGAAGAATCAAAAGGCTTCTGCAGTAGACTTCACTGCATGCCGCATCAAATATTTTTCGATATCCCTGGCGTTCCCCTCTTTTCAGGTCCTCCAGGGCGCTTTTCATCTCTAGTATCATACAAACTCCTAACTATTTTACCAGAAGAGATGTTCCTGTCATCTCTTTTGGCTGCTCCATATCCATCAGTTCCAGAAGTGTCGGAATAATATCTGCCAGACAGCCGCCCTCTCTCAGCTTATAAGCCGGATCTGCATTCACAAGAATAAATGGAACCGGATTGGTCGTATGAGCGGTAAACGGTACACCCGTCTCATAATCCTTGAGCTGCTCTGCATTGCCATGGTCTGCACAGATGAACATCTGTCCGCCTGCTTCCTTCAGCGCTTCCACTGCTCTTCCCACGCATTCGTCCACTGCCTCCACTGCCTTCACTGCCGCAGCTTCCACACCCGTATGTCCTACCATATCCGGGTTTGCAAAGTTGATGACGATCACATCATATTTATCAGACCGGATCGCCTCACAGAGCTTGTCGCATACCTCATATGCGCTCATCTCCGGCTGCAGATCATAGGTTGCCACCTTCGGGGATTTCACAAGGATACGGTCCTCTCCCTGATTCGGTTCCTCCACACCGCCATTGAAGAAGAAAGTAACATGTGCGTATTTCTCCGTCTCTGCAATACGTGCCTGCGTCTTGCCGTGAGCTGCCAGATACTCGCCAAAGGTATTGGTCAGCGTCACCTTATGGAAGGCGATCAGTTTATTCGGAATCGTCACATCATATTCCGTAAAGCATACATAGGTCAGATCCAGTCTCTTCTCTCTTGCGAATCCGGTAAACGCGTCATCGCAGAAGGCTCTGGTAATCTCTCTTGCACGGTCCGGGCGGAAATTGAAAAAGATCACGGAATCCTGATCCTGGATCATTCCCACCGGCTTGCCGTCCTTCATCACAACGCTCGGCTTTACAAACTCATCATATACCTCTTCCTTATAGGAATCACTGACTGCACATACCGGGCAGGCAGCTTCCACGCCCTCGCCCTTTGTCAGCGCCCTGTATGCCAGCTCCACACGATCCCAGCGGTTGTCACGGTCCATGGCATAGTAGCGTCCCATAACGGTTGCCACTTCGCCCACACCGATCTTCTTCATCTCATCGCAGAGTTCCTTGATGAAATCCTTGCCGGATGCAGGAGGGGTGTCACGGCCATCCAGGAAGCAGTGTACATATACCTTCTCCAGACCATGACGCTTTGCCAGCTCCAGAAGTCCATACAGATGTGTGTTGTGGCTGTGCACGCCGCCGTCGGACAACAGTCCGAACATATGAAGTGCGGAGTTATTCTTCTTCGCATTCTCCACTGCCGTCAGGAGCGCTTCATTCTTGAAGAAATCACCATCCTCGATCTCTTTGGTGATTCTGGTAAGCTCCTGATATACGATGCGTCCTGCACCCATATTCAGATGTCCCACCTCGGAATTGCCCATCTGTCCATCCGGAAGTCCCACTGCCAGACCGCTTGCATTGCCCTTTACAAAGGGACACTCAGCCATCAGCCTGTCCATCACAGGAGTCTTTGCTTCTGCAACTGCATTCGCTTCTCCATTATCATTCAGTCCATAACCATCTAAAATCATTAACACGGTAGGTTTTTTACTCATTGTTTATCTCCTTTATCTGTGCTTCATTCTAAATAATTATTGTACATGAACTCACTCGAACATGCAAGCGTCCTGACCTTTTTTCATAAAAATTCATAATGTTCAACCATACATTCCAAAGTCGGTACAGCCTCTAATTTTCTTCTACAATACCTTTCTTGACAGATCCGGATGCTCTCCTCCCCAGCCTGTCTGCGGGAGACAACGGAGCAGATACAGATCCTCCTCTTCGATGCTCAGCTTCGGAAGCTCCAGATTCTGCTTCATCCGCTCCATGGAGGATGCCTTTGGAATCACTCCGATCCCCTGCTGCAGCAGGAACAGAAGCAGAAACTGAGCCGGAGAGACTCCATACTTCTTTGCCATATCCAGGACCAGCGGCTCCTGCATCACCCGGGTTCTTCCAAGGGGACTCCATGCCTGTACCTGCATACCATGGGCTTTACTGTACTGCACAGCCGCCTCCTGCATATATCCCACATGCAGCTCCAGCTGATTTACCATAGGGCGCACGGATGCGGTCTCCATCAGCGCTTCCACGTGATGAGGCAGGAAATTACTAAGACCGATCGCCCGCACTCTTCCCTGCGCATAGAACTCCTCCAGCGCTTTCCAGCTTTCCCGGTCCAGCTCCTTCCAGTCGGCGCAGTCAGGATCCGGCTTCGGCCAGTGGATCAGGAACAGATCCAGGTAATCCGTCTGCAGTCTCTCCAGAGATTCTTCAAAGCTTTTCTTTGTCTTCTCATATCCCAGCTCTGTCTTCCACACCTTGGAGGTCAGGAAGATCTCCTCTCTGGGAATCCCGCTCTCCCGAATGGCTTTTCCCACATATTCTTCATTCTTATAGGCTGCTGCCGTATCCAGCAGCCGATATCCGGCATCCAGTGCCATACGAACGATCTGTTCATCGCTTCCATCCGTACATTTATATGTTCCGTAACCAATACATGGCATCTTTACACCATTTTGAAGCGTTAAATATTCTATCATCCCTGTTTTCCTCCATCTAACCGTCATGCCGCACTGTCCATTCATTTTAAAACCCCGGAAATCTGCGCATATGCAGATTCCCGGGGTTCCTGTCGCCGTTTAACCGGCCGGCACGCTGATAACTTCTGTGATCATCAGCTATGATGTCTTAGATTCCGGCCTGTTTTAAAAGCTCCGGTACTTTGGACTCCCAGCCCAGTGCCATGATATGTACACCCTGGCAATAAGGTTTACATTCTTTGATAATACGTGCAGCAATTTCCACACCGGTGATACCTGCCTTGGTCTTTTCCTTGTCTGCCTTCAGCTCCTCGATCATATCTTCCGGAACATGAACACCGGCAACATTGGCATTCATGAATCTTGCCATTCCTACAGACTTTGGAATAATGATTCCAACCTGAACAGGCTTGCCAAACTGCTTTGCCTTCTCCATAAACTGGATGAATTTCTCCGGTTCAAAAACTGCCTGTGTCTGGAAATACTCCGCACCTGCGCGAACCTTGCGCTCCATCTTTGCAAGCTGCGCATCCACAGAATCGCTGCAGGGAGATACCACTGCACCCTTTGCAAACTTCGGAGGCTCGCCAACCAGCTGATTGCCTCCAAGGTCTACACCGGACTCCAGCTCTTTTACTGCATGAAGCAGAGAAACGGAATCCAGGTCAAATACCGGCTTTGCCTGCGGGTGATCACCCATCTTGGTATGGTCTCCTGTTAAAAGCAGCAGGTTTTCGATTCCGAACATTGCTGCACTCAGAAGATCAGACTGCAGTGCGATACGGTTTCTGTCCCGGCAGGTCAGCTGATAAATAGGAGTAAGTCCCTCATCCTTCAGAGCCTTACATACTGCCAGAGAACCCAGACGCATAACAGAAGACTGATTATCTGTTACGTTCACTGCAGTAATCCCGCTCAGATAGGTTTTTGCTTCCTCCAGCATATGTTCTACATGGAATCCCTTAGGCGGGCCTACTTCTGCAGAAACAACAAATTCACCACGTTCAAATAATTCAGTAATTTTCATGATACATTGCTCCAATCATTAAATATTTTAACAGTCCCTTATTTAGATACTTCATCGTCTGTCGCAAAATTGCGTACCTGGGTCGGACATTTTAAAACATCCAGACGGCCAAGCTGGGCAAGTCTTCTGTAAATGCGCTCCCAGCCGCATTCCATGTCACTGTCCACTTCACATTTGCCGTTTTTCGAACCACCGCACTGTCCGTTGACCAGACTCTTTGAGCAGGCTGTAATCGGGCAGATGCCTCCGGTCAGATTCAGATAACATTCTCCGCACTGCTTACAATCGTATTCTAACGGTGTCACTCCCTGAAAACCGGGCATCGGATATGTATCACAAGCTGCGCACACCATTTTGCCTTCAAAATATTCAGCGATCGTCTGTACTCCTACACCGCAGGAAAATACCAGAATCATGTCAGCAGCTTCGATCTTACTCATATGCTTCTGGAGACGCAGCTTTATATTTTCCGGATTACAGATGTAGTCCGTTGTCATGATCCCGGTCACATTCCCGGAGTTCTCCAGCTCCTTCTGAAGCGCCGAAGCTTCTTTTTCCGGAAAATGGACTTCTTTGCATCCCAGGCAGTTGATGATAAAAACTTTCTTTCCTTCTGCCAGTGATACGATCGTTTCCTTAGATTTTAACTGGGTAATTAACATATCACTTCATCCCCCTTATCGCATTTTTTCCGGCTTTAATCTTGCTGACAATCGGGATCTTGGAAGAACAGATATATTCACAGCATCTGCACTCAACACAATCCATGACATTTTTCTCTTTCATTCCCATCCAGTTCTGCTCATCTGCATATTTTGCAAAATACAGAGGGGAAAGCTCCATCGGACAGACATCCACGCAGCGTCCGCACTTGATACATGCCACTTCTTCTGTCTGATCGGTATCCACCGCAATGATGCCGTTGGAACCTTTCATCATAGGCACATCAAGATCAGAAAGAGCAAATCCCATCATTGGTCCGCCCATTTTGATCATCACATCATCATCGGTCACACCGCCGCAGTAATCGATCAGATCCTTTACGCTGGTACCGATCTTCACAATATAATTGCCCGGCTTTCTGATCTTCTCTCCGGTCACGGTTGCCACACGCTCGATCAGCGGCATACCGGTACGGATCGCATCGGAGATTGCCTTAACGGTACTGATATTGTCTACGATCACACCCACATCTGCAGGCAGCCCGCCGCTTGGAACCTTTCTTCCCATGACACGCTTGATGAGTGTTTTCTCAGCTCCCTGCGGGTATTTGGTCTTTGCCACAAAAACTTCAATATTTCCGCATTCAGCAGTCTTCGCCTGAAGAAGCTCAATGGCATCCGGCTTATTATCCTCAATTACGATAATGCCCTTTTCAGCTCCTGTGGTTTTAAGGATCGCTTTCAGACCATAAATAATGTCATCTGCAAACTCCAGAAGCACTCTGTGGTCTGCGGTCAGAAGCGGTTCGCACTCACAGCCGTTCAAAAGAATCGTATCCACCGGTTTTGCAGGTTTCAGCTTCACACAGGTCGGGAAACCGGCGCCGCCCATACCTACGATTCCTGCCTCGCGGACAATATCGATGATCTCATCCGGGGTCAGGCTGTCAATATCTCCATGAGGCTGTACAGATTCATGCAGCGTATTTTTTCCGTCTGATTGGATCACCACTGCCGTCATCTCGCTGCCTCTTGTTGCATGCATACGGGGTTCCACTGCGATTACAGTTCCGCTTACGCTGGAATGCACCGGTGCACTGATAAAACCTGCGGCTTCTGCGATCTTCTGACCGACCTTCACCGTATCGCCCACCTGTACGATCGGATTTGCCGGAGCACCAAGATGCTGCGACATGGAGATCACTGCAATCTCCGGATCCGGGAATCTCTCCAGAGCAATATGCTCGCTCAGTTCCTTACGCTCTGACGGATGTACACCGCCGTAATATCCTGCAAGCCGTTCCTCACGGATGGATTTTACATAGTCATTGATCACCTTGAAATTCGTCTTGGAGTAATCCCGAAGCTGTGTCGGCTGATTCAGGAACTCTTCCAGACGGCCCTGCTTTTCCAGTCTTCTGTATATCTTTTCCCATGCACAGTCTTTATTTCCGTCCACCTCACACTTACCGTCTTTTGCGCCTCCGCACTGTCCGTTCACAAGACTCTTGGAACAGTCCACGATCGGGCAGATACCTCCGGTAAGATTCAGATAACACTGTGCACACGCATCACAGCTCTTCTTTGTGAGCGCCATGCCGTGATGTCCTGTATAATTCAGTGAATTACTTGCTGCATATACAGGCTTTTCTGCCAGGTCTGCCACTGTCTGGATTCCCAGACCGCAGGAAAGGACCAGAACATTCTCCGTCCCTTCCGGAATCAGGTTCGGCAGATCCTTCTCCGTATGGTTCTTGTTGCACAAAAAGTCAACCCTTGCGGTGCCTGTAATTGTCTTCCCCTGTTCCGCGGCAAATTTTTCCAACTCGCCGCAATCCGGCTCATCAACAGAGTCAAATTCCTTGAAGCACTTGTTACAGGCAATGATGAACAGATTGTCTTTATCGACCAATAATGACTTCAGTTCATCGCTGCTTTTCAACTTATACTTAGTATAGTTTTCCAATTGCTCACCTTCCTTGTAAATTATTCCGCAAAGCTTCTACTTGCTGAATCCATCATTTTTCCAGGCTTTTTTCTTCCACAAAAACAAGCGCCGGCAAATAGAAGTCATGTCGTATTTACTATATCACACTTTCTTACATTCTTCAATGTTCTCGCCTTGTTTCTGCATAAAAAAAACCCACGAAACACGTTTTAATTAGCAGTAATCGACAATTATCAACGTGTTTCGTGGCGTTTTAGAATGTCTTATTTGTCTGATTTATACAAATCCAAAAGTTTATTTCCAGTTAACGATCTTTCCGAAGTCCGGCTTCAGAGCAGCGCCGCCTACCAGACCGCCGTCGATATCCGGCTGAGCGAACAGCTCCGGAGCAGTTGCTGCATTTACAGATCCGCCGTACTGGATACGGATTGCTTCTGCAGTTGCCTCATCATAGATCTCAGCGATGCACTCGCGGATGCCCTTACATACTTCCTGAGCCTGCTCAGTGGTAGCAGTCTTTCCGGTTCCGATCGCCCAGATCGGCTCGTAAGCGATCACTGCGGAAGCTGCCTGCTCTGCAGTCACGTTCAGGAAACCAACCTTCACCTGCTGACGGATGAAATCCATGGTAACGCCCTGCTCTCTCTGAGTCAGAGTCTCGCCGCAGCACATGATCGGAGTGATGCCGTGCTCGAAAGCCTTGAGCATCTTCTTGTTTACAGTCTCGCTGGTCTCTGCGAAATACTCTCTTCTCTCAGAATGTCCGAGTACCACATATTTTACTCCAACGTCTGTCAGCATAGCAGGGGAGATCTCTCCGGTGTAAGCACCCTTCTCCTCGAAATACATGTTCTCTGCACCAACCTGAATGTTGGAACCCTTTGCAGCTTCGATAACCGGAATGATGTCGATTGCCGGTACGCAGAATACTACGTCTGCGTCATCTGTTGCCACCAGCGGCTTTAAGGTGTTTACCAGTTCTACTGCTTCGCTTGGAGTCATGTTCATTTTCCAGTTTCCAGCGATGATTTTCTTTCTTGCCATTTTAAAAAACTCCTTTATCTACATTTTTAATGCCGGGGCAGAAAACATTCTGCCCCTGACATAATGTTTACATGTTATCTGCTGCCGCAACACCCGGAAGCTCCTTGCCCTCCAGGAATTCCAGAGAAGCGCCGCCGCCGGTGGAGATGTGGCTCATCTTGTCGCCAAATCCAAGGGTATTTACTGCCGCTGCGGAATCGCCGCCGCCGATAATGGTGGTAGCGTCTGTCTCAGCCAGAGACTCTGCAACTGCGATCGTTCCCTTTGCCAGAACCGGGTTCTCGAATACGCCCATTGGTCCGTTCCATACAACGGTCTTTGCAGATTTTACTGCGTCTGCATACATCTGAGCAGACTTAGGTCCGATGTCCAGACCCATCATGCCGGCCGGCATTGCATTGCAGTCTACAATCTCTACCGGGATCTCGGCATCGATCGGGCTTGGGAATGCTGCTGCAACCGCGGTATCAACCGGAAGGAGCAGCTTCTTGCCAAGGCTCTCTGCCTTTGCAAGCATCTCCTTGCAGTAATCCAGCTTGCTGTCATCAACGAGAGAGCTTCCTACCTCACAGCCCTGTGCTTTCAGGAAGGTATAAGCCATACCGCCGCCGATGATCAGAGTATCGCATTTTTCCAGAAGATTGGAGATAACATTCAGCTTGTCTGCCACTTTCGCACCGCCAAGGATCGCTACAAACGGACGAACCGGGTTCTCTACTGCATTGCCCAGGAAGTTGATCTCCTTCTGCATCAGATAACCAACTGCGTTCTCTCCGCCCTTCTCGGTGATGAATCTGGTCACGCCTGCTACAGACGCATGTGCTCTGTGGGAGGAACCGAATGCGTCGCATACATACAGGTCAGCCAGGTCAGCCAGCTCTTTGCTGAACTCCTCGCCGTTCTTGGTCTCTTCAGCTCCACGGAAACGGGTATTCTGAAGCAGAACCACATCGCCTTCCTTCATATTCTCAACAGCCCTGGTTGCCTCTTCTCCGGTTACATGATAATCAGAAACGAATACAACTTCTTTTCCAAGCTTCTCGGACAGACGTGCTGCAACCGGAGCAAGGGACTCGCCTTCATTCGGGCCGTTCTTTACTTTGCCCAGATGAGAGCAGAGAATTACTTTTCCGCCGTCTGCGATCAGCTTCTGGATTGTCGGAAGAGCTGCAACGATACGGGTCTCATCCGTGATCACGCCATCTTTGAGCGGTACGTTAAAATCGCATCTTACAAGGACACGTTTTCCTTTTGCGTTGATATCATCTACGCTTTTTTTATTTAATGCCATAATAGGATACCTCCATTTTTTCATCGTAAAAAAGGTCCGGTCCTGAAGACCGGACCTTTTGAGGTCTAAATTGTCGCACCAGCCATGCACCTCGACTTCGCTTCGTCTCGGTCACAGGCTGCGCCTTATGAAATCTGTCACATCAGTCGGTTTACGTGCAAGCACGACACCGCCTGTCGTGCCATATTTCGCATGGCTTTATCGCTTATGCAAGCTCTGCGAAGTATTTGATAGTACGAACCATCTGAGATACATAGGAGTTCTCATTGTCATACCATGAAACAACCTCTACCTGAGTCTTTCCGTCTGCAAGCGGAGAAACCATGGTCTGAGTTGCATCAAACAGGGAACCAAATCTCATACCAACAACGTCGCTGGATACGATCTCGTCCTCAGTATAACCGAAGGACTCGGTGGTTGCTGCCTTCATAGCTGCATTGATCTCTTCTTTGGTTACTGCTTTGTCAACAACTGCGAATAACAGAGTAGTGGAACCGGTCGGGGTCGGAACACGCTGTGCAGCGCCGATTAATTTGCCGTTCAGCTCCGGAATAACCAGACCGATTGCTTTTGCAGCGCCGGTGCTGTTCGGAACGATGTTGATTGCGCCTGCACGGGATCTTCTCAGATCGCCTTTTCTCTGCGGTCCGTCAAGAATCATCTGATCTCCGGTGTATGCGTGGATGGTGCACATGATACCAGACTCGATCGGAGCAAGGTCATTGAGTGCTTTTGCCATCGGTGCAAGGCAGTTGGTAGTACAGGAAGCTGCAGAAATAACAGTATCTTCCTTCTTCAGGGTCTCATGGTTTACATTGTAAACGATGGTAGGAAGGTCGTTTCCAGCCGGAGCAGAGATAACAACTTTCTTAGCGCCTGCAGTGATGTGTGCAGAAGCTTTTTCTTTAGAGGTGTAGAATCCGGTACACTCCAGAACTACGTCTACGCCGATCTCTCCCCAAGGAAGCTCAGCTGCGTTTGCTTTTGCGTAGATCTTGATCTCTTTCCCATCAACGATGATAGAATCCTCAGTTGCGGATACGGTGTCAGCCAGTGCATATTTGCCCTGAGAAGAGTCATACTTTAATAAGTGTGCAAGCATCTTCGGGGAAGTTAAGTCGTTGATTGCAACTACTTCATATCCTTCTGCACCAAACATCTGTCTGAATGCAAGACGGCCGATACGTCCGAAACCATTAATTGCTACTTTTACTGCCATGTTTCAATTCCTCCTAAAAGTTGAATAATTATATATGTTTGATCTTTTAACTCTTTCAAAGTTTGTTAAAAGAACATCAACCATTACTTATTCTACCTAATTTGTTAAAAAATATCAATACCCAATCATAAAGAATCCGCATTTTTTTCTTTACTTTCCGGGAATTATCTTCTATGATGTGACTGAAAGCGACATTTTAAGGAGGAAGCTTTTGTGAAAACTTTATCTGACTACCATGTGCATACATCCTTTTCGGGAGACTCCAACACCTCCCCCGAGACTATGATCCAGCAGGCGGCCGCACGGGGAATCCGGCACATCTGTCTGACAGACCATATGGACTATGATTATACAGAGGGAGACGTATGCTTTGAATTCGACCCAAAGGAATATTTTCACCGCATTCTCCCTCTTCGGGAACGGTATCGGGACCAGATCGACGTGGCGATCGGCATTGAGCTGGGGCTGCAGCCCTATTTAAGCAAAAAGCACCATAATCTCGCTTTTTCCCACTCCTTCGATTTTATTATCGGTTCCATCCATCTGGTCCATACGCAGGATCCTTATTTTCCTTCTTATTTTGAAGGACGGTCGGAGGAAGACGCCTACCGGGAATATTTCCAGTGCGCCCTCCAGAATCTGGAATCCTATTCTAATTTCGACACATTCGGACACCTGGATTATGTGGTGAGATACGGTCCTGCACAGAACCGGAATTATTCCTATGAAAAATACCGGGACATCATCGACGAGATCCTGCGTTCCCTGATCCGGCGGGACATCGGTCTGGAGATCAACACCGGAGGTTACCGCTGCGGACTGGGAACCACGAACCCCTGCCGGGAGATCGTCTCCCGTTATCGGGAGCTGGGCGGCAAGATCATCACCCTTGGCTCTGATGCCCACTCCCCTGAATATCTTGCCAGTCAGATGGAACAGGCTGTCCGGATGGCAAAGGAATGTGGTTTTCAATCACATTTTATTTTCCATAATCGAAAACCGGAAGAGCTTCCGCTCTGATTTCCGCCTGACAAACAGACAGCGGAGGAAGACTCCTCCGCCGCAGGGACCCTTTGGGGTCCTTTTCTTTTCTATTACAGGATCGTTCCCCCTCCTGCCACATAATCTCCGTCATAGAACACCACTGCCTGCCCCGGCGTCACTGCCCGCACCGGTTCATCAAAAATGCATTCCACCTCGTCCTCTCCCGTTTTACGCACGGTGCACATGGCTCCTTTGTGGTTATAGCGGATCTTCGTCAGAAATCTCTGTTCGTCATCCGGCTTCCCGACTGCCATCCAGTTCAGCCCTTTTGCCTTCAGGGTACGGCTGAACACCTCTTCCCCTTCTCCGATCACCACCTCGTTGGTCTCCGGACGGATCCCCAGTACAAAGACCGGTCTTCCCATGGACAGATTCAGTCCCTTCCTCTGACCGACTGTGTAATGGGTAATTCCCTTATGCCGTCCGATGACAGAACCATCTGTACGCACAAAATTACCCTTGGGAATCTTCACCTGTGCATTTTCTTCGATAAAACGGGCATAGTCCTTGTCCGGCACAAAGCAGATCTCCTGACTGTCCGGCTTATTCGCCACCTGCAGATCAAGCTCCTGTGCAAACTGACGGATCTGATCCTTCGTATAGGCGCCCACCGGCATAAGCGTACGGGACAGCTGTTCCTGCGTCAGATTGTAAAGTGCATAGGTCTGATCCTTCGCCGCTGTAGCCGATTTTTTCAGGGCATACCGCCCACCGGGCAGCTGCTCTATCTGTGCATAATGCCCGGTAGCAATATAGTCCGCTCCGATCTCCATGCTCCGTTTCAGCAGAGACTCCCACTTTACATACCGGTTGCAGGCAATGCATGGATTGGGCGTTCTGCCTGCCAGATATTCCCGGATAAAATAATCAATGACATTTTTCTTAAAATCCTGCCGAAAATTCATGACATAATGGGGAATTCCAAGCTGGAACGCCACCCGTCTCGCATCATCCACCGCACTCAGTCCGCAGCATCCGCCATTTTCCTCGATCTGCTCCGGATTTTCTTCCTGCCAGATCTGCATGGTCACACCCACCACTTCATAGCCCTGCTCCTTCAAAAGCCAGGCTGCAACAGAGGAATCCACTCCTCCCGACATGCCAATAACGACTTTTTTCTTCTCCATCCTAGTATTCTTCGCTTTCCTCTTCTTCGCCCTCATGGATATCCGATTTGGGCTTTTCCAGTCCTTCGATCACCAGATGGTTCTTCTCCGCATAATCCCACAAAGCCGCATGGATCGCTTCCTCCGCCAGCAGGGAGCAGTGCACCTTTACCGGAGGAAGCCCATCCAGCGCTTCCATCACTGCTTTATTCGTCACCTTCAAAGCCTCGTAGATATTCTTTCCTTTTACCAGCTCCGTCGCCATACTGCTGGTTGCCACTGCAGCGCCGCAGCCGAAGGTCTTGAACTTCACATCACGGATCACCTGATTCTCGTCAATATCAAGATAGATCCTCATAATATCGCCGCATTTGGCGTTGCCGACGGTTCCCATACCGCTTGCATTTTCAATCTCTCCCACGTTTCTCGGATTCTGGAAATGATCCATTACTTTATCACTATACATTTGCATTTTCCTCTTTCTATGTTAATTTTTCTTTATGAAGTCTTCGTATAAAGGAGACATGGCACGCAGCTTTTCCACGATTTTTTTAATGGATTCCACCACATAATCCAGTTCCTCCTTCGTTGTCTCCTCACTGAGCGTCAGGCGGAGGGAGCCGTGAGCAATCTCATGGGGCAGTCCGATCGCCAGAAGCACATGGGACGGGTCAAGAGAGCCGGAGGTACAGGCAGAACCGCTGGAGCCGCAGATACCATCCATGTCCAGCATGATCAGCAGGGATTCTCCCTCAATAAACTGGAAACTGAAATTCGCATTATTCGGCAGGCGCCCGGTTCGATGTCCGTTCAGTCTGGTATACGGAACCTCTGCAAGCACACGATCGATCAGGTAATCCCGAAGCTCTCTTTCTTTCCGTGTACGCTCCTCCATGGTGCGCATGGCTCTGTCCACTGCTGCCCCGTATCCTACGATACCCGGTACGTTTTCTGTTCCTGCCCGGCGCTTGCGCTCCTGTGCTCCGCCGTGAACAAAGCTTCTGATCTTCACACCCCTGCGGATATACAGAAAGCCGATGCCTTTGGGTCCATTCAATTTGTGTGCACTGGAGCTGAGCATATCAATATGCAGATCATCCACCTGAATCGGAAGCTGACCAAACGCCTGTACCGCATCCGTGTGGAACAGGATGCCGTTCTCCTTTGCGATCTCTCCGATCTCTCTGATCGGCTGGATCGTTCCGATCTCGTTATTTGCGAACATAATGCTGATCAGGATCGTAGTCGGACGGATCGCTCTTTTCAGATCCTCCAGTCTGACCACGCCGAATTCATCCACATCCAGATAAGTCACCTCAAAGCCCTGCTTTGCAAGCCACTCACAGGTATGCAGAATGGCATGATGCTCAATCTTCGTCGTAATGATATGATTCCCCCTGGAACCATATGCCTCCGCAGCAGCCTTCAGCGCCCAGTTGTCCGCCTCGCTTCCGCCGGCAGTAAAATAGATCTCCTCTGTCTTTGCGCCCAGCGCTTTTGCGATTGCTTCCCGTCCTTTTGTGATCGCCTCTTTGCTTTTCTGGGAAAAGCTGTATACGCTGGACGGATTCCCATATAATTCTGTAAAATACGGAAGCATCGCTTCCACAACCTCCGGTGCAGTCTTTGTGGTCGCTGCATTATCCAGATAAATCACTTTCTTCTCCTCACCCATGTCCAATCACTCCTTCTTCTCAAAACATGATCCCTGCATCTGATTCTTTTTCTGCACTTCTCTGCTCTCATTCACCAGATCACTTATTTTTATCTCGTCTACTGTATGGTTAATACTCTCATTGATCCGCTTCCATACATATTTGGTCACACAGACATCCGCCCCGCTGCAGCTTTTCTCTGCTGACAGTCCCGGGCAGTCCACCAGATCCAGATTCCCCTCCAGAGCACGCAGCACATCACCGACGGAAATTTCTTCTGCCTGTCTGCCCGGTACATAGCCTCCTCCTGCTCCTCTCACGCTGATCACAAGCCCCGCTTTTCTAAGCTTTGCGATCAACTGCTCCAGGTAACTCTCTGATATATTCTGTCTTGCGGCGATACTTGCAATAGAAACCGGTTCCGTCCTGCTGTTGAGCACCAGATCGATCATTGCACGCAGTCCGTACCGCCCTTTCGTCGACAACTTCATTCCATCACCTCTTTTTAATTCCGAGTAGTTTACTCGGATTTCAGTTTTGATGATAGCATTTCCGGTGGGTTCTGTCAAGCATGACCTGTGAATATATTTAAGGAAAAAGAGTTTTTTATGCGACAATTCTCTTTATTTCTGAAGGGGACGCTGATTCTCACCATTGCAGGACTGCTCAGCCGTTTCCTTGGCTTCTTCTATAAGATATTCTTAGCCCAGGCTCTGGGTGCGGAAGGCATGGGAATCTATCAGCTGATTTTTCCTGTATTTTCTGTCTGTCATGCACTGACTGCCTCCGGAATTGAAACAGCCATCTCCCGCTTCACCGCTTTCCACCAAAAAAGGGATCACTCCGGCTTCCTGTACGCCGGTCTGTTTGCATCCCTTGCCGCTTCCTTCGCCGTCTCCTTTCTTCTGTGGACGCAGGCGCCTTTCATTGCCAGATATCTGCTCCACGAAACAAGATGTACGCCTCTGCTTCGCATTCTTGCCGCTGTTGTACCTCTGTCCTGTGTCCATTCCTGCTTTGCAGGCTCTTATCTTGGCAGAAAAAAAGCCGGAATTCCTGCTGCCGCACAGATTCTGGAACAGTCCATCCGCATCGGGACCGTATGGCTTTTATGCAGCATTTATATGCAGCAGGGACGTACGGTCACACCTGCGCTCGCCGCCTTCGGTATGCTTGCCGGCGAACTGGGAAGCGCACTTTTTATGCTGACCTTTGCCAGCGGCTCCTGGCATGATTTTTTCCATATAAACAAATATCTGTCCAAATGCCGCACGCTTCTTGGCATGGCGCTGCCGCTTACGGGAAGCCGCCTGAGCCTTACGCTCCTGCAGAGCACGGAAGCCGTTCTGATCCCGCTGAATCTCAGAAGATCCGGGCTGTCCGTCTCTGACTCCCTCAGCATGTACGGCATCCTGACCGGTATGGCGCTCTCCTTTCTGATGTTTCCCAATGCGGTCACCTCCTCCATATCTGCCATGCTGCTTCCGGTCATCTCCGAGGAGCAGGCATGCGGGAACCGTCAGAGTATTTCTGCTGCCATCGAATACACCATTCAGTTTGGTCTGTCCATCGGCATACTCTGCATGGGAATCTTTCTGCGCTACGGAGGGGATCTGGGAACCTTCTTTTTCCACGAACGTCTCGCCGGAGAATTTCTGACGACCCTTTCCTGGATCTGTCCTTTTCTCTATCTGACCGGAAATCTGCACAGCATCCTGCACGGACTGGGCAATACATCCGTTACCTTTTTCAACCAGCTTTCGGGGATTCTGGTACGCATTCTGTTCACCATTTTTCTTGTCCCCTCATATGGTATCGCAGGGGTACTCTGGGGCATCCTTGCCAGCCAGCTTCTCCTGTGCATTCTGGGGATCCGCGCCATTGCACCCTATGTAACGCCTTCCCTGGGGCTGGATATCCTGGTACTGAAGCCTCTTGCCGCCCTCATTCTGTCCATAGGAGGTATCAGCCTTTTGAAGCATCTGTTCCCCGTTCTGAACCTGGGTCTGCAGATCCTGAATCTGACCATCAGCATCTGCATGGTCGCCGCCGCATATTTTATTCTGCTGATCCTGTTCGGCGCATGGAAGCTTACCGGTTTACAATCGAAAAAAACTGTATTATAATGGATGCGGACGTTTCAATACGTTAATGCAGAGAATAACAAAGGAGATTATCATGGGATTCACATTTAACAGAAAACTGCCAATTCCCAAGGAGATCAAGGCCATGTACCCGCTCTCCGAGAAAAGTGCAGAGATAAAGAAACAGCGCGACAAAGAGATCCGCGACGTTATTACCGGAGACGATGACCGCTTTCTGGTCATTATAGGTCCCTGCTCCGCCGACAACGAGACCGCCGTTCTGGATTATCTGAGCCGTCTTGTTCCGGTTCAGGAAAAGATCAAAGATAAATGCATCATCATTCCAAGAATCTATACCAATAAGCCCCGTACCACCGGAGAGGGCTACAAAGGAATGGTCCATCAGCCGGACCCGGAAGCAGCTCCTGACCTTCTGGAGGGTCTGATCGCCATCCGTAAGCTCCACATCCGCAGCATTGAGGAGACCGGACTGACTGCAGCCGATGAGATGCTGTACCCGGAGAACTGGTGGTATCTTGCCGATCTGCTCTCCTATGTGGCTGTAGGCGCCCGTTCTGTAGAGGATCAGCAGCACCGCCTGACGGTCAGCGGCTTTGACATTCCCGCCGGTATGAAGAATCCGACCAGCGGTGATATGACAGTCATGCTCAATTCCGTGATCGCAGCGCAGCACAATCACTCCTTTATCTACCGGGGCTGGGATGTAAATACCTCCGGCAATCCGCTGGCACACACCATATTAAGAGGTGCCGTCAATAAGAGAGGCGCCGTCCTGCCCAATTACCATTATGAGGACCTCCGCCTGCTTCAGGAACTGTATGCACAGAAGAATCTGAAGAATCCGGCATGTATCGTGGACGTGAACCATTCCAACTCCAACAAACAGTATCTGGAGCAGATCCGCATCTCCAAAGAGGTTCTGCACAGCCGCCGCTACAATGAAGATATACACAGACTGGTCAAGGGTCTGATGATCGAAAGCTATATCGAAGATGGCTGTCAGGGTATCCATGACAAAGTCTATGGAAAATCCATCACCGATCCCTGCCTGGGCTGGGAGAAGACCGAGCGGCTGCTGTATGAGATCGCAGAAATGTGCTGAGTCCCGCAGCATACAAAAAGAACCATCCCGCGCAAGGCTGCCTGGGATGGTTCTCTTTTTGTATCCTGAAGGTATCCAGCCGGCACGTTTCAGCTCTCCACCGCTTTTTTCTGCATCACGAAATTTGTAAGAAAAATACCCTGCCGTTCTACCTGCTGTTTCTTCAGCACCTTATAGCCTCTTTTTTCAAAAAACGGTCTTGCAGTGATGGACGCATGCGTCGTAATATCTGCCCGCACCGCCTGCTCCAGGCAGCTGCAGATTGCAGCGGCGGCACCACGGCGCTGATAATCCGCATGCACAAACAGATGGTCCAGATAGCCGTTCTTATGGATATCTCCAAAGCCCACGATCCTGTCACCCTCCAGTGCCACAACCGTATAATGCTCCCGAAATGCCCTGTCCCATTTTTCCAGATCCACCTGTCCTGTCGCCCATACATCCAGCTGCTCTTTGGTATAATCCTCCGCATTCACGGTATGAACCGTATTGTAGAACAGCTCCGCCAGTTCTTCACAGTCTGCCGACTGATATTCTCTGATCCTCATGCGCTCATCCTCCGTCTATCCCCGTCTGCCAGCAATTATAGCACAGAATCACACATGAAATCTATCATAAGTCCGGTAACAGTCCACACACAGCTTTCTGCCGTTCTGCAGTCGGATCCAGTTCTCTCCCGCAGTCTCTCCACAGCATTCACAGACACAGGAACCAAAGATACGGGCAGTCTCAGGAATCTGAAGCGTTGTCTCCTTCACCTCGAACATCTCCTCCTGCCTGCAGTTCTGATAATAATGAAAAGATTCCTCCCGTGTCATATTTCCCGGCTTTGGCTTCAGCACTAACCGTACCGACTTCCCGGTCTTCCGATTAAAAACTGAAAATGCCTGCTTACCCGTCATATGAAAAAGCAGATTCCCCTTCCCCACACTGCAGCCTAACATAACCTGTATGGCGTCCACACCACAGGCATCGTTCTCCGAGATACACACAATCTGCTCATCCTTCGAAAAAGACAGATTCAAAAGCTCCATTGCATACAAAGCTGCCCGATACCCAATGGTCAGTCCTCCGCATTCATGCCCGTGAAAGGCAGCACATTTTTCCCAAAGCTCCTTATTATGTTCCATCATTCTTCTCCTTTATTCGATCATTGCAAAAACCCGGTCTCCATGGGAAATAAGTGTGGTTTTGATTCCATACACATCCAGAAGCGACTGTTCTGTAATGACAGAAATGCCGCCATAGTCATAGACCAGACCATCCTTTACCATTATAAACTGATTACAGTATCTAAGCGCCAGATTCAAATCATGGATCACCACCAGCACCGTAATTCCATTCTCCTCCGCCACCTGTCTGACCAGCTTCATCATTTCGTATTGATTTCTGGGATCCAGATTACTGGTGGGCTCATCCAGAAGCAGAAGCTTCGGCTGCTGTACAAAGGCTCTTGCCAGCATAACCTTCTGCGCTTCGCCGCCGCTTAATTCATTTACATACCGCAGCTTCAGATCCTGCATTCCCATACGCTCCAGAACAGCGTCACATATCTCATAATCCCTGGACGTAATGCCCCATTTCATATAGGGTCTGCGCCCCAGCAGAATTGCTTCATAGACGGTAGTCTGAGTAAACTCATTTTTCTGCGCCACATAGGCAATGTTCTGCGCTGCTTCCAGGCGTCCCATCTCAAAAACATTTTTCCCATCAATATAGATCGTCCCCTCATCCGGTCTGCGTATCTTATTCAGACAGGTGATGAGCGTAGACTTTCCGGCTCCGTTATTACCCAGGATCGCAACGCAGTCTCCCGGAGATGCCGTAAAATTAATATCGCTTAAAATAGTGCGCTTTCCATAAGAGAAAGAGATCCCTTTCACTTCAATCATTTGATATTCCCCCTTTTAAAGATCATGTAGAGGAACATGGGCGCACCGAGAAAGGACGTTAATGCTCCGATGGGCAGAATACTGGGCGAAACAATTACTCTGGATACCAGTTCAGCCAATACCAGAATCACAGCTCCCATCAGTGCGGATGCCGGAATCAGAAAACGGTGGTCATTTCCCACAAACCTCCGCACCATATGCGGCGCGATCAATCCGATAAAACTGATGCAGCCCACAAACGCTGTCGAAACGGCTGCCGCCAGAGAACATAAAACCATGCTGATCAGGGTCAGGCGATCTACCGGAACTCCCAGGCTCTTCGCTGTATCTGCTCCGCTTTCCATCGCATTGAAATCCCATCGTTTATGTAAGAAATACAAAAACGAGATCAGGCAGATCATAAAGATCAGGGCTATTTCCTTCCAGTTCGCACGGCCAAGGTCTCCAAATGTCCAATAAACCACAGACGCAACCTTTACATCATCTGCAAAATACTGTACAAGCGTGGTGCCTCCGCCAAAAAGAGAGCTCAATGCGACTCCTGCCAGAATCATCGTAGCCGGAGATACCCGGGCAATTCTGGACAGTCCTAATATAACAACCGTAGTCAAAAAACCGCCAATAAATGCACATAAGGTGACCAGGTAAGGATTCGTAATGGAAACAGCCGCCGCTGCGGAGGTGCTGGCATTCACCTGAGCCCCCGCATCAAGACATACGATCGCAAAGGCGGCTCCAAAGGAAGCTCCCTGAGAGACCCCCAGCGTAGAGGACGATGCCAGAGGATTCCGAAGCACATTCTGCATAATGCAGCCCGCCATGGACAAGGCAACTCCCACAACAATTCCCGTCGTGATACGGGGCATCCGAATATTCCACACGATCGCATTTGTCTGCTTCGTTCCTCTGCCCATGAGCGCCAGCAGGATCTCCCCGTATGTCAGACCGGATGAACCCACGGAAATAGAGATGACCACACAAACCAGAAGGATCAGTAAAAGTCCTGCCAGCACGATCCATTTTCTCCGGACAAACTGCCTGTATGAAGTTTGAAGTTCAGAATACGATTTATCCATTTTATTCTCCCAGGGTCAGCTTCCCATAGTACAGACCATCGGCTTCCATCTCGTCAAAATATGGAGCTCCCAAAAACTGATCCAGAATCTCATTTCCCTTTGTTTTCATGTCAATGTCTTCAAACCGTTCCGGATACAGAACCTTTCCTGCATAATAAGCATCCATCAGACAGTAAGTAATGTTCGTGGAATAGTTATTAAACGAAGGCATGGTATAAATTTCCCCATTCTGCACAGCGGTCAGCGAATGGAAAAAGTCAGGATTGGAAGCATATTCCTCGTTGACCAGACTCATATTTCCCGGATCCAGGAATATTACATCCGGATCCCACACGATCACCTTCTCCAGATCCACTTCAAATGCAGCTTTTTCTCCCGTCTCATCGGCTACATTTTTCGCATTAATTGCCATAAAGGGTCCAAAATTTGCATAAGTGCCTGCAAATCCATGTGCACCGGAAAAGGTGACCGCACCCGTATACACACCGGGCTTTTCCTCCTCCGGAATATCTGCCGAACGCTGACTAAGATCAGCCTTACACTCATCAATATAAGAAAGCAGCTCCTCGCAGCGTTTCTCAGTTCCGGTAAGCTCTGCCGTCAGACGCAGCGCTGCATAGAAATCTTCGTCAATAAAATTCGCACTTGCATTCCGGATGCTGACAACCGGAATACCAGTCTCATTCTGAAGCTGCTCCACCGCTTCCTGCACATAACAGCTCAGTATCACATCCGGTGCCGCCTTCAATACCTCTTCCGGATAAGCCGTATAGGCTGTCCCTCCGCCCTTTCCTATTACCGGAAGATCTTTAAATGTTTCATAATATGCATGGGCATAATCTCTTTTGGTGGATACTTCATATCCCTTATCCGTTTCTTCCACACCAGCCATCAGATCTGTTGCCTGAAGATATGTAACCATCCTCAGTGCATTGCTTCCGGTACAGATGATGGAATTGATCTCTGTGGGGATCTCTACCTCCCGTCCCAGCATATCCACGATCACACGAGTGTCTGCTTCCGTATCCGTATCTGCTTCTGCAGCCGTGTCTTCCGCCTTTTCTTCCACTGTCTCAGAAGATGCATCCGGCTCTGAAGCAGCAGGCTTGGAAGCTCCGCAGGCTGTTGTCGCAAACAGCATCATAATAATTAACAGTACGGACCACATTCTTTTCATTTTCCTTCTCCTTTGTTTTCTGTATATTTATACCTGCCAGTAAACGGCGGTTATGGTAGTACGCGTCCTTTCCTTCACCATGCCATCGCAGCTGATATGGCGCAGGAACTCTGCGATCTCCTCTCTTTGCGGATCAGACAGTACATGAGAAGAGGAGATTCTCAATGTATATTCCCGGACTGCCTCCTCTGTTGTCCATGTATGCTCCCAGGTCTGCTCCTCATAATCGATCCGCGGCTTCAGCCCGTTCAGCCACAGCAGCTCAAATGCATAGATGATCGTCTCGTCCAGCCCCTTTGTGTCGGCTTTCAGACCAAGCATGTCTGTGAGCAGATCCAGAATTTCATTCTTACGTCTGGTCGGCTTTACCATCAGGCACCAGTTCCTGCCTGCTTCCGACAGTCTGAGAAATGTCTCTGCCGAAACAACAGCCGGGGTCATATTTGCCAGCACCAGATCAAAATGCCCTTTCCAGCCCAGTGCCTGCAGATCGGCATTATGCCAGTCGCATATGGAAAAATCGACCCCGGACTGACGTATCTTTTTTGCCTTTTCACATTCCCCTATCATCCGGGGCGAAAAATCCGTACCTGTTACACAGGCGCCCAACTGCTCCAGTGCAAATGAAAAACGTCCGCTTCCGCATCCCACATCCAGGGCAGTCTGTCCCCGTCCAATCATCTCATGCTCCAGAATAAGGCGCATAGCCAGACTGTTTTCAGCAGTCGGAAGTTCTTTTGATGAATAGGATGCCGCTTTGCTGTTCCACAATTCCACTGCCGACTGTGGATCCACCCTGTTTGAATTCCATGTGTTTCTGATTTCCTGTATGGTCATGAAACCGTCCCCCTAAAACCATTTTAACTATCTGTCTTCCGTAACCATAGCATACTGTTTCATAAATTGTAAGCCGGGTAGGGGGATATATACGATAAGTTTTTATAACAATGCAAAAATCGGTATCTTGAGGGCATCCATAAAAATGCAACAATAAAAGAGCAGCCTCTCCCGGCTGCCCCTCATGAAGTTCGGAAAACCCTCTGTAACTTTGATTCTCCTCCGTTTTATATTATATCCGATCGGCAATTTTCAGCTCCCGACAGCTTTTCTCATTTATCCCCCAGCCAATACACTCCATCTTCAAAAACCTGTCATCCCCATACAGATCCCTCAGTGTATCAAGGAGAACCTCAAAGCCCTTCAGCTTCCCGTTCTTGTGTTTAAAACGTACACCGACCAGCTTTCCCTCTGACTCCTGCAGAGCTTCCAGCATCTCTTCATAGCCGCCATTATCATACAGCGTCCGGTCGGTCAGCACGAAGCTCGCATAACCATATCTCATTTCCCCCATAACAGTCCCATAAAGCTCAATGCTGATAATTCCCGCCTTTCTGTCTTCCTCCGCCATCGAATAAGTATCCAGTATAAACGGCAGTGTCAGCTCCTCATACTGCATCCCGGAAAACAATCTCATATTACATTCACTCCTTTTCAAAAATCATTAAAATATTTTCCAAAGGGGCAGCCGAATCCGACTGCCCCTTTACATCATCCCCGGGGATGAACCTTACTGTATTCACTTCTTACTCCCGCCTGAAATCCTGCATAGATCTGTGTTGCTGTCAGATCCGCATGTCCCAGGATCTCCTGAATCGTCTGCAGATCAGCTCCATTGGAAGCCATGTGCGCCGCACAGGAATGCCGGAACATCCTCGGCGTAATATCCTTCTCAATTCCTGCCGTACGGGCATAACCCTTCAGTACCTTCCAGAAGCCCTGTCTGCTCATAGGGGTACCGGAACAATTCAGAAACAGCAGATCACTGCTCTCTTTTTTCAGGAAAGCCGTCCTTCCCTTGTCCAGATACTGCATCAGTGCCTTCCCTGCGTCAGCCCCAAACGGAATCATTCTCTCTCTGTCCCCGTCTCTGCATATCACCCAGCCAAATCTCAGGTTCATATCCGATACATTTAAATGAATCAATTCGCTGACACGCATACCGGTGGCATACAAAAGCTCCAGCATCGCCTTATCACGACAGCCCTTGGGATTGTCCTGCGACGGCTGCTCCAGCAGAAGCTCCATCTCTGAAACAGTCAGCACTCCAGGAAGACGCTTCTCGACTCTGGGCGCCTTCAGCTGATATGCCGGATCATCCTCGATCCGGTGTTCACGGACCAGGTACTCAAAAAATGCCTTCATAGAAGCAATGTATCTGGATATGGTCGATGCCGCCATCCCGCTTCTCTCCAGATAGAGAATATAGGAATTCAAAACGGTGGCTGTAACGGAATCTACGGATTCCACACCCTGCTGTCTGATATATGTCATCATCTTCGTCAAATCACTGTGATATGACATAACGGTATTGTGGGACGCTCTTTTCACATCCTCCAAATACATAATAAAAAATTGTACCTCGTTGTCCATAATTTTCCCTCGATCCAAAAGACATGCTTTCAGTATAGCGAAGAACGACACCGATTTCAATCTTTTTTCTTACATTTTCCGCAGAATCTGCTGTAAAATCAACGGATTCAGGTATACCTCCGTTATAATTCCAAATATCAGGAAAAAAAATCCAGCCACAGCCAGAAAAAAATACTTTTTACGGCTGTATCCCTGCTTCCAGATCCATATAAGGATCCACCCAAACGCAGGCAGATAAAAGAACATCTGCGGCATCACCCCTGCCACACAGATTACCATTCCCCGGAACCCAAGTCTGAGTGTGGAGATGCTTGTCATGGTTCCCCAGGTCATACCCAGTCCAAAGATCAGCACCCGGATGATCAGCGGCGCCTGGGTCAATGCCCCACAGCAGACCAGCAGCGCATACTGTCCCAGGCGACAGCCGCTGACATACCACATCAGCTTCTTATGATCGATCTTCAGAGATGCATACTGATTCAGAAAATATTCACTGAAAATTCCGGCAAACACCGCATCCTCCTGAGTCTGTACAAACAAAATGCCAGCCAGCAGTCCCGCAAAAAACAGGATCAGACAGCCTGCCGGAGTCAGGCTTCTTTTATAATATAATACTCCGTTCATAAAAAAACCTCCCCATCCATTCTATGGACAGAGAGGTCTCTTTATGACCGGATTCACATATTTGTACATTTTCTGTATACAGCTTCAGAAGCCTTCAGAACCGCATCCCGCATCCCGCCTGCTTCCAGTGCCGCAACACCTTCTATGGTAGTTCCTCCCGGGGAACACACCTGATCCTTGAGCACACCCGGATGCTCTCCCGTCTCAAGCACCATAGCTGCCGCTCCCTTCACTGCCTGAGCTGCAAATATGTACGCCTGCTTTCTCGGCATCCCGTACCGTACCGCACTGTCCGCCAGCGCTTCAATAAACATATATACAAAGGCAGGAGAACTTCCGCTGGCGCAGACAACCGCGTCCATCAGCTTTTCATCTATAAATTCCGCCTTTCCACATGCCCCGAAGATCCTTCCCAGCATGTGAAACTCCTCGTCAGACAATTCTTCCCGGATACAGCTGATTCCGCTCATACCCTCTCCTACCATCGCCGGAGTATTGGGCATCACACGGACGATCCTCCGGTCAATTCCCAGGTTCATCTTCAACTGTTCAATACTTTTTCCCGGCGCCAGAGAGATGATCACATGCTCCGGTGTCAGCATATACCGGATCCCGTTCAGCACCTCCTCATAAAACTGCGGCTTCACCGCAAGGATCAGATATTTGCACTGATTGGCGCACTCTGCATTGGAATCCGTATATTCCACACCCGTCTCCTCGTACACCCGTCTCTTCGTCTCCCGTGTCCTGGCACAAAAAAGCAGCTCTTCTTTCGGAAACTCCTTCAGGGCTCCCAGAAGAATTGCCTTTCCCATATTTCCCATTCCGATAAAACCTATTTTTTCCATCTATCGTACCTCCGCTTATTTTCTCTGCTTTCACAATAATAATACTCCCCTCAGTGTACAAGGGAACATACGGTCATGTCCAATGCCGGTTTCAGAATCTGTTCAAACCTTGCAGCAATATATCTTGTATAAAACTGTTTTTGCAAATCTGAAATATAGGGAACCTCCTCGATAAAATCTTTAATTCGCTCTATATTTATTCTGGGAACAATCCTCTGTAATGCCTCATTACAATTCGAATCCTCCACTGACATCAAAAAATCGTAATAATTGAGCTTTCTTCCATTCTTCTTTACAGCAGAAGTCGGAAATTGAAATACTCTTGCATTCAGAGCATCTTTCTGTGTAAGCACCTGTTTCATAATATTTTCATCTGCTTGTGGCAAAAGACAGCTCCCACAGTCATAAACAGGTGCAAATTCCGTTTTCCCTGTCGCATCGTCAAAAAGGAATCCCCAGTTTCCATTATGACGGTCGAAATTTCCAAGCAAAGCATCTATCACAAATATATCCCAAAAATGTCGAAGCAGTGCTTCCGGACACACATACTGTTGCTTTTCTATCGTATCAATAATATCAGAAAGCTCCGTTCCGCTTCCACCCGATTCCGATTCCAGAACTGTATTTTTAATGGAACAAAAATCAAACAATCGCCAACCACCTACAGTAAAATCTTTGCACGCACATACAATCTTTGTTTTTCCTCCCACTATAAAAGTGCCAAGCATAGTCTCCTGAGCCTGAATACCGATCATATTGAAGATACTGCTCGCAATGTGCTCGCTGATACAGCTATTTGTATAAGACAACTCTGTTGGTTTTGCCGCCCCAGAAGGAGGAAATTTTAGCATATACTGCTTTCCCTGGTATTCCACTGCAATCTTTTTTCCATTGGCACCATTATAGGCTCTTCCAGGAATCCTCCTGCAGTCAGTAAAATCAATCTTCTCTATCACAATTTCCTCCAAAAAGATATTTTTTTCGCAAAAAATCAGCATGCTCCTTTGTAATGGCTCCATCATCTATTTCAGCTGCATTAATACTCCCATACAGCTCACCCCATAAGCAATCAAGCAATACGGAATGTTCTTTCAATCCTCTCTTATATGCATCCAGATCATTCTGAAGATATTCTGGTAATCCGTATTCATAAGCATGTTCCCGGTCTGTCTGCCGAATTCCGGCTAAGGTTAACCATTCCATTGGAACAGCCAATGCTTTAGCCAACTTATATACAGTTTCGGCACTGCATTTCTCCAATTTGGTTTTCCCTTTACAAATATCATTCAGTGTAGCATGGGGAATTCCGGCTTCTTTGGCTAACCTATATTTTGTCATGTTTTTTTTCATCAATAATTCTTCTATCATCATTATAGTCGCCTGCTTATTCACTACCCTCAGTGTACAAGGGAACCTTCCACACAATCTAAATTTATACTTATGTTTTCATTATATCGGTTTACCGAAATATTTGCAAGAATTTATATATTTTCCTTCAACTGTCTAACATCCCATGTTACTGTTCACTCCCTATGGTCATTCTCAGTAACCATCCCATTCAATAATAATTTCGAAATATCGAAAAAAAGCTTGAAAATCAACACTTCAATAGAAAATGTTGAATTTTCAAGCTTCATTTTATTACTATTCCTTATTTGGCATAATCTGTTACTCTGCTCTCGCGGATAACATTTACTTTAATCTGACCAGGATATTCCAGTTCAGCTTCAATCTGCTTGGAAATGTCACGTGCCAGCAATACCATTGCCGCATCGTCAACCTGATCAGGAACTACCATAACCCGAACCTCTCTGCCTGCCTGAATAGCAAAAGATTTTTCTACTCCCTTAAAGGAGTTTGTAATATCTTCCAGTTGTTTTAATCTGTTTGTATAAGTCTCCAGTGTCTCTCTTCTCGCGCCCGGTCTTGCCGCAGATATGGTATCCGCAGCCTGTACAATGCAGGCGATCAAAGAAGTAGGCTCTACATCACCATGATGTGATTCAACTGCGTTGATCACTGTAGCTGACTCCTTATACTTCTTGCATAAATCCACGCCAATCTGAATATGGGATCCTTCCATCTCGTGGTCTATGGATTTACCAATGTCATGTAAAATTCCGGCTCTCTTAGCCATGCGGACATCAACGCCGATTTCTCCTGCCAGAAGTCCTGCCAGATGTGCGACCTCAATCGAGTGCCGCAGTGCATTCTGCCCGTAGCTGCTGCGGAATTTCATACGTCCAAGAAGACGTACCAGTTCCGGATGGATTCCGTGAACGCCAACCTCCAGAGTTGCCGCTTCACCTTCCTCGCGGATCATCGTATCAACTTCCTTCTGGGCTTTCTCCACCATCTCTTCGATTCTTGCCGGATGGATTCGACCATCAACAATCAGTTTTTCCAGTGCGATACGGGCAACTTCTCTCCGTATCGGATCAAATCCGGATAAAATAACGGCTTCCGGAGTATCATCTATAATCAGATCTACACCGGTCATGGTCTCAAGGGTTCTGATGTTCCGTCCTTCACGACCAATAATGCGTCCTTTCATCTCATCATTCGGAAGCTGCACAACAGAAATGGTCGTCTCAGCCACATGGTCAGCTGCACATTTCTGGATAGCGGTGACAATATAGTCCTTCGCCTTTTTGTTTGCTTCTTCCTTTGCCCTGCTTTCAAGCTCTTTTACCAGCTTGGCAGTTTCATGCTTCACATCATCTTCAACTGTCTTTAAAAGATATTCTTTTGCTTGTTCGGAGGTAAGGCCTGAGATTCTCTCCAATTCCTGTAACCGTTTTGCGGACAGCTCTTCTACTTCAGCACGCTTCTTTGCAAGCTGATCTTCACGGGCTGCAAATCCTGCCTCACGACGCTCAATCGCCTCTGTCTTCTTATCCAATGCTTCTTCTTTAGACAGGACACGGCGTTCATAACGCTGAATCTCCGCTCTGCGCTCTTTGGTTTCCTTCTCCAGTTCATTCCGGGTCTTCATGGACTCTTCTTTTGCTTCCAGCATCGCTTCACGCTTCTTTGTCTCTGCCGTCTTCAAAGCTTCATCTATGATTTCTCTCGCTCTGTCTTCTGCATTGCCAACCTTCGCTTCCGCTATCTTTTTCTGATAGTTCACTGCTACAGGCCATACAATTGCTGCCGTCAGAACGATCGTGACCAGAACTGTAATAATAGTCGTAACCATACAGGAGCACCTCCTTATTTAGTTTTCATTGTACGAACACAACAAATAAATTTTAAACTGTTTTTACAATTATGTCAAGTGTTGCATATCTTCTTTTGTGCATTCGGACAAAAAAGTTACTGCCATTCCTCCGGTGCCTCCCGAAGCACAGCAAGAATATCTCCCATATGAAAGCCCTTCCTGAGCAGTGCGGCAATCAGCTTCTGACGCTGCTTCTCATCACACGTGTCGGGACTGTAGTGCTTCTTTCTGAGCTGACTGCGGATCAGTTCCTTTTCATCTGACGGTTCCAGTTCCTCATAGACCTGTTGGATCAGCTCTGCAGAGACTCCCTTCCGGAACTGGAGCTCCTGCATGATCTGCCTGCGGCTTTTCTGCCTGCACCGGCTCTCAATATAATTCCGCACATACCGTTCATCATCGATATATCCAAAGCTCTTCACATAAGCAATTGCCTGTTCCACGATTCCGGGATCAAATTCCGCATTCAAAAGCTTCTCCCGGAGCTGACTTTCGGTACGGTCCATACACTCCAGGAGCTTTAAGGCTTTAAGCTTTGCCTTCCTCAGCGCCTGCTCCCTGTTTTCCTTCTGCGGCTCCCGCTCCGGCTGATACTGGTAATCCATAGAACTCTCTGACCTTCATCTCAATCTCATCACAAACTGCCTGATTATCCCGCAGATACTGCTTTGCATTCTCACGTCCCTGACCGATCTTCGCATCATTATAAGCATACCATGCCCCGCTCTTCACCACTACACCGCTGGTTGCCGCCAGGTCAAGAATGTCTCCTTCTGTGGAGATACCCTGACCAAACATGATATCAAACTCTGCTTCCTTGAAAGGAGGCGCAATCTTATTCTTCACTACCTTCACACGGGTACGGTTACCAATGATCTCACCGCCCTGCTTCAGCGCTTCGATTCGGCGCACATCCAGGCGGACAGAAGAATAAAACTTCAGAGCCCGTCCGCCGGTGGTGGTCTCCGGACTGCCGAACATAACGCCAACCTTCTCACGGAGCTGATTGATGAAAATAACCACACAGTTGGTCTTACTGATAACCGCAGTCAGCTTCCTGAGCGCCTGGGACATCAGTCTCGCCTGCAGACCCACATGAGAATCTCCCATATCTCCGTCGATCTCCGCCTTCGGGACAAGCGCCGCTACAGAGTCCACGATCACGATATCCACCGCACCGGAACGTACCATCGTCTCGGTGATCTCCAACGCCTGCTCACCATTATCCGGCTGGGAAATATAGAGATTGTCGATATCTACCCCGATATTCTTCGCATATACCGGATCCAGCGCATGCTCCGCATCTATAAATCCGGCGATACCGCCTCTCTTTTGTACCTCTGCCACCATATGTAATGCAACCGTGGTCTTACCGCTGGATTCCGGTCCGTAGATCTCTACCACTCTTCCCTTCGGCACCCCGCCTGCACCAAGAGCGATATCCAGACTCAAAGAACCGGTCGGCACAGTCTCCACCTGCATCCGGTTAGAGGTATCTCCAAGCTTCATCACGGAACCCTTCCCATACTGCCTCTCGATCTGACTGAGTGCCGCATCCAATGCTTTTAATTTATCTTCCTTACCCATAGAGCTTCTCCTTTATTCTCATAGAATTTCACAATACGAACTTTTGTTCGATTTCCTGTTCTTATCCTAACGTATTTGCGGACAGATGTCAAGTACCAAATCCAAAAGTTCTCTTCTGAACCAAACTCCTCAGAGCCATATATATGAAAGCAAGCACAGATCCGGACGGATTCTGCCGGACAAAGCAAAGAGCGCCGCTCAATCATAAAATCAGATGACTGAGCGGCGCCCTCGGGTTCATGTATATGGGTTTATTTCTTTGTAATATATCCTTTTGCTTTCAGAGTCTCTGCACAGAGCACTGCACCGCCTGCCGCACCACGGACCGTATTGTGAGAAAGTCCCACAAACTTCCAGTCATAGATGCTGTCCTCACGGATACGGCCTACACTGATGCCCATACCATTCTCATAGTTCACATCAAGCTGTACCTGCGGACGGTTATCCTCCTCCATGTAACGGATGAACTGCTTCGGTGCGCTGGGAAGCTCCGCCTCCTGCGGGAAGCCTTTGAAATTCACCAGACGGTCGATCAGCTCCTCCTTTGTCGGGTTCTTACGGAACTTTACAAATACGGCTGCAGTATGTCCGTTCAGTACCGGAACACGGATGCACTGGCAGGTAATCTTCGGCTCCTGTGCCTTTACGATCACGCCGTCCTCCAGATGTCCCCAGATACGCAGAGGCTCCTGCTCGGACTTTTCTTCCTCTCCGCCAATATACGGAATAATATTCTCAACCATTTCCGGCCAGTCTTTGAAAGTCTTTCCGGCGCCGGAGATTGCCTGATAAGTAGTTGCTACTACCTCATACGGCTCAAACTCTTTCCATGCGGTCAGAACCGGAGCATAGCTCTGAATAGAGCAGTTTGGTTTTACAGCAATGAAGCCTCTGGTCGTTCCAAGACGCTTCTTCTGGAATTCAATCACATCAAAGTGTTCCGGGTTGATCTCCGGCACTACCATCGGTACGTCCGGGGTCCAGCGATGTGCACTGTTATTGGATACGACAGGAGTCTCGGTCTTTGCATAAGCTTCCTCGATTGCCTTGATCTCATCCTTGGACATGTCGACTGCACTGAATACGAAATCCACACTGGCTGCAACCTTCTCTACCTCATTCACATTCATGACGATGATATTCTTCACAGCCTCCGGCATGGGAGTATCCATCTTCCAGCGTCCGCCTACTGCCTCCTCATAGGTCTTTCCTGCAGAACGCGCACTTGCCGCAATGGTAACAACCTCAAACCATGGATGATTCTCCAGAAGGGAGATAAATCTCTGACCTACCATACCAGTACCGCCAAGAATACCTACTCTTAATTTTTCACTCATTTCTCATTCTCCTCTGTTATCTTTGTGCCCCGCTTCCGATGTCCGTATATGGCGCACATTTGTATTTTACATGAAATATTACAGGATTTATGCGAAAAATGCAAGCATAAAATTTATTTTTTTAATAAGGTTATGCCTCTTCCAGATATTTCTTATATTCTCCGATCACCTTTTCCATTGCCTCTTTTCCCGGTGCGCCAATGGTCAGGCGCTTATTGACACAGGTCTCCATGGAAATCGCCTCGTAAATATCCTCTTCAAATACCGGACTGATTGCCTGATATTCCTCCATAGTCAGATCGTCCAGCGCCTTGTTCTGCTCAATGCCGTACAGCACCAGACGTCCCACGATTCCATGAGCATCTCTGAACGGCACTCCATGATTGACCAGATAATCTGCCGCGTCCGTAGCATTGGTAAAGCCGTGTCTCGCACTGTCGCTCATACGCTCCTTCCGGAAACCGAGGGTATCCAGCATTCCGGTAAACAGCGCTATGCAGCCCTTTACTGTATCCATGGCATCAAAAGCCAGCTCCTTGTCCTCCTGCATATCTTTATTATATGCCAGAGGAATCCCCTTCATGGTAGTCAGAAGGGAAGTAAGCGCCCCATAGACCCTTCCGGTCTTGCCGCGCACCAGCTCCGCAATATCCGGATTCTTCTTCTGCGGCATAATGGAACTGCCGGTGCTGTACGCATCATCAATCTCCACAAACTGATATTCATTGCTGTTCCAGATAATGATCTCCTCACAGAAACGGCTCAGATGCATCATGATCACTGACATTGCCGACAGGAACTCGATCAGATAATCCCGGTCTGACACCGCGTCCATACTGTTGAGCGCAGGTCCGTAAAATCCCATCAGCTCTGCCGTATAGGTACGGTCCAGCGGATAAGTCGTACCTGCAAGCGCCCCTGCACCCAGCGGGCAGTAATTCATCCGTTCGTATATATCATGCAGACGGGAACGGTCCCTTCTGAACATCTCAAAATATGCTCCCATATGATGAGCAAGCGTAATCGGCTGCGCCTTCTGCAGATGGGTAAAGCCCGGCATGATCGTCTCTGTATTCTCCTCCATGATCCGAAGCAGCACTTTCAAAAGAGACACCAGAAGCTCATCCGTCTGCCGCACCTCATCTCTCGTATAGAGACGCATATCCAGCGCCACCTGATCATTACGGCTTCTTCCCGTATGCAGCTTCTTCCCCGCATCCCCGATCCGGTCGATCAGATTTGCCTCCACAAAGCTGTGAATATCCTCATACTTATCTGTAATCTCAAGCGTTCCCGACTCCACATCCGCAAGGATGCCCTGAAGTCCGCCAAGGATCTGATCCCGCTCCTCTTCCGTCAGTATGTTCTGCTTTGCCAGCATCCGCACATGCGCCATGCTGCCCTCTATATCTTGTCTGTAAAATTTCCGGTCAAAAGAGATCGATGCATTAAAACGGTACACCAACTGGTCTGTTTCCTTTGTGAAACGTCCGCCCCATAACTGTGCCATTGTATTTCTTCCTTTCTGTCTTTTTGTAAGGTTCTGAATTTTCATCATTTTACCACAAAGAAGTGCCCGGTACAATTCCCATTTCTTTTTTTCAAACAAAAGAGAGCAGATATTCTCTGCCCTCTCTTGTTCTTATATGGGATTAAATCTTTGGAAATAGTTGCCGTAGTTATTTTTTGGTTTTCTGAACCATGTAATATGGCCATGCCACGAAGAAAATTCCTCCGACCATATTGCCCAGCGTTACCCATAACAGGTTATGTACATATCCGGCAATCGTGATGCCTCCGATGCCGTTGGGATCCAGAAGACCGACAGCCATAGCGGTCATATTTGCAATACTGTGCTCAAAACCGCATACCATAAATACATAAATACACCAGAAGATCATGATCAGCTTGCCGGATTCACTCTTCATCTTGAATCCGCACCATACTGCTATACATACCAGCGTGTTGCAGAAAAGTCCCTTCATAAACAGATTCAAAGCAGAGCCGCTCATCTTTGCCGCTGCCGTATTGGCAAAAAACTCACCAACCGCCCCATTGGGGATTCCTGTATAATGAAACAGAACTGCTGCAAGCAGAGAACCGGCCAGATTGCCCACATAGCAGATGCCCCAGAGCTTCAGGGTGTCCGACCAGCGAACCTCACCGGCAAAGGATGCAGATGCCATTACGAAATTATTACCCGTAAACAGTTCCGCGCCTGCCATTACAACCAGACTGAGCGCCGCTGCAAAGGATGCGGATGTGATAACCTTCGTCATGGTCTCACCGGAAGCAGTTAAGAATCCTCCGATACTAAAGGTTACAAAACCACCAAAAGCAATAAAAATACCCGCTACCACAGCCGAGATAAAATAGCCAAGCGGATTATTATTCAAAAGGTTCAACTTCCCCTTTGCACCATTGCACACATTTGTAAATTCGTCACGAAACATATTCGTTCCTCCTGTCTGTTCTAAGATTGTTATAATAATAACACACTTTTTCACATATGTGATTGTACACATTGTAGGAATGTTGCTGTTCAATTTCCATGGTCGTTCTCAGCCACGCAGGAATTGCCGATCGGTAAGATCGGTAAGATTTTCAAAAAAGTGCTTTACATTTCTCAACTCATCAGTTATAATAGTCATTGCTGTTAAGCAATGCTTCCGTGGCTCAGCAGGTAGAGCGACGCACTCGTAATGCGTAGGTCACCGGTTCAAATCCGGTCGGGAGCTTAAAGGCATCATAACATCACCTGATTCGGTGAAGATATGATGCTTTTTTTATTTCCCAAATACAAATAAGGAGAAAATCCCATACAAGGGGATCTCCTCCTCATTTCATTCTCATCCGAAGCAGGGAAACTACTCCTTTTTATTTTATAAGAACAGGATCATAGAAAGCACGAACATAAACACCGTTCCGACGATCATGGGAACGGCAGTTCTTCTGACAATTGCCAGCGGCTCCCGCTTTACACTTCCTGCCACGATCATGACAACCGCAGATACCGGAGACACGGCGCGGAGCAGATTACCTGCGAGTCCCATGGGAACAGATACTGCAAATACCGGGATTCCTGCTGCCGCTGCCAGCGGAACCATCAACGGCACCATAGCGAAGAACAGCGCAGTACCACTTCCGCTCAGGAGCACGATCAGAGCGGTCAGACCTACCAGAAGCAGCGGAAGTACAAATCCCATACCGCTTCCCTGCATACCGACCATTGCCGCCTGCAGTGCTGCGATCAGACCAATGGACTTCAGTCCGGTCACAAAGATCGTACCTGCCACAAGCAGTGCAACGATCGGCATGGATCCTCCCATTCCTTTAAAGAAGGATTCTGTGGCAGCCAGTGTCTCTTTTCCGCTTCTGGTACGGATCAGCTCACAGATAATTGCAATGATAAAGGAGAACAAAGTTGCAACCTCTACGCTGATATTGATCTCCACACCTGCCAGCTTCTGTAATGCAAATACACCAATCAAAAGCAGGATCGGAAGAAGCGGAAGAATCGCATATACGGTACGGAACAACGGACCGCCTTCCACCTTTTCAATGGTTCCTGCATTTTCCAGATCAGCTGCTGTATCTTTTGATTTCTTATCACAGTATTTCTGCCAGAAATAGTGAACCACAGCCATCAGGATCAGCGTCGGTACAGATACCATGGCATGATAGCCAAATACATAATCCGTTGCACTCATGCCTGCAAATTCCGCAGTCTGTGCAAGCTCAGCGGCGATTGCCACATTATCGCTTCCCAGAGGTGTCGGCACGATCGTTGCGGTAGTTGCGATAATACCTGCAGCCGTCAGCGTACTCATACCTGCCTGGATCAGGATCGGATACAGGGTGGCAAGCAGGATAATGGCAAGGTTGGATGCACTGGGTACAACCAGAGACAGAAGGTTTCCAAGCAGGAACACAAACGGAACCAGAATATATACGGACTTGATCTTTGCGATCGGCTTGGTCAGTACGCTTACTGTCACGTTATTTGCCTTAATATGATTCATATAAGCAGAATATCCGCCCAGGATCAAAATAATGAAGCCTGCTGCAGAGATCGTGCTCTTGAACTGATCCGCGATCACCTTCAGAGGATCCAAAAGCATCGTTCCGGTAGACGCAAACTCTTCGCCTCCGATCGGATTTCCTATTCCTGCCCCGACAAACATCAGGACAACTCCCATCAGAAACAATGTAATCTTAATATCCATTTTCTTGATCAGCATCACCACGACCACAAGGACTGCAATGATCGCTGAAGCATACATAATTGCTGTTGACATTTCCTTTTCCCTCTCTTGTCTTATTTATCATATCAGTCTGCATCTGCAGACTTACACACATTTCGCAATTGCTTCTTTAAACCATCTGCGGAATTTCTCTCCGTCAATATCCATACATACCTTTGCATTCGGTTCTCTGTTCAGATATCCCCGCAGATCCACCACCGTACATCCGGCAGTCATGGTTCCGTTCAGTTCCACTCCCACATAACACTCTGCCGTCTCGAATAATTCCGGGCAGAGCAGATATGCCACCGCACAGCTGTCGTACATTTTAAGTCCGGTCTGGAAGCTCCCTCCCCGGTAACGTTTGAACAGATGATATGCCATGTCACCGACCTTTCCCATGGTACGGATCTCTTCGCTGTCCTCCGGATAGACCAGAGCCTTCAATCCCACATCCAGTCCTGCCATCACAATCGGCACACCGCTTTGGAATACCATCTGTGCCGCCTGCGGGTCTGTGGCAACATTAAACTCCGACATCACCCCTTTATTTCCCCGGCTTGCAGAACCGCCCATCATAACGATCTCTTTAATATGACTTTTCACTTCCGGATACATGGCAAACAGCAGTGCTACATTTGTCAGGGTGGCGATTGGAACCAGCGTGATCGGTTCCGGACTCTCCATGATCACACGGCGCATGGCATTGACTGCATGCTCAGGAAGCAGAAGCTCTTCCTTTGGTTCCGGGAAATCATAGCCCTCCATTCCGGTCTTCCCATGCACATTGGAGGCATCCACGAATTCCACCAGAAGCGGTTCCGCAGCGCCCTTTGCCACCGGCACGTCCTTTCCAAAAAAGCTCAGCAGGCGCAGCGTATTCTGGGTAACATTCTCCAGCGACACATTTCCTGCCACAGTTGTGATCAGTCTGATATCCAGCTCCTCGGAAAAAAGTGCAATGGCGATTGCCAGCGCATCATCTATTCCCGGGTCTGTGTCAATAATAACAGGTCTCTTTTCCATACTTTTCTCCTTTTCTCCGACTCGTTCGGCTTGCTTTTTTCTAGTTCATATTGTAGTATAATTACAAATATATGTCTAATTCATGTTTTTCATGAATTTCATTCTTTTTGTTCATAGTTGTTCGTATACGCTGACTATATATTAAGGATACTTTTATCCTGTTACGAGGAGGTTTTTTATGGATTTTCAAAAATTTGAGTATTTTATGACCATTGCAAAACATCAGAATCTGACAAAAGCGGCGCAGGAGCTCTATGTCTCGCAGCCCACCCTGACCAAATTTCTGCAAAAGCTGGAACAGGAGCTGGGCGGTAAGCTTTTCCGCCGCAACGGACATACCTATGATCTGACTTTTCTCGGACAGCGCTATCTGGAATATGCCAAAAAAGCACTGATGCTGCGTCAGGACTGGGAAAAGCAGCTTCAGGACATGAAGTCCTCCTTTGAAGGAGAACTTAATATCGCATTTCCCACCATGCGAAGCGCCTGCATCATCCCCCAGGTACTGCAAAGCTTTCACAAGCTTCATCCCTGTGTCCGCATCAATATCTGTGAACAGAACTCATCCATCCAGGAATCTCTTCTGGCGGACAGCAAACTGGACTTTGCCATCTTCAGCGACTGGCAGCCTCTTCCCAGTCTGACCTATGAATTTCTCACTATGGAAGAAATTGTTCTGGTGCTGCCGCCGGAGCATCCGCTCTGCACCCACGCGGTTGACCGGGAAGACACTCATTACCCCTGGATCGATCTCTCTTTACTGGCTGACACTCCATTTATCCTGCATTTTCCGGAACAGAATACCGGACGCGCTGCCCAGCAGCTTTTTGACCAGTACCATATAAAGCCCCCGGTACATTTCCAGAGCCGCAACAGCCAGCTCTGCATCCAGCTTGCCTCCCAGGGCTTTGGCGCCTGCTTTGCACCTGAGACTTATGTCCGGCATTCCGCAAAGGTGACCCCGCTTTGTACGTTTTCCGTAGGAAATCCGCCGATCAGCAACCGTCTGGTACTTGCCTATCGGAAAAACTCCTATCTTTCCACCTATGCCCAGGACTTTATCAGCATTGCACGATCATGCTTAAAATAACACTTTTGAGGGTTTATTATGCATAAACGGAATACTATTCATAAAAAATAGAAATTGGACATTTTCATTTTCCAATCCTAGAATAATCCTGAAAACAGATTTTACCGGAAGGAGAACTCATATGAACCAATTTCTCGAACAGCATTTTAAACTGTCTGAATACCACACAAGCATAAAAACCGAATTCATTGCCGGTCTGACCACCTTTGTCACCATGGCATATGTGCTGGCAACGGTTCCCGGTATGCTGGGGAATACCGGACTGGACAAGCATGTCATGCTTACGATCATGGTCATGCTCATCATCATAACAAGCTGTACTATGGCATTATACACCAACCGTCCCTTTGCTCTGGCACCCGGACTGGGAAGTGTTGGCATCGTTGCTTCCATGATCTCCAATGAAGGCATCCCCGCTCCCATTGCCGCAGGTGTTATCTTCTGGAGCGGAGTCCTCTTCATCCTTATTTCCTTTCTCGGATTAAGAGAGGCAGTTGTCCGTGTGATCCCGGTCAGCTTAAAGCATGCGGTCAGCGCAGGTATCGGTCTGTTTATTGCCCTGCTGGGTGCAAAAAGCTGCGGTCTTATCGTTGCAAATGCCGGCAAGAACACTCTGGGCTTTGGCGATCTTCGTTCCTCCTCTGTTCTTGTATGTGCCATCGGCTTTTTGATCCTGCTTATCATGAAAGTCAGAAACGTCCCCGGAGGAATGATCCTGACCATCCTGCTCACCACACTGGCGGGTATCCCCTTTGGTGTGACAAAGCTGCCGGAATCCATTGTATCTCTTCCTGCAGATATCAGCGGGCAGTTTCTGAATATTGACTTTGCAGGCGCCCTGAACTTTGCATATATTCCGTTTCTTATCGCACTGTTTGTACCGGATTTCTTTTCCACCTTCGGAACCGTACTTGGCGTGGGTGCTCAGGCAGGATATCTGGATAAGGACGGAAATCTTCCGGGTATCGACCGCTGCTTTAAGGTGGACGCTCTTGCCACCAGCTTTGGCGCTTTGTTCTGTATGCCCAGCATGACCACCTATCTGGAATCCTCTGCAGGTGTGGAGGCAGGCGGCAAAACAGGTCTGACGGTTATTTTTACAAGCATTTTCTTCGCCCTGTCCCTGTTTTTCGCACCGATGGCACTGATCATCCCCTCCGCTGCTACCGCTCCTGTCCTGATCTATATCGGCATCCATATGCTGAGCGCCATGAAAAACGTGGATTACACAGACCTTACTGAATACATGCCTGCTTTTGTCTGTGTTACCTTTACTATTTTTGCAAATAACATTGCCAACGGCATCTGTACTGCCCTTCCGGTATATGTAATATTGAAGATTGCATCCGGCAGGATCCGCCAGATCTCCCCAGTCATGTATGTTCTGGTAACCGTCTGCATTCTGTATTTTGGCACACTGATCTGAAAAAACAAAAAACGGAGAGAACGCCGCTTCTGCGGAACATTCTCTCCGTTATTCTTATCCTTCTACCAGCCGATCAGCCAGGAATAGATTCCTTCATATTTGTATCTGGATGCATCCCAGGAGAAATCCTTCTGCATACCTCTTGCAGCCATCTCATCCCATTCCTTGCGATGTACGAAATAGGTGTACTTCGCATAATTGATGACCTCCATCATCTCCCATGGCGTATAATTGGTAAAGGAGAAGCCGTCTCCCTTTCCTTCATACTCGTTGTACGGCTCTACCGTATCCTTCAGACCGCCGGTCTCACGCACGATCGGAAGTGTACCATAGCGCAGGGATATGAGCTGGGTCAGTCCGCATGGTTCAAAAGCGGAAGGCATAAGGAACGCATCTGCAGCCGCATACAGCTTATGGGACAGCTCATCTGCATAATAAATATTGGCGGATACCTTATCCGGATACTTCCATGCATAGTGACGGAACATATCCTCGTATCTCTGATCTCCGGTTCCGATCACAACGAACTGCGTATTGTCATCCACGATCTGATCCATCACCTCTGCGATCAGATCCAGACCCTTCTGATCCGTCAGTCTGGAGATCAGACCGATCATCATCTTGTTCTCATCCACGGTAAGTCCAAGCGCCTCCTGCAGTGCCCGCTTGTTCGCCGCCTTACCCTTTTTAAAGGTCTTGAGTGTATAATTCTTCGCGATCTTCTCATCCGTCGCCGCATTCCAGATATCATAGTCAATGCCGTTAACGATACCGCGAAGATCCATATGTCTGGCAGCCAGAAGCCCGTCCAGTCCTTCTCCGTAAGCCGGAGTCTGGATCTCATAAGCATAGGTCTCGCTGACAGTGGTGATATAATCCGCATAGACCAGACCGCCCTTGAGCATATTCGCGTCTCTCTTGTATTCCAGCTTGTCCGGCGTGAATACATAATCCGGAAGTCCGGTCAGACCCTGCATGGTCTCAATATCCCAGATCCCCTGGAAACGAAGGTTATGGATCGTCATCACCGTCTTAATACCACGATAGAACTCCCCTGCTGCAAACTCCGTCTTCAGATAAACCGGAATCAGACCTGCCTGCCAGTCATGACAGTGAATCAGATCCGGACGGAAACCTACGATCGGAAGGATCGACAGCACTGCCTTGGAGAAGAACGCAAACTTCTCAATATCTGTACGGAAATCCCCATACGGCTTGGATCCGCCGAAATAAACAAGGTTGTCGATAAAATAATACGTAACTCCTTCGTGCTCATAGGTCATGACACCAACGTGCGCTCCCGGATTGTAGGAACCGGTTCCCATATAAAAATGGGTGATATACTTGAATTCATTCCTGTACTTGTCAGGAATACAGGTATAATTCGGTATCACTACACGGACATCCCATTCGTCCTTATTAAACCCCTTCGGCAAAGCTCCGCATACATCCGCCAGCCCGCCGGTCTTAACGAACGGAACA
>JAHABX010000021.1 GCA_018376135.1 Clostridiales bacterium | reverse complement strand
TGCTGAAAATACGGCGAAACGCCTTGACAGTCCATACATATGAAATATGGACGACAGTTCCATTTGCAGGAACTTCATAATCTTTCAGTTGCATTCATTCTAACATACAGCCATATTATTTGCAACACTTTTCTCTTCCTTTCAGAAAGAATTCTTTATTTTTTTTGATGAAAACGGATGGCTCATGACAGCCATCCGTTTCTTCATGATATTTCATGTATAAATAATCCGCTTCTTAACTTTGGCTCAAACCAGGTGGATTTCGGCGGCATCAGAAGCCCTGCATCTGCCACCGCGAACAGCTCCTGAATGGATGTGGGATACATGGCGAATGCCACCTCCATATCCTGATCTGCCCGGCGCTTCAGCTCCTCCAGTCCCCGGATCCCTCCCACAAAATCTATCTTGTCATCTGTTCGCGGATCCTTGATCCCCAGCACCGGAGAGAGCAGCTCTCTCTGCAGATATGCCACATCCAGTCCTTCCACCGGGTGCTCCTGTATGTATTCCTCTCTCACCTTCAGTTCATACCAGCGTCCATGCAGATACATGGTCATATGTCCCTTCGCCTTTGGATGCACTGCTCCTTGGGCAGGCGTCACAAGGAACTTTTCTGATACTCTCTGAAGGAAGCGCTCTTCCTCTAATCCGTTCAGATGCTTCACTACACGGTTATAATCCATGATCATCAGCTCTTCATCCGGGAAAAGAACTGACAGGAAGAAATTAAACTCCTCCGTTCCATCATAATCCGGATGTTCTGCACGGCGCTGCATGCCTACTCTGACTGCAGAAGCCGCCCGGTGATGCCCGTCCGCAATATAGATGCTGTCCACCTGGGAAAATGCCTGCTCCAGCCCTTCTACCAGTTCTTTTTCTGCGATCTTCCAGCCTCTGTGCCAGATCCCGTCCTCAGAAACAAAGGAAAATTCAGGTTCATCCGCCTTTACCTCAGACACAATGGCACGGATCCGATCCTGAGAACGGTATGCAAGAAAGATCGGTCCGGTCTGGGCATTGCAGCCGTCCACATGACGGATGCGGTCCCGCTCCTTTTCCTCCCGGGTCTTTTCATGCTTTTTGATCACCTGATCCTGATAGTCGTCTATGGATGCGCATGCCACGATTCCTGTCTGGCTGCGTCCGTTCATAGTCAGCTCATAGATATAGTAGACCGCATTTTCTTCCTGTACAAAGGAGCCTTCCTCCACCATTCTCCACAGGCGCTTTCCCGCCGCTTCATAGACCTCCGGTGCATACATATCATGCTCCTCGGAAAACATGGTCTCAGGACGGTCAATATTCAGAAAGGACAGGGGCTTTTCCTGCACAGCGGCTCTCGCCTCCTGCCGGTTGTAAACATCATAAGGGAGCGCTGCGATATCCGCTTCCAGTCCCTTTGCCGGATGAATGCAGCGGAAGGGTCTTACCACTGCCATTATTTTACCACTCTCACTTTCAGGACTCCTTCGATTCCCTGGATCGTACGGATCGCATTCTCATCTGCCGTGTTGGCAAGATCGATCATGGCATAACCATATTCTCCCTTGGTTACATTGCTCATACGCTCAATATTGATGCCAAGTGCTCCGAAGGTGGCTGTAAACTGTGTCAGCATGTTGGAAATGTTCCGGTGAATGATCGTAACACGCATGGCATCCTTGCACACACCCATATCACAGTTCGGATAGTTTACAGAATTGTGAATATTTCCGTTTTCCAGATAATCCCGGATCTCCTCTACTGCCATGATCGCACAGTTGTCCTCGGATTCCTCTGTGGAGGCTCCCAGATGAGGGATCACGATAGCGCCCTTTAAGGATGCAATATCCTGTGTCGGGAAATCTGTAATATAATGGCGGATGCGGTTGGTACGGAGCGCTTCCACGATTGCCTTCTGATCCACCAGCGGTCCTCTTGCAAAATTCATCACCACGGCAGTCGGCTTCATCATGGAGATCGCAGCAGATCCGATCATTCCCTTTGTACTTTCCAGAAGCGGCACATGGATGGTGATATAGTCGCACTCCCGGTAAATGTCATTCACATCCGTAATATGCTTTACATCTCTGGAAAGCTTCCACGCCGCATTGACGGAAATATACGGATCGTATCCGTAAACCTCCATACCAAGAGCAGATGCCGCATTTGCCACCAGGATACCGATCGCTCCAAGCCCGATCACTCCAAGCTTTTTGCCCATGATCTCATTTCCTGCAAATACCTTTTTCTGTTTTTCCGCAAGCTTCTCCAGATCTTCGTTCTGGCGCTCGGACTGTACCCAGTGGATCCCTCCTATAATGTCGCGGGAGGTCAGGAAAAGTCCCGCCAGCACCAGTTCCTTTACACCGTTGGCATTGGCACCCGGCGTATTAAATACTGCGATTCCCTGCTCGGAGCATTTTCCCAGAGGAATGTTGTTGACTCCTGCTCCGGCTCTTCCGATCACGCAGAGCTTTTCCGGAAGCTCCATGTCGTGCATGACTGCACTGCGTACCAGCACTGCATCTGCATTCTCTATATTATCTGTCTTGGCATAGCTGCCGTCAAATTTCTTTAATCCAACCTCTGCAATGGGGTTGAGGCAATGATACTGATACATCTTCAGACGTTCTCCTCTTCAAATTTTTTCATAAATGCAACCAGCGCTTCCACACCTTCCTTCGGCATGGCATTATAGATGCTGGCTCTCATACCGCCTACGCTTCTGTGTCCCTTCAGGTTCACGAATCCACTGGCTTCTGCTTCTTTGATGAATCTGGCATCCATCTCCTTGTCTCCGGTCACAAACGGCACATTCATCAGAGACCGGTCCTCCTTGCGGACAGTTCCTCTGAACAGTCTGCTGTTATCCAGAAAATCATAAAGAATCGCCGCTTTTTCCTCATTGCGCTGCTTCATCACTTCCAGACCGCCCATCTTCTTCAGCCACTTGAATACCTTTCCGCATACATAGATACAGAAACAGTTGGGGGTATTATAAAGGGAATCCGCATCTGCCTGGGTCTTGTATTTCATAATCGTAGGCGTTCCCGGAAGCACGTCATCCGTGATCAGATCATCTCTGACGATGGCGATCACCATGCCTGCCGGTCCGATATTCTTCTGCACACCGCCGTATACGATGGCATATCTGGAAATATCCATGGGTTCTGACAAAAAGCAGGAGGATACATCTGATACCAGATCCTTCCCCCTGGTATTCGGAAGAGTCCAGAACTTCGTTCCGTAGATCGTATTATTCTCACAGATATAGACATAATCCGCATTCTCACTGATCGGAAGGTCCGAGCAGTCCGGAATATAGGAATAGGTCTCATCCTCACTGGAAGCGATCTTATTGACAGTTCCGTATTTTTTCGCCTCTTCATATGCTCTCTTCGCCCATTGTCCGGTCACGATATAGTCCGCCACCTTATTCTTCATCAGATTCATGGGCACGGCAGAGAACTGCAGATGCGCACCGCCCTGAAGGAACAGTACCTTGTAATTATCAGGAATCTGAAGCAGATCTCTCAGATCCTGCTCTGCCTCCGTTATGATTTCCTCAAAAGGCTTTGACCGATGGCTCATCTCCATCACGGACATTCCGGTCCCCTTATAATCCAGCATCTCTGCCGCAACTTCCTTTAATACCTCTTCCGGTAACACCGCCGGACCGGCTGAAAAATTATATACTCTGCTCATTCTTTTTCTCCTCCCCCGAAGCCGTCTGCTCCAGGTTTCACCAAAAAGTTCCATATATGGTTTTCATTCTACAACTTTGCTATTTTTTCGTCAACCGCTAACCTTCATAGCAGACAGGGGAAAGACACCCTTCGATATCTTCCCCCATACTATGCAGTTCCTTAATTTTCGTTCAGGTCATCCTGATCAAAGGCGTCCTCAATAGCAGCTCCTGCAGGAACCATCGGAAATACCTTATCATCACAGTCGATCTGGCAGTCCAGAAGCACAGGTCCCCCATATTCCATAGCTTCCTTTAATGCCGGTTCAAACTCTTCCTTCTTCGTTACACGGATTCCCTTACATCCCAGAGCCTCCGCTACTTTTACAAAATCCACATCATCATCCAGAATGGTCGCGGAATATCTTCCTTCATAAAACAGTGACTGCCACTGACGTACCATTCCCAGTACATGGTTATTGATGACCACCTCGATCACCGGAATATGATAACGGGATGCGGTGGCAAGCTCGTTCATATTCATACGGAAGCATCCGTCACCCGCAATGTTGATGACCGTCTTCTCCGGCTTCGCCATCTTCGCGCCCAGAGCTGCTCCCAGTCCGTATCCCATGGTTCCAAGTCCTCCGGAGGTCAGAAGGGTGCGAGGCTCTTTGTATTTGTAATACTGAGCTGCCCACATCTGATGCTGTCCTACCTCCGTGCAGATAATGGCATCGCCCCTGGTGAGCCGGTAGATCTCTTCTACCACATATGGACCTGTCAGCCCTTCCTCGTTGTATTTCAACGGAAAACGGGTCTTCAGCTCGTCAATATAAGCAGTCCAGTTGCTGTGATCCTTCTTCTCCAGAAGCGGATTCAGCTTCTTCAGTACTTCCCTCACATCTCCGATAACACTGGCAGAGGTCTTAATATTCTTGTTGATCTCAGCCGGATCCACGTCGATCTGAAGAACCTTCGCCTGGGTCGCAAAGCGGGACGCATTGCCGAATACGCGATCGCTGAAACGTGCTCCTACTGTGATCAGCAGGTCACATCTGGATACACCGAAGTTAGCATATTTGGTTCCGTGCATACCCAGCATACCTGCATATAAAGGATGCTCTCCGTTAAACGCACCCTTGCCCATCAGCGTATCACATACCGGAGCATCTACCTTTTCCGCAAACTCCAGAAGCTCCTCTGCCGCACCTGATGCAATGGCGCCTCCTCCTACGAAGATCATAGGCTTCTCGGATTCATTGATCATCTCCACTGCACGTGCCAGATCCTCATCCTTGATGGAATAGTTATCCGGAACAACCACCTCCGGCTTCTCCGGTGTATACTCTGTCTGATTGGCTGTGGCATCCTTCGTAATATCGATCAGCACCGGACCCGGACGGCCGGTTTTTACGATCTTGAATGCACGTCTGATGACCTTTGCCAGATCCTTTACATCCTTAACGATAAAATTATACTTGGTGATCGGCATGGTAACACCGGTAATATCGATCTCCTGGAAGCTGTCCTTTCCAAGAAGGGATGTTCCCACATTACAGGTAATGGCGATCATCGGAACTGAATCCATATACGCCGTTGCAATACCGGTTACCAGATTGGTCGCTCCCGGTCCTGATGTTGCAAAGCAGACACCGACTTCGCCGGTAGCTCTTGCGTAGCCGTCTGCAGCATGGGAAGCTCCCTGCTCATGAGAGGTCAGGATATGTCTGATCTTCCCGTTCTTATATAATGCATCATAGATATTCAAAATTGCTCCGCCCGGATAACCGAATACGGTATCAACGCCCTGTTCTTCCAGACATGCAATTACAATCTCCGCTCCTGTTAAAACCATAAAAATCTCCCCTCGTACTGTATTTTATTTCTGAATCTCCAGAACCGCTCCGCGGTTGCCGGATGTTACCATTGCCGCATAACGTGCCAGATATCCGGTAGTCACCCTTGGCTCTCTCGGCTGCCATTTTGCCTTTCTCGCTGCCAGCTCTTCATCGGACAGTCTCACGTTCAATGTCAGCTTTGGAATATTGATCTCTATGATATCCCCTTCTTCTATCAGTGCAATGGGGCCTCCCACAGCCGCTTCCGGAGACACATGACCGATGGATGCTCCACGGCTGGCGCCGCTGAAACGTCCGTCTGTGATCAATGCCACGGAAGAACCAAGACCCATTCCGGCAATGGCAGAAGTAGGATTCAGCATCTCTCTCATACCCGGACCGCCCTTTGGTCCCTCATAGCGGATCACGACCACATCACCTGCCACGATCCTGCCGCCCTTGATCGCATCGATGGCATCCTCTTCACAGTCGAAGACACGTGCCGGACCTTCATGCACCATCATCTCCGCTACTACTGCAGAACGCTTTACCACACTTCCGTCCGGGGCAAGGTTGCCGCTCAGCACTGCAAGACCTCCGGTTGTACTGTATGGATGATCCATAGGACGGATGACCTCCGGATTCCGGTTCACTGCATTGGCAATATTCTCTCCCACGGTCTTTCCGGTAACCGTCAGACATTCTGTATGGAGCAGTCCTGCATCTGCCAGCTCCTTCATCACTGCGTACACACCGCCCGCCTCATTCAGATCTTCCATATAGGTAGGTCCTGCCGGAGCCAGATGACACAGATTCGGAGTCTTCTCGCTGATCGGATTGGCAAATGAAATATCAAAATCAAAACCGATCTCATGAGCGATCGCCGGAAGATGCAGCATACTGTTGGTGGAGCAGCCAAGTGCCATATCCACAGTCAGCGCATTCAGGATCGCTTCCTTTGTCATAATGTCGCGGGGACGGATATTTCTCTTCAGCATCTCCATGACCTGCATACCAGCCTTCTTCGCCAGCTTGATCCTCTCAGAGTAGACCGCAGGGATCGTACCATTGCCGCCAAGTCCCATACCAAGCACTTCTGTCAGACAGTTCATGCTGTTCGCCGTGTACATACCGGAACAGGAGCCGCAGGTCGGGCAGACCTTATTTTCAAATTCTCTTACATCCTCCTCCGTCATGGTTCCTGCCGCATAAGAGCCAACTGCCTCGAACATACTGGAAAGACTTCTCTTCTGTCCTTTTACATGTCCTGCCAGCATCGGTCCGCCGCTGACAAATACGGTCGGCACGTTGATCCTTGCCGCAGCCATCAGAAGACCCGGAACGTTCTTGTCACAGTTGGGAACCATGACCAGAGCATCAAACTGATGCGCCATTGCCATCGCCTCTGTAGAATCAGCGATCAGGTCTCTGGTGACCAGTGAATATTTCATACCTACATGTCCCATGGCAATTCCATCGCATACGGCGATTGCCGGGAACATGATCGGCGTTCCCCCCGCCATGGCAACTCCCATCTTTACTGCCTGTACGATCTTGTCCAGATTCATATGTCCCGGAACGATCTCATTATGGGAACTGACAATACCAACCAGCGGACGGTTCATCTCCTCCTCTGTCAATCCAAGTGCATTGAACAGGGAGCGGTGCGGTGCCTGCTGCATTCCTTTTGTTACTGCATCACTTCTCATGGTGATTCCTCCTGTTATCCTGTTTCGTAATCTCTCAGACCCATTCCGCAGGGTTCTGAGCAGTTATCTATATTCTCTCTGCGATCAAAGATCCCATCTTCACAGTTCCTACCTGCGTACAGCCCTCAGACATAATATCTCCGGTCCGGTATCCTTCCTTCAATACCTGACGCACTGCCGCTTCCACTGCATCTGCCTCTGCGTCCAGATCAAAAGTGTAGCGCAGCATCATAGCTGCGGACAGGATCGTAGCAATCGGATTTGCCTTATCCTGACCTGCAATATCCGGAGCAGAACCGTGGCTTGGTTCATAGAGGCCAAAGCGGGTATCATTCAGACTGGCACTGGACAGCATCCCGATGGAACCGGTCACCATACTCGCCTCATCAGACAGGATATCTCCGAACATATTCTCCGTCAGGATCACATCGAACTGCGCCGGATTCATGACCAGCTGCATGGCACAGTTATCTACATACATGTGCGCCAGCTCAACCTGCGGATAATCCGCTGCCACTTCCTCCACAACCTTTCTCCAGAGCCGGGAAGAATCCAGCACATTTGCCTTGTCAACACTGCACACCTTTTTCCTTCTCTTCATGGCAATGTCGAAGGCACGCTTTGCGATCCGGCGGATCTCCTTTTCATTATATGTAAGCGTATCTGTGGCAGTCCTTACACCATCAATTTCTTCGGTCTTTCTCGCTCCGAAGTAAAGTCCTCCTGTAAGCTCCCGCATGATCAGCATATCGAATCCGGCTGTACTGATATCCTCGCGAAGCGGACATGCTGCACGAAGTTCCTCATATAAATATGCAGGTCTTAAATTGGCAAACAGATTCAGTGCCTTCCGGATTCCCAAAAGCCCTGCCTCCGGACGCTTCGACGGCTCCAGCCGGTACCACGGTGAGGTCTTTGCATCTCCTCCGATGGACCCCATCAGCACCGCATCACAGCCCTTTGCCTTTTCTATGGTCTCATCCGTCAGGGGCACCCCGTACACATCAATGGACGCGCCTCCGAGCAAAAGCTCGGTGTAGTCAAACTGGTGTCCGAATTTTACCGCTGCCGCATCCAGCACCTTTCTTGCCTCTCTGACAATCTCCGGTCCGATCCCGTCACCGGAAATGACTCCGATCTTACAATTCATATCCTTTTCCTCCTCGCGCTTTCATACTTTCCTGCTTTAGTAAAACACAGCAGTCTTTATAACGAAAAAGGGCAGAAGTCTCCTTCCGCCCTGCTTGCATCCTCGCTTAGTTCTGTTTTTCCACTTCCTGGATGGCCGCTTTCTTCATCGGAATACGGCAGTTGCGGTTGCTTCCGAATTCTACAATTACATCTTCATCTGTGATATCAATGAGGACGCCGTAAAATCCGCTGGTCGTTACAACTACATCTCCAACCTCCATGGAAGACAGCATAGCTGCAACTCTCTTCTGTTCTTTTTTCTGTGGTCTCATGACCATGAAATACATAATCGCACCAAAAACGACAATATATAGAATAAGAACCATCATAGAACTGCCGCCTGTACTTGTTAATAGCATATCTCTTCCTCCCAAAAATAACTTCATTAGCCTATTGTACACAAATTTCCGGTACAGGGCAAGCCTTTTATTTAAAACTTGATAAAATATTTATAAATTTCAGCTCTTTTGATCCATTCCTTCCAGCTTCTTCCTCTTATACTCCTGATACTGTCCCTGCTCAATAGCTTCTCGGATCTCTTCCATCATATGATTATAGAAATACAGATTATGCAGTACGCACAGACGCATCCCCAGCATCTCCTTCGCTTTCAGCAGATGACGGATATACGCCCTGCTGTAACGGCGGCATGCCGGACACTGACAGCCTTCCTCGATGGGACGCTCATCCAGTTCAAACTGTGCATTGAACAGATTCAGCTTTCCCTGATTGGTATAGACATGTCCATGACGTCCGTTTCTGCTGGGATATACACAGTCAAAGAAATCCACTCCCCGGTCCACCGCTTCCAGAATATTCGCCGGAGTTCCCACTCCCATCAGATAAGTAGGCTTCTCCACCGGAAGATGGGGAACTACCGCTTCAATGATCCGATACATCTCTTCATGACTCTCTCCTACCGCCAGACCGCCGATGGCATATCCGGGAAGGTCAAGCTCTGTGATCCTCTTTGCATGCTCAATACGGATGTCCTCATAGACAGCTCCCTGATTGATGCCAAACAGAAGCTGATTCCGATTGATCGTATCCTCCAGACCGTTCAGCCTGTCCATCTCAGCCTTACAGCGGCCAAGCCATCTGGTAGTCCGTTCTACAGAATCCACCACATATTTCCGTTCTGCCTTGCTGGGCGGACACTCATCAAATGCCATGGCAATCGTAGACGCAAGATTGGACTGGATCTGCATGCTCTCCTCCGGTCCCATAAAGATCTTCCTGCCGTCAATATGGGAGTTGAAGTATACGCCTTCTTCCTTGATCCTGCGCAGTCCCGCAAGAGAAAACACCTGAAATCCGCCGGAATCCGTCAGAATAGGTTTGTCCCAGGACATGAACTTGTGAAGACCGCCCATCCGCTTCACCACCTGATCTCCCGGGCGTACATGCAGATGATAGGTATTGGAAAGCTCTACCTGTGTTCCGATGCCCTCCAGGTCCTCCGTGGACACCGCTCCTTTGATGGCTGCTGCCGTTCCCACATTCATGAACACCGGAGTCTGTATCACTCCGTGTACTGTATGAAATTCTCCGCGCTTGGCGTTACCGTCTTTTTTTATTAATTTATACATATTCCTACCTCAAAAATGATTTACAGTATCCAGTATAGTAGATATAATAGGGTTTAGTCAATTACTAAACTATTCAGAACAGGAGAACTTCTATGGCAGGTTCAACATTTGGCACATTATTATCCGTTACTACCTGGGGAGAATCCCACGGAAAAGGCATCGGCGTCGTGATCGACGGCTGTCCTGCAGGACTTCCTCTGGAGGAAGCTGATATTCAGTCCTATCTCAACCGCAGAAAACCAGGGCAGTCCCGCTTCACCACTCCGAGAAAGGAGGATGATCAGGTCGAGATCCTGTCCGGCGTCTTTGAAGGACTTACTACCGGAACCCCCATCTCTATGATCGTACGCAATACCTCCCAGCGTTCCGGCGACTACAGCGAGATTGCCTCCTACTACCGTCCGGGGCACGCAGATTATACCTATGACTGCAAATACGGCTTTCGGGACTATCGGGGCGGCGGACGCTCTTCCGGGCGCGAGACCATCGGGCGGGTCGCCGCAGGCGCTGTTGCTGCCAGGCTCCTGTCTGAGCTGGGCATCACCGTTACCGCCTACACCCGGTCCATCGGTCCGGTCTCCATTGATGACAGCCGCTTTGACCTGACTCAAATGGAGCAGAATGCGGTCAATATGCCGGACTCCGCAGCTGCTTCCCGGGCAGAGGCATATCTGGATGCCTGCCGGGAAAAACAGGACTCCTGCGGCGGGGTGGTGGAATGTGTGATCCACGGTATGCCTGCCGGGGTTGGAGAACCCTGCTTTGAAAAGCTGAATGCAAACCTTGCCAAAGCTATCTGTTCCATCGGTGCGGTCAAAGGCTTCGAGATCGGTGACGGCTTCGCTGCTGCCGCCTCTCCCGGAAGCTCCAACAACGATGCCTTTTATATAGAAGGAAACGGACAGGTGCACAAGAAAACCAATCACGCAGGCGGTATTCTGGGCGGCATCAGCGACGGCAGCGATATCCTCTTCCGGGCTGCCTTCAAACCAACTCCTTCCATCAGTACCGAGCAGGAGACAGTAAATAAATCCGGAGAAAATATCACTGTCTCCGTCCGCGGACGCCATGACCCTATTATCGTACCAAGAGCCGTGGTCGTAGTGGAATGTATGGCGGCACTGACCGTACTGGATATGCTGATGGTCAGCATGACCTCACGGGTGGACGGGATCCGGGAGTTCTTTAAGAGATAATTACTCTCTGTATGCAAAGGGATACACGTCCCGAACCGTGTATCCCCTGTACACAGAGGGTATCCTCTGCAACATGCATATCTGTCAGTCCATGCTCAACGTCCGTGTTTCCCGAAAATCGATCACTCCATAAGCCGGTGTATTCTTATACGCATCTTCTTCATGCATACTTCGTATGATCTCCTTTTTATTTACATTACGGAATCTTTTTATAACTGAATCTACACACGAAAGCTCTTCTTCTGACAGCAGAGACGGCACATATCCTTTATCTGCATGGAATAAATATCCTATTCCCTCCTCAAATTCCTTCTCTTCATAATGTACACCGCCAAGAGACAGAAGCTGCTGATACCCGATCGGCACTGCCCCCATAGAAAGCGCCTTGTACACCATACCCGTTATGGAATGTCCGTGCCGTTTATAACATAATGCATCCGAATACCAGAGCATCTTCATCATTTTCACCAGATATAACGCTGTTACTTCTCCAGATGCGATCCGGTTCATAACTTCCCCTGTCTTTTCCAGATCCAGCTCCTGCTTCCCATGTGCATCCTCAGATATCTCCTCATTAGAATAAAGAGAGATCAGTGTCTTCCAAATATAAGAATTCACTTTTTCTCTATATAACTGCTTAGCTGCCTGAAGATATCTTTCATAACGCATTTTATCCAGACTCTCTTTTGACCGATCCAGAAGCTCTATAAACCATTCCGGATCATCTCCTATCCGTACCATAATATCATTATGAGCCATATCCTGAATCTGGAAAGATTCATAACGGGTAATCGTCTTCGCTCCCCACCCCAATACAGATGCCAAATCATTCTGACTGATCTGGTATCCTTTGCGAATCTCACTGATTTCTCCTGATGTCAGCAGTCCTCTGGTTCTCCTGTAGGCATCCTTTACAGCGGTATCATTCTGTCTGATCATCTCCTCTGTTGCGGTATATTCATCTGTATCCTCACAGTATTCATAAACAGCTTCATATTCCACCTCTGTATCATGGATCATATTTCTTCTCTGAACCAGCACCGTAAGAACTTCGTGTTCTTCCATACAGCTAAAGCATAGCTTATTTTCCCTTCTGATAATTTTCATACCGACTTCCTTTTCAGCATCATTTAATACCAAACCACCGCACATTTTGCCGCCCATGTAGATACGATTAATAGCAACCTTATGTGCTCCCATACGCATAGTCGTATCATTCTTATTTCTTTTATTCTTTTTTCTCCTCATTACCTTCTCGTCCTGGCAGCGCTGCTGCATCCTCAATCATATCAGATATGATTTGTTTTAGTTCCTTGGCATTTTGAGATTTTACAACAGGCTGACCTATACGCTGTTCAATCGCCCGGCGAGTATCCCCGGCAATTTCTCCACCGGAACGAGCTACCTTCAAATTTTCCTAAAAATTGACTGGTTTTTCTTTTTTTGATATCTCGGTAGTTGTTGCCTCTGAAAGCATCGTTAAGACTAATTCCAGATCAGTCATATTATCCCGAAGGTTTTCTTTTTTCAAACCTTTTAATTTCTTATATTGTCTTGTGGAGATTCCAGCCCATGCTGTTGTAATTTCATCTGTAAGAATTGCAAACTCACGGCTTTGCTCAACACCTCTCTTCTTCCATTCTGCGGTAAGATCATTTCGTATACGGATTGTCAACAGACGTTGACGTACCCAGTCTTCATTATGACCCTTTTTCTGATATGTTTCTAAAGCCCGGTCTATTGCCTGTTCTGGGTCTATTGTTTCTTCGATTCGTTCCTGCCCTACCCGTAGCCAAGCACGGAATGGCTCCGCCTTGGGGGGATGGAATAGACTGGACTAGTCGTAAAATCTGCTCTGTATCCGCAACATCCGTCAATCTTCTTTTCCCATCTTCTGCAATCAATTTCAACTGCCTACAATTTGTAGTCAGTTGACTACCTTCTTTCTTTAAGCGAATTTTCAATACACTCCAATATTTCGCGGCATGCCGAGTGTCCGGTTGACCCGTAAGTACAGAGACCACATCCACAATAGAAAACAGCCATACTTCTTGCTCCTCGTCTCAAGCTGTACGAATTTTTTTATCTTCAAAAATTTGAATCATATTATCGTTCTTTTCTTCATTCATTCACTAATACCCCTTTTAAATCAAACTAATATAGTCCAATAAAAAATATTTATTAAATATATGTTCCTTATTTTAGTATCATTTGATACCAATATTGTATATAAGAAGTATGAAAAATGCAACATTTTTCTTTTAACGAAAAATACGAAAAAGAGAGCATCGCTCAATCTGATTAGATGATTGAGCGATGCCCTACTACAACTTTTATGGATGAATTTTGTATGATAAAAACCACTATGTAATTTATGCCATAGAGATCGGACCGCCGCGCATCTTGCCAGCCGTGCAGATACGGTTGATGGCAACCATATGTGCTCCCATACGCATGGTCGTGTTGTTCTCTCTTGCCATTGCTTCTACTTCATCATATGCCTTCAGCATGATTCTCTTCAGAGTCTTATTCACCTCATCTAAATCCCATGCCATACTCTGAATGTTCTGAACCCACTCAAAATAAGAAACAACCACGCCGCCTGCATTTGCCAGAATATCCGGTACAACAGTAATTCCTCTTCTGTTCAGAATTTCATCTGCCTCCACGGTAGTCGGACCATTCGCAGCTTCAATAATAACTCCTGCCTGAATACGTTCCGCATTATCAGCAGTGATCTGATTTTCCAATGCAGCCGGAATCAAAACATCGCATTTGCAGGTCAAAAGCTCATCATTGGTCAGATGCTTCACTCCTTCTGCTTCATAGTCTCTCAGGCAGTTCTTTCTGTCTGCCAGGAAGGCACTGACCTCTGTAATGTTCAGACCCTCTTCTTTGTATACACCGCCGGACCAGTCTCCGACTGCAATTACTTTCTTACCGTCCTCATATAAGATTCTTGCAGCTGTACCGCCTACATTTCCCATACCCTGAACCACAAAACTCAGTTTATCTGCATCAAGTCTCATTTTCTCCAGGCACTGATATGCAGTGATGATCACGCCGCGGCCAGTTGCTTCCGGTCTTCCTACAGATCCGCCAATCTCCAGAGGCTTTCCGGTAACAACCCCAGGTACACTGTGTCCCTTAAACATGCTGTAGGTATCCATGATCCAGCCCATCACCTCACCGTTGGTATTTACGTCCGGTGCCGGAATATCCTGATCCGGCCCGATCAGCGGAAGGATTCTTGTTGTATATCTTCTGGTCAGTCGAATCAGCTCATCTCTGGACAGTTCTCTTGGATCCACCTTGATGCCGCCCTTTGCTCCTCCATAAGGGATGTTTACAACCGCACATTTGAAGGACATCCATGCTGCCAGTGCTTTTACCTCATCCATGTCCGCGTTCTGATGATACCGAATACCGCCCTTGTATGGTCCTCTTGCGCTGTTGTGCTGTACACGATAGCCCTCAAACACTCTCAGCTCTCCATTATCCATTTTGATTGGGATGGATACTTTCAGCTCTCTTTCCGGATAACGCAGCGTCTCGTATTCATCACGGGACAGCCCTAATTTGGTCGCCGCCTGTTCCAATACTTTTAACATGTTTTCATACGGATTGTAACCTTCTTTTGCCATTGCTTTGTTCCTCCTTAAAATATTTTATAATTTTTATTGATATTTAAAATCAATAATATTTATTATTCTTATATATTATATTAAAAATGAAGGGATACACCCTGGACAGGGGTTCCCTGCATCTTACATTTTATTTACTGAAATTTGTGATAGTGATGCCTTCCTTCTCGAAAGTCTCACGGATCCTCTTTACAAATGCCAGAGCTTTCGGACCATCTCCGTGAACACACAGAGTATCTCCTTTAATATCCAGCTCTTTTCCGCTTAATGCGGTCACTTTTCCTTCTTTGATCATCCGCACGCAGCGCGCGATGGCAACTTCTTCATCTGTAATCATGGATCCTTCCATAGAACGGGGAACTAAGGACAGGTCATCCATATATGCACGGTCTGCAAAAATCTCTGCCTTGGCAGTCAAACCCAGCTTTTCCGCTTCTTCGCCAAGAACTGCACCTGCACAGTAAAAGATCATGATAGACGGATCAATCTCATAAACCGCCTCACAGATTGCACGGGACACCTCTCTGTCATACTGGCACAGGTTGCCCAGCGCTCCATGAGGAGCCACATGCTGAAGCTTCATGCCCTCACTGGTCACAAAAGCCTGCAATGCGCCAATCTGATATTTCATATAATTCTTTACTTCCAACGGAGACAGTACCATCTTTCTTCTTCCAAAGCCCATCAGATCCGGATAACCAGGATGAGCACCAACTGCAACACCGTATTCCTTCGCCATCTTTACCGTTTTATCCATAACCATCGGATCACCTGCATGCCATCCGCATGCTACATTGGAGGAAGTCACATACTGAATGACATCTGCATCTCCTCCTAGCTTGTAAGCGCCAAAGCTTTCGCCCATATCACTGTTCAAATCCACCTGATACATTCCTTAGTCCTCTCTTTCCTCCACCTGAACCTGATAGACCTTTTCGCCAATGCAAATCGTATAACTCCGGGGCGGAAGATAATTGACAGGAGTTACCATTTTCTTCTGAAGGGCTTCCATCTCCTGATAATATGCCTCATACAGCTCCTGTGCTTCTTCCACAGTCACTGCCCGAAACCGGATCACATCCCCTGCCTTGCACTGGCCAATGACTGGTAAATCTACGGTAATCACTGTGGCGATTTTTGTATAGCCACCCACCGTCTGCCGCTCCGCCAGCATAACGATCGGCTGTCCTGCCGTGGGCACCTGAATCGACCCAGTCACAATACCGTCAGAAATAATATTTCCATCATCCTTATGTTCAATCACCGGTCCCTCCAGGCGATAACCCATACGGTCAAATTCCTGTCCAACCTTATATGCGCCTCCAAGGAAACTGTCGATCCCCTTCTGCGTAAACATATCATCCTGAGGTCCCATGATGACCCGAAGTACATGTTCTCCATTTCTGCACGGCTCCGGAAGTACCCACCGGACCTGCATGTTCGGAAGCATGGAAATGGATTTTACAAAGGTAATCTCATCATCCTTCTGAAGCTTTCTTCCTTCATATCCACCAAAGCCTTTTCCCACCATGGTACTCTTGCTTCCCATAAGTTCCGGAATCCTCATTCCTCCTGCTACGGAAAGATAACTTCGACAGCCTTTCTGTACCATACCAAACTTCAGCACATCTCCCGCCTTCACAGATACCGCCCGATACATACACATAGGCTTCTCATTCAGCTTCGGTTTCATATCCGCTCCGGTCACAGCGATCACAGCACATCCGGTAAAACGGATCACCGGTCCCATGACTGTCATCTCCAGACAGGCTTCTTCCATATCATTTCCTGTCAGGATATTGGCAATATGAAGAGCCCTCAGATCCATGGGACCGGAAGGAGATACACCAAACTGCTCATATCCAAAACGTCCTCCGTCCTGGACAGTGGTCAGAATACCACTATTCTCAATGATCATTCCCATGACTGCACCTCTTTCTCATAGGTCCTGCAGACATAAGTCCCAAGCTCCACCTGTCGTTTTATATCAAAATATTCTTCTCTTCCAATCGGAATATGGCGGATCCACTGTCCCGCCTGAAGCAGGAACGGATTTTCCTTCCGGTAATCACAGGCAAGAATCGGTGTCGTACCTATGATATTCCAGCCGCACGGCTGGTCAAAGGGTATAATGTCACTGAGCGCAAGCTGTACAACAATACTGCCTCCCGGAATACGCACTCTCGGAGTCTCCCGACGCTTGAAAGAAAATGGGTTCTCAAACCGGGCTGTATACGGATGTCCGGGAGCAAATCCCAGCATATACACAAAATAATCACTCTGACTGTGGATCCGAATGATCTCCTCCACCGTCTTATTTTCCAGTCTTGCAATCTCTTCGATGTCTTCTGCAAATTCCTTTTCATATATGACCGGTATCTCTGTTATGATCGCCTTCGGAAGGCTGACGCTGGACAGATGTCCCAGACAATCGCGCACCTCTTCTATGACTCTTGCAGCCCTTATCACTCTCGGGTCATACTGTACAAGCAGTGCACGATAGGTCGGTATCAATTCTTTCATTCCCGGAAACGGATTCTGTTCCAGTGAAAACTTCAGAGAACGAACTTTGGAATTCACCTCAATGCTGATCTCATTTTCAAACTCCACCAGAATCGCCCGGTCTCCGGCATAACGGATCGCTATTTCACTCATACTGTTCACCACCTGTCATCTATCGTACACATGTTTCCTCTGTTAGTCAATAAATTCAAAACCAACTTCCTCGAGCTTGGAGTCAACCCATGCACGCGGCCATTCTCCACGGGTAAGAATTCCTTCTAACTGCTTCTCTTCACCCTCATGATATGCCTTTGCCTTCTTCGCAAGCTCTGCAGCATCTTCCGGTTTTACGACGATCAGTCCGTCAGAGTCACCTATAATAATATCACCGGGATTGATGATAATTCCTGCAAAGGATACCGGGAAGTTCATCTCACCAGGACCATTTTTGTATGGTCCGTTCGGGGTAACACCTTTTGCATATACCGGGAAATCCATCTCGCTGAGGGTATAGCTGTCACGAACACATCCGTCAATGATGATTCCTGCAAGTCCTCTTGCTCTTGCATAGCTGCTCATGATCTCACCACAAAGAGAACGACTCATGCTTCCTTTATTTGCAAGCACGATCACATCCCCCGGCTGAGCCATATCCAGCGCTTTGTGAAATAAAAGATTGTCTCCTGCCGGCGCATTTACCGTAAAGGCAGTTCCAAGAAGGCGGGCTTTCGGGTTCAGTGGATAGATACTGGCATCCACTGCCGCAATTCTTCCCATGTTATCGTCAATGTTCGCCACCGGAATACCGCGGAACGCCTCTACCAGCTCCTTTGCCGGTCTTTCAAAATTTCTTCTGATTCTGCATCCTAATGCCATATTTTTTTCCTCTTTTCCTGATTATTATCCATTCAGTAACCTGCTTTGTTTTTAACTGTTTTCATCATAACACAGAAGATAATCATTGAAAAACGAATAATTTCTCTGTATAATATAAAGAAACTTTATATTTAATCACACCGAATATGAACAGAAACATCAAGGAGGAAGCCATGAATCTATCAGAAGTCGAGACCTTTCTCACCATTGTTAATACTAAAAGCATCACCAGAACTGCGGACCTTCTTTTCCTTTCCCAGCCAACCGTCAGTCATCGACTCAGTTCGCTGGAGGAGGAACTGAACTTTCCTCTGGTCATCCGCAAAAAAGGACACAAACAAGTAGAACTGACTCCCAAGGGAATCGAATTCATCGCCATTGCTGAGCGCTGGATGTCCCTATGGAAGGAAACACAGGCACTTCAGCATAATCAGGAGCGGATGCTTCTGACCATTGGCTGTACAGACAGTCTGAACGTGGCTTTGATGGCTCCCCTTTACAGCCGACTGCTCAGCACAGACTCCCGGCTGGATCTGAGTATCCGCACTCACCAGTCATCTGAGCTGTACAACCTGCTGAACAACCATGACATTGATATCGGTTTTGTATATCACCATCTGCATTACAAAAATATTATTTCCGATAAGCTGTTCGAGGAAAAGCTCTATCTGGTGCAGTCTGACCAGCCAGCCATCCCCCATCCACTGATCCACACAGACGAGCTGGATTCTTCCATGGAATTATTCTTAAGCTGGGATGACAACTTCCAGATCTGGCACGACAGGTGGCTGGCAGCCTCCTTCCGGCCTCATATTTCCATAGATACCATCACCTTACTGAACCGTCTTTGGAAAAACCCCCGCAACTGGCTGATCGCACCGGAATCCGTGATTCTGGAATTATCCCAATATCGGCCACTTTATATCAGTGAACTGGTCAATGTTCCTCCTAACCGGGTCTGCTATCAGATCAAACACAAATACCCCAAGCTGACCAGCGAGCAGGCAGTTCTTACCTTTGAACAAACATTAAGCAAATATCTTGCCGGTCGTAAATTTGAGATTCGAACCGGAGAAGTATGGGGCGGTCCCCACGCTTCCCTATAGACGAAAAATGCTCCAAAGCCTTACACTTTGGAGCATTTCTCTGTTGGAAAATATATCTGAGTTTTCTATAAAACCAGCTATTTTAATGCCTCTACGGCTTCTTTGATCCGGTCACATGCCTCTACCAGATCTTCATAACTGCACGCATAGGAGATACGAAGATACCCTTCTCCCTCTGTACCAAATGCAGAGCCAGGTACAAGGGCAACCTTTGCATGCTCAAGGAGATATTCTGCCATCTCCATGGAGCTCCTGCCCAATTCCTTAATATTTACGAAAATGTAAAATGCACCCTGCGGATTGTTACAGCTGATTCCGTCAATTGCATTCAGTGCCTTTACCACATAATCTTTTCTTCTCTGATATTCCAGCCTCATTGCTTCCACATCTTCTGCACAATCCTTCAATGCAGTGATGGCTGCTTCCTGTACAAAGGAAGATGCACAGGTGATCGTATACTGATGAACACGCACACATGCCTGAATGATCTCCTTCGGCGCACACATATATCCAAGTCTCCAGCCTGTCATGGAGTATGCTTTGGAAAATCCGCTTAAAGTAATAGTCCGTTCCTTCATTCCCGGCAGGGATGCGATACTGGTATGTTTTGTTCCGTCATATACAAGCTGCTCGTATATCTCATCCGACAGCACAAGAAGATCATTGCGAACTGCAATATCCGCCAGCTTTTCCAGCGTTTCTCTGGAGAACACACCTCCTGTTGGATTGCTCGGATCCACGATCACGATCATTTTTGTGCGTTCTGTAACCTTGCTCTCCAGCTCCTCAAAATCAATCTGATAATCATTCTCTTCCTTCAGGCTATACGTAACCGGCTTTGCTCCGATAGCGGACGGCACATGAATATAATTCAGCCATACCGGATTCGGTACCAGTATCTCATCTCCTGGTTCCAGAAAAGCTGCCATTGCAGCAAAGGTTCCCTCACCCACGCCAACGGTCACCAGCACCTCAGACGGATCGTAATCCACATGGTTTTTCTCCTGTTCCCACTCCGCAATCGCTTTGCGAAGCTCCGGGGTTCCATAGTTGGATGTATAGAAAACATTTCCTCTTGCCAGACTGTCATTCGCTGCTTTTTTGATCTTCTCCGGTGTATCAAAATCCGGACGTCCAATCTCCATATGAATAACCTTCTCGCCTGCCTGCTGCATCTTCGTTGCTTTTTCCATTACGGCACGGATACCGGAAAATGGAAGGGAATCCATTCTTTTTGCTATTTTGTAATTCACGATGATTTCCTCCTGATACCAATACTGAATACTGCTTGCATTTCTCTTATCTGTATCCATGGTAGCATTCGTGTATTAGAAAGTCAATTTCATAATTTCAATATAAAATATTAACAAATTCTATATTTAATTCACACAAATCAATGATACCAAAATCTTTATTTTTCAACTTTCCATAAAAAGAAGGGCATAACCCTAATGGTCATACCCTTCCCTTCATACAATTTCAAACAATTAACTATTGTAAACGTCTTTATTCAGCATACCCTCTTTTGCATTGACAATCACATTCACTGCTGCATCACCAATCACATTCAAGGTCAGAAGGCTCATCTCTACCGGTCTGTTGATCGCAACTACAAGCGCATAGCCCAGAAGACAGGCATCCGTCGTAAAGCCCAGACCAGCCATAACGGTAAAGATCATCGTTGTTCCTGCAACCGGAATCGCCGGCGTTCCTGCAGACGCACAGATCGTCAGAAGCGCCATAACGACCAGTATGGAAGGAGTGATCTCAATACCCGCTGTCGTAGCAATAAATGTAACTGCCACCATATGCATAATAGAAGTACCGTTCATGTTGATGGTCATGCCAAGGGGCAGAATAAAGCTGGTAATCTCCTCACTGCAGCCCAGTTCATCCAGATTTGTTCTGGTATTGATAGGCAGAGTTGCTGCGGAAGAGTTCATTGCAAATCCGAAGACGCCGACCTTTGCCATCTTCCGGACAAATTTCATGGGATTCAGACCGGTGGCTATGAAAATGCCAATCGGATAAACAGTTAAAAGCACAAGGAACAGAACCAGGATCGTCGTAACCATATATGCTGCTGCCGGCTTTAGATATTCCACTCCATATACTGCAAAGGTTCTGGAAATCATGCAGAAGATCGCATAGGGTCCAATCTTGTTCAAAAGAAACGTCAGCCACATATTGATGATCTCACTCAACGTCTCCAGTACCTCTTTTAAAGTCTTTCCACGTTCCCCTAATTTGTTCATGCAGATGCCCATAATAACAGCAACCACTACAACCGCCAGAATACGGGTATTCACACCGCATACAGACACAATATTATTGGGGATCGCATCAATCAGTACCCCCAGTGGATTATAAGGCGCCACCTGAACCGTCTCCGCTGCTGCTTCACCCGGAAGCACAACCGAGAATAGTCCCATATTTTTCACCACATACGCAACTGCTCCCGCGACCGCACAGCCCACTGCATAAAAAGCAAGAAAGCCTGCCAGAGACCTTCCGGCAATTCTTCCAAGCTTTGTAGCTTCTGAAATACTGCACATTGCCAGACTGATAGATACCAGTACCAGGGGAACAATTGCAAGCTGCAGACCATTCATAAAGATCTGGCTGACAATATAGAACAATCCCAGCGCTTTTACTCCTTCCGGCTTGGAAATATCCTGAAACAACAGGCTGTTGATCATGTTCCAGACACCTTCATTACCGGACGAAAGCAGACTCTCTCTCAGTAACAGACATCCGATACCTACTACAAGACCCGCCACAAGTGCAATCAGCATCTTCCTGACAATGGTCACTTCTTTTTTTGTTTTTTGCATAGCAACCTCCGCTTTTGTATTCGCTTTACGATCAAGAATTCCGGACTTCTTTCTAAGCAGGAGTATAGCATATACATTTGTCACAGAAAAATGAATAATTTTTTTATCAATAATCAATTTTTTTTATATTTTTTCGCCTTTGCTTCATCCTATGGACAAAGCAGCTTTACACCCTTTTCTTTAAATACATTCTGCCATTCCAAAGATGGCTCGCGGTCTGTAATCACCATGTCCAGCTTTCCAAAATCCATAACTCTGACAAAGGCCACTTTATTAAATTTTGTATGATCTGCAAGAAGAATCACCTTCTGTCCACGTTCGATCAGAAGCCGTTTCAATTCTGCTTCTTCCTCATTGGAATCAAACACACCGCCTCCCGCTTCCAAAGCCGTACAGCTGATCAGTACAATATCCACATAATAATCCTTCAGTGTCCTTCTCACAATATTTCCCTGCATGGAAAAAGTACTGCTATTCACGATCCCTCCGGTGGCAATAATATTAACAGCCGCCTGATCCAGCTCTCTTACGATCTTAATGGAATTTGTCAGAACCGTAATATCCGCACGATCTCTCAGCAGATTGACCGCTTCCATCACTGTGGAACTGGCATCGGCACCAATCGCCACATTGGAAGGAATGACCGATGCTGCCAGCTTCCCGATTGTAACTTTTTCTTCCCGATTGGTCTGTGACCTTCTCAGATAATCAATATGTTCAGATATTTTCTCAATATTCAGAACCGCTCCTCCGTAAGTCCTGGTAAGCAGTCCTTCCTGTTCCAGCTTTTCCAGATCACGCCGGATTGTTTCCTCTGTAACATTGTGCTCCATGCTCAGTTCAGATACTACAACCTTTTTATTCTCCCTCACAGATTGCCGAATCAGTGCTAAACGTTCTTTCTGAGCCATATCCATACCCACCTTTCCATTTTTGTTTCAAAAATCTTTTTCTTTGTTTTCTGTTGTTTCTTATCATATCACCATAAAAGCAATCAGAAAAGCACATTTTCCAACATTTTACAAGAAACTGACACAAAAAAACAAAAAAGGAATTGTCAATGCACAGGATAGAGTTGACACGGATACAATCTCTCCGGCATAGTCCGCATCCAGCTCATACTGTTTCGCGATCATAACCGCAATAGTGGTCGAAGGCGAAGCACAGGTCAGCATAAGTATAATAGACTCCGTTTCCGGAAAGAAATAACTGGCTGCAATATAGACCAGCAGCGGAACCACAACCATCTTGGAAACTACATACAGAAGCGCATGATTCAGATTATCCAGATTTCTCCATTCCATGAAGCAAAGACACGCACCCAGATAGATCATCCCAAGAGGTGTACTGATGGAACTGATCTGTGCTATGGTATCTTTTAACAGAACCGGTATCGGAATCGCAAGCGTATTTACCAGAAATCCCAGCAGAACAGCAAAGGTAATCGGATTAACCATCTTTTTGATTCCTGCCAGCTTCCGGCCTCCCTGTCCCCAGGTATAAAGGGTAATACCCACAGTCCAGATGACCAGTGCTTCCACAGAACATCCCAAAGGAATGAAAACTGTTGCATAAGTTCCCTCATACAGTGCGTATACCAGCGGAAGAACTACATATGCATAATTTCCACTTATCATACATCCCCAATGTACATTACACTGCGGATATTTCATTCTGCTGAGCTTTGTACAGAGAACTCCTGCCAGTATCAGAACCGGATAAATGCATAACTGTGCCAGTACCATTCCCTTCAGTGAGATCAGATCTGAAAAGGTCACCTTCTGTTCCAAAAGCAAATGAAAAGACAGCACCGGCAGAACGATTTTCATCAACAGATCCTGAAAAACCTTTAATTTTTCTTTTGTTAAAATTTGTATCCTGACTGCAAACACTCCTACAAAAAGCAGCAGCAGGAGATTGATCAATTTCGGAATAATAACCGCGAAATATTCCATCTCTATTCCTTTCATCCAACACACATAATGACAGATATCGGCAGATGAAACCTTCATCTGCCGATATTTAAATCCCTATTAAAATCCAAGCTGCCTCATTTTATGCATTACCACCTGTCGTTCATCCTCCAAAGGACGTTTCAGTAATTTACAGTAAATATAGTCTTTCGGGTGTTCCTCCAGCTCTGCCCGAAGTCCTCGGTCAAATGCCACACGCAATGCAGTTCCTATGTTCACCTTGCACACATGATAGGAACGCATCTTCTGAAGCTGATCATCCGGAAGACCGGTAGAACCATGAATCACCAGCGGAACTTTTACCTCATTCTGAATCTCCTCCAGCAGATCAAACCGGATATTTGCGGTCTGCGTCCGCATCATATGAGTAGTTCCGACGGATACTGCCAGACATCCGCATCCGGAAGCATCTGCAAAAGCCGCCGCTTCCCTGGGATCTGTCAGCTGATCCTTATGAGTATCCTTTCCCAGGTATGCAACCGAACCGATCTCCGCCTCTACGGACGCTCCGTATTTCTCTGCCCGTTTCACTACTTCCTGTGTAATTCGAACATTTTCTTCAAACGGAAGCTGTGAACCATCGAACATAACCGATGAATATCCCGCATCCAGAGCCTTCCATATCGCCTCTGTATTATTTGCATGATCCAGATGCATTACAACCGGAACCGATGCACGCTTTGCCATTTCACGAGCAATCATTCCCCAGTAGTCATAGCCAATATATTCGGATACCATGGGACTCGCCTGAAGTATAACCGGTGCATTCAGCTCCTCCGCAGCGGATATCAACGTTGGAATATCCGGAAATACTGCCAGATTAAACGCGCCTACCGCAGCATCCTTATGCATATATTCGGGTAACAGTTCATCAAGTGTCATCAACATTGCTCTTATCCTCTTTTTCTTTCTGACTATCTTGCATCCCATGCCGGCATCGGAACAACCGGATCAATTGCCGCATTTGCTGCCGGATATACGGTCTGATACTTTCCATCTCTCATCTGTACAATAAAGGAGTTTGCTTCTGTATTCTGACCATACTCATTCATCTTGTATCCATTCCACGGAATTGGAAGTGTTGTAGTGTCAACCTCCAGATTTCTGATTGCATCTCTAATGGCTTCCGGATCAGTGGAGCCTGCCTGATTGATGGCAATTGCTGCCAGCAGAAGGCTGGTCATATCCTTACAGTGTCCTTCACTTAATTCAGCTCCGTCCGGTGTGTATTCTTTATATAATTCAATCAACTGTTTACTTGCCTCAACATCCAGATCAGAAGACCATCCTGCTGTTGTATAAATAAACTCGGTATCTCCAGCCATGGTATCAAGGAAGTCAGTCTGTACAAATCCGCCTCTCTGTCCTAACAGCATCTTCGGAACATAATTCTGCTCCTTGAAGGTCTTCAGATACAGAATGGCATCAGAAGAATAAGAGGACATAAAGATAACATCCGGGTTTGCAGTCTTAATTCTCAGTACCTCAGAAGATACATTGGTTGCAGATGCAGAATAAGAAATATCTTCTACTATCTCAAAGCCATACTCTGCTGCAAAGGTCTGCTCAGAAAGTCTGATGTTTGCACCAAACTCAGTATCCTCAGATACAAGAGCTACCGTCTTCAGATCAGTTCCCTTGGTCTCGTTCAGCTCTTTCAGGAACTTAAATGCATCCTCAATATAAGTATCATCATTCGGACCTGTACGGAAATACCACTCTAAAGCAGTCTCCTCAGAAGTCAGAGACGGGGAAGAAGCTGCTGTCAGCAGCGGAATTCCATAGGTTTCTGTTACAACTGCTACCGCTTTTGTAACGGCACTGGTGAACTGACCTGTAAGCGCAACAATTCCCTCTTCTGTAATCAGACGTTTTGCCTCAGAAGTTGCAGTAGTAGGATCCTGCTTGGAGTCTGCAAATACCAGCTCAATCTTAGCACCATTCAGGTTTGGAAGTCCTGCATCCTTTGCAAGTGCCACTGCCATATCCGGGTGTTCCTCATTGATCACATCCGCAATCATCTCACCGGCTGCTTTTACCTGAAGACCATAGGTAGCGTTTGCACCGGACATGGGCGTAAGGAAACCGATCTTGATTGTTTCCCCTGCCTCTGCTTCAGGAGCTTCTGTTTCTTCCGTTTTCTCTTCTGCTGCTGTCTCTGTTTTCTCAGATGCAGGAGCTTCCGAAGCAGTTTCGCTGCTGCCGCATGCTGCCAGACTAAAGGTCATCGCTGCTGCCAGTGTTAAGGCCAAAAGTTTTCTTTTCATTTTCATTTCCTCCAAATCTCATTTTTTGCTGCCTGTCATTCCTTGCCCATAAAATGACAGCCATTATATGAAGACGCCCGCCTCCTTAAAAATATGCTCCAGGCAAAGCGCTGCTTCCCTTACTGCTTCATTCAAATCCATCTTTTCATACCGGTCTGTTGTTGGCGACATTGGCTCTACGATCACCGGACCCTCATAGCCATATTTACGGAACAGACGCACAATTCTTGTGGAATCGATTACGCCGCTCTCATTCGGCATTGCCCGTTCCCTGTCATACTGCTCTGCAGCTGTGCGTCCCGGATAAGCATCATCCAAATGAAGATTCACAATACGCCCCATATTCTGCAGACATAGATACAGGTCCTCTTCCTTCGCACCGGAGGTATACCAGTGAATACCGTCAAATACAAAACCAATTTCATGACTTACACTGTCCGCAAGCGCCATCGTTCCGCTCAGATTCCGGATGAACGGATATCGGAACTGGTCGCGGACGGTCTGTGCACCCATAAACTCCAGACCATACTGGATTCCGTTTTCCTTCATGATATGAAAAATTTTCTTCAGCCGCTTATGGTGCCATTCGAAATTTTCCTCAAAACACCTGTCATCTGCTCCCGGCCAGAAATGATTATAGGCTCTGGTACAGCCCGCCGCTCTGGCTCTCTCCAGCCATCTCGCCCACTGCTCAACTGCCTGTTCAAATTCTTCATCACAGACCTTATACATATCACAGGGCGCCATCATAAGTCCCCACTTCATTCCCAGATTCGTAAGCCTTTTTCCTTCTTCTTTTGCACGCTCCACACTGCCAAATGCATGCGCCGGAACTTCGATTCCCCTAAATCCGTTTTTATGCGCTGCTGCCAGCAGCTCTTCATAGGAATGATGATTCATCCCCATGGTCCGGGGATTCAGATTTGCATACATCGCCATGTTCATCATGCCTCCTTACAGATCGAGCGGTCTCTCCATCAAACGGATGATCTCTGTTTCCGGAATGTCCACCGGACCGCCGAGAAGATTGGCAATAATAAGCTCCTTTGCCAGTTTTTCCGCCGATACAATTCGCTGGCATGCAAGAGAAAGATTCGATGCAATGCTTAATACACCATGATTTGCCATCAGGACCAGATTTCTGTTCAGAAGGTACGGTCTTGCCTTTTCAATGATCTCATCTGATCCTGGCATTCCATAAGGAACACATGGGATGTCATGATAGTGGAACAACAGCTCCGGATGGCACTTACACTCGATACTTTTATTTGCCACCGCATAGCTGGTAAGGATTGGGGCATGACAGTGAATAGCCGCATTTACTCCTTCTTTGATCGTATAAGCACCCTTATGCATTTTTGTCTCAGAGGAAGCACGTCCTCCCCAGATCTGTTCATCCTTCACAAGATCAAATACGCAGATATTGTCATAAGTAAGGGCTTTCTTGCTTGTTCTCCCAGGTGTGACATACATCAGATCTCCATCCTTTATTGACAAGTTACCCTCGAATGTATTGACAAGCTCCTGATCCTGCATCTCGGATCCTACCCGTATGATCTCGTCCATAACCTCCGTTCTGATTCTGCTGTCCATCAATGATCCTCCTTAAATAAACCTTTTTCTTTTATATAACGTAAACGCTCATCCCAACCGGGAGAGTGGTTACTTTCATATCGTACCGGCAATACCGATGCATAGGCTGTCTTTTCAAATTCTTCTCCGGAAGAGAGCTTTCCTTCCCCATAGATCTGCATCAGGATATTGCCGCATGCAGAAGACAGGGAACTTGCTGCTACTACCGGAATCCCGGCAGCATCTGCAATCATCTGCAGAAGCACTTTATTTCTGACTCCTCCATTCATCGTATGGATTTCCCGATAGGAAATCCCCGTCAGAGAAGAAAGCCTCTCCACGCTCCAGCAGATATACGCTGCATAGCTTTCAAAAAGACATCTTGCAGTTGCTTCCATACCATATACCGGCTTTTGGCCCGTATTCGAACAATACTCCTGAATTGTCTTTATAATATCTGATTCGGATACCCGGAAACGGTCATCGCTGATATCAATAAATGTGAAATTATCCGTCACCTTCTGTACTGAATTACACACTTTCTCATAGTCCAGATCCGAATCCTGTGCACGCCATTTTTCCATGCACCTTTCCAGTATCCAGAATCCCGGCACGTCTTTACACAATGAACAGGTTCCAAATACACCTCTCATATTCTTGAACCGTTCACGAAAGCTCTCTTTTGTAATAACCGGTTTTGGAACTCTCGCTCCAAGAATAAAGGAGGTCCCCATACTGACAAATGCTTTCGTTTCGTCCAGGCCCGGAACTGCCGCCAATGCCGATTCCGTATCATGACCTGCCACACGGATCACCGGAATCCCGGCCCACTCGCTGCCATCTGCAAAGCTCTCCGTGACATGCCCGGCAAAAGTGCCCGGCTCTTCCAAGGCTCCAAATAATGCCGCTGGTATTCCAAGTTCCTTCAGCACATCAAAATTCCAGTTTTCTCCATCACGGTCAAGCATATAGAGCACCGATGCTATGGTTTTTTCTGTTCCCTTTTCCCCCGTAATCAGGTATTCCAGCAAACTGGAAAGGGGCAGATAATCTCTTCCTCTTTGAATACAGTCTGAATTTTCCAGCACATCTTCGTAAAGATGGAACAGACTTCTTGTCTTGATCGGATAATTCCCTGTTTTTTCGTAGAGCTGCCAGTCTGTAAAATGCCTGTGTACAGCTTCAAGTATGTTGTCGATCCGCCGGTCCCGGTAATGATGGGGCAGCTCTATTAGCTGCCCGGCATCATCCAGGATACCGTAACCATTGCCGTAAGTGTCAATTCCAAGAGAAACACAACGGTATTTAATGCTGAACTGGTCAAGCCCCTTATGTATGGTCTCAAGCATATACCGGATATCTGCTTTTTCCTGTCCGTCAACAATGCATGGACCATTGTCCGAAGAAAAGACCTCTTCTATTTTTATTTTTTCCTCATCAAAGGATGCTGCCGCCATCTTTATACCGGTAGCGCCTATATCGACTGCCACATAGACAGGCTTTTTCATACATCAGCCTCCCAGATATGCCTTCTGTACCTCTTCATTAGACAGAAGATCTTCTCCTTTTCCTTCTATCACGACTTCTCCATTCTGCACAACGAATGCATAGTCGCACATGGCAAGTGTATCGTTCGCATTCTGTTCTACGATGATAATCGTAATACCGGATGCAGCAATTTCTTTTACAAATTCAAAAATCTCCTGAACAAGCTTCGGCATCAGACCAAGGGACGGCTCATCCAGAATCAGAAGCTCCGGATCACACATCAATCCTCTCGCAATAGCAACCATCTGCTGTTCACCGCCGGAAAGCGTACCTGCGATCTGTTTCTTTCTCTCCTCTACCCGCGGAAACAGTTCATATACCTTTCTCAGTCGTTCATGGATCTTCGCCTTATCTTTTTCCAGATAAGCTCCCATCAGCAGATTATCCTCTACTGTCATCCCTGAGAACAGAAGACGTCCCTCCGGCACCATGGAAATGCCTTTGGATACCAGCTTATGGGAAGGCATTCCGGTAATGTCCTCTCCCTTGTAAAATACCTTTCCGCCCATCGGCTTGATCACTCCAGTAATTGCCCTCAATGTTGTGGACTTTCCTACGCCGTTGGATCCAAGGATTGCAAGGATCTCTCCCTTCCGGACAGAGAAGCTGATGCCATTTAATACGGACATTCCATTGTAGCCTGCTTTCAGGTCCGTCACCTCAAAAATTTTCTCTTTATCTTCCATCTGCTTTCGCTCCTCCTCCAAGATATGCGCTGATCACCTCAGGATTGGAGGTAACCTCTTCCGGCGTTCCAATCGTAAGCAGTTTCCCGGATACCAGTACAACTACCCGGCGGGACACAGACATTACCACGTCCATATTATGCTCAATGGTCAAAATAGAAACACCTGTGGCATTGATCTTTTTTATCAGTTCTACAGACTCTTTTCTTTCTGTCGCGTTCAGCCCTGCCATGGTCTCATCCAGCAGCAGAAGCCTTGGATCCGTTGCCATTGCCCTTGCAATTTCCAAACGCTTTTTCTGAGGTACATTCAATTTCCCTGCAAGCTCATATTTGATATCTGCGATTCCGCAAAGCTCCAGAACCTTATCCACATGTGCCATCGCTTCGTCCATATTATTTCTCTTGCAAAGAGCTCCTACAAGGACATTCTCAAACACCTTCAGCTCCACTAAAGACTGTGGGATCTGGAATGTCCTCCCGATTCCCAGCTTACAGATATCATACGGCTTCATGGTGGTAATATCTTTACCATCAAAAATAATATTTCCTTCACTCAGCGGATGCGCACCACTGATGGAATTGAACAGGGTTGTCTTTCCAGCTCCATTGGGACCTACCACTCCAACGATTTCGCCCTCTTCCACATCAAATGAGACCTTCTCATTCGCCACCAGACCACCGAATCGTTTGGTAGCCTCTTTTACTTCCAAAATCTTACTCATACTCAGCCTCCCACCATTTCTCTTTTCTTTTTCTCAGAGGCATCTCTTTTTTCAATCCTTTTCTTAAAAACCGAAAGAATACCACCCGGAATGAAGAGAACGATTAAGATTACCAATACTCCATAAAGGATCAGATCCAGGCCTCCGTAATGACCAAGATACACTCTTGAATATTCAGAGATGGTCGTCAGTACAATTGCACCAAGAATCGGTCCTTCTACTGTTCCAACTCCTCCCATGACCGCTGTAAGCACGATCATCATGGAAATATTCAGTGTCATCAGTGTGGATGGATCTATGTAAAGAAGGAACTGTGCATAAAGGCTTCCCCCAATACTTACGATCGCAGCACTCATCATATATGCCCTGTTTTTATATTTTGCAGCATTGATTCCCACGCTTTCTGCCGCCATCTCATTCCCTTTGATCGTTCTCAGGTAATAGAAAAATTTCGATTTATCAAGCACTTTGATAAGAATCAGGATCGCCACTGTAAAAACCAGAAATACATAATAGTAATTCAGCGGATTTTTAAACTGCATATAGAGATACTCGTTTACACCCTTTGTGTAAATATAAACACCGGTAGCACCTCCAACCCATTTCCAGTTGACAAAGATAATACGTGCACATTCTGCAAGTGCCATTGTGGAAATAGCAAACACATGACCCTTCAGTCTTAAAAGCGGCTTACCGAATATCCATGCCACTCCTACGGAGATCAGCGCTCCGATCCAGATGCTGATCCATGGGGATATCTTCCAGTACTGGCAGGTAATCGCCACCGTATATGCTCCGATTCCATAGAACAGGCTGTGTCCATTAGAAACCTGTCCGCAGTACCCGCCGATCACATTCCATCCCATACCAACTACTGCCCAAACAAGGATCAGTGACAACAGGTTCCATACAAAACGGATTCTTACTATCTGCGGAAACAAAATTGCAGCCACCAGGCAGATTGCCAGTCCGGTAAACCACCTCTTATTATTCGATACAAATTTTCCCATCTTACTTACCTCCGAATAATCCCTTAGGTTTGAACTGAACAATTAACAGGAATGCAATACAAATACCTACATATTTGAAGGAAGGACTGAAGTAAACGCCTGTCAGTGAATCCGCCAGCCCCATGATCATGCCTCCTGCAAGTGCTCCCGGTATACTTCCGAAGCCTCCCATAACAACTGCTATAAATCCAAACAGCTGGAAATTGGCTCCTACACTTGGATATACGTAATAGTAATAAGTAAGTGCACATCCTGCAGCACCTGCAACCGCTGCTGAAAGCCCGAATGCAAATGCGTAAGCCTTCTCAGAATCAATCCCCACCAGACCTGCTGCCGTCTTGCTCATAGAGGTTGCCCGAATCGCTTTCCCGATTCTGGTCTTATTCAGGAACCAGAACATGAATGCTGCAACGAGCATGGAAATCACGAATGGAACCAGCTTATTCTTTGCAACCACGATTACTCCCAGGTCTACAGATCCGCTGATCGCCACATTCTGGATCGTCTTAAAATCGCCGCTAAAGAGCAGAAGTGCCAGATTGATCAGAACCATGCTAAGTGCAAATGTGATCAGCCTCTGTCCCAGAACAGGTCCCCTTAATGCCCTTGCAATGATCAGCTTGTAGATAAAGTAGCCAATACAGAACATAATTACCATACAGAATGGAAGTGCTGCGATCGGGTCAAGTCCCAGATAGAGGTTCAGATAATATGCAGCGAACATTGCGATCATCAAAAACTCTCCCTGCGAAAAACTGAGGATACCCATGACCCCCCATACAAGCGCTATACCCATAGCAATCAGTGCCAGCGAGGATCCATTAATAATGCCTTCGTATACGGCCTGCAAGAAAATACTCATTAGCAGTTTCCCCCTTTTCTTTTTGTTTTTCCTCATTTATTTTATTAAATACTACCACATTATTGTTGGAAATTCAAGTATTTTTGTTTGATTTGAGATATTTTTTTGTTGTTTTTAAAGATTTTTGTCTGTTTTTCGGAAAATATGCACATTTCCCCATGAAATCCCAGGTTTCAAAAAGGACATTCCACAGATTTGTGGAATGCCCCTTTTTCACCCCGGCATCAATCAGACCATTTTCAGTTTTCCTCATATAAAAGTTCTACATGATTTTCCTCAAACAGAGCCATCCATTCATCCGATGGCCTCCTGTCCGTAATCACAATATCCATCTGTCTGATATCACCCAGCTTTGTAAAACCAACACTGCCAAATTTTGTGTGATCCGCCAGAAGAATAATCCTGCTTCCCTGCTCCAGAAGCGCTTTCTTCATTTCAATCTCCAGCTCATGAGAATCAAAAATACCGCCATCTCTTCCGATGCCTCTGCAGCCCATAAAAACCTGCTCCAGATGATATTCCTGTATCATATTTCTGGCTGTACCACCCTGAAAAGAATAGGACTGCCGATTCACATATCCTCCTGATGACAGCAGCTCAAACTTTGAATGCTCCATCTCACAGATTGCTTTTGCAGAATTGGTCAGCACAAGAATATCGCTTCGTTCCTTCAATGCATATAACAGCTCCAGTGCAGTCGAGCTGGCATCACACCCGATACTCGCATTCACCGGAACCAGCTTTGCCGCCAGCTGCGCTATCTTCCGCTTTTCTTCTACATTCGTCTTTTCTCTTTTCAGAAAACTGATTTTCTCAGAATCACCGGATTCCTTCAGAACGGCACCTCCATGTGTCCTGGTAAGCTTCTGGTTTTTCTCCAGCTTTTCCAGATCCCTGCGGATAGTTTCCGGAGTTACTCCAAACTGACTGCTCAGATCTGTAACGACAGCCTTCCCGTCGATCCGCATAATCTGCATAATCTGTTCCAGGCGTTCCTTTTGAGCCATATATCACCTCTTAAATTTCTTCTATAATTTTCAAGTATTCCTGATAACGCTCATCCACCTGTGCTCTGTTCTTCACACCATCCGTTGCCCCTACTGCTTCCACTGCTACAGATGCAGTACAATTGGCAAACTGGGCACATTCCTTCAGGCTCATTCCTTCCAGAAGTCCGCAGATGAAGCCGGAAGCAAAATTATCTCCCGCACCGGTCGTATCAATACAGTTTGATTTTGGATAACCGGGTACAATAAAGCTTTCACTTTTATTTTTTACCAGACATCCCTCTTTGCCAATCTTAATAAGGACATTTTTCACACCAAGCCCAAGCAGCACATCCGCGATCTCATGAACATCTTCTTTGCCCACAAGCTCTTTTGCTTCCTCATAATTTGGGAAAAAGTAATCCACATAGGAAAGTGCTTCTCTAATATCCTCCAGCGTTTCTCCTCTCTTATTTCCCACAATATCGGCACATATGATCATTCCTTTTTCTTTTGCCTGTCTGAATAATGGAAGCATAAGACTCTGATCCAGAAGCGGATTGTTAAAGATACTCGCAAATGAAAGTATCTGACCTCCGCATACTGCATCCATGTCCACATCTTCCGGACAGAAAGTCCAGATACTGCCGCTCTTGTTATTAATAAAAGTCCGCTCTCCATCTTCTCCGATCAGACCCACATTAATACCCGTCACCTTATTTTTGTCTCTTTTCAGATAGGTGGTATCAATCAGGTTCTTCCTGCAGTGTTCCACAACCATAGATCCTACCATATCATCACCGATACAGCTTATGAGCTTTACTTTATGTCCCAGGCGGGTAATGATTGTCGATTCATTCAGCGAGTCCCCTCCTACTGACCAGACCATCTGTTCCACAGGATACGATGTCACCTCCAAAACCTTCCGTCCTACCGGATAAAGCTGCAGATCCATATGGGCAGCTCCCACGATTACTACCTCACAAGTATCATTTATTCCCATCTCTGACCCCTTGTCTCTCTGTCCTTATTTGTCCAGAGCCTCTGCCATATCTCTGATCACAGCTACATCTTCTGCAGAAAGCTCGATCTCCGTGGATCTTACATTCTGGCTGATCTGAGCCGCAGTCGTTGCACCGCTGAGCAGTACGACCTTCTCATCCTGTGCCAGAATCCATGCCATGTTGATATCCGCCACAGAACACTGATATTTTTCAGCCAGAGGTCTCAGCTCATCAAGATAATCAAATACTCTCGGAAGATTTTCCGGCTGGAACCATTTCTTCGGGATCTGTGCTCCTACCGGCTTGTAATCTCTCGGGAAGGTTCCTGTCAGAAGCCCCATCTCCAGCGGAGAATATGCCTGAAGCGCCACACCATGCTCTTTACAGATTGGAAGCAGTTCGTCCTCTACCGCTCTGTCCAGTACCGAATATTTTGCCTGAACGATATCCAGATCCCCCCATTTCAGATATTCTTCTACCTGCGCCGGAGATACATTTGCCGCACCAATGGCTTTGATCTTTCCCTGTGCCTTTAATTCATTCAGTACATCCATAGTCTCACTGATCGGTGTAAAGAACGGTTCTACCGCCTGCCAGTGGGACATGTAAATATCAATATAATCCACTCCCAGTCTTTCCAGTGATTTATCAATCTCTTCCATGATAGACTCCCTGGAAAGGTTCCAGTACAGCTGTCTTCCGTTTACTTTATTGAACAGAGATCCTTCTCTGTCCCAAACCACACCAAATTTGGTGATCACTGCAACATCTTCGCGATTCATTCCCTTCAGTGCTTCACCGACGATACATTCACTGTTTCCGAAATTGTATCCCGGCGCGGTATCGATCAAATTCACGCCCAGCTTCGGAGCCGCCTGGATGGTAGCGATACTGTCGTTTTTATCCCTGTCTCCGCCCCACGCAGAGCCGCCTCCAATCGCCCAGGTTCCAAGCCCCATTCTGGAAATAGGTTTATCAAGTGTACCAATCTTAACTGTTTTCATGCTGCTTCCTCCTCTGATTCCTTATGATTTAGTTTGCTTTTCCGTCTGCTCCGAACAACAGGATCTTCTCAACTGCTCTCTGTTTTACTGCCGCACGTACTGCACGCTCAAGCTCCAGAAACGTGGACTCTGTATTCTGACGGACTGCATCCATGGCTGCCTGACAAAGCTCTGTGTGAATATTGATCTTGGTAATTCCAAGGCTGATCGCAGTGCGGATATCATCATCACCAATACCCGATGCTCCATGAAGTACCAGTGGTACACTGACCGCGTCTCTCACCTTCTCCACCACTTCAAAGTTCAGTTTTGGCTCCGAAGTATATACTCCATGCTGATTTCCGATGGCAACTGCCAGAGAATCACAGCCGGTCCGCTCCACGAATTCTGCTGCCTGACTGGGATCCGTATACTGATAATTTGCCAGTGCTTCCTCATAAACAGTCTCATTTCCCACATGTCCAAGCTCTGCCTCTACCGGGACTCCAAGCGGGTGAAAATAATCTACCACTTCTTTGGTCAGACGGATATTCTCCTCCAGACCGAAAGCAGACGCATCTCTCATAACAGAGTTCATGCCGTGTTTATAAGCATTCTGAACAATCTCCATGCTGCGGCCATGATCCCAGTGAGTGATGACCGGAACCGATGCCTTCTCGGCCATGGATTTCATCATCCAGCAGAAATCCTCAAAAGAAGTATTTCCAACAAATCCGGTTCCAAAAGAAATGATGACCGGTGCGCGAAGCTCCTCTGCCGCATCCATAACACCCATCAGCATCTCTGCATTCCATACATTAAAATGCGGAACTGCAAAATGCTCTGCCTTTGCCTTTTCTTCCCAGTATCTGATATTTGCTAACATCTCTCTCTCCTTATTCTTCCATTTTAATAACGCCTTTGATAATGTCTGTCTTACGGCTCAGAGATTCTTCAAACGCTCTTTGCACATCACTGTAATCATAGATATCCGTCACCATTGATTTTACATCGAATTTTCCGGATGCAATCGCCTCAATGGTCATGGGATAATTATTTGCATAACGGAACACAGTCTGGATCTTTACCTCCCGGTTAATACTCAGAAAATTGACCGGCGTATCTCCGGGAACCGTTCCTACGATCATGATCCTTCCACCCCGGATGACCAGCTTGGTAGTCTGACCCGCTGTCACTTTAGAACCTGCTGTCTCAAATACTATGTCTGCTCCCAGTTCACCCAGAAGCTCTTTCGCTCTGGCAACAGTATCCTCTTTCATACCGTTGACCACTTCCATTGCGCCCAGCCTTTTTGCCATCTCCAGCCGCTTTTCGATCACATCCACTACAACGATCTCTGTGGCTCCCATCACACGGCATGCCTGCAGAGTCATAAGTCCAATACAGCCTGCACCCAGAATGACGATCTTCTTTCCCGGCTTTACCTCTGCTTCCATGGCAGCATGCATGCCGACGGCAGCCGGCTCTACCAGTGCACCTTCCATGGTATCCATGGTATCCGGCAGCTTATAAGTCCATGCTTCCGGATGGGTCAGATAATTGGTAAGCGCACCTTTATAATTGGGCTGAGTCGCCATAAAGTCCACATCCGGGCAGATATTATAATGACCTTCCATACAGAACTTACACTTTCCACATGGAACTCCCGGTTCTATATTGACTCTGTCACCTATCTTGAACTTCCTGACCTTTGATCCGATTCCCACAACAGTTCCGGCACATTCATGTCCCAGTCCGATCTTTTGATTGGGATCCTTTGGGGGAATAAACGGACCGCTCTCAAATCCGTGAATATCAGAGCCGCACATTCCCACATATTCCACTTTTAATAATACCTCATCCTCTCCGGGCACCGGCATCTCCGTCTCCTGGATGCGCATGGTTCCCGGCGTCACAAGGATCGCTTCTGTATTTCTCATATGTACTTCCCCATCAATCTTCAAAATCATAGGTCATGATTACTTTGATCGCCTCTTTATCCGCCATGGCCTGGAAGCCTTCCTCCCAATTGGACAGACCAAGTCTGTGGGTGATCATTGGCTGAACCTTGATCGCTCCGCTTGCCAGCAGACGGAGCGCATTTCTCCAGGAGGTAGAATCATATGCCATATGTCCGATGATGCTCTTATTCCAGGAGGTAATATCATTGATGGAGAATTCCAGTGGTCGGAAGCCCATGCCTACACGGACTACCTCTCCATTGGGTCTTAACATCTCAATTGCCTGTTTCAAAGCAATATTGGCACCGGAGCACTCGATTACAAGTCCAAGATTATCTCTTCCGCAGATTTCCTGACATCTTGCCACTACATCTTCCGTGGAGCCATTTACACAGTGGGTTGCACCCAGCTCTTTTGCGACACCAAAGCGAACCTTGGTATCCTCCTGAAGTCCTACCATCACAATATTGACCGCACCCATGATCCTTGCAATCTGAACAGAAAAAAGTCCCAGCGGACCGGTTCCGAATACGACTACATCCTGCCCCGGCATCAGAGAAGACTGCTGCGCAACTGCCTTATATGCATTACATATCGGATCCAGAACTGCTGCCTCTTCATATTTTACATTTTCCGGAATCTCCCACAGTGCATGCTTATGGATCTTCAGTATCTCTCCCGGAACCAGACAGTATTTTGAAAATCCGCCGCCCCATGTATTATTGTCCAGTCCAAGGTTGATCTTATGCTCACAACAGAGGAAATCTCCTCTCTCACAAGCCGGGCATACACCGCAGACATGTGCGCTGTTATCAGATACTACTCGCTGTCCGACTTTCCAATCCGTTACCTTCTCGCCAACCTTTACGATCTCACCGGCAAACTCATGTCCCCGGATGGAATTGAACTCGTCAGAGCCATTCTCCACTTTGTAGTGTTTCATATCGGCTCCACAGATAGCTGCAGCCTTAATCTCAATGACCACATCATCCGGTCCGCACACCGGCTCCGGAACATCGATCATCCGATATCCGCCAAATGCCTTTCCATATCGAGCTAATGCTTTCATAGTAAATATTCCTCCTGTTTTTTTATCTTTTTAAATTTTATCACAATCAACATCTATTTTCAACATTATTTTCTTTATTTCAAAGATTATTTTCTTTATTTATTACCGTTTCAGACATTTTGTCCTTTGTTATTAAGAAGTGAAGAAAAAAACCCGATGCGTAACCAAACGCACCGGGCTTTTCCCACTGAACTGTCATTTCATTTTTTACAGCATGGATTCCTGCTTAAACAGTGACTTCACATGAGCGATCTCTTCCTGGGTCGCCTTGGCTGCCGGCACATAGTATGCCTTCTCCCTTGCAAGCTGATAGAGCTGCTCCTGAGAGGTCTCTGCTTTATTTCTCATCTGCTTCAAAGTCTGTTTGAGCTGCGGATTCTCCGTCTGGGTAATATATTCCGCATACATTTTCAGTTCTCCATTGATTCCGACTAAGGCATCGGATACCATCGTTTTCTCGTCCATGATCGTCCCTCCTATTTCAGAAATCCCATCAACTGCTGCTTATTTTCTTTCGCAGACTGAGACGCCTGCTGAAAATACTGCTTTACCTGCTGATCTGTTGCCTGCTGTGCATAAGCGTCAAACTTATTCTGACAGGTCTCGCTTCCGCCGATGAGATGACGGAGATTCTGAACATCAAGCTCTGATAATTCTGACATAAAAATTCCTCCTTATATTCCATACTTACAAACGTAGTATGTGAAAATAAGGAGGAATTATTCACAGGACCATATATCCTAGCCAAGCAGCTTTTCGTACAGCTCTTCATACTGTCTGGCTGAATTCTTCCACGAAAAATCCGTTTTCATAGCCCGTTCTGTCATTTTGTTCCAGGAACGTTTTTTATCATAATAAATGGATTCCGCATAACGGATCGCACCCAGCATCTCATGGGCATTATAATTGGAAAAACTGATTCCCGTACCTGTTTCTTCATATTCGTTATAAGGCTCTACCGTATCCTTCAGACCGCCTGTCTCCCGAACGATCGGTATCGTGCCGTATCTAAGACTCATCAGCTGGCTCAGCCCGCACGGCTCAAACAGGGATGGCATCAGAAACGCATCGCATGCCGCATAAATTTTATGGGACAGCTCATTGGAGTAATAGATGCATGCTGCCACCTTCCCGCTGTATTTCCAGGCATAATGCCGGAACATATTCTCATAGCGCTCTTCGCCGGTTCCAAGTACGACGATCTGCACCTCATCCTGACACAGCTCATCCATAATACAGTCGATCAGGTCAAAGCCCTTCTGATCTGTCAGTCGTGACACAATACCGATCAGCATCTTCTTCCTGTCCTGCTCCAGCCCAAGCTCCCTTTGCAGCTCCAGCTTGTTTTTCACTTTATCCTTTCGAAATGTCTCATCGGAATAATTCTTGTAGATCATGGTATCCGTCATAGGATTCCATTCCTGATAGTCCAGTCCGTTGACGATCCCATACAATGCATTGGAACGGGCGCGCATCAGACCATCCAGATGTTCTCCATAGAACGGAGTCTTGATCTCCTCCGCATAAGTACGGCTGACTGTGGTCACCAGATCCGCGTATACGATCCCGCCCTTTAAATAATTGGCATCTCCAAAAGCTTCCAGCTTATCTGCCGTAAAGTAAGACATATCCAGTCCCGTTGCATCCTGTACCGCGGGAATATTCCAGATACCCTGAAATTTAAGGTTATGGATCGTCATCATAGACTTCATGTTCGCATAAAACTCTCCTTCGTGGAAGCTGTCCTTGAGATAGACAGGAACCAGCCCGGTCTGCCAGTCATGGCAATGCACAATGTCCGGCTGATAATCCACTACCGGAAGTATGGAAAGCGCTGCTTTAGAGAAAAACGCGAACTTCTCAATATCCTCATGTATATTTCCATATGGTCTGTATCCGGAAAAATAATATTCGTTGTCAATGAAATAATACTGAATGCCTTCGTACTCCATCTCCATAATCCCCACATACTGGCTTCTCCATGCCATATCCATATAGAAACTGGTAACAAAAGTCATCTTCTCTTTCCATTCCGATCTGATACACATATAATTCGGAATGATCACACGTACTTCGTATGCCTCCTGATCAAAACATTTCGGCAGCGACCCCACAACGTCTGCGAGTCCGCCTGTCTTGACAAACGGCACACATTCCGACGCAATAAACAAAACCTTCTTCTTCATGCTTCCCCTCCAGATGAAAAATAGTATTTATTTCATTATACCTTAAACGGGAAGCCTTTGAAAGAAGTTTTCATAAATTATGCGTGCTTTTTATAATCCAGACGAATCTTATCTGCAATCAATGCAATAAACTCTGAATTCGTCGGCTTTCCTTTTCCAACACTGACTGTATAACCAAATAACTCGTCAATGGTATCCATCTTTCCCCTGCTCCATGCGACTTCGATCGCATGTCGAATCGCACGTTCTACTCTGCTCGGTGTTGTCTGATGGTTCTTGGCAATCGTTGGATAGAGGATCTTCGTAATAGAGTTCAGCATATTCATATCTTCCACTGCCATCATAATTGCATCTCTCAGATACTGATAACCCTTGATATGTGCAGGAACTCCGATTTCATGGATCATGTTCGTCACATCAGTCTCCAGATTCTGTTCCAAATAAGCCATTTTGGTCTCATACGGTACAACCTTTCGGATCTCTGTCTTTCTCTTCTGTCTCTTATCGTCCTTCAGACTCTGGATGCGGTTCAGCAGCATATCATGATCAAAAGGCTTCATGATATAGTAGCTTGCCCCTAACAGGAAGGCATCTTCTGTAATCCTTTCCTGTCCGATTGCAGAAATAACAACAAACTGTGGTTTTTTCGTAATATGGTGATCCTGACCGACCTTCTCCATAACCGTCAGTCCATCCAGCTTCGGCATAATAATATCCAGCAGCATAATATCGGGCTGTTTCTCCCTGATAATCTGACATGCCTCCTCGCCGTTTCTGGCTGTTCCGACAATTTGAAGCTCCTCGTCCTGACGCAGGATGCCTTCCAGAATCTCCACCATCCGTTCATTGTCATCCGCAATGGCGACACTCCACTTACTCATCCATACTCCTCCTCGTTTACCATTTTATCTGTCTCCTTTCTACAGCTTCATACAAAAGTTTTCATTGCTCACAGTAGAAATTATAGAGAAATTGGTCATTTCTTACAAGCGAATCCTGTCGAGCAAATTCGACACTTATGCAATTTGAGAAGTGGATCCCCGGGTTCAGAGTCTTTCCCTCATACGGAAACTATTCCTGTTCCTCCTCAGTAAGAGGCTCTGCTTTTTTCTTTTTCCAGAAGTAAAAACGCTGTCTGCGCTCTTTCCTCTCCTTTTTCGATCTTCCATACACTATCAGATAGAATACCGGCATCAGAACCAGGATCAGAATGGTGGAAGCCACCAGTCCTCCGATGATGATGATTCCCATAGCCTGCATCATCTCCGTACCTCTTCCCATACCCATAGCCATGGGGATCATGGAAATGATCGTAGTCAGGGTAGTCATCAAAATAGGACGAAGTCTCGTCTTACCGCTCTCGATCAGAGCATCCTCCATGGACATCCGGTAACGCAGAGCATTCACGCCGTCTACGTAAAGGATACCGTTATTCACCACAATACCCACCAGCATCAGAATACCCATAAGAGAAGTCATATTGATCGCTTCGCCGGACAGGAACAAAAGTCCGAAGGAGCCGATCAGACTGAAGGGGATACTCAGCATCACCATAAGGGAATATCTTGGAGATTCAAACTGCATCGCCATCACCAGGAATACAAGGAACATCGCTGCTGCGATCGCAAGTCCAAGAGCGCTGAAGGATTCCACCATCATCTCATCCATGGTACTCTGCGCCAGTTCTACCGAATCCGGGAACTCCATCGCTGCAACTACTGCATCCAGCTCCTCCTGTACTGCCGCCGCATTCTCCGACAGACAGGATGCACTGACCGTCAGAGAATATCTGCCGTCCTGTCTCATGACTGTCTGCTGAGAATTGGTATACTGGAGGGTTGCAACCTCCTGAAGAGGGATTCCCGACACCGTTGCCCCCATAAGACGGCTGGCATCATCGTAGGTTCCCTCCGGAAATTCCAGAAATACACTGTACTCCTCACCGTCTGAGGTGATGGTCATTGCCTCTGTACCGCTGATCATACTGTACATGCTTCCTGCCACCTGTGCAGGAGTCATTCCAAAGCTCATGGCATTGAGCGGATCGATCACGACTCTGATCTGAGTTGCCGTCTCTCCCGCATCGGTTGACACATTCAGCACACCCGGAATCTGCCATGCCGCCTCCTGAATCTGAGCAGCGACCTCCTTCATATCATCCAGATCAGTTGCACTGAGCGTTACAGACGCACCGGCATCTGTCAGCATCATCGCAGACATCTGACTGCTGACATTGATATCAAGCTGCATGCCGATCATGTCCTTCGTCTCTTCCGTCCACTGATCTGCCACTTCCTGGCTGGACATCTTCCGGTCATCCTTCAGGTTTACGGAAATCGCTGCAGCGCCCTTGGATGCGGATAAGGTATAGCTTTCCACGTCCTCATGGGCTGCCACCATCTCCTCCAGCGGCTTCATCTGCTCATCCACCTCTGACACCTGCGTACCTGAACGGAAGGTGGCAGAAATGCTGACGGTTCCCTCGTCCATGCTGGGCATCAGCTCCGCATCCATCAGAGCAACCAGCACGAAGGATGCGATCAGGAGCAGCACCGCTGCAAGCATACACCTCTTCTTGCGTTTTAAAAGCTTTCTTTCCAGACTCTCATACCGGTCTCTGACGGTATCCAGCAGATGATTGATTTTAAGCTCCTTCTTCTCCTTTGGCTTAAACAGCTTGAAGAACAGCGGAACCAGCGTCAATGCAGATACAAGAGATGCCAGCATGGCAAAGATGATCGTATAGCCAAGCTGCTGGAAAATCTGTCCTGTCAGCCCCTCCTGCAAGCAAAGCGGCAGATATACAACTACGGTTGTAATGGTAGATGCCACAATAGAGCCTGCCACACCCTTTGTGCCCTGAAGTGCTGCCTCGGCAAAATCCGGCATCCGGTCCTTGGACCTAAAACAGCTCTCCAGCACCACAATGGAGCTGTCCACCATCATACCGATGGCAATGACCAGACCTCCAAGGGTCATCATATTCAAAGAAAATCCTGCCACAGCCATCACAATGACCGTCACGAGCAGGGAGATCGGCATGGCGCTTCCTACGATCAGACTCGCCTTCCAGTCTCCGAAGAAAATAAACAGTACCAGCATGGACAGAATAATACCCATGACCAGTGTCTTTGCCACGGATCCCACTGCCAGCATGATCATATCAGATGCGTCATAGGACGCTTCCACTGCCAGTCCTGCATTTTCCTCCTGCATCCGCTCCATGACACTCTTTACATCGTTGATCATGCCGATGGTGCTGGCACTCTGATTTTTGGTGATCTGGATAGAAACTGTATCTTCACCGTTGAAGCGGCTGACACTGTCCGCCTTTTTGACCGCCCAGTCTACCTCCGCCACATCAGAAAGCTGGAGCAGACTTCCGGTTCCTGTGAACACCGGAATCCTCCGAAGCTCCTGTACGGTCTGATTTGCAGAGGTACTGATCGCACTGATGGACTGACTTCCCTGTTCCAGAGAGCCAAGCGGAATGGTAAAATCGGTCGCCGCTATGTACTGTGCAACCTGATTCATACTAAGTCCGTACTGGTTCAGTGCTTCTTCATCCAGAAGCACCCGGATATAATCCTCTTCGCCTCCGGTCACTTCCACATCCGCAACCGTGCTGACTGCCTCCAGCTCAGGAACAATGTCCTCCTGCACCACAGACAGGGCATCCGTTCCGTCTGTGGTACTGACTGAGTACATGATACTTGGCATGGCGTTGACATCCATCTCAATCACCACAGGCTCCTGACACTCTTCCGGCAGAGATGCCGCCGTCGCGTCCAGCGCCGCCCTCAGATCCAGATACGCATCGTTGGTATTCACGCTGTAATCATACTGAAGCATGACCATGGAAATATTTTCCTGAGAATAGGACATTACAGAGTCCACACCACTTAAGCTTGCAACATCGCCTTCAATCTCCGTACTGACCAGTGTCTCCACAGACTCCGGGTCTGCTCCCGGATACACGGTCATGACCATCAGAATCGGCATATCCATATCCGGCATCAGCTCCAGCCTCAGGGTGGTCAGGGATGAAAATCCGAAAACCACCAGCGCAAGCACCGTCAGCAGCGTGGAAACCGGACGTTTTAACGATAACCTCGTTAAATTCATACTATTCTGCCTCCTCCGTCTCTACTGCTGCCGGTTCTTCTTCCGGCTCCGCTGTTTCTTCCGGCACATCTGCTTCCTCTTCAGAAGCCGCCTCCACTTCCTCGCCATTTATGGACACTATCTCTGCTTCTGCACCATTTCTCAGCTTGGAAGACCAGTTATCCACCACAAGGCTGTCTTCAGACAGACCTTCCTCGATGATAACCTGTGTATCCGACATAAGACCTACCTGTACCGGGGTCTTTACAATTGCATCATTCTCCACACAGTACACGTAAGCATCCGCGCCCGAAAAATACACTGCATCGTAAGGAATCACCAGCTTATCACTGTCCTTCTGAGTTGCCGCATGAACCTTGACCGTCACACCGCTTGGAAGGCTGTCGCTTGCACCTGCCACAGATGCCTTTACCTGGAAAAGCTTTGTCTGCATATTTGCCATGGTTCCGATCTCGGTGATCGTACCGTCGTAGGTGGCTCCGCTTCGCTCCACCGTCACATGATCTCCCTCTGTCAGCGCATTCTTTGCCTTCTCGGTTACGTTAAAGGTTACTGTCATGGATTCCTTATTAGAAATGATATATGCCACATTTCCTGCTGCCGCCATACCGTTTTTCTCTACACTGACCGACTCCACAATACCTCCGATGGGAGCCTTTACCGTGCAGAAATCCAGCTGCATCTGGGCAGAGTCAATTCCGATGGACGCTGCCTGGAGCTGCGCTGCACTTGCCGCATCGCTCTCCGGATAGATCTCGTTCTGGGTGATGGCATATGCCTGCTCTGCAGTGGCAAGATTGTCGTTGATGGTTTCCTTGCCGTCCTCTGCACTGTCGATACCGGATTTGAGCTGGGTCTTTGCCGCATCAATAGAAGCCAAAGTACCATCCAGCTGTTCAACTGCTCCTCTGGCAGTATCCAGACCGGTCTTTGCTTCCGACAATTTGAGTTCTAATTCCGGAAGTGCCTGTTTCAATGCCTCCACATCCGTTCCCGGTGCTGCTTCTTCTATCTGTTTCTTTATATCATTCACCTGCGTCTCCAACGCATAATATCCGGTTGCAGCCGCATCTGCCGCTTCCTGTGCTTTCGCTCTCGCCGCAGACACCTGTCCTCCCTGATCTCTCAGATCCCCCAGCGAATCCTCCATCTCCGCGATCTTATCATCCGTCTCATACAGGGTATCCCGCAGGGTCTTGATCTGCTGCTCCGTCTGATAATTCTGCAGATCTCTGGCGCCGCTGCTCTGAGCGGTCACTCCTGCCTGCGCCGTATTATAGGAAGCCTTTGCACTTGCCATCTGAAGCTGAGCCGCCTCATCATCGATCTTGAAAAGCACATCTCCCTCCTTAACGATATCTCCCACCTTGAAAAATGTCTCCGTTACCGTTCCGGATGTCTTCGGAATCACATATACCTGCTGCTCCGGAGCAACCATTCCTATATAAGCAGTGTCTACAGACAGATCCCCCCTCTCCGGGTTTTGTACCTGAACAGACACCTTGCTGACTTCTTCCACAGCTTCTTCCGTACTGCCGCATGCTGCCGCAGTCACACTCAATGCTACGATAAGTCCCATAGCGGCGAGTCTTTTACTGTTCATATTTCTTCTTCCTCCTGTTCTCAATATTGGCTTTGTACAGATTATCTTTTTAACATAAACAAAATATAAACTTTTGTAACAGTTATGTTCAGATCGGGTTCTGTTTCCGGAATGCCCCTGTAAACTCACAATATTCTGCGTAATTCACACTCTGTTCACAAACATTATATATGATTACCAGTAAAAAATAAATCCAAATTCATAACTCAGAGGTAAATTATATGTTTCATATTTTAGTTGTAGAAGATGACCATGCATTGAACAAGCTGATCTGCCGCGTACTCAGCAAAAATAACTATGAGGCAGTCCCCGCCTTCGACGGAGAAGAAGCACTGACTCTGCTGGAAAGCAATTACATCGATCTCATTATTACAGACCTGATGATGCCCCGAATGGACGGCTACGATCTGACAAAGGAGCTGCGGGAAAACGGCTACCAGCTGCCCATCCTGGTAGTCACTGCCAAGGATACCTTCCCGGATAAGCTAAAAGGCTTCAAACTGGGAATCGACGATTATATGGTAAAGCCCATCGACGTGAATGAGCTTCTGCTCCGGGTAGAGGCACTTCTCCGCCGTGCCAAGATCATCTATGAGAAAAAGCTGGAATTTGACCACGTCTGTCTGGATTACATCAATCTGACTGTGGATGTGGACGGACAGGCTCAGCTTCTTCCCCAGAAGGAATTCCAGCTCCTGTACAAGCTTTTGTCCTTTCCCAATCGTACCTTCACCAGACAGCAGATCATGGACGAGCTGTGGGGATACGATTCCGAGACCGATATCCGCACGGTAGACGTACACATCAACCGTCTCAGAGACCGCTTCCGGGAAGTTCCGTATTTTGAGATCCAGACCGTCCGGGGACTTGGCTATAAGGGGATGATCAATCGATGAAAAAGCATTTTTACTCCATTTGGTTCCGTATTGTACTGGCTTTTTTTCTGACCACACTCCTTACCTTTTCACTGGTCGGCGCAGCCTTTTTCCTGATCTATCACTATGAAATCCCCATGGGCTTTGCTCTGAAGGGAGTCAGTGTCCTGTCCACCTTCGCCCTGATCAGTATCCTGTGCGGCTCCGTCATCAGCATGTTCGTGATCCACTATACCATGAACCCCATAAAAGAGCTGTCACGTGCCATGCAGCGTGTGGCTGGCGGTGATTATACCCTGACTCTGGATCCTGCATGCCACAAAGGGGAGATTCGTCTGCTGTACGAGGATTTCAATCAGATGGTACAGGAGCTGAACAGCACCGAGACACTGCATTCGGATTTTATCTCCAATGTATCCCATGAATTCAAGACTCCCCTGGCGGCGATCAGCGGTTACGCCACTCTGCTCCAGGACGACACTCTGACCCCGGAGGAGCGCAGCGAATATATCAGCACCATCATCACCAGCGCCAGAGACCTGTCCCGCATGACCGGCAATATCCTGAGTCTGTCCCGTCTTGAGAATCAGACCATTATCAGCGAAAAGGATCTTTTCCGGGTAGATGAACAGATCCGGCAGGTCATCCTGCGCATGGAGCCCGTCTGGTCGGCAAAGGATCTGATCATCAACCCGGATCTGGACTCCATCAACTGGTACGGCAATATGGAACTTACCAGCCACATCTGGAACAACCTTCTGGATAATGCGGTCAAATTCACTCCCAGAGGAGGCGAGATCAGCATCACCGCCCATTCAAACGGCGAATGGCTGACCGTCGTCTTCCAGGATACCGGCATGGGCATGACACCGGAAATACAGGCACATGTTTTTGACAAATTCTATCAGGGAGATACCTCCCACAAAAACAAGGGCAACGGTCTGGGGCTTTCTCTCGTCCGGCAGATCGTCGCCCTTCACGGCGGTTCTATTCAGTTGGAAAGCCACCCGGATCTGGGCAGCACCTTTACGGTTCTGCTTCCGGTACAGGCTTCCGGGCAGATGCCCTCACACCCGTTACTTTAAATATTCTGGCAGTAAAAGGCGGCAGATCCACATACAGGGTATGCTGCTTTTCCTTATGCGGCACATCCTCTGCTCTCCAGTTGGCATCCTCCGGCTTCGTCCTTCCTCCGTAACACTCCCAGTCTGTATTCAGCAGCTCCTTCAGATCATAAAGCTTCGGCAGTCCCACCGGAAAATCCTTCCAGAACTGATCGGACAGATTCATCACCATCAGAACTGTCTCTTTGGATGCACGGCGCTCATACGCATAAGTCACATAATCCGCCGCATCCACCTCCAGCCACTCAAAGCAGTCGGAATTATACTCTCCATCATGAAGCGCAGGCTCCTCCATATACAGGTGGGAAAGATCCCGGTAGAAATGATGGAACGCATCGTGAAGCGGGTACTCCAGCAGGTTCCAGTCCTGCTCCCGGTTCTCATCCCATTCCCGGAACTGTCCGAACTCATTTCCCATAAAATTCAGCTTCTTCCCCGGATGGGTATAGACGTAGCTGTAGAATGCCTTTGCCTGCGGAAATTTGAACTCATAATCTCCCCACATCTTCTGAATGATCGTTGCCTTTCCATGTACCACCTCATCATGAGAGAAGGGCAGCAGGAACAGATCACTGTAAAAATACATCATGGAGAAGCTCAGCTTATGGTAATCATAGGGACGGTATACCGGAGCTGTCTGGAAAAACCGCAGCGTATCGTTCATAAATCCCATATCCCACTTATAGTCAAAGCCCAGTCCATCATACTCCGTCGGTGCCGTCACCTTGGGGAAATCTGTAGAGTCCTCCGCCATCAGGATCACGGAAGGGTGTCTCCTGTGAAGACCTGCATTCATATTCCGGAGAAATTCCACCGCCTTTTCATTGACCCCTCTTGCCGGATCACCCGACCAGTAGATCGCGCGGCTGATGGCATCCATACGGATACCGTCAAAATGAAACTCCGTCAGCCAGTAATTGGCAGCAGACTGCAGAAAGCTTCTCACCTCGCCCCGGCTGTGCATGAAATTCATGGTTCCCCACTCGCTGTAAGCCGTATCCGGATGGGGAAACTCATAAAGAGGTGTTCCGTCAAGCTTCAGAAGCCCGTAATCATCCATTGCAAAATGCACCGGTACGAAATCCGTAATCACGCCGATTCCGTTCTGATGGCACATATCCACCAGCCGTTTTAACTGTTCCGGACTCCCATAACGGGAAGTAGGTGCAAAAAATCCGGTATTCTGATAGCCCCAGGAGCAGTCTGCCGGATGCTCCGACAGAGGCAGAAACTCAATATAGTTAAATCCCATCTCCTTCAGGTAGGGAATCAGCTCTTCTGCCAGCTCCTCATAGGTAAGCCAGCTTCCGTCTGCCTTTCTCCTCCAGGATCCCGCGTGAAGCTCATAGATATTCATGGGACGATTATAGTTCTGGTCCCTTCCCTTCATCCATCTCTCATCATGAAAGATATAGCTCCTGTCCACGATCCTGGATGCAAAGCCCGGACGCAGCTCCATGCGCATGCCATATGGATCGCAGTGCATAACGCTCCTTCCCATCCGATCCGTAATACGGTACTTGTAATACATCCCTGGCTGAGCATTCGGAACCACACACCGGAACACGCCCGGATGCTTTCCCTTTTCCAGCCGGACAAACTCCCATCCGTTAAAATCTCCCTGAAGCTCCACCCTGGACGCATTCGGCGCATAGATACGGAATGTCACGCCCTTTTTCCCCATGTGGGCGCCAAAATACTCATAGGCGTCAAATGTATTTCCCTTTAAAAACTTTTGAAAATCCATAGATATTTCCCCCTTTTATCTTCGTATGACCGGAAGCCTTTTGTGCACCTCCTGGGTCACGATCCCGATCAGCAGTCCGGTCACCACTCCCGCTGCAAGAAGCACCGGACTATAATAGATCAGGCTGTTTGTCTCCAATACCGCCATAGCTGCCAGAAGCTGCCCAATATTATGGGTCACCCCTCCCAGAATGCTCACCCCGGTTATACTGAACCGTCCGCTTCTCTTCGCCAAATACATGCATGCAAAGCTTAGAACCGCCCCTGCAAGGCTGTACAGGATCATGGACAGGCTGCCGAACAAAAATCCGGACAGAAAGATCCGCATCCCGTTGATCACCAGCGCCTCTCCTGGACGCATGGAATAAAGTGCCCAGAGAATGATCAGATTGGCAAGCCCCAGCTTGACCCCCGGTATACCGATGGGCAGAGGGATCAGAAAATCAATATACCCCGCGATCAGTGCAAGGGCAGTCAAAAGCCCCATATATGCCAGTTTTTCTGTTCTTCTGCTCCTCATATGCTCCTCCTGCCTTCCGCGCACTCAAAAAAGCCCGCTATATGCTTTTATTATAGCATATACCGGGTTTTTCCGAAAGATACATTCCAAAGCTTCCTGTAACAACTGTTCTACTCATGCTCCTTGTGCATACCGGTCACAGAATACTCCACCCATTCCGCAATATTCACCGCGTGATCCCCGATACGCTCAAAATATTTGGCGATCATCAGCACATCAATACAGAACTCTCCCTGTCCGGGATCTGTACTGATCTCCTGTATCAGCTCCGTCTTCACTTCTTTGAACAGATCATCCACAATATCATCGTCCTTCATGACTCTTCTGGCAAGAAGCAGATCCTTTTTCACAAAGGATTCAATACTCCTGGTGAGCATCTCCATGGCTGCCTCCGCCATCTGCTGGATATGCACATGCTGGGTAATATCACTTCCCTCCAGAAACTTTGCAATGTCCGCAATGTCCGATGCCTGATCTCCGATACGCTCCATATCCGTGATCATCTTCAGCGCTGCGGAGATGACTCTTAAATCTCTTGCCACCGGCTGCTGCTGAAGCAGAAGCTTCATACAGAGACTTTCAATATCCCGCTCCTTATGGTCGATCTCATACTCCAGCAGGAAGGTCTTCTGTCTTGCCTGCTTGTCAGAATCCAGAAGAGCGGTCATGGCGTCTGCGATCGCTTCCTTGCACAGAGCTCCAAGCTCGATCAGATCCTCATTCAATTGTTCCAATTGCTGGTCAAATCTATTTCTCATCCTATTATCCAAACCTTCCTGTGATATAATCCTCTGTCCTCTTATCCTCCGGAAGAGAGAACAGCTTTTCGGTCTTATTAAACTCAATCACCTCACCCAGCAGGAAAAATGCAGTATTATCCGAGATACGGGCTGCCTGCTGCATGTTATGAGTGACCATGATGATCGTATAATCCTTTTTCAGCTCCAGCGCAAGATCCTCTACCTTGGAGGTGGAGATCGGATCCAATGCAGAGGTAGGCTCATCCATCAGAAGCACATCCGGCTGTACTGCCAGCGCTCTTGCAATACAAAGCCTCTGCTGCTGTCCGCCGGACATACCAAGGGCGCTCTTTTTCAGACGATCCTTGACCTCGTCCCAGATTGCCGCACCCCGCAGAGATTTTTCCACGATATCGTCCAGCTTTGCCTTATTGTGAATGCCATGGGTACGGGGACCGTAGGCAATATTATCATAGATGCTCATCGGGAACGGATTGGGCTTCTGGAACACCATACCCACTCTTTTTCTCAGCAGATTCACATCCATATTTCCGTAAATATTAACACCGTCCAGTGTCACCTCTCCGGTGATCTTACACCCCTCTACCAGATCATTCATCCTGTTCAGGGATTTTAACAGGGTAGACTTTCCACAGCCGGATGGTCCGATGAATGCTGTGATCTCCTTTTCCGGAATATCCAGATTCACATTCTTCAGGGCATGGAAATCGCTATAGTAAAGATCCAGATTTGATATATTGAATTTTCCCATTTATTTTCTTTAACTCCTTGTAAATTTCTTCGCAACCATTCCCGAAAGACCATTGATCAGAAGAACCATGACCAGAAGAACAACTGCAGTTGCATAAGCCTCTTCCATATAGAGTCCTTCATTCAGCAGCGCATACATATGGATCGCCAGTGTACGTCCTGTTGCCATCATATCGTAGACCGGAACCCCGAAAAGCTCCGTCATCGGAATACCTGCCACCGTACCTGCCGTATAAATCAGGGCTGCGGTCTCTCCCGTAATACGCCCGATGGCAAGGATCACACCTGCCAGAATACCCGGTATGGCACTGGGAAGGATAATGACGAACACCGTTCTTAAACGTCCTGCCCCCAGACCGAAGCTGCCCTCCCGGTAGGAATCCGGCACAGACTTTAATGCTTCTTCTGTGGTACGCATAATCGAAGGAAGCACCATGATCGCCAGAGTCATTGCACCGCTCATCATGGAATAGCCCCATTTGAGTGCCACACCGAACATCAGATAACCAAACAATCCGTAGACAATGGACGGGATACCGGACAGGGTCTCTGTTGTCATACGGACAATGTTTACCAGCTTATTGCCCCTTCTTGCATACTCCACCAGATAGATGGCAGAGAATACACCGATGGGAACCGCCACCAGAAGCGCCATAAAGGTCATGGCAAAGGTATTGACGATCGCCGGCATCATGGACACGTTTTCCGTATTATATTCCCACGCAAACAGGCTTGGCTTCAGATGCGGAATACCCTGGATCAGAATATAGCCGATCAGCAGAGCAAGAATACCTACCGTAACCGCTGCTGCTCCCCATACCAGGATCCGCAGGATCAAAGCTGTGATCTTCTGCCTCCTGTCTGCAATTGCTTTCTTTATTTTTGCAGCCATACATTGCACTGCGGCTGCCGCTTCTTTTATTTTATGCATTGCTGTCCCTCCGTTTCACCAGGGAGAACAACAGATTGATGATCAGGATAAAGACGAAGAGCACAACGCCTGTCGCAATCAGAGCCTCTCTGTGCAGATCTGCTGCATAGCCCATTTCCAGCACGATATTCGCCGTCAGCGTACGAACACCGCTTAACAGACTGTCCGGCAGTACCGGCTGATTTCCTGCCACCATGATCACTGCCATGGTCTCACCAATGGCACGTCCCACACCCAGAATGACGCCTGCCATGATACCGGACTTTGCCGCCGGAAGAATTGCGCGGAACACGCTTCTTTCATGGGTATCGCCAAGGGCAAGAGCGCCTTCATAATAGCTTTCCGGAACTGCACGGATCGCACTTTCGGATACTCCGATGATCGTCGGCAGAATCATAATTCCAAGTAATACAGATGCTGTCAGCATACTTTTTCCGCTTCCGCCCAACAGCTCGCGCATCAGCGGTACAACCACAACCAGACCGAAGAAGCCGTATACGATGGACGGTATTCCCGCCATCAGCTCTATCGCCGGTTTCAAAATCTTATACAGTCCTTTCGGGCAGAATTTTGCCATGTAGACTGCACTCAGAATACCAATGGGAACTCCTACAATAATCGCTCCCGCTGTCACATAAATGCTTCCCACAATCATGGGAAAGATGCCGAATATTTCATTCATCGGCTTCCATTTCATGCCTCCAAGAAACTTCAGCGGTCCGATCTTCGCAATTGCCGGAATACCATTGGCAAAAAGGAAGACACAGATCAGCGCTACGGCAAGAATAGAAGCACACGCGGCGCATAAGAATATGCGCCGCATAAAGTTTTCCTTAAAGTCTTTCATACTTTTTCCCTTATCGTGTGCCTGTTTCGGTGATTACTGTGCAAGCTCAAACCAGTCGGTGATCTCTCCGGTGTAGATTTTCATTACATCCTCAGAGGTAACACCAGCTACCGGGTTCTCCTGATTTACAATCACTGCAATACCATCCATTGCGATTACAGTTGCGCTCAGCTCTGCTTCGCTTTCCTTCAGCTCACGGGAAGCCATACCGATGTCGTAGGTTCCGTCCATGGTAGAAGTCATTCCGGTGGTAGAATCACTCTGCTGTACTTCGATGGTAGCGTTTGCATTCAGTGTAGCATAAGCCTCTTTTAATTTCTCCATAACCGGAGCTACAGAAGAAGAACCGCCAACGGTGATCTTGCCTTCCGGAAGAGTTCCCTCAAATGCACCGGTGCTGCCCTGGCTTACATAACCATTCTCCTCAACAACTGCCTGACCTTCATCGCTCAGAATGAAATCGATGAAGTCCTTTGCAAGTCCCTCTGCATCTCCCTTGGTTGCAATATTGAAAGGACGTGCCACTTTATATGTACCGCTCTTTACGTTATCTGCAGTAGCCTCTGCTCCGTCAACCAGAACTGCTTTTACATCATCGCTCAGAGAACCAAGAGATACATATCCGATTGCGCTCGGGTTGCCTGCTACGGTAGTCATCATAACAGAAGTGCTGTTGGTAATCTCTGCAGTATCAATGGTATGATCTACCTTTTCTCCTGCCTCATCCTTCTGCTCGATTCCGAACAGCTCGATGAATGCGCCTCTGGTTCCGGAACCGTCCTCACGGGATAATACGGTGATCGCTCCGCTCATAGCCTCTACTGCCGGTGCCTCTGCCTCGGTCTCGGTTTCTGCCGGTGCTGCTTCCTCAGTCTCTGCCGGTGCCTCGGTTGCTGCTGCCGGTGCTTCCTCGGTTGTCTCGGTGCTTCCGCATCCGACTACTGCCGCTACAGTCATTGTCATTAACATCATTGCCACGATTGATTTTTTCATAATAAATGTTCTCTCCTTAAAATAAAGATTTCAGATTTTGTCTGTTTCCTTTGTACATATGAGATGATACTTTTTCCATGTAAAATCTGTAATCCTTTTTAAGTGAAAACTATGTAAAATGATTCAGAAGCTGTTCTGACGGAATGTGAAATTTATTTTACATATCCCCCGTGAACCGAACCTCTTTTCCCATCTGGGCAGTAAAAAGGACCGCCGGGTCTCTTCGGCAGTCCTCTTGAAGGATCTTATTCCATTATCGTCTCTTGTTCCTTATACTGTCCTGCAATCTTTCTGCGGCAGTAGAAAAACGCCGGGATCAGGAACACATCTGCAAACAACCATGCCAGCGGATGCGCCATACAGATTGCCCAAAATCCCACATATCTGGCAATCACCACGGAGGCAAGGATCCTTGCGATCATTTCCATCAGACCGGAGGTGATCGCAAAAATCGAAAATCCCATTCCCTGGATCGTGAACCGCACCGTATTCACCAGCGTCAGCAGGCAGTACCCTCCGGTACAGAACAAGAGGAACTGGTACGCATAGTCGATGATCCGGGTCTCTGCTGCATCCAGAAACAGAAGGGCGAGCTGTCTTCCCGTCAAGACCGTGATCAGGAAGCAGATACCGGACAGGACGAATCCCATCAGGGACGCATCCCTGAGTCCTTTCCCGATCCGGTCCAGCTTCCCGGCTCCCATATTCTGTCCTGTATAGGGGGCCATGGTCTGCCCTAGAGCCTCCACCGGACAGGAAATAAAGCCGTTGATCTTCTGTGCCGCCGTTACACCTGCCACCACAGCCGCACCAAAGCCATTGATCGCAGCCTGCAGCACCAGGGTTCCGATGGCAGTTACCGAATACTGAAGCCCCATGGGAATTCCGATAAAGCAAAGCTTCTTCATGTATTTCACATCCGGCTTCCATTCTTCCCTCGTAGCTTTCAGTATGGGGAACTTTTTCTTCATATACCACAGGCAGATCAGACCGGACACTCCCTGAGAGATCACCGTCGCCAGCGCCGGTCCCTCCACGTTCATATGAAATATAAGTATAAACGCAAAATCCAGCACAATATTTAATAAGGAAGATATGGCAAGAAACACTACCGGAGTCCTGCTGTCTCCCAGGGAACGGATAATACCCGCAAGGATGTTATACAAAAACGTAAAGGGAATACCCCAGAAAATGATCACTATGTAAATATATGCGTATTCAAAGATCTCCTCCGGTGTATTCATAAGCTCCAGAATCGGTCTGCATGCCGCCACGACTACCAGTGTCATAACCAGGGAAAAACCAATGCAGAGCCAGGTGCTGTTGGTCACAAACCGGCGAAGCTTCGATTCCTCCTTTGCTCCGAACATCTGTGCAACCGGAATGGCAAATCCGTTGCAGATCCCCATACAGAAGCCAATCACCAGAAAGTTCAGGGAAGTCGTAGAGCCTACGCCTGCCAGCGGATTCACACCCAGGTATTTTCCCACAACTACAGTATCCACCATACTGTAGAACTGCTGGAACAGCATCCCCAGAAACATGGGGATGGCAAATCCTATGATCAGTTTTGCCGGAGATCCGGCAGTCATATCCTTTGTCATAATACACTCCTCTTTTCCATTCAAAATGAAATCGAAGAGATTATATGCTCAGTTTTTTCATTTGTCAAGCATGGATTTCCCTGGTTGCCAGACGAAGCCACTCTCTTTCTTCCTTATTCATATGGGGAGCCAGTATCTGATAAACGCTTTGATGATATGCATTCAGATATTCTCTCTCCCGCTCTGTCATCTCCTGCGGCAGAATCGCATCCAGATCAATGGGCACCAGTGTCAGATTCTCGAATTCCAGAAACTGTCCGTACTCATTTTCCTGCCCTTTTACACAGACCAGCTCATTTTCCGTGCGGATCCCATATCTGCCTGCCACATACATTCCCGGTTCATCCGTAGTCACCATCCCCGGCTCCAGTACCGCTGCATGCTCACCCTTTGGCACCTTCCACCGAAAGGTATTGGGTCCCTCATGCACATTGAGAAGATAACCGACTCCATGCCCGGTTCCGTGCTTATAATCTGCAGCCAGCTGCCACAGCGGCTCTCTGCACAATACATCCAGATTGGCTCCCGTGCATCCGTAAAGAAAACGGGCATTGGCAAGATTCAGATTGCCCCGGCATACTGCCGTAAACATCCGCTTCTCTTCTTCCCCAAGGGCACCCAGCACAATGGTGCGGGTAGTATCCGTGGTTCCCTCCAGATACTGCCCTCCTGCGTCCACCAGAAGGAAGCCCTCCGGGCGGATACAGGCATTACTCTCCTCCGTGGCAGAATAATGCACCACCGCCCCATTGGCACCATAGGCACAGATAGGTGCAAAGCTCTGTTCCAGACAGGTTTCCTGCTCTTTCCGGAGTCCGTCCAGATATTCCGCGGCAGAGATCTCCGTGATCTCCTCCTTCCCCACATGGGTCTTCAGCCAGTGGATGAACCGGGTAAAGGCAAGACCTTCCTTCAGATGAGCTTTTCGCAGATTGGCAAGCTCCGTCTCATTCTTCACCGCCTTCATAAGCAGGGTCGGATTCCTGCGGTCAATAACCGCTGTTCCCTCCGGCACACTGGTGAGCAGGCGGTAATTCACATTTTTCTTATCCAGCAGGAGCCGCTGTCCCGGATCCCGATTTTCCAGGTCCGTGTAAATCCGGTCATAGGACTCCACACGCACTCCCAGTTTATGCAGATAGATCCGCAGTTCCTCTGTCACTGCTGACGGACGTACATACCAGACACACTCCTCCATAGTCAGGCGCAGGAAAGACAGCGCCACCGGCACATGGGGAATGTCGTCTCCGCGGATATTGAGAAGCCAGGCGATATCGCACAGAGATGCCAGCACATGGACATCTGCCCCTGCCTCCTTCATTTCCCGGCGTACCCGGCAAAGCTTACTCTCCGTACTTTCACCGGACCATCTTTCCTCCAGCACAAACACCTGCGCATCCGGGATATCCGGTCTGTCTTCCCAGATTCTTCCGACCAGATCCTCCGTCACCAGAAGTCCTGCATGTTTTTCTCCTGCCGCCTTTACAAATGTCTCCGCCCGTGACGCACCCATGACTCTTCCGTCAAAACCAAGGATTCCGCCTGGCTCCAGATGCTCCTTCACATATTCTTCTACTGCAGGCACTCCTGGCTCGCCCATCCTGTACAGGTCGAAACCAGATCCCTCCAGCTGCTTTTCCGCCTGCAGAAAATATCTGCCGTCCGTCCAAAGCCCCGCCTCTGTCAGCGTGATCACCGCCGTTCCCGCCGAACCGGTAAAGCCTGTTATATATCCCCTTGCCTGAAAATGAGCACAGACATACTCTGACTCATGGCAGTCTGAGGACGGAACCACATAGACCGTGACCCCTTCCTTTTTCATCTGCTCTCTGAGAAGCTCCAATCGTTTCTGTATCATGTTCCTTTTCCTTTCCTTCTGCCCTCAATGTACAGGAGCAGCGCATCCCCTTAGCTCTGTGATGCCCAGTCCGTGTTCAAAAATGCCAGGTATCCCTTATATGCCTCATAAATATCCGCCTTGCTGGACACCTCCCACGGACAGTGCATATTCAGAAGTGCCACGCCGCTGTCGACGACATCCATTCCATAGTTTGCGGTGATATATGCAATGGTTCCTCCGCCGCCCTGATCCACCTTGCCAAGCTCTGCGGTCTGCCAGGAAACCCCTGCTTTATCCATGATCCCCCGAAGCTGTCCCAGATATTCCGCACTGGCATCGTTGGAACCGGACTTGCCCCGTGCACCGGTATATTTATTGAACACCATGCCCCGTCCCAGGTAGGCAATATTTTTCTTCTCAAAAGCGCCGGCATAATTGGGGTCAAAGGCTGCGCTCACATCGGAAGACAGCATATGAGAATTCTGCAGGCATCTGCGAAGCTTCAGCTCCGAATACTCTCCTGTCAGGTTCATCACCTCTGCCACCACATTTTCAAAAAAGCGGGACTGCATGCCGGTAGCTCCCATGCTTCCGATCTCTTCCTTATCCGTCAGCAGGCAGACAGCGGTATATGCCGGACGCTCTGTTTCCAGCTGTGCCAGCAGGGAGGTAAAGGCGCAGATTCGGTCATCCTGTCCATAGCCCATGATCATGCTGCGGTCCAGTCCAAAATCTCTCGCCGGACCTGCCGGAACCGCCTCCAGCTCTGCAGAGAGGAAGTCCTCTTCCTCCATGTCGTATTCCGTCTTCAGAAGCTCCAAGACCGCCGCCCTGATCTTTTCCTTCTCTTTTTCCTCGGTATCCTTCAGCGGACGGCTTCCAACAATGATATTCAGGTTCTCACCTTCCACCACCACGGATGCCTTCTTCTGCAGCTGCTCTCCGGACAGATGAATCAGCAGATCCGAGATCCCCAGCACCGGATCTCCCGGCTTTTCTCCAATGGACAGCTCTACGGTGCTTCCATCCTTTCTGACCACGACCCCGTGCAGCGCCAGCGGGATCGCTGCCCACTGATACTTCTTGATTCCTCCATAATAATGCGTATCCAGAAGTGCCATCTCTCCGTCCTCATACAGAGGATTCTGCTTCAGATCCAGCCTTGGCGAATCTGTATGTGCGCCAAGAATATTCATTCCCTGCTCCATGGGCTTCTCACCCATATGGAACAGAACCACCAGCTTCTTCTTATGAACTGCATATACCCTGTCGCCTGCCGCCAGTGGCTGACCGGAGCGAACCACTTCCTCCAAAGACCGATAGCCTGCTTTCTCTGCCATGGAGATACAAAGCCCTGCACATTCCCTCTCTGTCTTTCCCTCAGAAATAAATTGTCTGTACTGTCCCGCGATCTGCTCCAGACGGGTCAGCTCTTCTGCTCCATAGGCGTTCCATGCATTTTTTCGTTCCATTTCGTGCTCCTTTCTCATCATATATCTGTAGTCAATTTAACATTATTATACAGAAATGTCCATAAAGTATTTGCATATCTGCTTTCTTATGTGTATACTATAGGTAACAGATGAGCTAAATGCTCATCATGTGGGCTGACACAATCAATCCGAGATTCATTCCAGACTTCGGGCGCTGGACGGTTGACTGGCAACGGAAAAACCAGATATTCATTCCAGACTTCGGGCGCTGGACGGTTGGCGGACAACGGAAAAATCAGTCACGAAAAGGCGGGAGTATCTGCTGTGGCAGATGCACCGCCTTTTCAAATTTCTAAATACAGGAGCGCTATAATGACACAAAAAGAAGCCATTTCTATCATCAGCAAATGCGCCGGACTATATGCCTCCCATCTATGTAACAAACAAATTGCTTTTGTCTATCGAGATTCCCATAATAAAACTGACTTTATAGAAGCTGCTTTCCGTCCCAACAACTTTATGCATTTTACAGGTGTTGAAACACGGAATCATACAAAAGCCAATGCCTTTTACAGAGATGCTGTGGACCGACGTCTAAAAGAATCCAATATTATTTTTAAAGACAACCATACAACCGAGTTAAAACTTCAGGTACTGCATAGCATTATAAATATTGCATATTCTGCAAGAATGATTGGTGACTACACAGGACCTCTCCTGGATCTCTACACAGAAAAAATCACCGGAACCACATCCGCATGTCTCGGTCTTATAAAGAGTAATCGCATCTATATCCCGAATACCGTTCTAAAAGAAGACATTCGAAATCTTACCCCTAATCCCTCCGGAAAAATTTTTGCCATATTTCGCAAACAAATAAATCAGAAAATGTATACAGAAATCACCTATCAAAGCAAAAATTTTCTCATCACTCAAAAATGTCTCCCAAAAGAACTACTTATTCAAATCGAGCCTTCTCTCCTGGAATTATGATCTGATTCGAAACCCCCGAATTTACAATGCCGGCAATACCCTCAGTGTACAAGGGAACACACGGTTTAGCAAGGTGAATTTGAACACCTGCTGCGTTACTTTCATTCGGCGTACGTCCAGTACGCCTCGTTCAAGT
>JAHABX010000020.1 GCA_018376135.1 Clostridiales bacterium | reverse complement strand
GCTCCCATAAAGCCCTGTGTTCCCATAGATCTCCTGTCCCCCTTCCTTCAGCCGCAGACAGCCGTCCCACGCTCATATTCTTATAACGGAATATTTCCGTGCTTCTTTGCAGGTGCAGCTACCTGTTTGTTTTTCAGCATCTTCAGCGCCGCCAGCAGACGCTTTCTCGTTTCATCCGGCTTGATGACCTCTGTAACAAAGCCTCTGGAAGCAGCCACATAAGGATTCATGAACTTCTCCCTGTACTCCTGTACATACTGCTCTCTCGCCGCATCCTGATTCTCCGCCGCATTGATGGCGCGCTTGAACGCAATATTGACCGCACCCTCTGCTCCCATGACCGCAATCTCTGCTCCCGGCCATGCATACACAATATCCGCTCCCATGTTTTTACTGTTCATGGCGATATACGCGCCGCCGTATGCTTTTCTCATGATCACAGAGATCTTGGGCACAGTTGCCTCAGAAAAGGCATACAGCATCTTGGCGCCGTGACGGATGATACCCTTGTGCTCCTGCGCCGTACCCGGCATGAATGCAGGCACATCCACCAGCACCACCAGCGGCACATTGTAGCAGTCACAGGTACGGATAAAACGCGCCGCCTTATCGGAAGCATCATAGTCAAGACTTCCCGCCAGTATAAGCGGCTGATTTGCCACAATACCCACACTCTGACCGTCGATGCGTCCGTAACCGACCACCACATTCTTCGCAAAATCCTTCTGAACCTCTAAGAAGCTGTTCTGATCACAGATCCGGTCAATCACCTCCAGCACATCATATGCCTTACGGGAATTGTCCGGAACGATCTCTGTCAACTCTGAACAGCGGTCCTCAGAGAAGATCTTCTTCCTGCTCAGCAGCTGATTCAGTCTGTAGAGCAGCGACTTTTTCGCAGAAGTCTCATCTTTCTCCTCTTCTTTGATGACCGGCGGCTTCTCCAGATAACTGCCCGGCAGATAAGAAAGAAGCTGTCGTACCCCCTCAAAGCAGTTCTGCTCATCTTCATAGGTAAAATGCGTCACACCGCTTTTGGACGCATGAACCGAAGCGCCTCCCAGCTCCTCCACGGTACAGGTCTCATTCACTACCGTCTTCACCACCTGCGGTCCGGTGATAAACATCTTGCCAATATCATTTACCATAAAGATATAATCACAGATTGCCGGTGAATAGCAGGCACCGCCGGAGCAGGGTCCGGCAATGACCGCGATCTGCGGGATCACACCGGAGGCTTTGGTATTGCGCAGAAATATATTTGCATAACCGCTGAGAGAATCAATTCCCTCCTCGATTCTCGCTCCGCCGCTGTCGTTGATCATAATGATCGGAGCCTTCATGTCATATGCCATATCCTGAATACGGGCAATCTTCATGGAGTGGTACTCTCCCAGAGAACCGCCGATCACCGTAAAATCCTCCGATGACACGAATACGGTCCGTCCGTTGATCTCTCCGTATCCGGTCACCACGCCGTCACCCGGCACTCTCTTTTTATCCAGTCCAAAATCATCGATCCTGGATTCAATAAAATTATCCACCTCAACAAACGTACCCTCATCAAACAGCAGATCGATTCTCTCACGGGCAGTCAGCTTGCCGCTTTTATGCTGCTTCTCGATCTTGTCACTGCCGCCTGCCTGCAGGATCCGGCTTCTCTTGTTATCTAAAGCACTGATACTATCCTTCCACATAAATCATACACCTCTTAATCATCGCCAATATTATTTTGATTATCAAAGTATATAACTCATGTACTGGTTTGTCAAGATGTTTTGAATATCAAAGTTTTATTCAGTATTCCATGCAGTGGAATCAGGCAGGTGTACACTGAGGACAGCTCCTGCCCACATCCTTACATTTCTACACCATGGTCTCGTCCTTTAACACCTCCACCATATCATCCGTACAGATCTTCCTTCCTCCCAGATAATAGGCAAGTCCCACAAAGAAGAGGATAAACAACAGGAAGATCAGGATCGGAACAAAGGGGATATGCCTTGCATATTCTCCCACCGAAAAGCCTCCTGCCCGCAAAAGGATCAGCGCCAGCGGCACGTTGAAGAGAATGCCAAAGCACATGGGACGCAGCGCCACAAACAGAGCCTCCATAAAAAGCAGCCGATGCATTCCCCTGGGAGAAAGTCCAACGGACAGGTATCTGGCAAATTCCTTCTTCCTCTGATAGATCTGTCCCAGGGACGCAGAGAATACATTGGACAGACCGATACTGGAAAAAAGTCCTGCAAGCATGCCTGCAAAAATCCGAAGCCCTCTGCGGATCAGCTGATCATTCTGCTCCTCCTCCACCCGGCTCTCCAGCGTACATCCGGGCAGACCCGCCGACAGCAGCTCCAGCTCCTCCCCATATGTTTCCATTGAATCCTTCGTTTTTATATTATAGAACAGCTCTCCTGCAGGGAACTGCGTCCGGATCCGTTCATAGACAGCTTCATTGACCAGAAGCGCCAGTGTATACTGCGGTATCTCTTCCTTCCATTCCGGCAGCTGCTCCGTATGATCCATGACTTCAACAGACACCGGATCTGCTCCCGCTCCGGTCCGGTTCCAAAGCTCCAGCGATAAGCCTTCCGTTTCTCTCAAAAACGGAATATATTCCCGATTTCTCCGGTCACTGTGCACACTGTCCCAGATCCGGTTTATCAGTATGGCATGCTCACCCTCTTCTGCTTTGATCCCGGACTCTTCACAATATGCCCGGAAGCTCTCTTCGTCTAAAGCATAGATAAGTGATTTCACCAGATAGCTCCCATCCTCCTCTGGCAGAATCTCTTCCGTCAGATTCCCGATTCCCACATTTCCCACCGCCTGACTCAGCTGATCTTCCGCTATCTTCGTATATGTCTCCAGCTTCCGGTAAACAATACAGCTTTCCATCCCCGGCAGACTCCGGATCTGTTGAGAAAGCAGCCCTTCATCTGCCTGTCCTTCTTCTACGGTCAGAAAATAGTCCCACTTATCCCGGTAACGCTCAAAATACGTCTCCTGGGTACTCATGCCGGAGATGGTCTCCAGATTGAGAAAACCGATAAATGCAAGACAGGAAAGGGTCAAGGACCATGCGGACATGCGGAGCGATTTCCTTCTGGCATAGAGCGATTTCCTTGCCAGCTCTCCATAGATTCCAAAAAGTGCAGAGACAAGCCGGAAACGCTTCATGCGCACGACCTCCTGTTCCCCTCCATAGAAAATTGCTTCCATAGGAGACAGCTTGCCAAGCCGGACTGCCGGAATCCATGCAGAAATCAGAATGGTCAGAAGCGCTGCCAGAAGCCCGCTTATACAGATTACCGGATGAAAATAAAACCGAAGCTCATAGGTACGGAATCCCTCTCCCAGCACTTCTGCAAATTTCCAGAATCCATAGCACACCCCTGCTCCTGCCAGCATACCAACAAGCAGCGGAATCCCGGACAGCACAAATGCCTCCTGAAGCAGCACTCTCCTAAGCTGCCGCGGCGTTGCCCCCACACTCTGCAGGATCCCCATCTGATGGATCCTACTGTTCATGGTCACTTCAAAAGCATTGTAAAGCATCAGAACCAGTGACAGGACTGCCGCTGCCAGCAGAAACGCATAAGCTGCCGGCAGAACGCCAAATTCCCCCTCTTTGCTTCCGGTAGTCAGATACAGCCGATAGCTCCGGTCCATCCACAGATTATAAAACAGACCTCCAAGCAGGGTCAGCAGCATGGATGATAAAAATGCCACTGCCATAATAAAGACTCCTGCTGCCCGATTGCTTTTCATATATTTGACGGAATATTCCTTCCACATAACAGCCCCTCCTATCGGATCCGGTCATCGGAGACGAGTTTTCCGTCCTCCAGCCGGAGGATCCGATCCGCCTGCAGTGCGATCTGTTCATCATGGGTGATGACCAGAAGAGTCTGTTTGTATTTCCGGTTGGAATATTTTAAAAGCTCCACGATCTCCTGACTGTTCTGATTATCCAGATTTCCCGTTGGCTCATCTGCCAGCACCAGTGCCGGCGCATGGATCAGCGCCCGTCCTATGGATACCCTCTGCTGCTGCCCGCCTGAGAGCTGCCTGGGCAGATGTTCTCTCCGATCCTGAAGTCCCAATACCCGGATCAGCTCCTCCAGATGCTCCTCATTGACCCGGCATCCGTCCAGCTTCAGAGGAAGCGTCATATTTTCCACCACATTCAGTACCGGGATCAGATTATAGAACTGATAGATCAGCCCCACCTGCCTGCGCCGGAAGACCGCCAGCTCCTCTCTCGACCTGGCAAACACTTCCTTTCCGTCCACATATACCTTTCCGGAGGTAGGAAGCTCCACTCCTCCCAGAATATGAAGCAGCGTGGATTTGCCGGATCCCGACTGCCCGACTACCGCTGTGAACTCCCCTTTATTCAAAGAAAAAGTGACATTCTTCAGCGCCTCCACACGACTCTCTCCTTCTCCGTATGTCTTACACAGATTTTCTACCTTCAAAAGCTCCATGGTACTTGCTCCTTATGTTTTTTTGCTATTGTATCATAATGGGAAACAGACTGCGTGACTGGAAGGTGACGATTTTGTCACTTATCTATATCGTAAAAGAGTTTCTCCAAAATAGTTACTGTTCACTTCCCCTTATAGAACCGCACCGTAAACACTGCTCCGCCCTCTTTCGCATTTTCCGCCCGGATGGTCCCATTCTGCCTCGTAACAATCATACGGGCAAGGGAAAGCCCAATCCCTGCATTCTCAGGTCCTGTGGATTTTCCCTTATAGAATCTTTCAAACAGATGAGGAAGATCCTCCGGTGCGATCCCGCTGCCGGAATCTGACACCCGGATCTCCGTATAAAGCGGATTCTCCGACGCTTCAATCCGAAGCAGCCCGCCCTCCGGCAGATGCTCCGCACAGTTCTTCAGAATATTTCCAAGTGCCTCCACCGACCACAGAAGGTCACCTTTATATGCCGCGCCGATCTGTATCCTCTGTTCCAATGTAATACCGCGCACATCCAGAAGAATCTCCAGCGGCTGAAGCGCCTGCCTTACAAGCACTTCTGCCGAAACCTCCTCTTTCTTCAGCTCTGTGGCTCCTGACTCCAGCCTTGCCGTCTTCAGAAGTGCATCCACCAGCCACTGAATTCTGTTCATCAGTCCACCCAGCTCCTGCGCATATTTTCTGCGCTTCTGCAGATCCAGTTCTTCCTTCTGAAGCCTTTGCAGAAGCAGCCGCATGGAGGTAAGCGGGGTACGGAGCTGATGAGAAATGTCCGCAAGGGAATCACTCAGACAGTTCTTCTCCCTTTCCAGTGCTTCCGTCTGTTCTCTCAAACGCACTGTCAGCTTATAGATCTCACTGGTCAGAAGCGCAAGCTCTCCCTCCTGATCCGGTACAAAGTCCAGCCCGCAGGCTCCATGAAGGATCCGATCCAGTTCTCCTGACAGCTCTCTTAGATAATCATATCGCTTTCTGGCACTGTACATGGATGCCAGTGTCAGCAGAACACCCGTCATCACTACGTAAACTCCACAGCCGACACCCCAGAACAAACCGCCGATGCCTGCCAGAAGAGACAGTCCCAGAAGCATTCCCACCTGCTTCTTCATCTCAGGATTTCTCAAAAGTCCCATCCGGACCCTCCATTCTGTAACCGATTCCTCTCACGGTCCGGATCAGCTTTGGATCCGCCGGATCTGTCTCGATCTTTTCCCGAAGACGCTTGATATACACTGTCAGCGTATTATCATTTACATACTCTCCCGCCGCATCCCAGATTTCATCCAGCAGGCGGTAACGGGACAGCGTCTCGCCTCCGTGATTTACAAATACCAGAAGCAGCCGATATTCCAGGGCAGACAGGAAAAGCTCCTGTCCTCCCTTTGACACTGCTCCCTTTACCGTGTCAATGTACAGGTCCCCCACCTGATAAACCGCTTTTTGTCTGCCCTTCCTCCGGAGCACATTTTTCACACGGGAGATCAGCTCCAGCGGACGAAAGGGCTTGGAAATATAATCGTCCCCGCCCAATTCAAAGCCTGTTACCACGCTTGCCTCATCTCCCATGGCTGTCAGGAAAATAACCGGAATCCCATACTGACGCCTGACTGCCGTACACAGTGCATAGCCGCTGCCATCCGGAAGCCCCACATCCAGAAGCGCCAGATCAAAGCTGTCATGACCAAGGAGCTCCATGGCAGATGCCTTTGTCTCTGCTGCAGCCACCCCAAAGCCCTCCTCCCTCAGAAGCACCGACAGATTTTCTACAATTTCTTTGTCATCCTCTACCAGTAAGATCCTGATGCTCATGACATCCTCCTTTGCTTCATATCAATAGTGATACATACCACGTTTTCTGACCAGATACCAGATGGCAACCAGAACCCCCAGAAGCTCTGCCACCGGAACCGCCGCCCAGATGCCCACGCCGCCCATAACGGCAGGCAGGAGCAGAAGCATTCCCGTCAGAAATACAAAGGTTCTCATAAAAGAAATAATTGCCGATGACATACCGTCTGAAAAGGCAGTAAACATTGCCGATGCAAAAATACTGATTCCCATAAGAAGGAAGGAAAGTGCATAGATGCCAAAGCCATCCATAGTAATCTGAAATACGCGGTTTCCTGTCTCCGTAAAGATTCCAAGCGCCGTCTCAATGGTCACCATGGACAGAAGCCAGGTTCCCGCAGAGCAGACCAGCACAAAGCACATACAGTACCGGATGATCTTCCGCAGCTGTTCCCTCTCATCCGCTCCATACTTAAAGCTGATGACCGGGGCAACACCCATGGAAAAACCAAAGAATACGGCTGCAAACACAAACTGAAAGTACAGCACGATGGTGATCGCCGCCACACCATCCTCTCCGTAGAACCGGAGAAACAGCATATTGAAAAGAAATGTCGTCACGGCATTGGCAATATTGGTCACCATCTCTGAGGAGCCGTTAAAACACACCCGGCGAAGCATCGGAAGATCCTTCCTGCATTTTACAAAATACAGCGTTCCTTTCCTCTGAAACGTAAAATATAAGATTCCTGTCACTGCAGGGATCATATAACCCACCACTGTGGCAAGCGCCGCTCCTGCAATCCCGAAATTCAGGATCACAATAAAGACATAATCCAGCACAATATTTGCCATGCCTCCGCACACCGTCACAAACAGCCCCAGATTGGGCTTCCCCGCTGTGACAAACAACGTCTGAAATGCGGTCTGCAGAAAAAATGCCGGAGCAAATCCCACCAGAATCAGTGTATATTCTCTGCACATCTCATACTGTGCCTCGCTGGTTCCCAGAAGATACAAAATCTCATCTATAAATACAATTCCTATGATCATACAGAGGATCCCCAGCAGCAGTGATACCAGCACCAGAAAAGTAAAGCTCTCCTTTGCCTTCTGCTCTCTGCCTTCCCCTAACTGTCTTGCAATGACCGCACTGCCTCCGGTTGCCAGCATGATCCCCAGCGCCATCTCCAGACAATTGACCGGGTAAGACATATTGATCGCCGACAGCGCCAGCGTGCCCACAAACCGGGAAACAAACATACCGTCCACAATCGTGTACAAAGATAAAAATATCATCATGATAATATTGGGCAGCGCAAATTTCAATAAGGATAAAAATGAAAACTTCGCTGCCAATGCATTATGTTCCATAAAATTCTTCCTCCTGCATGGCTTGTATTATAACAGAAAAAAATATAAAATACAAAAATCCGAAACAAATATATCTTTTCTCTCGTATTGCTCTTATGAAAGGAGCAAAAAGCAATGACTGAACAAGAATTACATCAACTTCTGACAGAATACGGCGGTATCGTCCGGACCATCTGCCGCAGTATCCTGCCCGGGCAGCCGGAGGATGCCGAAGAGGCGGAAGCAGACACCTTCTTCAAGCTGTGGAGACGTCCACGGCTTCCCAAAGACAGCGCCCATCTGCGCGCCTATGTCATACGGACTGCCCGGTCCTGTGCCATCGACAAATACCGGCGTTCCGTAAAGCAGCCCTCCTCCTTCTCTCTTGACGAACGGGAGGATGCGGCATTTTCCGCAGAGCTTGACAGCGCCCTTGAGACCCGGGAACTGATGGAACTGATCATGACCCTTCCTCCACCGGACGGAGAACTGTTCCTGCGGCGGTATGTATACGGCGAATCCTCTGCACTGCTCTCCGGACATTTCCATATGCCGGAAAATACCATTCGTACCCGGCTGCACCGAACCAAAGAAAAACTGCAGACTTTGCTGAGAAAGGAGTATTTCATATGAAAGAGCTTGAACAATGGATCATAGAACACGAACCACTCTCACCAGAACTGGATGCCGGGGAGATCACCGCCCTGGAACAGCGGATACTTGCAAAAAGACCACCCCGCAGAAAGCCTCTGCGCCTTGTACTGACGCTGGCAGCCGCCATGTGTCTGCTTGCCGCCTGCGGTGCAGCTGTCCTGGGACTCTTTGACACTATGACTGCCGTCAACCGGACGGAACAGCTTGTGGAAGAATACAGTCTTACCCTGGAGGATGTCCCCAGCGTCACGGTGGACGGACACACTGTCACCGCCCATGCAGTCATCCGAAGCAATGGCATTGCCCGGCTGATCTATGACATTTCCGGCAGCAGCCGGCAGGTCTCCTCCTGGATGATCTTCCAGAACGAAGCCGGAGAACATATTTACCGGATCCAGCTCCTCGCAGGACCGCAGACTGCCAAATCCCTTACCACTCTGTCCCAGATAGAGGAAACCGGACACAGTACGCTCCGTCAGGCTGGTCCCATCGGAAAAGTATCTGATACCAAAGCGGTCCGTTATTTCTCCGATATGGATATTCCGGAAGATGCAGATCATATCAGCCTGTGTGTCATTGCCGAAGACGGCAGCGCCCAGGTCATGGATCTCCCACTCCCGGATGCCATTCCTGAGCAAGGTGCAGAGGATCTTAATATTCCTGTTGCTTTTGAAGGAACAGATCATCAACCTTCCGGCTGTACGATCCGAAGTATCCGCATCACACCCTTCCGCATCACTCTGACCGGAGTTATGGATCAGAAAGAAGAAAATCCTTTTGATGCGGACTGGGATATGCTGATCCGCCTCTTCGATGCCGATGGAAAGGCGATTCTGACAGGGAAGAACGGCAGCTTTTATTCCGCTTCCGGATCCTATGGAGAAACCAATTCAGAAGAATTTATTCTCGAACTGGATTCCTACGATCTGATCGATCCGGCAAAGGTGGCAGTGATCGAGCTGGATGGGAACAAAATATTGCCGGAAAAAAATTCTGAACAATAAGAACACTTTTTCATGCAGCAGCGGCAGATGGATATGACTCCACCTGCCGCTGTATTATGCTATTTATGACTGCCAATACGCTCGATTTATATGTCTTCCGCAAAATCCAGGGCAATTTCTCCGATACCGCATTCCATCTGTACCTTCCTGGCTGCTCCGTTATCCTTCCTGTGTTCAAACCCCAGACCGGCATAACTCTCTCCATTTATGGAAATTTCGCCAATACCGCCTGTCACTTCATAATTATAATCCGCAGTGCTTCCCTCTGCCGTTACATATAAAACGCCTATGCCGCATTCCAAGTCCAGATTTCCGCCACTGAAGTATTTCACTTCCATCTCTCCGGCTCCTACTTCCAAATCCGCTTCGCGGTCTGCCATAAGTTCTCCGATACTGACTTCCCCCGCACCCACCGTGATGGTAATTTCATCTGCATACAGCTTATCCGCATACAGAACGCTGGCTCCGATTTCCAAATTCATTTTCTCCAGCTTCCTTCCGGGCAGATAAATCTCCAACTGCAGTGTTTCCTGACTACCTGGACGATCATCTGTTAAAGTCAGCTCGTCCTCGTCTTCTCTGCAACGGAAATAGTTTCCTGCATTTCCCGCTTTTACAAGGATCCCGTCCTTTTCATGATGATAGACATGGATGACCGCATGATTCAGTTCCAGATTCAGCTTCCGGAAGTTTGCACTATCATACAACTTCTCCAGTTCATACTCGCTGTGCTCATCCATCCCGTCCTCACGGATTTCTTCCCAAAAGTCCTCCTCATTCCAGGGAAACGTATGGTTATTATAATGGGCAAGATTCAGAAACTGACCGGGTTTTACCCCCAGAGCCATACCTGCCGTAATGCCTATGATTCCCAGTACAATTAAAATCCCGCACAGGATAAAACAAAACTTCGTAAATTTTTTCATTTCTCAACACCTGCCTTTCGAAAGGGACAGCTTACCAGCTTCACCACACTGCGAATCAGCCACGGTACAATCTTGATACACAGCCAGACTGTCAGCATGGTAGCCAGGATTCCGAAGGCAAGCAGGAGACAGCCCATGCCTGCGGTTGCAATACCCCATGGGAAGGATACAAACATCCGTGCAATACCAGCAGTTATACCGATAACTCCGGAAAATAGAATAGCAAAACCGGCAATGACAAAACCGAATACTAATGCCAGAATTCCCATCACAAGACCTGCCAGTACCAGCAGACCGGCAAAAGCCAGTGGAATCCCAATCGGAGCTGCCAGAATCACCAACAGAATAACAGCCAGGACTTTCCAGAAATTCGTCTCCTTTTTCGGAGGCATTTTTTTCGGTTCCTCGCTTTCTGCCTGTACGTCTGTTATGTTGACAAGACCTGTTCTCGTATTCTCCTCTTCCGGGTCCGACAGTCCCGCCTTCAATTTCTCTGCTACCTGTTCGGGGCTTCCCAGCTCTGCAAGAACAGCTTCTTCATTCTCCTTGCCTGCATCCTCAAAGTAATCTTCATAATATTGTAAGGCTTCCTCCCGTTCGCTGTCCGGAATATCCCGCAGCAGTTTTTCCAGCCTTTCCATAAATTCCGCTCTGCTCATCCTTCTTCACTCCCCGCAAATAATTTCGTAATGCTTTCAGAATACATTTTCCACTCTGTCCGATACAACCGAAGCTGTACCAATCCGACCTCTGTAATCCGATAATATCTGCGGTTGCGTCCGCAAAATTCCATGTCGTAGGTTTCCAGACATCCATCTTTCTGAAGTCTGCGAAGCACGGGATATAGGGTCGATTCGGATATCTCAATGGCACGGCGCACATCCTGTGTAATCTTATATCCATAGGTTCCCTCTGCGTCATTGGACACCACCGCCAGTACAATTGCATCCAAAAGCGGCGCTCCTGTGTTGAATACCATGCAATCCTCTCCTGTTCTCTTGAATTGTTGCAGATTTTATACTATATGACATATAGTATTATAAGATATTCATACTATATATCATATAATATATGGTTGTCAATAGCATTCAGATAGACAATCCCATTTTTCGGTGATATAATTTGTAAAAACACAAAGAAACCGCATGTATTTGAGGTTGTGTGGAGGGACTTTGACATGGCAAGATTTTATATTGAAAGTTTATCAAAAGAATACCGCAGCAAATTGAAAAACAGAGAATTATCCAGCACCTCGATCGAAAGCCTTTTCTATTCTATATCGAAAAAATACCATCTAAGACGTACCAGAATGCTGCATTGCATTATCTTACTGTGCGTACTGCAGCTGTTTATGAGTATTTCAACACTTATGATAAAACAGGAAACCAACCTGACATTTATCTGTTATGTAGTCCTTCTGCCGACTATTTTGTTTGTCGGACTTATCATTCTTTTGTACAACCTCACCGTGACAAAAGTGCCAAAGCAGTTTTCCAAATATCTGAAAATGGGTTATCCGGAACTGGATATGCGGTATGGGTATGAGGCTATAAAACATGCAAAAAACGTGGATAGGACAAATCCTCATCCTCATTTTGTCCTGAGTATTCAGGATACGTTTCGTTTAAAAGAATGCAATGATTTAGTTGTTGTCGGCTTCGCACAGGGGATCATCTCATGCGGCACAGAAGTATTTCTTTCAGAAACAACAGACCGGATAACAAAACAACATAAAGTCCGGATCACCGCTATCGAAACAGGACCCGGCAAATCGGCTCAGGAGGCTTCCGACTGCCGTGTTGCACTTAGAATTGAAAAGGGGAATTTCTACAATATTAAAGAAGGAAGTGTACTTTACTGTTAGATTTCATTCGGATTATCTTATTCTATGATCAAAACCTTTCAAGACTGCCGGAAACAGGGCGTTACAAAATAGGTGATTACTCACCTGTTTTGCAACACCCCATTAACTATTTTACAATAAATCGATAAACTGATTTTCATATTCCAGCTAAAATTATTTATTTCTTTTTTGATTCTCATAAGCTTGATTATTTTCTTTTTGTGTCATCCATTCTAAGTTATCAACACAATTACAAGCAGTATCCCCATTTTTATGATTAACAGTTTCCTTGTTTTCCGGATTGTCAATAAAAGTTTTTGCCACTAGTCTGTGCACAGATTTTAATTCTTTTTTCCCAGATTTGGCAAGCCTAACATAATAATATCCCTGACCAGATTTCTTGATGTTTTTTATGAGTTTTTGAGCTTTCGTTTTCCATTCTTTATCATTGTTTTCCCTGTACTGTACTTCCCCTTTATTACTAATCCGATATCTCTCTTCATATCCCTCAATATCCTTCCATATATCAATTTCTTGAACATTACATGATCTACATTCAACGCATCTATCTTTCAATTTTCCCCTTACCTCCACAATTTATATGTCCAATTATATCTACTTTTCTCGAAAAAATCTATATTTCTCGCATTCTTTTCGATATTCATCTGGTAATGGCTTTAGATGAATATAAGTATTTTCTTTCGTTCCATTTTCATACGGAATGTCTCGAAGTTTAATATAGCCGTCTATAATTTGAAAATTATTCTTCTTAATATCAATCGGTGCATTTGTTATACCAAGGAACGATTCAATCCAAATGTAAATTTCTTGAATAATAATGTTTACTCCCAGCTCTGATTGATTATCATCTAATCTGTATGTTTTTAAAATAGCTGTCACAGATTCACGCATTGCTTCTATATTGTAGTACAACCTTACTGCGGGGTGTGGATGTGTAAGCTCAGAAAAATCATCTATCTCTTCCATGTAATTCGAATCAAAAATTTGAAACTCAATGGTAAGAGAAAGTCAGTATAAAATTATTTTTTTATTCTTGCCATTATTTTTTCTCTCTGCAAAATCCACTAATAAATATTTTACAGCCTCCGATATTACAGAATGACTATATTCAGTACCTTCATAATATTTACATTGAATTGCTATTTTATTATCCGCTGATGTTACATCAACATCCTCAATTCCTTCTACCATTATTTTATCTGTCATATGTTCAAGCTTCAACAACTGCAAAATAGTAAAATCAAATTGGTAGAAATAACCCTTTAAGGTACTAACCGCACTTCTATCTTTCAAAATATTCTCTCCCAACTTTACGCTGTATCTCCTCCACCAACCGCTGCACCATACAAGCCGGCCACATCTCCGATGGCTTTTTCTTTCCATCATCTACGCATTTCTTATAGCACCGTTCCGCTATTTGAATTGCCTTTTCCTCATTCCCATACTGCACCAGCTTACGGTAAATATCCTTATCCTTCTTAAGATATTTCTGCCCTGTAACCTGCTCAAATTTATCCGCAAACCGGTCACAGCATGTATAAGATTCTTGTATTGCCGGCATCTCTCCAAAATAAGCATACATCCAAATCTCAAAACAAGGATTGGACCAGCCTGCACCAACACCACTTTTCTCTGCCGCCTGAATAATATTGTCGAAATTCTTTACCTGATCCCTATCAAATACAATCCAAGGGATACGGTACTGTGGCTCCTTACTCGCAAGTTCCAGTGCCCGTTCCACCAATTCTACCGTCTTCGCCTTTTCCACCTTTATCACCAGACGATCCTTCAGCTCTGCCGGAATACTGTCCCGTAAACCCTCAAAATAGTTCTTTTCTGTTTCCTCTGTATCTGTCACTATCAGGTAATATCCTAACTCTGGTACTCTTATTCCCACACGCTGATTCCGGTCTTTTCTTTTCCCGGCTCTGCGGTCACTGGGCTTTCCTCCACTTTTATTTGCCATCCGCAGCCCTCCCTGTAAGCATCTTCATCGGTTTCAGTGCCGGAATAGCTCCATAGTTTCCTGTAAGATAATTCTTTGCCAGCGCCTCATCTCTGCGTACTTTATTGCCTTCCTCATCTTTAAACTCAGCCAAAGAATACAGATCCGATACTCCATCTATGTTCTTGTTTACCATCCAGATTTCATCCCTGCGCAGCAATTCATTGGAGAACTGCCAGATATCATGGGTAGTAAAAATAAGCTGAGCATTCTGCGTATTAATTTCTGGCGATAAAAAGGTCAGTATGATATTCCGAACCAACAATGGATGTAACCTGGCATTCAGTTCATCTACAAATAATGTTCCACCGTTATCCAGTACATCTTTCAAAGATGGGTAAAGTGCAAACATTTTCAGTGTACCGCTGGACTCCTGTTTTAGCGGAATCGAAGCCATCTCCTGACTGCCCACCTTTCTATGAAGGGCATCAATCGTATAGCTCTTGCTCATATCTTTCTCATCTTCCGGCGGTAATTCTTCCACTTCAAAATCTTGTATTGCCTCATCAAAAGATGCAAAATACTTTACCACATTCTCCTGCACTTCCTTACTATCTATAAATCCATCCGGCAGGACTCTGGAGCGGAAGAAATTTTCTGCGGGGTCACCGAAGTCAATAATATCATTGTTTAAAAACCAATCTCTTACTTTCTTCAGTTTTGCAACTCGCAGCTTTGCTCCCAGAGAGACGATAAGCGCTTCTTTATTTAGTGATGCCTTAATATTTTCCACATGACTCTTGGAAAATCCATTCATCTCCAATTCTTCGCCTTTTTTACGGTAAAACACGGTTCTATAGTTGTTTCTTGCGGTTTTTGCCTTGGAATACAGCCATTCCTCCACTACCTCGTCTGCTTTTAGAGAAAATCCATATTGGTATATCTTTCCGGTGTTCTCTGCATTGTCAACATAAAAAACCTCAAACGTAGTCTCTTCATTACGGCTGTTATCATCAAATAGAAACGGAGTTACTTTCAGATAATCTGCCTCCCTTTTCCGGCGGCTTTCGTCCTCATCTCCAAATTTAAACGACTCTGACACATAATAACTCATATAGTCAAACGCATCATACACATTTGACTTACCGCTTGCATTAGCGCCGTAAATCGCAGCTACCTTGAGCAACTTGTCATTTGCAATATCCACAACATGATCCTCATGTTCTGTTATTTTAGTCGCTGATAAATCCAACGACACCTCGTCACGAAATGATTTGAAATTTTTAAAGTTAAATTGTATCAGCATATTAATCTCCTCATTCTGCCTTTTATGAACTCTTACAATTATAGTATATGCCTTTTCAAATAAAAATCAACATCTATTTTTACAAAAGTCTAAAATTAGATGTTGATTTTTCTTAAATATACATTTTCCCTTAATAAAAGGCATAATCCGTTTCCGAACTATGCCTTATCCAAAAATACCCATTCAATTACTGCTCTAAGCTCTCCAGCCAAGCTATCACATCTTCATCAGAATCACTGGAAGGGAAACGAATACCTTCCTGCCAATCTCCAGTTCCAGCCAACTCTGCCAACAATTTACCGCTCTCGCCCAAACCAGAGCTTGCTGATGTACAGAATGGATTGACAGTCTTTCCGGTAAAATCATTTGCCTCTACAAAAGTGTTTACCGGCCATGCTGCGATCCCCCACCACACAGGGTAACCCAGATAGATTTTTTCCACGTCCTGCCAATCGTCTATGGTATCAACCACCAGCTCTACATTTCTCAGGTTTTCATTAGCGTATTCCTGAGACACACGGCTATTAGCATCGTTGTAATTTAAATCCTCATCGGTATACGGAGTAACCGGCTCCAACTCGAACAATTCTCCGCCTGTCGTTTCGGCAATCACTTTTGCCACACGCTCTGTGTTACCAGTAGCCGAAAAATATACGACAAGCGTTTTTCCTTCTGTTCCATCACTGCTTGTTTCTGCCTCGCTGTTTGCTTCGGTACTATTTTCTTCTGTTGTGGCTAAGATGGATTCATTCTCAACTTCTTCCTCTGTATTCGACTGTTCTTGATTTTCCACTTGACCATTCCCGCTCCCGCATCCAACCAACATACTGACTATCAGGATACACACTGTTACCAATAAAAATCCACGTTTCTTCATAGAGCATGCCCTCCTTCATCTAATACGATCTATACTCAACACAATACACAAATCTTCTCTTTCCTTGTGTACACAGTTCCATTCATTCTCAAAAATCTCACTTAATACACACTATACACAGTTAAAACCATACTCCATTTTAGGGTAACCCACATAGACCACCTCGTAGTCCTCCAAATCATCAATGGTTCCAAAGATAGCCGGCCGTGCATCCGCATCATTCTGCTCTACTGTGGAACGGGAGGAGCTGTCATTATAATCTAAATCCGCTTCTGTATAAGGCTCCTCCGGAACGATTTCAAACAGCTCTGCGCCCTGCATCCCGGCCAGTGTTTCTGCAGCAGCTTTTGTGTTTCCTGTTGCAGAGAAATAAGCCACAAGAGCATTTGTATCTGCCTCTTCTGTGGATTCTGTCTCTTCTGTGGATTCTGTCTCTGTATCGGCTGCGTCCGTAAAAGCTTCTTCCTCTGTCTGTGTGTTGTCAGAAACGACTGCACTTTCCTCCGTCTCTATGGTTTCTGACGTTGTGGCTTCCGCTGCTGTTTTGCTGCCGCAGCCTGCAAGACTCCATACCATAATTCCTGCTGCAATCAGTAAGTTTAATTTTTTCATTTTCTAAATCCTCCATTTTACAAATTGTTGTATAGATTGTGTGTGACCAGGTTATCCTTTTCGTAACTCTTCTTCTCCGCACTCATAACAAAAATAATCATACCAGCGAACCATGGCTCTCTTTTTGTAGACCAGGCGGAACGGTGTCTGTGTAATAAGATACTCATGACAGACCGGATTCAGGTAGATCAGTACACATTTTCTCGGGTTCCTTTTCAGGCTTTCCATAAGATTTCCCATCATTACCTCAAAAATTTCCTGCGGAAAAGGGTTAAACATAAAAAAGTAATTAAACTTGTCGTATTCTGTAAAAGTCAGCGCATTTCCCTGCACCGCCCTGCACTGTCTCAGTCCAAGTCTGCGAAAATTCTTATTCGCAATTACTGCCAGACGATCCGACAGATCGTAACCCTCAATCCGCCTAAAAGGAAGACGGCTCATCAGGTACATGGCTTTTCCCTTTCCACAGCCGATATCCAGAATACTGTCCTCTATATTGATCGGAAAATGCCGCAGCACCTTTACCAGGCTGTCCGTTACCGGCTGGTATTTATTACCCTGAGATTCTTCAAAACCAGCTTCTTCCTGGGACATCCATTCTGAAAAATCACAGTCTCCGCGAAAACGTCTGTCATTTTCCTGTCCTGCCCGCTGCCATACTCTGCTCAAAAAAGCATACAGTCTATGAATCATATCCTTTGTTCCTCCATGATCTGCAATAAATTTCGCAAAAAAATAAGTACAAAAGGAATCGTTCCTTCTGTACTTACAGTATAATTCTATCTTTATGCCATATCAAATACTTATATCAAATCCTTTTCCATGCTCAAAAGGCATTTCACATGCTCGATAAACTTCATCGTCGCTCTGGAAAATGGCTGCTGGCGTTTCCATGCCAGCACACAGGTGGCTGGAAGCTCCGGGTACAGCGGACGGCTGCAGATCTTTGTCGAATCCCACAGGTCTTTCATCATACCCTCTACCACAAGGGCATAGCCCAGCCCATGCTGAACCATGACAGCCGAATTGGTGGGAAAATTGCTTTTGAAAAGAATATGCAGGTTCTGAAAACGCGCTCCAAACCAGTTGGCAAGCTCATTCTGAACCTGAGAACGGCGGGCCATAATAATGGGAAGATTTTCCAGATCCTGAGCGGTAACCCATTCCTTCTCTGTGAGCGGATCATCAGGACGCATCAGCACTACCCAGCGTTCCTTCATTGGGAGACGGATAAAATCATATTTATCAATACTAATGGGCTCCAGAAGCAGTCCCATATCCAGAATCCCTGCCTCCATCTGCTCTTTTACCTGATCTGCATTTGCCGTAAACAGATCGTAATTGACCTGCGGATACTTTTCACTAAAGGAACGGAACAGCCTGGGCAGAAGCTGAACTGCATTTATTTCCCCGCAGCCCACCGCAATCGTTCCCTCTACCGTATCATCCCGAACTGCAAACTCCCGTTCCGTCTTATCCACCAGAGCCATGATCTCTTCCGCTCTGCGCCGCATCAGAAGCCCTTCATTGGTCAGAACGATCTTCCTTGATCCCCGCTCAAACAGGCGCACGCCCACCTCTTCCTCCAGCTGGTTCAGCTGACGGCTCAGTGTAGGCTGTGTGATGTGCAGCACCTCCGCTGCCTTTGTGATGCTCTCTTCCCGCACCACCGCCAGAAAATAGCGTAAAACCCGTACCTCCATCCGGCATGTACCTTCCCTTCTTCTGTCTCTCTATCTCTACAGAAACAGTATAACGAAAAAAAAGAACAAGTGCAAAAGGTTTTATTCTCCAAACGGCTTCAGATCCTTTACCGCATCCTTTACTTTGATCGGGCTGTCCTCTGCATCAATATCCAGAAGCACATATCTGTCATTCCCCATTCCCAGCTCCTTCATATAAGTCAGCTGGCGGAGACCATGACGGCTGCGCATCCGTTCTACCAGATCATGATGTTCATGCTCCTTCATTGCAAAGACAATATCTACACAGACCTGATCCAGAGCCAGAATATCCTTCGATGCCAGGATCCCCACATTCGGTGTAACAACCGGAGCTGCGGCACAGCCCTCGCAATCACAGGAAACAGACATATTCCTCATCACATTGATGTAGGTAATATGCTCTCCAAAATGATCGATAACCGCCTTTGCCGATTCCGTCATCCGCTCCATAAATTCCTCTTTGGCAATATCCCACATATTCGGCTGTCCCGGTGTTGTGTGAATCCAGGCTTTTCCAATTCTTCCGTCTGCGCATCCAATCCCCAGGTTCTTATTGGAACCGCCAAAGCCTCCCTGGACATGTCCCTTAAAATGAGTAAGCGCCACCAGCGAATCATAATCCGTCAAATGACTGCCCATGGACATTTCTGTGAACCACTTCCCGTTTTTCACCGGCAAAAGGACTGTTCCTTCCTCATCCATAATATCTACCGGAGCAAAGGTCCATCCATTTACCTGCAGCGTTTCACGGTGCTGCCCGGTTGTATATCTGTCCCCTTCATAATAGGTATTTGTCTCCACAATTGCCGCTTCCGGAAGCTTCTCTTCCATCAATTCCTTTACCCATGCACGCGGAATGATATTGGGACCGTTTTTCTCGCCTGTATGCAGCTTTACCGCTGTCCTTCCGGTAATTCCGCTGCATACTTTGTCATAAATTTTTTTCAATCCTTCCGAAGACATATCTCTGGTAAAATATACTGCCGATTTACTTCCTTTTCGTTCTTCGTAAGGAACCAGTCGGTCTCCGTCTCTTCCCGGAATCATGTTTCTGTTATCCATCTGTTCACTTTCCTCCATTCCTGTTTTCTGTATCAGACAGCTTCCCCCGTGTACACGGAGGGCATTCTGGATTATTTGTTATATTATATCTTTTTTCTTCCGTATCAACAAATGCTTTGTTTAAATATGCTTCTATGCTTGACGGGCATGGTTGTATTTTGATATATTCATAAAAAACCAAGAAGGAGGAACCGTCATGATCGAACTAAGAGTCCTGCAGTATTTTCTCGCTGTAGCAAGAGAACAGAGTATCTCCGGAGCAGCTGAGTATCTGCATCTTTCCCAGCCTACTCTTTCCAGACAGCTTAAAGATATGGAAGAGGAACTTGGCAAACAACTTTTCATTCGCGGAAACCGAAAAATCACATTGACGGAAGAAGGACTGCTCCTAAGAAAACGGGCAGAAGAAATCATTTCCCTCGTGCAAAAAACAGAGAAGGATATCCGGATATCTGATGATGTCATTGCCGGAGATATCTATATCGGAGCCGGTGAAACAGACAATATCCGTTTCCTTGCAAGAACTGCACAGGTTCTTCAGGAGCATTATCCCCATATTCATTATCACATCTCCAGCAGTGACCGGGTAGATATTTTAGAACAGTTAGATAAAGGACTGATTGACTTTGGCATCATCGGTGATGCCGTAGATGCTTCAAAATATAACTATGTAACACTTCCTGTCGTGGAGCCATGGGGCATTCTAATGCGCAGCGATTCTCCGCTTTCTCTAAAAGATTATGTAACGCCGAAAGATTTGTGGGATAAACCCCTTATTTTTTCCCGACAGGCTCTTGCTTCGGGCGTGCTGACGAAATGGCTGCGAAGAGAAGTTTCTGACTTAAACATTGTTGCTACTTACAGCCTTCTTTATAATGGCTCCTTACTGGTAGATGAAGGTTTCGGCTATGCACTTTGCTTTGATAAAATCATCAATACAACCGGTGACAGTAACCTGTGCTTCCGACCGCTGTCTCCAAAACTGGAAACAACCGTAAGCCTTGTCTGGAAAAAATATCAGATTTTAACCAGAGCATCGGAGAAATTCCTGAATTGCCTGACAGAAATGCTTTAAAATTTTGTTTCTCCAATCACCTGAAACTGTTCCCACCGTCCGCCTGCAAACCGCAGCCAGAAGAGGCCTCCTCGCACCAGCCAGTCCAGACACATGGCAAGGGCAATACCGATAACCCCCATATTCCAGACCACCGCAAACAGAATGGAGAACGCCAGCCTGAGACCGATGGTGGTAAACAGGGAGACTGCTGTGGTATAGACCACATCTCCGGCAGCCCGCAGCCCCTTTCCCAGCGGATCCGCAAAGGGGAAGAAGAAGGCATTTCCGATATTATGAATCAGCACCAGCCAGATCACCAGCCGGGACGTCTCCTCCGCCACTTCAAATCCCCGCATCATGAGGGGCATAGCTGCAGCAATCAGACCATTCCAGAGGACGGCAAAAGCAATCGTAATTTTCATCAGCTTTTTGAAGTAATACTGTGCCTGCTCCTTATCCCCGGCTCCCATACACTGCCCCACAACGGTGATAAAGACCGGTCCCATAGCGATACTTACCAGAGCCGCCACGCTCCAGATACTCTGGGCAATGCCATTGGCTGCAATCTGACAGGTTCCAAAAAGAGCCGTCACACTGGAGAGCGCCACCTTTACAAACTGGAACAGACCGCTCTCCACACCATTGGGAACAGCGATCCGAAGCATCCGGGACAAAAGCTCCCTGCTCCAGCGAAAGACCCAGCCTCCATAATAACGGACGCCCTCATGCTCCCTGAAACAGAGAACCGTAATCACCAGCGCAGAAAATGTCCGGGAGATCAGAGACGGCCATGCCACCCCCGCTGCCCCGGCATGAAAATAAAACACGCCGATTACATTTCCAATCACATTGACGGCATTTGCAATGATAGAAATATTCATAGTAGTTTTCGTGCGCCCGATGCTGCGGCAGAGAGCAGAACCGGTATTGTAAATGGCAAGAGCCGGATAGGAATAGACCGAAATCTGCAGATAGACCACACAGGACTCCATCACGTCTGCTTCTGCCTTTCCAAACATCAGGGAGAGCAAGGGCTTACTCCAGAGCAGAATTGGTATGGAAACTGCCACAGAAAAAACGATAGAAATCATCAGCAGCTGGCTGACCGCCTGGGAAGCCGTGCCGCGCTCTTCCCGACCGATATACTGGCTGATGACTACCGCACCGCCTGCCGCAAGAGCTGTAAACAGGTTCAGAAAAATGGTATTAAAGGAATTTACCAGTGAAACACCCGAGACTGCCGCCTCACCGGCATAGCTTACGATGACCGTATCGGAAAGCCCAACCATCATCAGAAGAAGCTGCTCTGCGAACAGCGGCAGAATCATGGCTTTTAATTGTTTATTGCTGAACATAGTGTTCCTCAGCCCTCCGCCGCCTTATTAACCGCACTGACTGCATTTAAGCTGCGCGGATAGCCGATATAAGGCAGGCACTGGGATATCACCCGAATCAGAAAATCCTTGTCATTCCCCAGGTTCATGTTCCCTTTCGCATGGGCAATCAGCTGCGGCTCGCAGCCGCCCTGAGCCGCCAGGTAACAGAAGGTAATCATCTCCCGCTGCTTTAAGTCCAGTCCGTTTCTGGTGTAATAATCCCCAAAGCAGTTATCCGCCAGCCAACGGTTGATATGCCCTGCCTTCCAGGCTTCCCGCATCTGCGGTCCGAAAATCTCCGCCTGTGCTTCAATACCCTTTTCCAGACGGTTCTCCATGGTTGTAGTCGCCTGTCCCGGAAGCGGCAGTTCTGTGCCCCTCTCTGTCAGAATCTCGTTGGCTGCATCAAGAAATGGCAGCACTCGTCCGATACCTAAATAATCTACTGCCTGATAGATGATCTCCTTTGCCATCACCGGTGTTACGCCGCCGTCTAAAGCTCTGGGCAGGACCAGCCTAAATTCCTCCACACCCTGACATCCCAAAAGCGTTGCAAGAATCGCCATATGGCGGATGGTTTCTTCTAACTGCTGTCCGTCTTCATGAACAACCTCCTCAAATGCAAACTGCTCAAAACGCTCCATAAATTCCGGATCTGTTTCTCTTAAATTTCGCTTCATTTTATATTTTATACCTCCGTTTCTTCTATACTTTAAACTTTCTTTTATCTCCATTTTAATATCGCTCCTGCGTTATACGCAAATACCCATATTGCATTGTAAGATATTCCTCTGGAGCATGTTTATTGTTTCTGATTATATTTTTGTTTTTATTGACATATTTTTGTGCCCGGCATATAGTAATAGTACCAGACAGGCAACGACGTGCGTCTGTCCAAGCGTTGAAGTATAACAGCGTACCGGAAAGCCTTGTTATACGGAGCTTTCAGTAGGGGTTATGCAGTAACCTCAAACCGGAGTAGGTGTTTCACCAAAAGAAAATGCTCAAAGCAAAGCGCTCTGCAAATGCAGAGCGTTTTTGCTTTATGAAAGGGGATTTCCATGGATCACTTGCCAGAGCAAATCGTGAAAAGGTGTTTCAGAACTGCCTTTCCGTCACTCATTTTCATCTTTCCTGATAAAAAATTTCTGCCTGATAAATATCTACTCCGTAAATCCCAGCTCCTTCAGCCAGTTCTGTACCTGCGGCTGTGCTTCCATTATATCCGCCCGGTACACGCCAAGAGGATCCAGAACCGCGGCAGAATCCGGAAGAGCAGCCTTCAGATCCCGCACAGTGGCAGACAGACCACCGGTTCCGTGAGCACAGAAAGGAACCACTGTCTTTCCGGAGAAATTGTACTGTTCTACAAAAGAAAGCACCGGCATAGGCAGGGATGACCACCAGTTGGGGAAACCCAGGAAGATCACATCATAGTCAGAGAATGCCTCTACACTTCCTGTCAGCTCCGGTCTTACATTTTCCGCATCCTCCCGGGAAGCCCGATCCATACATTCCTCGTAATCACTGGGATAGGGGTCTTTGACCTGAATGGAGAACAGATCTCCTCCTGTTTCCTGCTGAATCCACTCTCCCAGACGAGCCGTATTGCCCGGCACAACGACGCTGGCAGAGCTGATGGCATCGGCTCCATACAGGGCTGCATCACCCATGGCTTCATAGTGAGCCATAGCGCTTTCCACTGCTGCCTCCTGATCTTCTACCACCGTATTGTCTGCCCAGGTAAAGTAGGCAATCAGAATCTTTGACTGTATTCTCTGAGGGGATGTATTTTCCTGAGAGATCATCATTTCTCCGGAAATTTCAGAGATCTGCTCCTGACCGGAAACCGCCTTTCCCAGCGCATAGAGTGCGTCATTCGGCTGATAGCTTCCATAAAACAGAACCACATCGCCCCATGGCTCATAGTATGCCAGCGTTCCGATACTTCCGTTTCCTGTACTATCACCGTTTCTGTCTGCCCTGAATTATCTGCACAGCCTCCCAGCAGCAGGACTGCCTGCAATAATCCGGCAGACAGCAAAAGATAAATTCTTCTTATCATCCTCTCACCTCGTCTGTTATGTTTATTTTGCACGCTGGATCTCATATCTCAAATAATCCAGATTAGATAGCTTCTTCTCTCGAAAATGGATTTCGTCCAGAAGCCCGTCTCTCTTTTTCTGCAGCATTTTCAGTCTCTGATCGCCGGTACCCGCACCCTGGATTACCAGCGCCATATAGATTTCCACTTCCTCTTTTTCAAAACCGATGTCGTGAAGCGTCATGATCAGACTGAGACGCTCCAGATCTTCATCGTCATATTTCCAGTCACCCATTACCTTTTTGACTGCTCCGCAGCCGCCCCAGCTTTCATATTCCTTCAAGATTTTGACAGGAACCTTATACCGCCTGCTTACTTCTTCCATTGTCATTGCTTTCATATTTGCTCCCACCCTTTTATTTCATGCAGATATCTGATTTTTCACAAAAAAAGAATGCAGATACATCATGTCTGTATCTACATACTAAATCGGTAAACTCCATATGTCTAATACCCCTGTCACATATTAAACTATGCCTTTGGGGCATTTATGCCATTTCGGTATTTTTAAGATATTCCGGAAAAGCCGCATCAGCCTGACGCTTCACCATAGCTGTCTTCGCCCACTGGCTGTCTTTTAGGATCGCTCTCCCCACTCCTATAAGATCTGTCTTTTCCTGCTTCAGGAGCATTTCAGCTGTTTCAGCGTCAACAATGCCACCTGTTAAGACAACGGGGATGGAAACTTTGTCTTTGATCGCTTTTGACAGCTCCTCAAAATATCCCGGTTTGCGGGATGTGGGATTCACATAGCCGCACCTGCATGATTGATCTGCGCCATAATTTTTGCGCCATTTTTATGCACGACCGATACCATATCCTGTAACCCCCGCACATCATTGTCATCTGAAATGGATAACTGCCCTTTGCCTGCTTTCCCTTCCTGGCTGACATAACTGTGTTCTGCAATGATCAAACCGATATATCCGCCGGCAGGTTTTTCCTCATAATAGTCTAAAGTATCTGATGTAGCTCTTCCGTTCTCATCCGCTTTAGATATTGCCATCGGCGGCATGACAAGACGGTTTTTCAATTCCATATTCTTAATTTTTATGCCTGTGTCTAATAACCTCATTTTCGCACCTCATTTTCTTTTTCTGGACATCTGTAAGTATAGCATTATATAATCAATAAAGACAGAACGCACTTTTAAGATAGATACTGTCAAAAAGGAGAGTATTGAATTGGAACACGAAGAATCATTTTGTAAAGAAGTTGATGTCCGTCCCTTTGCTTATGCAATTTCTTTGGTCGACGGAAAATGGAAAATGCATATTTTATTTTGGCTGTGGAAGAAAAAAACGCTGCGGTACGGAGAATTGAAACGTGCATTGGGAAATGTTACACATAAAATGCTCTCAAACCAGCTGAAGGAACTAGAAGCTTTGCAGAAATTTTTGTTTACAAATAAGTGCACTGATGTTATTATAGCTACGGGAATGAAGTTCTCCCATGAGAAATCTAAACCGCTTGTTAAGCTGATGACTTCTGCAATTTTTTTGCGGAAAAGCATCGGCTTTTTTGTGTCTATAAGGAGGAAAAAATATGTTAACATCTCTTGCGTTCATTTTTCTTGTAGGACTGGCAATGGCTGCTATTTGCCAGAGGTTAAAGCTACCGCGTATTATCGGTATGCTTATAACGGGTATCATTTTAGGACCATATGTACTTAACCTGCTTGACACATCTATTCTGTCAATTTCCGCTGATTTGCGGCAAATGGCGCTGATTATTATTCTTCTCAAAGCCGGATTGTCTCTTAATCTGTCTGATTTAAAAAAAGTAGGGCGGCCTGCCATTCTGATGTCATGTGTGCCGGCAAGTTGTGAAATTTTGGGATTTTTCTTATTTGCTCCCTATATTCTCGGTATTACAAGAATCGAAGCCGCTGTTATGGGAGCTGTTCTTGGTGCGGTTTCTCCGGCAGTCGTTATACCACGAATGGTTCAGCTCATGGACTCAAAATATGGCACTGACAAAAGCATCCCACAGCTTATTATGGCTGGCGCTTCCTGCGATGATATTTTTGTCATTGTACTGTTTTCAACCTTTGTAAGCATGGCACAGGGCGGCAATGCAAATATCATGGATTTTGTGAATATTCCTGTTTCCATTATTCTCGGAATTGTCTTAGGAGCAGTCACAGGTTACATTCTTAGCTTGTTTTTTGAAACAGCATATGCTCACAAACATTATGTCAGAAACAGCATGAAAGTTATTATTGTATTAGGTATGGCCTTTCTGCTTATGGCAATAGAAACATGGCTGAAAGAGATTGTGTCCGTATCCGGTCTGCTGGCTGTTGTAAGTATGGCATGTGTAATAAAAATCAAAAGTGTTACATTTGTATCGAAACGCTTATCAGAAAAGTTTGGGAAACTTTGGCTTGCTGCGGAAGTAATCTTGTTTGTGCTGGTGGGAGCTGCCGTTGATATTCGCTACACATTGAACGCTGGCATCGCCGCTGTATTAATGATATTTATTGCACTCACTTTTCGCGCTGCTGGAGTTATTATCTGTCTTTCAGGAACATCTATAACGTGGAAAGAGCGTATTTTCTGTATGATTGCTTATCTCCCCAAGGCAACCGTACAGGCAGCAATCGGTTCTGTTCCGCTGGCAATGGGCTTGCCCTGTGGACAAATTGTCCTTTCAGTAGCCGTCCTTGCAATTTTGATCACTGCTCCGTTGGGTGCTTTGGGAATTGATTTAACATATAAACAGCTTCTCCTGAAAGAGAAGATTCCTTCATGATTTCTTTTAATCGATTAATAAGATGCCCTGTTGCAAAGGCAATTGTTTCAAAATGCATAAAGTCAGTAGTGTTATAGTCCCACATAAATTTAAGAACGGCATCAAACTCCTCATCCGCATCCCAGAACTGTAAAATCACCGGCAGAAAATCAAACAGAGGAATGATGCTGGAAACATCACCGTTTTCTCCGGGCATACCTCCCAGTTTCCGACAGGCCTCCCGAAGTTCCTCACAGCGTCCTGCAAAACTTCCCGCCTGACCGGCAAATATATTTCCCACAGCGGAAGCGGACCTGGTGATTCCTCGAAGATTCTGCATCGCAGCATAATGACCATCCAGATGACAGTTCGGTTTAGACCAGGCAAGTACGTCAAAAATCGTCATACTCTCATTATAACCGGCATGGATATATTCTTTCTCCTTGCCAGAATACCACTCTACCCGTCCACTTTTCCGATCAATCCTGTACTCACGCCCTGCAAAACGGATAAAAAGAAAGTCTTTATCATGTTTCAGAGAAAATTTACGAATCATTTCCTGTTGATCATATTTTACAAACTCCAGTTCCATACGGTCACGCATAATCTCATAATTGGACGATTGTCTTTCTTCCATATATTTTCTGTTTTCTCCTTCCCATACAGGAGTATATTGTTATCGGCTTCATTCTACCATACATTGTTCTCAAAATCTATGCTCAACGGAAATGCCCTGGAATATAAAGGTGCAGACCATAACCGCTGGTCTGCACCTTTATCCTCATTCATACATTTCTGACAAGTATTCCCCTCTAATTCCTTCTCAATGCCTCAATCGGGCTTAAATGCGCCGCTTTTTTCGCCGGGTAGATACCGAAGAAAATACCCACACTGCAGGAGAATACGGTTGCTCCAATGACCGTTGCCGCACTGATCGCCGGCGGGAAGCCCACGATCGGCAGAGAACAGATGCCGTATGCGCCCGCAACTCCAAGGATAATTCCAATGATACCGCCGATTCCGGTGATGATCGCTGACTCTGCCAGGAACTGTACCAGGATAGATTTGGTCCTGGCTCCCAGGGCTTTTCGGATACCGATCTCTCTGGTCCTCTCGGTCACGGATACCAGCATAATATTCATAACGCCGATGCCTCCCACCAGAAGGGAGATGGCCGCTACCAGCATGATGAAGATGGTGATCATGTCCAGTACCTGCATGACAGACGCCATTTGGCTGTCAAAATCCTCTGTCAGGAACGCATCCTCCCCAAACACCTCATGGCGGCTCTCCAGAAGAGAGATGGCATTGTCCGCAATCTCGCCGCTGTAGCCGTTCTCTCCGAAAATATAGACATAATCAAAATCATTATATTCCGCCCAGTACGGGTCGGAGCTAAGCGGCATGGAAGCGCTCAGATAAGAACCGTAGCCGGTGCTCACAAAGGTCGTATCCAGCGCCTTGGTCACGCCGATGATCCGGACGTCCTTGATCCCGCTTCCGTCATCCATCTCAAAGGTCAGCCCCACCACATCTGCCGTTCCGAACATGCGGATGGCGTCTGCTTCTCCGATGACTGCCACATCCCGTCTTGCATTGTAATCATCCCATGTATACCACTGTCCATAGAGCATGGTGGGATTCGTGGCATATTCGTAGTCCGGCTCCGAATACTCCACGATCGTCTCAAAGCTGCCCTTTCCGGTCTTCACCATACAGAACATGCTGGTCGTCGTACTGACGCCCTTTACATGCTCCAGTTTTCGCAAAGCTTCCCGATCCTCTGCCGTGATGGTCTGCGTCTCCTCCAGATTGCTGTTGGCATAGATGTAGATCTGTCCGCCTGCAATGGACGTCAGCTCATCCTCCATCTCCGCCTTTGCTCCGTTTCCGATGGACATGATCAGGATCACAGAAGACACGCCGATGATAATACCAAGCATGGTGAGAAAGGAGCGCCCCCGGTTCATCCGGATATTGCTGAGCGCCATTTTCACATATTCCCAAAGCTGTCCCATTCTGTTAGCCCTCCACCGGTGTTACCTGTGAGCCTTCTTCGATTCCGACACCTGCGTTCAGCACCACCTGCTCACTTCCGTCAAGTCCTGACCGGATCTCCATATACTCAGGAGAAGCAATGCCCGTTTCCACATTCTTTTTCTCCATAATGCCGTTGTTCACCACATAGACAAAACTGCCGTCCTTGCCGATATTGACTGCCTCTACCGGAACCATGATGACATTCTCTGCCTTCTGTCCTTCGATGGAGACCTTTGCCTCTACTCCGAGGAAAATGTCCTCGTCCGGATTGTCAATATGTATTTCTCCGGATACCACAGAAGCGCCCTTTTCGTTCTTTGTAGCGGACTTGCTGATCCTGGTGACGGTTCCGTCATATTGCTTTCCTACGATGGTGACGACTGCTTTCTGTCCCTCCTTCACCTTCTCAAGATCACTCTTGCTCAGGGAAATCTCCACACAGACCTTCTCATTACTCTCTACCGTCAGAAGCTCGCCGCTTTCTTCGATCACACTTCCTTCTACTGCCTTTACTTCCGTCACGATACCGCCGAACTCTGCCTTCAGACCGCCGGAAACCTCTTCCACTGCAGCAGATACCTTCTCTGCTTTCAGCGCAGCCAGCTCCTTGGTCGCTTCCACCTGTTTTTTCCCGTCCGCGGTCAGCATGGTATCCTCAGAAGAATTTTTAATGCTCTTCTGTTCTGCCAGGTCGCTTTCAAACTCCGCCAGCTCTTCCTGCTTCACTGCCAGATCATTGGTTGCCTGATCGATCTTGGACTGATATTCCTCTGCAGAATTCTCATGGCCGTCATTGACCGCCTCCCTGAGGAAACAGCCCATGTCTGTAATATACTGATTCAGTGCACGCACATTGGCTTTCCAGTCCTCCACCTGCTGCTCCAGGATCTCCACGTCATGACTGGACCGGCTGTATTCCGCAGCCTGCTTATTGCTCTTACCCACCGTATCCTGATAGGTATAATATGCCTCGTCATTCTGAAGCTTTGCTTCCTCCTGACGGAGGCTTAAATCCTCCGCGTCATAGACCAGCAGCACATCCCCTGCCGCTACCGCATCTCCTGCCGCCACACTTAACTCTGACACCTTCGCACTGAGCGGGGAAAAGTAGGTCTTGCGTTCTTCCGTCTTCACATTGCCGCTGGTATCCACCGTCTGACTGATGGTTCCGGTCTCTGCAGCCCGCACATTCACCACCGGGTGTACCTCCGGTGCAAACAGGCGGCTTACGATGAACAACGCCAGACATGCAGCTGCTGCGCCCATAAGAATACGTTTTCTTCTCTTCTTTTTCTCTGCCGGGGTCAGGATCTTCTTTTCTTTTTTCTTTTTCTTTTTAACCGGCTTATCCTCCAGATCGATCACCTGAAGACTGTCTGCTGCCGTCTCCGCATCTTTATTTTTCATCCACTTCATCTTCATTGCTGTCTGCTTCTCCTTCATTCATGAAATCTGCTTCTACTTTTCCGTCCTTGATACGGATCACCCGCTTTACCTGCGCGGCGATCTCATCATCGTGAGTAATCAGGATAACCGTTCTTCCGCTGCTGTGCAGCTCCTTCAGCACATCCATAATATCCTGTGTGGATCTGGAATCCAGATTGCCGGTGGGCTCATCCGCCAGAATGACCGGAGGCTTTGCGGCAATGGCACGGGCAATCGCCACTCTCTGCTGCTGTCCTCCCGACATCTCGCTGGGCTTATGGTCCATACGATGTGCAAGCCCTACAACCTCCAGAGATTCTTCCGCCAGAGCCTCTCTTTCCTTTCTGCCTACTCCGCGGTAGATCAGCGGCAGCTCCACATTCTCCTTTGCGGTCAGATTCGGGATCAGATTAAAGCCCTGAAAAATGAATCCGATCTCCAGATTCCTGATATCAGAAAGCTCGTCATCTGACAGATTGGATACATCCTTTCCGTTCAGGAAATATCTGCCGGATGTAGGAACATCCAGACAGCCAAGCATATTCATAAGAGTTGATTTGCCCGAACCGGAATGTCCGATGATCGCGACAAACTCCCCTCGGCTGATGGTCAGGTTCACATGATCCAGTGCACGTACCTCATTCTCGCCGGGATTATAGATTTTGCACATATCCTGCACTTCTACCAGCGTCTCCAAGTGATAAACACTCCTCTCTTTTTGAAAAGCACCATTGTACTATTACTTTATTGTTCTAGTCTATTAATACAATAATACTTTTACTTCTGTTTGTCAAGAAATAATTCCTGTATAACCATATCATACTTTGTTTCAAAAATGTGCGACTTTGGAAAATCTTAAGGAATCTTCACATTCTCTTAAGGCTGATGTAAGAACAGAAAAAAAACGGAGCGCATCACTGAATATCAGTCATACGCTCCGCCGTTTCACAGCTTTGTCATTTATTTTCTTTTCAGGATCTCCAGAATGTAATTCCACATCCGCTCAACAGAAGCAATACTTGCACGCTCCTCCGTCGTATGGATATCCAGCATATCCGGCCCCATGGATACACAGTCCAGATCCTCGATCTTGGACGCCAGAATACCGCATTCCAGTCCTGCGTGGATCGCCTCCACCTTTGGCGCTGCACCGAACATTTCTTCATAGATGCGCACCATGTCCTCACGAAGCGGAGAATCCTTGCGGTATTCCCATGCCGGGTAAGGTCCTCTCACCTCCACAGAGCCTCCCAGCCGTCCGGCGATCAGCTCCATCTTCCTAGTCAGCCAGTCCTTCGCCGTTCCGACGGAACTGCGGACTGAATACCGAAGCTCCATCTGTGCATCCTCGGTAACCAGCACTCCAAGGTTCAGAGAGGTCTCCACAAGTCCCTGAATATCTGCGCTCATGGTCTGGATCCCATTGGGGACGGCCAGAAGCATGGTCAGTATATTCTGTGCAGACACTGCATCCAGCACCTGTGCCTCCTTTTCCTCTGCCGCAGTCAGCTCCACGCTTACTCCTGCATCTGTGGATGCATACTCTGCCTTCAGCTCTGCGTCACAGGTCCGGCAGACTGCCTTGACCTTCTCCAGCTCTCCTGCCGGAACCAAAAGCTCTGCCGTACTTTCTCTCGGGATGGCATTGTCCTTTCTGCCGCCGGATACCGTCAGTATACGGAAGTCTGCTTTCCCTTCCAGGCTGCCCAGAACTCTTGCAAGCAGGATATTTGCATTTCCTCTTCCTTTATCAATCTCCGCACCGGAATGTCCTCCCAGGAGCCCTCCCACGGTCAGCTTCACGAAAATCCCGGATGCCGCCTCTCTCTGAACCGGAAGCGTAATGACGGCTCCGCAGCCGCCTGCACAGCCGACCAGAAGAGTTCCCTCTTCCTCGGAATCCAGATTCAGTACCGTATGTCCCTTCAGCATGGACACATCCAGTGCTTTCACACCATCCATGCCCACCTCCTCGGCGGTCGTGAACACCGCTTCCAGTCTCGGATGTACGATGCTGTCATCATCCAGAATGGCAAGGGCATAGGCAATGGCGATCCCGTCATCACCGCCAAGAGTCGTTCCCTCTGCATATACATAATCTCCGTCCACCTTCAGGCGGAGTCCGTCCTTCATAAAATCCAGATCACAGTCCTGCTTCTTCTCGCATACCATATCCAGATGCCCCTGAAGGATCAGCGGCTCTGCATCTTCGTATCCGGCTGACGCCTCCTTGATGATGACCACATTCCATGCCTCATCCTGATAATACTCAAGCCCCCGCTCCCTTGCAAAGGCAGCACAATAATCGCTGACCCCCTTCTCATTGTAGGAGCCATGAGGGATCGCACACAAATCTTCAAAAAATCTCCATACGCCCTGTGGCTTTAAATCCTGTAATACTCTCATTTTTCATTATCTCCTTACCAGAATATATTTCCCGCCGTCACAAGCAGCGGAATTGTTATCACGCCAAAGATCATGCTCTGTACCACAGCCTTTGTGGCAAATTCCATGTCGCATCCATACTGCTTCGCCATGATGACGTTCATGGATCCGCTGGGAATACCGGACATGATCGCTGCGATCATGGTCAGCTCCTGTCCCATACCGACCAGCCGGCAGCCCATATAGACCAGCACCGGAAATACAAGAAGTCTCAGCGCCGAAACCGCATATGCACGGGCATCCTTCAGGATCTCTCCGAACCGCACCTCGGTCAGACCGAATCCGATGATCATCATGGACAGAGGCACCACCATATTCCCGATGGTCTCGATCGTCCCCTGTACCGGCGCCGGGAAACGCACCTGGAGCAGGAAAAGGACAAACGCCAGCAATGCAGACTGGATGCACGGATTCCATGCATCCTTCAGACGGAAGCTGCCGCCTCCGCTTAACATGGCAATTCCGTAGGTAAAGAAAAAGAACTGATAGAACATATTATAAAGGACGGCATACAGCATCCCCTCGCTTCCGTACAGCTCCAGCACCACCGGGATCCCGATAAAGCCGGTATTGGCGAATACAGACATGGTCATGAAAATGTGCCGGTTCGCCTCCGACAGCCTCAAAAGCTTACCCAGTCTGGTGGACAGCAGGATCGCCCCTATGTAATAGATCAGTGCAACCGCCATGATCGCCATGATATTCCGCATCTTTTCTGCAGAAAAATCATTGTTTGCCGATGCGATCACACTGATCGGAAATATGACGTTCACCACCAGATTGGACAGTCCCCGTTCAAATTCCTCTGTAATCATTCCTTTTTTCTTCACAGCATAGCCCAGTGCAACAAGAAGCACTACCTTTATCATCAGGCTTATCAACGTATCTATCATCCGTATTCTTCCTCCGACAATAGCATACCACATCTGTACAAAAATGCAAGGAGGCAGCCTGTCTGCCGGGAAGCTTCTTTCCCGGATAACTCTACCGGGAACGCTCCTCCATCATGCTCTTCAGCTTCCGGAAAGCCTGGCTGATGCCTCCCACCTCGTCAATGATCCCTTCCTGTACCGCCTGCTCTCCGACCAGAACGCTTCCCACATCCTTCGTCAGCTCTCCGGTCTCCAGCATCAGCTCCACAAGGCGTTCTCTCCCGATCCGGCTGTGATCCGCGATAAATCCGCTGATCCGGTCCTGTATCTTCTGGAAATAATCAAAGGTCTGTGCCACACCGATGATCAGTCCTGTCATACGCACCGGATGGATCATCATGGTGCCCGTCGGAACAATAAAGGAATAATCCGCAGACACTGCCAGCGGAACCCCGATGGAATGACTGCCTCCCAGCACCAGCGACACGGTAGGCTTACTGACGGAAGCGATCATCTCCGCAATGGCAAGTCCGCTCTCCACATCTCCGCCCACCGTATTGATCATGACCAGCAGACCATGGATCTTCGGATTTTCCTCCACTGCTGCCAGCATGGGAAGCACATGCTCATATTTTGTTGTCTTGCTGTTCGCTGCCAGGCACTCGTGCCCTTCCACCTCCCCAATGATCGTCAGAAGCTGGATATGCGATCTCTCCTTGTCCTGCAGCTCCTTTGGCTGCCCGTATTTCTCCAGTTCGTCTTCGTTTTCTGCCATAAAAAAACCAGCCTTTCTGCCATACTGCAGTTAGTATGACAGAAAGACCGGCATATTATACACACTGCAAAGCCCTGTCTACACCTGAGCCAGCGCCTGCTCCAGATCTTCGATGATGTCCTGCGGATTCTCGATACCGACAGACAGACGGATCATACCCGGCGTCACACCGGCCTCACGAAGCTGCTCCTCGTTCATCTGACGATGAGTATGGCTTGCCGGATGAAGCACACAGGTACGTGCGTCTGCCACATGAGTAACGATGGCACACAGCTTCAGGCTGTCCATAAAGCGCACCGCGTCCTCCTTAGTCCCTTTCAGTCCGAAGGAAAGGACACCGCAGGTTCCGTTCGGCATATACTTCTGTGCCGTCTCATAATACCGGTCGCCCTCCAGCATGGCGCAGTTGACGAACTCTACCTTTTCATGATCCCGCAGGAACTGTGCCACCTTCTTTGCATTGCTGCAATGCTTCTCCACACGCAGCGGCAGAGTCTCCAGACCAATGTTCAGCAGGAAAGAATTCATCGGAGCCGGGATGCTTCCCAGGTCACGCATAAGCTGTGCCGTTGCCTTGGTAATAAATGCCTTCTTACCGAACTGTTTGGAATACACCACTCCATGATAGGTCTCATCCGGCGTGGTCAGTCCCGGGAACTTATCTCCATGGGCATCCCAGTCAAAATTGCCGCTGTCAACGATACAGCCGCCCACTGCCATGGCATGACCATCCATGTACTTTGTAGTAGAATGGGTCACAATATCCGCACCAAACTCAAAGGGACGGCAGTTGATCGGGGTAGCAAAGGTATTGTCCACGATCATGGGCACACCGTGCTTATGCGCAAGGGCAGAAAACTTCTCAATATCCAGAACGGTCAGCGCCGGATTGGCAATGGTCTCACCTACGACCGCCTTGGTATTGGGCTGAAATGCTCTGTCGATCTCTTCTGCGGAAGCATCCGGATCTACAAATGTACAGTCAATACCCAGCTTCTTAATGGTAGCCGCATACAGATTAAAGGTTCCTCCATATACCTTGGCTGAGCATACGATATGGTCTCCTGCCTGACACAGATTGGCAATCGTATAGAAATTCGCTGCCTGACCGGAAGATGTGAGCATTGCCGCCACACCGCCCTCCAGCTCTGCGATCTTCTCTGCTACTGCATCATTGGTGGGATTCTGAAGACGGGTATAGAAATATCCCTCATCCTCCAGGGCAAACAGTCTGCCCATCTCCTCTGTGGTATCATACTTAAACGTGGTGCTCTGATAGATTGGAAGAACTCTCGGCTCTCCTTTTTTTGGCTTCCATCCTGCCTGTACGCAGATGGTGTCCGGTCTGAATGGTTTGTTCATTCCTCTTCCCTCTTTCTGCTTTGTATTTAGTTCATGTATTTTTTCTTCAGGTCAAATACCATATCCTGATACTTTTCCCTGCATGCCTCGTATTCCTCCGCTTCAATATACCGGATGCACGGCATCAGATAGTCCTGATACAGCTCCTCGTATATCTGTCTGCGGTCCGGCTGCTTCTCCATCCGCTTCACGATGGTGGGCGCAATATCATAATACTCCTCTACCATACGATGTCCTTCCGGCGTGCTTTCCATATACTGATCACGATAATCCTTCAGAAGCCTCAGCTCATAGCAGTCCGCACCCTTTCCAAGGCACTCGCATACTACCGTAGTCACATAACAGAGCTTCCTGCGGAAGCCTCCCTGAATATCCTCAAATCTCGCCTTGCCGATAGAGGTCTGGAACGCCTTGTTCCATCTCACGATCAGGCAGTCCGCAAAAGGCTCCGAAAAGGATGCCCCGTACTTCAGTACCGCAGGGATCAGATAGACGCTGACCAGAAAATTGTAATCCAGCTGCTGCTGATTCTGCTTTCCTCTGGTCTTACACTTTTTCAGTCCTTCCTGAACCGCATCCATCAGGCACTCCGTCATCTCTTCCAGCCATTTTTCCGGTTCCTGATGATACTGGTATACATATTCAATCGCCCGGAACGTACTGCGTCTGGACGCATAGAACTGGTCAAATATCCCCGCATAAATATCGCGCTTAAAATCCTGCATGGGTCTGCAGCAGCCGCGGATCAGCTCCTGAAGCCCCTGAAGGGACTCCCGGTAATTCTCTTCATACATGGAAGAATCCATTTCATTTTTGCTTTCCAATGCCTCAGATACACGGATCTCCTTTCCGCAGTACATACAGAGGATCTTTTCTCTGTCATCCGGAACCTGTATCTTCTCATGGCATATGGGGCATGTACCTTCTCTAAACATCGCTCTTACTCTTCCCAGTTATGATAAACTGCCTGAACATCGTCATCCTCATCCAGAAGATCCAGGGTACGGTTCAGGAACTTAATATCGTTCTCATCTGTCAGGTTCACATAGGTCTGCGGGATCATGGTGATCTCAGCCTGCGCCATGGGGATACCTTCCTTTTCCAGGGCCTCGCGTACCACGGAGAAATCTTCCGGAGAAGTCAGCACCTCAAAGCTGTCCTCCTCCTCTGAGAAATCCTCTGCGCCTGCGTCCAGCGCCAGCATCATCACATCATCTGCCTCCGCTTCATACTCCTCACGGTCAATGATGATCTGTCCCTTCTGATCAAACATATAGGATACGCAGCCGGTCGTTCCCAGGCTTCCGTTTCCTTTGGTAAACGCATTCCTTACATTGGATGCGGTACGGTTCTTGTTGTCTGTCAGTGCCTCAACAATGATGGCGATACCGCTTGGTCCGTAGCCTTCATATGTAACGTGCTCGTAGTTGACTGCATTCGCATCTCCTGCCGCACGCTTGATTCCGCGGTCAATGGTATCATTGGGCATATTATTTGCCTTTGCCTTTGCGATCACATCACGCAGACGGCTGTTATTGTTGGGATCCGGACCGCCCTCTTTGACTGCCACTGCGATCTCACGTCCGATAATTGTGAAGATCTTTCCTTTTGCCGCATCGTTTTTCTCTTTTTTATGTTTTATGTTTGCGAACTTGGAATGTCCTGACATAAATAATTCTCCTTCTTTCTTTTGTTTCTTTCTGCGCATCTGCCGGTGCTCTCGGCACTGCTCAATGCAATAATCTACATTGTATCATCCAAAATCAGGGTTTGCAAGCCTATGTATCCAATTCCAGGCTGATTTTCAATGCAGAATCTATTTTTTTCAATATGGAAGCGTCCAGATGGCACACCTTGTCTTTCAGTCTCTTCTTATCGATCGTGCGAAGCTGCTCCAGCAGAATAACGGAATCCTTCACCATATGATAAGTGGCGGCATCCAGCTCCACATGAGTCGGAAGCTTTGCCTTATTCATCTTTGACGTAATCGCTGCGCAGATGACCGTCGGGCTGTGTTTGTTCCCGATATCATTCTGAATGATCAGCACCGGACGGATTCCTCCCTGCTCTGATCCGATGACCGGTCTTAAATCTGCATAATAGACATCTCCACGTCTGATAATCACTTTCTTTCACTCCGATCTGCCATTTCTTCTCATGGCGTTTTCAGTCAGAGTATTTCCAGTCTATACCTGTTCTATTCCGGTAGCTTCAAAATAATCCTGTGTGGCAGTGACTTTTCCATCCTTCCAGAACCGGCGGGGAACCCGCTTTCCGATATCGCAGGCAAGCTCATAATTGAACCTGCCGGACAGCTCTCCCATATCCTCCATGGTGATCTCCCTTCCGCCGTCAGAGCCGATCAGCGTGACCATGTCTCCCTCTCCGGCGTCCGGAATATCCGTCACGTCCACCATAAACTGATCCATGCAGACCCTTCCCAGGATCCGTGCCTGCTGTCCCCTTATCAGGACCCAGCCCTTGTTGGATAAAGACCGTGGATACCCGTCTCCGTATCCTACCGGGATCGTAGCAATGCGCATGGGCTTCTCCGCCACAAAGGTCCCGCCGTAGCTGACCGCCGTTCCCGGTTCAACATCCTGAATATAGACCACATGGCTCTTCAGGGACATGACAGGCAGGATCGGAACGGCAAACTTATTCACCTCTTCCGAGGGGTACATTCCGTAGATGGACACTCCCGCACGCACCACATCCAGTCTGGATTCCTTAATATCGAAGATCCCGGCACTGTTGGCACAGTGATGGATCCCCGGATATACGCCCCGCTCCTCCAGAAGCCCTGCAAAGGCAAGATAACGGGCAAGCTGTCCCATGGTTACGGACTTATCCTTCTCATCTGCCTCTGAAAAATGCGTAAACAGCCCCTCGATCTCCACATTGGGAAGCTGACTGATCTCCTTCACCACATCTGCGCTCTCTTCGCTGTCCTTAAAACCGATACGGGTCATTCCCGTATCCACCTTAATATGCATATGAATGGTCTTTCCCTGACGGACTGCTTCCTCTGAAAGCTGCCTTGCCATGCCCAGTTTGAAAACAGCAGGTCTCAGATCATAAAAAACCGTCTCCTCATATGCATCCGGGAATACAAAGCCAAGGATCAAAATCGGTTTCTCGATTCCCGCCTTCCTAAGAAGGACCGCTTCTTCAATCGTAGCCGTGGCAAATCCCCAGATATACGGAAGGCTTTCTACGGTCCGGGCGATCGGGATTGCCCCGTGTCCGTATCCGTCTGTCTTCACCACCGCGATCATCCGGGTCTCCGGATCCAGATTTTCCTTCATACTGTTAAAATTATATGCCACTGCATCCAGATTGATCTCAGCGCATACTCTCATATAGTGTTTCATCTCGATTCTCTCCTTCATCGCCTGACACTTCGCATTGCCTCCGGCAGATATTCGATCAGATGTCTTGCCAGAAGCCCGTAGGTTCCTTCCTTTTCTGCCGCCAGATCACCCGCTCTTCCATGAAGCCACACTCCAAGAAGCGCAGCCTCTGTCAGCGGAGCCTTCTGAGCCAGAAGCCCTGCGATCACACCTGTAAGCACATCTCCGCTTCCGCCGGTGGACATGCCGTTGTTGCCTGTTGTATTCACCCATCCGCTTCCCTGTCCGTCTCCTACCGCGGTGGGCGCGTCCTTGAGCACACAGACACAGTGGTGCTCCTTTGCAAAACGGACTGCACACTCCGGCACCCTGGGCAGAATATCCGGTATGGAAATTCCGCTCAGCCTGGCAAACTCACCCACATGCGGGGTGACGATGACCGGACCTTCATGCGCCTTCAGCCTCCCTACATCTGCTGCCAGATGATTCAGTCCGTCCGCATCTATGACCAGCGGTCTGTGATATTCCCTCAGGACCAGATCCATATACTCTGCCGCCCACGCTTCCTTTCCCATGCCGGGTCCCACAGCGGTCACATCCGCCCACTGAAGCGCCTCCGTAAGAAGCTCCCTGTCAGGCTTTTCGGAATCAAAGGTGGTAAGCACAGCCTCCGGTATCAGCGTCTGCAGGATGACCCGGTTTTCCTTTGGAGTCAGCACCCGGACCAGCCCCGCGCCGGTACGGTACGCCGCATGGGCACACAAATACGCCGCCCCTGCCATATTCCTGCTTCCGGCAATGCACAGAACCCTTCCAAAGGTGCCTTTATTGGAACGCTTCTGCCGGATGGGCAGACATTCCAGTATCCTATGGTCTAATACAATATATTCCTCTTGCTCCATTTGTTGCAGAAATCCCCCATTCATAAAACGCTGTCAAAAAAATGTGCGCCGAAGCGCACACTTTCCGAATAATACCTTTTATGATCTGTCTTCACTCTCATAGCTGCTGATCCGGTAGGAGAGCTGCATCAGACTGTCGACCAGATGGACATTCTCCACTACCACATCCTCCGGCACTGCCAGATCCAGATGCGCAAAGTTCCAGAGCGCTTTAATGCCACAGTTCACCAGCCGCTCTGCCGCTTCCGCCACTTTGCTTTTGGGCAGCGTCAAAACTGCGATCTCAATATGTTCTCTTGCAATATACGCTTCCAGCTGATCCATCATCAAAACCGGAATCCCGCGGATCGATGTGCCGACCAGCTCCGAACGCACATCAAAGACTGCCTTTGTCACGAATCCGTTCTTCTCAAAATCATAATTCGCAAGTGCACGTCCAAAGTTGCCGCCGCCGATGATGATCATGGGATGGGTCTTATTCACGCCCAGAATCTTGCCGATCTCGTCATAGAGATACTTTACATTATAACCATATCCCTGCTGTCCGAATCCACCGAAATTGTTCAGATCCTGACGGATCTGGGATGCAGTCACCTGCATCTTATTGCTGAGTTCTCCGGAAGAAATCCGTTCCACGCCGCTGTTCAGGATCTCTCCCAGATACCGATAATACCTAGGCAGCCGCTTGATCACCGCCTTTGATATCTGTCTTTCTTCCATGTATACGGCCTCCCAAAACATTTACTGGTCTTAGTATAACCTCCTGTCTTTTTTTTGTCAAACACTTGTTGCACCAGTCTGGAACGACTTTGCAGACGGCGTACCGGAACTGCCTCTTGCCTTTTTATACACTTTCGCTATAATAAGAAGGAATACCAAAAGAACGGAGACCTAACCTATGATACTGGCTTGTCAGAATATCAGCAAGGCATTTGGTGAGCATGCGGTTCTCAAGAATGCCTCTTTTCATATAGAAGAACGTGAAAAAGCCGCCATTGTCGGCATCAACGGCGCAGGCAAATCCACGCTTCTTAAAATTATCATGAACGAAATGTCTGCCGATGAGGGACAGACTGTCATTGCGAAGGGAAAGACCATCGGCTATCTTGCCCAGCATCAGGAGATGGAAAGCGGCAATACCATCTTCGACGAACTGCTGACCATGAAGCAGGATGTACTGGATCTGGAGGCGCGCATCCGCCAGATCGAGCTTTCCATGAAACATACAGAGGGTGCCGGGCTTCAGGAGCTGATGGACAGCTACACCCGGCTGACTCATGAATTTGAACAGAAAAACGGCTATGCATGGAGAAGTGAGATCATCGGGGTCCTGAAGGGACTTGGTTTCAGCGAAGAGGATTTCACCAAGCCTGTGGACACCCTGTCCGGAGGACAGAAGACCCGTGTTTCCCTTGGCAAGCTCCTTCTGTCCCGTCCGGATATTATCATGCTGGATGAGCCTACCAACCATCTGGACATGAATTCCATCACCTGGCTGGAGACCTTTCTCATTAATTATCAGGGAGCTGTCATCATCGTCTCCCACGACCGCTACTTCCTGAACCGGGTTGTCACGAAGATTGTGGAGATCGACCAGGGAAATGTGACCTCCTTCACCGGAAATTACACAGACTATGCACAGAAGAGAGCCATGATCCGGGAAGCACAGATGCAGGCATACCTGAACCAGCAGAAGGAGATCCGTCACCAGGAGGAGGTCATCGCAAAGTTAAAATCCTTCAACCGGGAAAAATCCATCCGGCGCGCCGAAAGCCGTGAAAAGCTTCTGGATAAGATCGAGGTGCTGGAAAAGCCCACAGAGGTACGGGCAGATATGCGTATCGATCTGGAACCGCGTATTTTAAGCGGCAGCGACGTACTGACCGTGCAGGGGCTTTCCAAAGCCTTTCCTCCTCAGACGCTGTTCACCAATCTGGATTTTGAGATCAAACGGGGAGAACGGGTGGCGCTCATCGGCAGCAACGGAACCGGAAAGACCACCATCCTGAAGATATTAAACGGCGTGATCGATGCAGATGCCGGTGAATTCTCGCTGGGTTCCCGGGTACAGATCGGCTATTATGACCAGGAGCACCATGTTCTCCATATGGAAAAGACTATTTTCGAGGAGATATCCGATGCCTATCCGACCCTGACCAACACTAAGATCCGCAATGTACTGGCAGCATTTTTATTCACCAATGATGATGTATTCAAACGCATCGGTGATCTGAGCGGCGGAGAAAGGGGACGCGTCTCCCTTGCCAAGCTGATGCTTTCCGAGGCAAACTTCCTGATCCTGGATGAGCCCACCAACCATCTGGATATTGTTTCCAAGGAGATTCTGGAGGATGCACTGAACCATTATACCGGAACCGTGCTGTTCGTATCTCATGACCGTTATTTTATCAATACCACTGCTACCCGGATACTGGATCTTGCCGATCAGTCCCTGACCAATTATATCGGCAACTACGATTATTATCTGGAGAAAAAAGAAACCATGGTGAATCCGGCTGTCTCTGTTTCTTCCCAGATCACGGTGGAGTCCGGTGAATCCGAAGCCAAGCTGGACTGGAAGCAGCAAAAGGAACTTCAGGCGCAGCTTCGCAAGAAGCAGAACGATCTGAAAAAGGTCGAGACCCGGATCGAGGAACTGGAAAACCGGGACAAGGAGATCGACGACCTGCTGACCCGGGAAGAGATCTTCACCAACGTGGCAGAGGTCACAAAGCTGTCAAAGGAAAAAGATGCCATCCAGAATGAACTGGAGGGCTTATATGAAGAATGGGAGCTGCTTTCCGAGTAAAGCAGCTCCCTCTTTTATATGGTCGTTTTCTGAAATAATTCCCGGCTCTTTTCCCTCCACAGCTCATGGCTGCACAGCCCCTGTTCTCTCCAGGAGCATTTTCCACAGGAGGGCTCAAACACCGTCTCCGTAAAATGCTGCGAAAGGCAGATGTATATCTCTTCTTTGGAATACGTCTGCCCGCATTCCAGCCCAAGCGCCTTCAGAAGCTTCCTGTCCTTCCTGCTTGTGCGCTCCTCTTCTCTGCATAATTCCAGCAGATTGGGGCAATGGGCACAGACCTCATCCGGTGACGACAGTACCCGGATCGGTTCCTCCGTATTCCTGATCTTTTCAATACACTGTTCCAAATGTACACAGAACTCCTGACTGTAGCCATGCCCGGAGTACATGGGCATACAGATCAGATGATGAGCACGAAGCTCCATATTCATTTCCTCCCTGTATTATCCGTCTATGCCGGCGCTCCTGATGCCTGCAGCGCTCTTCTGATCGCTCCTGACAGCCAGTATGCCGCAGCCATACAGATCACATCCTTCACCAGATACGGCGCAGATCCCACTGCAAATGCTGCCAGCGGAGAAAGACCTGCAGTCACTGCCAGCTGAACGCTTCCAAAGAGATGACAGGCTGCAAGTCCCAACAGGGAAAAGAGGTACAGACGGAGCTTATTCCTGCTCTCACTGCCCAGACCACAGAGAGCTGCCATCGGAAGGAATCCCCAGATATACCCTCCGGTCGGGCTGACTGCAAAGGAAATTCCTCCTGAAAATCCGGCAAATACCGGAACTCCCACTGCTCCCACAAGGATATAGATAAAGGTAGATACCAGTCCGTATTTCCACCCCAGCACATAGGCACAAAGTGCAACAGCAAAGGTCTGCATCGTCACCGGAACCCCCGATGGCAGCGGAAACTGAATCTGTGACATGACTGCCACTACCGCTGTCATCATGCCTGCCATGATCATTTTTCTTGTTGTATCCGATTGTTTACTCATAACTGCCTCCTATTGTTTACTATTTTATCTGTCAAGTTAACAATAGGCTTATTGTACCAGTCCGTATTTGGATTGTCAACCTCTTTTATGTAATCAGTTTACTAATTAACTTTTATCTCCGTATCCAGTAATTTATAACTGAGCAGCAGATACAGAAGCTGATCCGGATCTTCCAGTTCAATCTGCACCAGATCCTTGATATGAGCCATCCGGTACAAAAATGTACTGCGGTGGATAAACAGCGCTTTTGCCGCCTGCACCGCATTCATCTGACATTTGATATAAGTGCGCAGGGTCTCGTAATACTCGGTCTTATGCTCCCGGTCATAGCTTTTCAGAGTCAGAACCGCAGGACTGCATATCACCTGGGATTCCAGCTTTTCTGTACACTTTCCCATCAGATAGTCCAGCGCAATGTCTTCAAAACGGTTCACCCAGCGCAGCGGATACCGCTTTAATCCCTCCTCAAGGGCAATTCTGGACTGCATATAATATTGCTTTAAGGACCCAAGCCCCGTAAATTCATAGCTGATGCCTGCCTTCAGGTAACTGTCCTGCAGGAAGCCGGACACCGTCTGTATTGCCTCCTCCAGTCCTTTTCCGAAATAGAACAGATTCACGTAGACCACGATATTTTCGTCCAACAGAAAGGCGCAGCTCCCCTTCATCAGACTTTCGATCCGATTACATATGAAACGGACAACCGTCAGATTCTGCCGGTCCACCGTGGATACATGGATATTCATGCAGAAATAGCTGTGCTCCTCCGACCAGTGGAAGCTTTCAAAACGAGGCGCCATAGATGCCTCCACCACATTTTCATCCGTCAGGATATTGGAGAGCAGCCGGTCTAAGGTATAGCTGATATCTGACTGAAGTACGGTGTATTTTTCCAGCATCTGCTGGATATATTTCGCCAGATGCACCAGCAGATATTCATCATAAAATTTCAGCTTTCTGGTTGCTTCCACCAGAATGACCCGGTAGGTATTCCGGTTCTTATCATAGATATCCACGAACAGATTGTTCTTCTGTGTCACGGGATCCTGATAATGCTGTGCGGCAAAGGCATCCGGCTGTGCCTCCTCCTTCTCCTCCATGCAGACCGTCACCTGATTATGCTGCAGGATATCCTGAAACTCAGGCATGGTATCCATCAGGCTGCTGTAGTCAATGATGAAGCCTTCTGTGGTGCTCACCATGATGGGATTATGAAAGATCCGATGGGAGGCATCCAGAAGCGTCTTCAGCGTCCGCTCTGAAAGAGCAAGATTCTGCATTCGTTCATCCCATGCATCATAGGTATCAAAGATCCTCTGCACCACATTAAACAGGGCTTCCGGATTACACTCCTCCGGGAAAAAGCAGACTCCGTCAACAGGCTGCTTTGGCAGGCAGTGCTGCATCCCTACCACCAGTACCAGATTATCTCCGTGCCCCATCAGAAGGCTTCTGTTCACATCTGCCTCCCTTGCAATATACACCTTATTCTTCCTGAAATCCGTTCCATTCTGATAAAAAAGCGGGCGCTTCAGATTCATCTCCACTGACATTTCACCAAAACTGCAGTCCGGATAATTCTGCCGCAGCCGGTCCGCCAATATCTGCATACTGATTCTCATGCTGTCACCTCTTTCGTATGTCTCTTCCCTCTGCCCTGCTGTACGGGCTCATTTCCTGATACAAATTGTACGAAAAATATCCTTTTTTGTCAACCTTTACCCATTGCACACAAAAAACCCGCTGCAGGAATATGATTCTGTCAATCATCCCACAGCGGATTTTCAATGTTTTTACATAATTCTGCTTATGCGAATTTTCTCATTGCCGCTTCTACAACATGTCCAACCAGTACAGAAGTAGTTACACTTCCAACTCCGCCCGGAACCGGTGTAATCGCGTCAACGATCGGCTCTACTGCCGCGAAGTCCACGTCTCCACAGATCTTGCCGAGCTCTTCATTCCAGTTGATGCCTACATCAATGACCGTCTGACCCGGAGCTACATACTCTGCACCAACCACACCTGCACGACCTGCAGCAACGATCAGGATATCTGCTTCTCTTGCAACAGACGGCATATCAACGGTTCTGGTATGGCAGATCGTAACGGTAGCGTTCTTCTTGATCAGCATCATGGCAGCCGGTTTTCCTACGACCGGAGAACGTCCGATCACAACTGCCTTCTTACCGGTACAGTCAATTCCATAATGATCCAGAATCTCCATACATGCCTGCGGTGTACACGGCGGGAATCCAAGCTTCTTGCCAAGGTATACTCCTGCCTGGGACAGATCGGTCTGGCAGTCCACGTCCTTCTCAGCCGCCAGTGCATTCTCTACTACAGTCTGATTGATATGCTTTGGAAGCGGACGGAACATCAGAACGCCGTGAATGTTATCATCATGATTCACTTCATCAATGACTTTCAGAAGCTCTTCCTGAGATACATCTGCCGGAAGCAGATACTTCTTATACTCTACCCCAAGAGTCTCGCAGCGCTTGGTTGCTCCTCTCTCATAAGAAAGGTCATCCGGTCTCTCGCCCACACGAACGATACCCAGAGTCGGTTTGATTCCTTTTGCATTCAGAGCCGCCACATCTGCCTTGATTCTCTCGTTCAGTGCAGCCGTTACTTCTTTACCTAATAACTGTTTTGCCATATCTGTCTCCTATCTCAATCTTGCATTGACTGCCGCAAAGATCTCATCTGCCTTTTTGCTGTAGTCTGCAATCATCTTATCTGCTTTTTCATTTAAAGAAGCCGCATATTCTTTGTCAGCCATTGATTTGGTATTGATAAATACATTCAGGGATGCTCCCAGAAGCGCTGCCTTACAGAAGACCACGCCTACGCCTGCATCAGAGATCGCAAGTGCGGAACCCTTTGCCGCAAACTCTTCGATCACGTCGATCGCCTCACAGCACTTCTCCATGATCTCCATAGGAACTGCACAGGCATCCTTCAGAACAATTGCCATTACACGTGCTTTCTCCGCCTTCTCTTCCTCGGTCTCTCTCGGCATGCCGTATGCCTTTGCCAGAGGTTCAAAAGCTTCTGCATCCGCTTCCACCAGACGGAGGAAATCAGCCTGCAGTGCAGTCGCTTTTTCCTTTAATGCAATGATATCCGCTTCCACATCTGCATATTTTTTCTTGCCTACGGTCAGGCTTCCTACCATATTGCCCAGCGCCATGCCGACTGCACCAACCAGCGCAGACGCGCCGCCGCCGCCCGGAACCGGAGCTTTCGACGCAAGTACGTCGACAAATTCTTCACAAGTAGCTTTTGTAAATCCCATACTAACCTCCATGACATGACAGCGAGCAGGGGACAATTTCTGTTCCCTGCTGGCTGTCTGTAATTGCTGTTTTATGAATTAGAATAATCCTGTAATCTTACCGGTCTCGTCCACATCGATCTTCTCTGCAGCCGGAACCTTCGGAAGACCCGGCATGGTCATGATCTCACCGGTCAGTGCAACGATGAAGCCTGCTCCGGCAGAGATCTTCAGGTTACGAACGGTTACTTCAAATCCGGTCGGTGCTCCCAGCTTGGTCTGATCGTCAGTTAAGCTGTACTGCGTCTTTGCCATACAGATCGGGCACTTGTCATATCCGAGAGCGGTCAGCTCCTTCGCCTGCTTCTGTGCATTCGCAGTCAGGACTACCTTGCTTCCGCCGTAGATCTTCTGAACGATCGCATTCAGCTTGTCTTCGATGCTTCCATCCAGCTCATAGGAGAAGGTGAAGTCATTCGGCTGATCACACAGACGAACGATCTCTTCTGCCAGCTTCACGCCGCCTTCGCCGCCGTTTGCCCATACCTCAGACAGAACAACGTTAACGCCAAGCTCTTTACATTTTGCCTCTACCAGGTCAAGCTCTGCCTTGGTATCGGTCGGGAATGCATTGATTGCAACTACACATGGAAGCTTGTATACATCCGTGATGTTGCTTACATGCTTCAGAAGGTTCGGAAGACCCTTCTCAAGAGCTTCCAGATTCTCGTTATTCAGGTCAGCCTTTGCAACGCCGCCATTGTATTTGAGTGCACGAACGGTTGCTACGATAACAACTGCATTCGGTTTCAGTCCTGCCATACGGCACTTGATATCAAGGAACTTCTCAGCTCCCAGGTCTGCACCGAATCCTGCCTCGGTAACGGTGTAGTCTGCAAGCTTCAGACACATCTTGGTTGCGGTCACGGAGTTGCATCCATGAGCGATATTTGCGAACGGTCCGCCATGAACGATTGCCGGAGTTCCTTCCAGAGTCTGAACCAGGTTTGGCTTCAGGGCATCCTTCAGAAGAGCTGCCATAGCGCCCTCTGCATGAAGATCACCAGCGGTAACCGGCTTCTGCTCTGCGACCTTACCATATGTATAACCAACGATGATGCTTGCAAGTCTCTTCTTTAAGTCTGTGATATCACTTGCCAGACACAGAACTGCCATGATCTCGGATGCTACGGTAATGTCATAGCCATCTTCTCTCGGCATACCATTGGTCTTTCCGCCAAGTCCGTTTACGATATTACGAAGCTGACGGTCATTCATATCCACACATCTTCTCCAGGTGATCTTTCTCGGGTCGATGTTCAGCGCGTTGCCCTGGAAAATATGGTTATCGATCATTGCTGCCAGCAGGTTGTTTGCTGCGCCGATCGCATGGAAGTCACCGGTGAAATGAAGGTTGATATCCTCCATCGGAACTACCTGTGCATGTCCGCCGCCTGCTGCTCCGCCTTTTACACCAAAGACCGGTCCAAGGGACGGCTCACGAAGAGCTACCATAACCTTCTTGCCGATCTTCTGAAGTCCGTCTGCAAGACCTACAGAAGTTGTAGTCTTACCTTCTCCTGCCGGAGTCGGGTTGATCGCGGTTACAAGGATCAGCTTTCCGTTCGGAGCATCAGACTCTTTTAATAAATTGTAGTCAATTTTTGCTTTGTACTTACCGTACTGCTCCAGATACTTGTCATCGATACCGGCTTTCGCTGCAATCTCAGTAATCGGTCTCATCTCGCATTCCTGTGCGATTTCAATGTCAGATTTAAATCCCATAAGAAATTACTCCTTTCCAATACCCTTGGGTATCCGCGCTCTGCGCATTGTTTAATTTTTAACAAAGGTTTTCCATCCCTTTGAACATAACTGCATTATAGTACATTGATATTTTTTTGACATCCTACAATTTGTATCATGTCCTCAAAGTAAAATGATACCGATCATGTCTTTTTTAATCACAAAGCATCTTCACAGTCGTAATGGACAGGTCTCCTGCCACCACCATATCTTCCGCATGAAAGCCGAACTGGAAGTTATCGCTGTACAGAATCTGCGCCGAAGGCGGGAATTCTTCATCCCCTTCCCAGAAAATAAACCGCATCCGGTAGCCCTCGATCATTTCAAACTCATATGCCATATCCCCCATGGGTATCCGCACTGCCTTCGGTATCTTCTCCATAGCCTCTGCAAAAGCTCTCAGTTTAAAGCCAAAACTATAGGTAAGCCTCTTGATGCACCTTCCTGTAAAGGGCTGAAGATAAAGCTCCCCATATGTGGGGACCTCACGGAAGGTCATAAACCTTCCGCTTCCCCTGATATACTGTCCTTCCAGAAGATACCTGAGAATGAAGGTGCGTGCCGGGATGCTGCTCTCAAACAGATCCCTTTCCCCCTCCTTTTTCTTCAGGGGACGAATCGCAAATTCCGGATAATCCACCTCGTACAGAAACCCCATAAAGCGAATTCTAAACTTCCCGGCAGATGCATCATACAATATGTTCAATCTTTCTGCCGCTTCCAGCGGATCCAGCGACGGATATTTCTCAAGATAATGCTCAAACGGCACTTCTTCCTTGTGGTTTTCAATCTCCATTTACACATCCTCCTGGGTCACACTGGGGAATAACGTCGTATCTGTATGCGGAATAAAGCATGCAGCAACAAACTCATCCATATAACCCGGGTCCGTGCTCAGTTCCATATAAGTCATATTATGGGCAAGGTCATGTACCTTTTCCTCTGCCTCTCTGGAAAGTACCATATTGTAGGCTCCGGTCAGTGATGAGTTGCCAATATAATGGAATTTCTCCAGTTCGATATCCGGGAACATACCGATCATCACAGCATTCCTCATATTAATGCCGCTTCCGATACCGCCTGCAACATATACATTCTCGATCATGGACACATCAAAATCAAGAGAACGGATCATGGTGCAGATTGCAGAGAAGATCGCTCCTTTTGCACGGATAAAGTTGTCAATGTCTACTTCGTTAATCTCAATATCCTTATGTGCCGCTGCATCCTCCTGGAAAACAAGCACATAGCTTCCGATTCCATATTTGTCATGACGGACTCTCTCACCCTCCCGGATGAACTTGCCCTTGGGGCTGATGATCCTGCAGCGGAACAGCTCTGCGATCACATCGATGATACCGGAACCGCAAAGACCAACCGGCTGCTGTCCTTCCTCACCCACAATACGGAAGGTGGGCTCCATGGTCACCGGATCAATGGTGCAGGCTTCGATGGCTCCGTCTGTGGCACGCATACCGCAGCTGATATCTCCGCCTTCAAAAGCAGGACCTGCAGAGCAGGCGCAGCTCATCATAAAATCGGAATTACCGAATACGATCTCTCCGTTGGTTCCCAGGTCAATGAACAGATTAAATTCCGGATGATTCCAGATCATACTGATCAAGGTACCGGCTGTAATATCGCCTCCCACATAGCTTCCGATATTGGGAGCAATGATGATCTTTGCATCCGGATGCACATCGATTCCAAGATCATAGGCTTCCAGATTATCCGTTTCAAAAAATGCAGGGATATATGGCTCCATGCGAAGCGGATCCGCATTGACTCCCACCAGCAGATGGTTCATAGTCGTATTGGCTGCAATACACATATGATAGATCCTGCTTCCGTCAATTCCAACGGTACGGCACATATTCCGGATCATAGGATTCAGCGTCTCATCCACGATCGCCTTCTGAAGCTTTCTCGCTCCGCCGTCTTTTCTGGATTCGATGATACGGTTGATCACATCTGCTCCGTAACGAATCTGCCCGTTTCCTGCGGAAGCCTTGGCTTTCAGTTCTCCGGTCACCATATCCAGAATCACTGCCGATACGGTAGTCGTACCAATATCGATCGCCAGTCCATATATGTTGCTGTCATCAGACGGGAGAACATCATATACCAGGACTCCATGCGCGTATTTCTTCAGAACCACGTTCACATGGAACTGATGCTCTCTCAGCGCATCCGGAAGCTTCTTCAGCACCTGGTAAGTCAGTTTTATCTTCTCTGCACCCGTAGCAGCCTCGATCGCCCAGATCAGCCGTTCATTGTCCGGCATGGTATCATCCAGGGTAGGCTCCTCCATGGTAAGTTCCACAACGGAAAAATCATTTTCAAAGGCAATTCCTGCATCTCCCACTTCTTTCTTCGCTCTATCAAAAATCGCAACCTCTTCCGGAGAGCTCAGGTCTGCCACCTTCATCCTGCTCTTATACGCAGAAGCGATATCCGGTACCAGTACCTCCACATCACCGGTAACGGTACAAACGCAGGAAAGGCGCCATCCAGCCTCATAATCCTCATCCGAAATGTGCCGTGTCTTTTTCGTGTCAAGTTCGCCACTGATGTATTTTACTTTACACTTACCGCAGGAACCGTTGCCTGAACAAGGTGCATCAATGGCTACGTTTGCTTTTCTTGCCACCTCCAACAGGTTCTCTCCGACTGCAACGGCAACTGTCTTAGAAGTGCCGTCTTCATATCTAAATGTTACATTAGGCATATTCTTATCTCCATGTCTTTCTGATATACTTCAGGTCCTTAAACAAAATGGAGGCACAAATATTTATTTGTGCCTCCAGATTCTAACCATATTGCTCGATTACAATATCCGGAAAAGCCCGGCCCTTATTAGATTTCCAGATAAGAATCTGCGTATAAGGTATTGTTCTTGATAATATCACAGGACTTGATCGTCTCCATCAGACGCAGGTCGTTCGGGTTAACGATCGCAGAGGTAAGACCACACTGCATAGCCATAGCAACCATAGCAGAATCCATGATCGGACGGATATGCTTCGGCATACCATTGGAGTTATTGGAAAGTCCACCGGTGGAATTCAGTTCCATATCAGAGATCATCTTGATGCACTCAAGAATCTGCATCTGCTTGTCCTGCATACCCTTGATAACAAGGAACAGCGGATCAAACCACAGATCGGTCGGCTCCATGCCAAGCATCATACCTCTCTCAAGCATGGTCTGGCAGTACATCATACGCTCATCGTTATCTTTTGCAATTCCTTCGCCGTTGCAAAGAGCAATAACAATAGCATCATTCGCTGCTGCAAGATCGATGTACTCGATTCTTCCCGCTGCATCTGCGGAGTTTACGATCGGTTTTCCTTTGCTTCTGTTATAAACAGAGATACCTGCCTCGATTGCTGCTTTGTTCGCAGTATCAAGAGCCAGCGGAACATTGTCAAACTCGCTCTGTAAGAGCTGAACTGCCCATTTCATCAGGTCTTCTCCATCGCTCTCAGCCGGTCCGATGTTTACATCAAGGTAAACAGCGCCTGCATCCAGCTGCTGCTTTGCACGCTGAATGATCGGTTCCGGATCTCTGGTAGTAAAAGCCTTATTAACAGCCGGAGCTGTTGTGGATAATCTTTCACCAATTGTTACAAATTTTGCCATTGTAGTGTTCTCCTTTAATATTTATTAGAGCAGCTGCCCCCTGACCGGGACAGCCGCAATTCTTCTTAGATCTCGCCGTTTGCTTTCAGGTCTTTTAAGAATTTTACAAGCTGTACAGCTTCGTTCGGAGCAACGATAATCTCCCAGCCCGGAAGTTTTGCTTCCAGATCACCCTTTAAGACTGCTACCTTACCAGGAATGATGAGCTTTCTGGATTTTACCTTCGGCTCCACGTTCTCGATGATGAACTTGGATACGGAGGTGGAAGACAGCTTACCTGCAGCCCAGGAAGTCAGTACGGAAAGTCCGCCTGCATCGTTGATCACCAGGTTACACGGAACGCCGGAGCGCTCCAGCTCACCGGATACAACGAAGTATGTAAGTGCAAAGTCAACGGTGGTCAGAACTACAGAGTTCTCATCAGCGCCGTTCAGAGGATAGATGCCCGGCTCTACCTTCATTGGCTTCTGCGGGTCCGTGTAAACGTTCTGTCTCAGACCATACAGCGGAAGTGCCTCTGCATAGTTCATGGTATCCATAACGATGATGGAACCGTATTTCAGTACGAATACGGAAGCAAGAGCAGTCTGCATAGCCTCATCAGCCGGTGCGATTGCGCTCAGGTTCACTAAGGACGGATATCCGCAGGTTCTGTCCGGATTCTTAGCCAGACATGCACGTCTTACCTGTACGGTCATAGCGAAGGTATCCTTGATGGTTGCACCGGTAGTATCCAGTACAAGCTCTTTGTAGCCAAGCTTTTCAATTGCTGCAGTTGTATCATACAGCTCGTCCATATCCTTTCCGGATACGCCGAGTACAACACCTGCTGCCTTTGCAACTTCAACCATTTCCGCATAGTTGGAAGCATCTGCGCCGTTCAGGATCGGCTTCTCAGCCTTGCATACCTCGAGAGCTGCCTTAGCTGCCTCAACGTCCTTACATGCAAGCACGATGGTCTTGCCGATTCCGGTTACATGCTTTACAGTCTCTGCATATGCTGCTGCATCGCCGGTATACTCTACATATACCATCTCAGCGTGCATTCTCTCACCAATACGCTCATAATCTACTTTGTTCACTGCTGCAAGAACTGCATCTGCATCCATAGCCGGAGTGATACGAACCGCAAATCTCGGTTTGCTGACGAAAGTCTTCTCATGTCTTGCAAGAACAGTCTCACCGCCAAGGGTGTACTCAGCTTCGCCGGTACCAACCTTGATACTCTTCATTGGCGGAGCGGTAGCCTCAGATAATGCTGCAAGAGCGTCATCGGACATATGCGGACATTTGGAAATGTCTACTGCGCCCTGAGCAACCTTCATGGAGAATGCCATACAGGTCGGGCTTCCGCACTCTTTACAGTTTGTTTTCGGTGTCATTTTAAAAATGTCTAAGCCTTTTAATGCCATTGTATTTTCCTCCTTACCACGATTACATCAGTTCTTTGATCATCTTGGAAATGGTGGCAACGGTAACCGGATGTTTTACGATTACTGCGTTGGAACCACATGCCAGTACGGAAGCTGCTGTACATACTTCCATATCGATACCACGCTGCTCCATCGGACCCCATTCAGGCATGTCCTCTTCGGAAGCCATGGACTCTTTTACGTTCCATGCCTCTTCAGCAACCGGTGTGATGATCGGCATCTGTAACTGTGCATCGTTCTGGGAAAGAGCTGCTGCTTTGATACGGTCCATGGTGGATACTACATACTCAAAGCCGTAGCCTGCTGCTGCAGTACCAACGTTCATAACGATGTTTGCAGGAGCTACGCCCAGCTGGGAAATCAGCACGTTCAGCTGTTTTGCAAGGTTGATATCTACTGCGGACTCAGCGCCGACTTTCTGATTGTAAGCCAGTCCTGCTGCTGCTCCGATGGTCTTGTAATCCTCTTCCTTTGCAGCCAGAATGATCACATTCTTGCCCTGTGCGATCTCTGATGCTTTGGTCAGAAGCTCAGAATCTTTTGCTACGTTCTTGCATCCTTCGATTACAAGCGGGGTGTCGATGGCGTCAACAACCTCTTTTACAATCTCCATGCATTCTTCGGTAGACTTATTCAGACCGTTCGGATCTGCTCCGACCAGTCTTAAACATACGAAATCTGCTCCCGGCATCTCTGCTGCTTTCTTAGCGATCTCTGCCATGGTGGTGCATCCTTCATAGTATGCCTTTACACCTGCCGGCTCGTCTTCCAGACCAAGGTCTGTGATCATTACGCCAACCTTCGGTGCATTCTCAACCGGAGCGTCAAATGTATAAAATGGCAGTACATTCTCGCCACCGATCTTGATTGCTTTCTCGCCACAGCCAACTTCAACTGTGTTGATGGAAGCATTAAATTTTCCTGATTTTCCATTGAATGGCATTGGTATATTCCTCCTTAAAAATGTGTTACTTACATTATATCACAAAAGCTTTTCGGAGAAAAGCATTTCATGCACCCCAAAAGGGCTGAACCCTGCTTGCAGGGCAGCCCCAGTGGGAATTGTCACGGCATGGTGAAATCAAATACTTCCTTCGGTCGTGTCTGACCCGGTCGTGCTTGATTTCCTTCCTGAACCATCTCCAGAATCCCGACTGCACGTCCCGTGCAGCCGCCGCAGCGTCGCTGCTGAAAGATTCTGTCGATAACAACTCGGGTGAAATCAAATACTCCCTTCGGTCGTGCTTGATTTCCTTCCTCGTTGTTACATCAACGGATCCAATCCCAGTGCCGGATGTCCTTTTTCAGTTAAGAACTCAAGCAGCGTCTCCGGATTATCGGTTGCGATGGTCTCGTCACCGATCATATCGGTAAAGTTCTCAATTCCGTACAGCTCCTGTGCGGTCTTGTTCAGTCTCTCTGCTACCTGATCCTTCAAATCCTTCGGCATCCATACGATACGCTCGATACCGCCTTCCGCCTTCATAAACTTCTTGGAAGCGATGAAGTGCTTGCCGTGTCCCATGAATCCCGGAGTCTGAACGCCACCACCGGTCATGGAAGCAAGATCACCAAAGGTCATTCCAAGAGGAGTCATGCCTGCATACTCACGGTTCGCGATGATTACACCGTTGGAGAACGGCTCAATACCGCAGATACACTCAAAGCATCCGCAGGAAGTCATCGGATCTTCCATGATGGAGTACAGAGTAACGTGCTCCAGAGCACCCTGAGAGAACTTCGCTACTGCTTCATCTACGTCCTCGTAACGTCCAAGGTTTTCGTCGATGACTCTTTCCTTGGTGATTACCTGACACGGACCCTGAGGATCCAGCTCGTTGGTTGCTTTTGCATCCAGCCATGATACGGCACCGCACAGACCAAGTCTCTCCGGAGTTACCACACATACGTGGCTCGGGGAGAATGCCTGACACATGATACAGCTGTAGTATACCGGCACAGACTCATCCGTCAGGGAGGTCAGACGCTCGTCGCGGCGCTCGTAAGCGGTAACAGCCAGCTCAGGACGAAGCTTTGCACACTGATCCGGATCGGTGATCACGGTCACTGCACATTTATCTACAACTGCGTCAAACTCATTTTTGATGTTTGCATATAATACTTCTGCAAGATCCTTTGCGCGGAAACCTGCTTCATATGTATTCTTGCTCAGACGGATACGGATCATATCACGCTGTCCGGTATGCATTACGCCTTCGATACAGTTCACATAGGTATGGAACTTACGCTCGAATACCGGCTCAAAGTCAGACTGCATGTTCTTTCCTGCCACATCTACGATGTATGCGATCTGCTGCTTGCTTCCAACTTCCATCTCATCGAAATCCGGTCCGATCAGAGTAAACTTGTGATCCTCAATTTCGGTCAGCTCTTTTGTGCAAACCAGCTCGAAGCAGTCTTTTCTGGATCCGTCGAACTCTACCTGCATATCGCCTCTGCGGATGATTTCACCCTCAAATGCGGATGCGAAGGATACCGGGATGTCGATCTTGGTGATCTTGATCTTGATATCACGTGCCTCAAGAGAGGTAGCGTTGAATTTGGATACGTCTTCCTGTACGATCAGACTCTTCGGTACGCGGAAGATATTCTCGGTCTCGTTGGTCACAACCGGGAAGCCAAGTGCGATAGCGCCTGCTCCGCAAGCTACAACTACATCGCTCAGAGGTGCAAATGCGTTAACGAATGCCGGTACACGATCCATGGTGTATTTCATCAGGGAACCTGCATCACCAGGAGTTACGTTACCGAAGATCAGCGCTGCACGAAGTGCTACGGATACTACGTGGATCACTGCGGTCACGTCTTTTCCAAGAGGAACGATACGTACTGCATTGCCCATGTTCAGACCAGCCTCTACACACTGATCGATGATATCGCCTACCAGTGTTACCAGGATACCCTGTGCCTGATAGCTCTTAACAAGAGCTACTGCTTCTTCTGTGGTCGGAGCTTTTCCAAGGATAACTGCTACACCCGGGATATCTCCGGTTACCAGCGGAACGCCCAGCTCACGGATGGTAGCATCTGCCAGATGTCCGTAGAACGGCTCACTGTAAGGAGCTGCTCCATCGATATATTTCAGAACCTCAATGAACTCTGCGCACAGTGCAGTTGCAACACCGCTCATGAATGCATCGTTCAGTCTCTTTTCTCTGGTCATCAGAGTCTTAACAACTCCGAGAGCCTCTTTTAATTCTCCAAGGTTGGATACCTTGATTCCGGTTACTGCATAGTAGCACGGAAGGCTGTAAGCAGTGTGCGGAAAAGCTACTGCCTTGTCTGCGCCGTACTGTGCGATTGCTCCGTCGATGGCAGCCTCGGTCAGTCCATAGACTGCGTCGTTACCGCCGAATACTCTATCAAATAATGTCACGGTATATACCTCCAAATCTTATTTCGATTGATCGAGGATCTCCTTAATCTTTCGGATCTCCTCTGTTGCAGACTCGCTGAAATCATATGGGGACTTGCCCTTGCGGTCTGCATCTATCACTTCCGTATTGTAATGTATGAATCCAAGCAGATCTTCTGCCGGAATCCTGGAACGGACAAATTCCTCATCCTCCGCGTTCCGTACCTTATTGGCAACCACGCGTACCCTCGGCACTCCCAGATCCTCTGCCAGCCGCTTCACGTTCTTGTAAGTCTGAACGCTTCTTGCTCCCGGTTCGATGACCACAATGAACTGCTCCATGGTCTCACAGGTTCCCCGTCCCAGATGCTCCAGTCCGGCTTCCATATCCATGATGACCACGTCATTGCTCCGAAGCACCAGATGGTTGATGATCCTCCGCAGCATCACATGCTCCGGACAGACACATCCGCCGCCGCCGGTCTCTACCGTGCCCAGCAGCAGAAGCTTCACGCCGTTGAACGTCCTGCTGTAAGTATCCGGAATATCATCCACCTTCGGGTTTAATTTATAGAACTGATTGTCTGCCGTAGCTCCCGTACGCTCCTCAATGAGCTTTCTCATCTTGGTGATCGGGATGATGGAATCCAGCACATCCTCCGGAAAACCAAGCGCCAGACCAAGATTTGCATCCGGGTCCACATCAGCGGCAAGGACGGTACGCCCCTCCTCTGCATATAATCTTGCCAGGGTCGCGGCGAAAGTTGTCTTTCCCACGCCGCCCTTTCCGGTAATTGCTATCTTCAATGTCTTTTCCTCCGGTCTAAAATCTACTTTTTATTTTTATCAGATTAGATGCCGATTGCAGCTCTCTTCTCTTCAATACGGTCGATCATAGCATCTACAAGCTTCTCGATGTCGGTCTCTACCGTATATGCAGCCTCAACCCAGTCACGGACACCGCTGGTCAGAAGCTCTGCCATCTCAGTGGAGCCGCTCACATACGGATCAACGCCAAGGAAGGTATCAATACCGGTGGATACTACGTAGTTACCGATGGAAACTGCCTTCTCAGACATCCACTCAGGAGCACATCCTACAACCGGAAGCTGGGAAATGTTCAGTCCGGAATCCTTAGCCAGCTCGGCTACCAGGATCATCATACGGCTGATATCAACACAGGAACCCATATGTAATACCGGCGGGATATCTGCCAGCTCACATACTCTCTTCAGCCCTGCACCGCAGAGATCCTTTGCACGTTTGTCCATCAGACCTGCTTTTGCTGCTGCCTGTGCGGAACATCCGGATGCAACAACAACGATATCGTTAGCGATCAGCTTCTTCATCAGTTCGATGTGTGCCTGGTCAGGACGGATCTTCGGATTGTTACATCCAACCATTGCAACCGCACCGCGGATAACACCGGAAGTAATACACTCGATCAGCGGCTTGGTGGTTCCCAGCTCGTCTACCTGAGAGTTGGTAACGCCGTCCAGAGTCTTAACGATTGCCTCTACAGAATAACCTACGGTAGCTTTCTGCTTCATATCCGGAATATATACCAGCTCCGGTCTGCGGTTCTGGAAGTTATCGATTGCCATCTTCACGATCTCTTTTGCCTTCTCAGCTGCAGTTCCCACATCAAAACGGATATACTCTGCATCCGGCATCTGAGCGATCGGAGAAGTGGTGATGAACTTGGTATGGAAGCATTTGCTCAGAGGTCCAAGTGCCGGGAAGATACACTGAACGTCTACTACGATAGCCTCGCATGCTCCGGTAAGAACTACGTTCTCCTGCTGCAGGAAGTTACCTGCCATCGGAATACCGCGGCGCATTGCAACCTCATTGGAAGTACAGCATACACCGGATACGGTGATACCCTTTGCTCCAACGGATTTTGCGTATGCGATCATCTCCGGATCATCTGCATATTCACACACCATCTCAGACAGTGACGGGTCATGTCCGTGAACTACGATGTTAACGTTCTCAGCGTTCATAACGCCAAGGTTAGCCTCGGTATCCAGTGGCTTCGGAGTTCCGAACAGGACGTCGGAGAACTCAGTACCGCACATGGAGCCGCCCCATCCGTCGCAGAGACCTGCGCGTAAGGACTGACGAACCAGTGCTTCCGGCTTGGAGGAACATCCCATATGGGTCATATGTAAGGAAGTAGCAACCTCACGGTCAATTGCACGAGGCATAATCTCTGCATTCATCCACAGATCCTGGGTATGCTGCGGAGCACGCTTGGTCCAGCGCTGATAACCGAATGGCTTACCATACTCCATAAGAGCCATCTCAGATATTTCATGAGCCAGATCGTAGATATCCTTTCCTTCGGTCTCTACGCCCCACTCTTTTGCGATACGGATCAGTTTCTCCGGATCTTTTACTTTATATGCTCCGTCCGGAGCTGCTGCGTGCAGGGTGTGGCAGATCTCACGACCATGGTCAGAGTGAGTTGCAGCACCGCCTGCAGTAAATTTCAGGTAGTTACGTCCTACGATACCATGTGCGTCACATCCACAGATTCCTCTCGGAGCCTTCGGAGTGATACGGCACGGTCCCATGGAACAGATACGGCAGCAGATACCCTGCTCACCGAATTTACAATGTGGTGTCTGATTCTTTACGCGAAGCTGCCATGCATCTGCACCAACTTTAGCGCCAGTTTCCAGAAGTCGCTCGGTAGCGGCTTCAAATTCTTCAACTGTTGTTAATTTAAAGTCTCCCATATAAATCTCCTTTTAAGCAGTCCCGAAGTTATAACTCCAGGCTGTCCATAATCTTGTATAATGCCTGTCTGACAGGATTATCCGCCGGAAGCTCTGTAGTCGGAGTTCCTGCACTGTCAAACTCATATACCCCTTCATCCTGGGGTACTACCCCAAGAAGCGTCAGTCCCTGCTTCTGAATCTCTTCCTGAACTCCTTCATTCAGGGCTCCCTGCGGAGCGCGATTCACGATCAGTCCGACATGCTTTGGCTTCAGCCCGCATTCCGGAATCAGTCTGGCAATACGTCCTACTGCCTGAATTCCTCTGCGGGAACAGTCGCTCACCAGGATTACAGCATCCACATTCGGCAGAACACCTCTGCTGATATGCTCCATACCAGCCTCGTTGTCAACCACAACGTACTGATAATGCTGTGAATGTCTGGCAACCTGAGCTGTCAATAAACCATTGACGAAACAGTAGCAGCCTTTGCCCTGAGTATGTCCCATGACCAGAAGATCATAGTCATCCTCCTCCACTAATGCAGAGTCGAACTTGAATTCCGCATAATCCTGTTTGGACATGCCAACCGGGATCGGGCTCTTTTCAGACAGCTCTGCCTTTGCGATCTCCTCACGGATATCACCCAGCGTCATCTCCACTTCCACTCCGAGCACTTCATTCAGATTGGAATTGGCATCTGCGTCAACAGCCAGTATCGGTCCTTTCTTCTTCTCTGCTAAATACTGAATCAGCATGCCGGTCAGTGTAGTCTTGCCCACACCGCCCTTGCCTGCCACTGCAATTGTCTGCGGCATATTGTCATCTCCTAATTTCTAAATTTCTTTTTAAATATCAGGCTGTAAGAGTGTACCATACTCGTCTGTCCGACCATATGCTCTGTACCAGCCTTTCAAATCCTGCTGCCTGATCCGGAATCAGCTTCAGCAGTATTGCCAATGAAAGAGCCATACCTTTATCTGTCTTCAATAGAAAAACTGTAAAGGAAAAGGGTGTTTTCTCTTTCATGGTCATGACAGTTTCATAGTTATCTACCCCCTTTTATAGAAATATGAAACCGGGGTCAAAAGGTATTCCGTCCCCGGCTTAATACCTTTCTCTACTCTGCGCAGTTGATCTTAACCACTGCATTTGCCAGGTCAACCATGGAAATAGAACCCTCCACGACTACCTCACTGCCCATGATGTCTTTGATACGGATCGTCGTGCCCTCCACATCGATCCGGCTTGCATTTCGGATCAGGATGCTTTCACTCTCCTGCTTCTTACCATATACAGTTGCAAGACACATAATTCATTCCCTCCTACTGTACGAGAGAAAGTGCGATTGACAATCTCATGTTGCCTTTTTCAAAATCTTCAACGCCCTTCTCGATCTGAGCAGCAGCGTCTTCCTTGCCCTGTTCTCTCAGATGCTTTGCGATTGCCACAAGCTCCTGTGCATGATGCTTATTATGATCCAGCATGTATGCCAGAACTGCTGTATCCTCATCCTGATGGACGTGGTCATGCCCACAGTCACAATGCTCGTGTGCGTGATCATGGTCACCATGTTCATGTGCATGATCATGTCCACATCCGCAATGCTCATGATCATGGTCATGTCCATGATCGTGGCTGTGCTCATGGGTATGAGTATGGGTGTGTTCATGCTCATGGCTATGCTCATGACCACCGCAGCCACAACCGCAATGACTATGCTCTTCATTCGTTATGTGCATCCCGTTTTTCCTCCTTTTTTTAACGACAAAAACCCACACCAATCTCTCTGGTGTGTTAATTTTTTGACACTTTTGTTTGTATTATACCCCATAGGGGGATTTTTATCAAGTAAATTTCTGTATATTTTCAACAAAACAGTTCAGCCATGCGGCATTTCACGGAAACCGGTTACGCAGACCTGTCTGCCGGTAAACGGGAGACGTGAGATGCCATATGGCGCTCTGACATGAGCGAAATTTTTCCGCT
>JAHABX010000057.1 GCA_018376135.1 Clostridiales bacterium | reverse complement strand
TTATTGTTCGAACTTCGGAGCAATCAGATTATCCAGATTGAATGTCTTCTCCCATTCTTCCTGTGTGAGTAGCTTACGTTCGACAACCACTATCTGATGGAGGGATTTGCCTGTATGGTATGCTTCGTGCGCCATTTCAGAACACACCTTATATCCCAGATGTGGCTTCAGGAGAGTCACAATACCGCAGGAATGCATTACCATCTCTGCAGTTCGATCGGAATTAGCTGTAATGCCATCAATGCATTTAGTTCGGAGTGTGTTACAGGCATTCGTCATCACCTTGAGTGAGGTGAACAGCGCAAAGGTGATGACCGGCTCCATAACGTTAAGCTCAAGCTGACCAGCAGATGCCGCCAGCATCACTGTGGTGTCCAGCCCCTGAACCAGGAAGCAAGACTGGTTTGTTACTTCCGGGATAACGGGGTTAACCTTACCAGGCATAATGGAAGAACCCGGTTGCAATTGAGGCAGGTTAATTTCAGCCAGGCCGCAACGGGGGCCTGAAGCAAGCAGTCGAATGTCATTACAAACCTTGGTAAGCTTCACAGAGAGGCTCTTCATGGCCGAACTGAGTGCAACATATGCACCACAGTCGCTTGTGGCAGCGATGAGATCTTCACTGTTCCTGAAATTAATGCCTGTGATCTGGGCCAGATATTTCACGGCTAAAGCGGGATAATCCGGGTGAGCGGTAACACAGGTACCAATCGCAGTAGCACCAAGGTTTACAACCCGCAGGTGTTCCTGTGCATTACGGATGACCCGAATTTCATCATTAATTGTAAAACCCCAGCCATGGAACTCCTGGCCGAGAGTCATTGGCACTGCATCCTGCAGGTGAGTACGTCCCATCTTGAGCACTGTGCTGAACTCGTCAGCCTTTTTGTAGAATGCTCCTACGAGGTGTTCAACAGCTTCAAGCAATACATTGCTTCGCAGCAGCAATGCCAGATGTAATGCTGTCGGATATGTATCATTGGTGGACTGACCAAAATTAGCATGGTCGTTTGGCGAAACGCGTTTGTAATCCCCTTTAACGCTACCAAGTTTTTCTGCAGCAAGATTACAAATCACTTCATTGCAGTTCATATTGGTTGACGTTCCGGCTCCCCCCTGAAGCCAGTCGGTCACAAACTGTTCCCGGTACTTACCATCAATTAATTGGTCGCAAGCCCAGATTAAAGCATCCGCAACATCAGCAGGAATTGTACCTAACTCCTTATTAGCCATCGCAGCTGCTTTTTTCACATAACCGAAGGCAATGATGAAGAAGGGCTCCTGACTCATTGGCATTTCAGT
>JAHABX010000056.1 GCA_018376135.1 Clostridiales bacterium | reverse complement strand
AAAGGATGTCGGTGCCCTGACGACGGTTGAAAGCACGGAGTACGACGATTTGGGAAGGGTTATTTCCACAACCGATATCCTCGGACGTGTGACCAGGACCCAATACAGTGACAATCAACTCACCACCACCATTACCAATCCTTCAGGGGCTACTTTAATTACTCAAACTTATTATGACGGCTCCATTCTCCTTCAGGCCGGAACCGGCCAGCGGGAAATGGAAACCCAGCTTGAGTTGACACAGGAAGGCATCCTCACCACCACCCTGTCCCGGGGAGTCGTTCTTTCCCGAACTCTTCAAAATGGATTCGGTCAAACTATCCGACAGGAACAGCCCAATACTTTGGAAGGTTTCATTGTCACCCGAAATACCTACAACGACAAGGGACAGCTTGTCCGATCTCAATCAGAAGATATGGCACCTACAATGACTGTCTACAATGAACTCGGCAATGTCGTAAGGCAGACCATTCTTCTGGATGAATTGCATCCGCATGATCCCACTAAAAACAGGATATCAGGAAGCTCCTTGTGCTACCAGATACGGGAAGACGGTGTTTACGAAGTGCAAACTACTATCACTTACAATGCCCAAGGATTTCCCCTGACTCAGATAATAGAAAAAATAGTTTCTCAACTGAATTCCACTTTGGAAAGTAAAAAAATTACTACTGATATCTACGGACAACAGAGCATCCAATGGACAGAATACACCGCCCCTACCAAACGCACCCAATTCAGCCGCATTCCCACTTCCGATATAATAGCTAAATCTTTGGTAGTCGATGGGTTTACCATAAGACAAACCAATTATGCAGGAATCCACTCTTCACAGGAACGCTCCTATACCTCCACAGGAATGATGCTGAAGCAAACCGATGCCAGGGGCAATATCATGACAATAGAATCCGACTTAGCTGGGCGTGCTGTTCAGACAACAGATACAGCTGGCAACATGACCATTATTACCTACACTCCTTGCTGTGATGCGCCAGCCAGTATTACCAATGCTCTGGGAGACACTGCCCGCTATTCCTATGACATCCGCGGCAGAAAGATTGCTGAATATGGCACTGCCATACAGCCCTCCTGCTTCGCTTACGATGAAGCAGGACGCTTGACATCGTTAACCACCTTCAGGACGGATGAAGGCGATATTACTACCGATCCTTCCAGCCGCACCGACGGAGACACCACCAGGTGGCTCTACGATGCAGCCACGGGATTGGAACTCAAGAAAACCTATGCCAATGGTTCCTGTGTTTCCAAAACCTACGACAGGCTCAACCGCCTGGAAACACTCACCAAAGCCAGG